>JAIQFX010000030.1 GCA_020073005.1 Terriglobia bacterium | reverse complement strand
CAATCGCCGGCAGCCACCCGGCCGTCAGTCCGGCCTCGGTGAGCGTCTGGCGCGCGCGCTCCGCGCACTCATCGGCGAGCTGTCGCGATCGGGCAAGACCGAAGAACGCGGGATAGGTCGGCTTCGCGCCGGCGGCGTCTTTGCCGGCGGTCTTTCCGAGCGACGCGGGGTCGCCCTCGACGTCGAGGATGTCGTCGACGATTTGAAACGCGAGGCCGATGTCGGCGGCGTAGCGGTCGACGGCGTCGATGATCGCGCGGTCCGCGCCGGCCATGACCGCGCCGCTGACGGCCGCGGCCCTGATGAGCGCGCCGGTCTTGCGCGCGTGCATGGCGCGCAGCGCCTCGGCGTTGAGCGTGAGATCGTGCCCAGGCGCCTGGCCGGCTGCTTGAAGATCGATCGCCTGGCCGCCGACCATGCCGGCGGCGCCGGCCGCCTCCGCGATGACGCGCAGCACCTGCAGCTTCCGCCCGGCGATCGCGGGGTCGTCGCTCGCGGGCTCGCGCGCCAGCAGCCCGAACGCTTCCGCGTGGAGTCCGTCGCCGGCGAGGATCGCGATGCCTTCGCCGTACACGACGTGCAGCGTCGCCCGCCCGCGTCGCAGGACGTCATCGTCCATCGCCGGCAGATCGTCGTGGATGAGCGAGTACGTGTGGATCATTTCGATTGCGCACGCCGCGGGCAGCGCGAGCGCGCCGGACGCATCGGGCGGCGTCTCGCTCCGCCGTCGCGTCACCGCGTCCGCCGCCGCCAGAGTCAGGACGGGGCGCAGCCGTTTGCCGCCGGCGAACACGCTGTAGCGCATCGCCTCGCAGACCAGCGCCGGGCTGGCGGGGGCCGACGGAAGGTAGCGCTCGAGTGCGGAGTCGACCTCGGTGCGCGCGCGCTCGAGGAAAGCGGAGAGCGATTCACTGGTCACGACGACTCAGCCGCGGCCCTCGCCGCGGGCCGTCTCATCCGTCAGGGATGGCGGCGCGGCTTTCAGCTCGCCACGCTCGTTGAGGATCTCGATCCGCCGTTCGGCGTCCTCGAGACGCGCGTGGCAGAAGCGCGAGAGCTGCACGCCGCGTTCGTACAGCGCCAGCGACTGTTCGAGCGCGAGGTCGCCTTCTTCGAGCTTCTTGACGATCGATTCGAGCTCGGCGAGCGCGGCCTCGAAATCCTTGATGGACGGTCCGGCAGGTTGACTCATTCGGTTCCTGACACCTTAGCTGTAATCTTCCCGTCGCTCAAGGTCACGCGCACCGTGTCGCCAATCGCCACGTCAGACGCGGCGCGGATGACGCGCGCGCCGTCCGCCGTCCAACAGACGGCGTAGCCGCGACCGAGCACGGCCAGCGGGCTCAGCGTCTCGAGCCGGGCCGCGACGTTGGCGAGCTGCAGTGTCGCGCGCTGCCGCCGCCCGCGCGCGGCGCCGAGCAGCGCCTCCGACGATGTGTCGAGGCGGCCGCGGAACTGCGCGAGCCGGCGGCCGACGTCGAACGTCGCGAGTTGACGCTCGAGCGATTGCCGTCGCCGCTCGCGGGCGACGAGCGCGTCGCGCATCAGCCGGTCGAGCGTGTGCGCGAGATCGCCCGCATACCGGGCGCGCATCGCCAGCCGCCCGCGGAAACCCGCAAACGCCGGTCGGCCGTCCGCGGCATGAACGCGGCGGCTGAGGCCCTGCGCGCGTCCGCGCGCCGCGGCGCGAAGCCGGTCGCGCAGTCCGTCGATCCGGCTCGCGAAGTCATCCGTGGCGGCGACGACCAACTCGGCGGCCGCTGACGGCGTCGGCGCCCGCAGATCGGCGACGAAATCCGCGATCGTCACGTCGGATTCGTGACCGACGGCCGAGATCACCGGTACGGGGCACTGCGCGATCGCGCGCGCGACGATTTCTTCGTTGAAGGCCCAGAGATCCTCGATCGACCCGCCGCCGCGACCCACGATCACCACCTCGACGCCCGGCACGCGACCGAGCGCGCGCAGGCCGCGCGCGATTTCGAGCGCGGCGCCTTCCCCCTGCACCCGCGCCGGACGGATGATCAGATGCGCGTTGGCGTGGCGGCGCCGGAGGATCTTGATGATGTCGCGGATGGCCGCGCCATCGAGCGACGTCACGATGCCGATCTTGCGCGGCAACGCGGGCAACGGACGCTTGCGTGCCGCGTCGAACAGGCCTTCGTCCTGCAGGCGCTTCCGCAGCTGGTCGAAGGCGAGCTGCAGCGCGCCGAGGCCCTGCGGCTCCATGTACTCGCAGACGAGCTGGTACTCGCCCTTCGGTTCGTAGACCGACACGCGTCCGCGCGCGACGACGCGCAGTCCGTCGGCGGGCTTGAACTTGAGATAGCGCAGGGCGGTGCGAAACACGACACCGCGAATCTGCGACGACCCGTCCTTCAGCGTGAAGTACAGATGACCGGTGTTCCACACTTTGCAGTTCGACAGTTCGCCCTCGACCAGGACTTCCGCGAACTCCGCCTCGAGCAGGTCACGGACCTTGACTGTGAGCTCGGTGACCGTCAGCACGCGCCGCGCGGCGACAGGCGTCGGCGCGACCGCCGACGGCGGCTCCGCGACGTCCCGCTCGTCGTCTTCGAACGGCAGATCGAAAAGGTCCGACATAGGAATTTCAGATTTCAGAGGGCAGATTTCAGATTGTCGATTGCGGATTGAGTGACGCGGCGAGCGCCTTCAACTCGTCGAGGCTGTCGCTCACGCGCTCGATGCCGAGCGCTTTGCCCGTGGCATCGTCCGCCTCGATGATCACGGCGTTGAGCCTCGGGTTTCCGGTCGCCGTCTCGAACTTCGCCGGCATCGCGGTCAGAAACCGGCTGAGCGCCGCGCCGACCTCGACGCCGATGATCGAATCGTGCGGTCCCGTCATGCCGACATCGGTCATGTACGCCGTGCCCTTGGGCAGCACTCGTTCATCGGCGGTCTGCACGTGCGTGTGCGTGCCGACGACGGCCGTGACCTTGCCGTCCAGGTGCCACCCCATGGCCTGCTTCTCCGACGTCGCTTCCGCGTGGAAGTCCACGAAGATGATCCGCGTCCGGGGCCGGAGCGCCTCGATCTCGCGCTGCACGACTGCAAACGGGTCGTCGATGCCGACCATGAAGACGCGCCCCATGACGTTGACCACCCCGACGGCGCGGCCGTCCTGCGTGCGCGCGAGATAACTGCCGTTCCCGGGCGCGCCGGCAGGGTAGTTGGCCGGCCGGAGCAGCCGAGCTTCGGTGCCGATGTAGTCGAGCGCTTCCTTGCGATCCCAGATGTGATTGCCCGACGTCATCACCTCGATGCCTTCGTCGAGCAACTGATCGCCAATCTCGCGCGTGATGCCGAAGCCTGCTGCGGCGTTCTCGACATTGGCAATGACGAAGTCGATTTGATGGTGCTCGAGAAGCGCCGACAGCCCGCTCTTCACGAGGTCGCGGCCGGGTTTCCCGACGATGTCGCCAATAAAGAGGATGCGCAGGGGAGCCATGAGGGACGCTGGAAGCATGATGTCACAGAGGCCATTCCGACCGCCAGCGTCCCGGTAACATCAAGATGACATGTGGGATAGCATGATGTAGTTATATGAGTCTTATACGATCATATAAGCTGCTTGACACACACTAATAGTAGTCCTATGATGCGGGTATCTACAGAAAAACCGAGGAGCAACTCCTATGGCTGGCAAAGTGATTGGAATCGATCTGGGCACGACGAACTCGGTCGTCTCCGTGATGGAAGGCGGGCAGCCGACGGTCATCGTGAACCAGGAAGGCGCGCGCCTCACGCCGTCGGTCGTCGCCCTGACGAAAGATGGCGAGCGGCTGGTCGGGCAGGTGGCGAAGCGGCAGGCGGTCACGAATCCCGAGAACACGATCTTTTCGATCAAGCGCTTCATGGGCCGGAAGTTCAACGAGGTGTCGAGCGAGGCGTCACGCGTGCCCTACACCGTGGGGAGCGCGCCGAACGGGGACGCGCGCGTCGAGGCGCGCGGGAAGACGTACTCGCCGCCGGAAATCTCCGCGATGGTGCTGCAGAAGCTGAAGCAGGCGGCCGAGAACTACCTCGGCGAGAAAGTGACCGACGCCGTGATCACGGTGCCGGCCTACTTCAATGATTCCCAGCGCCAGGCGACGAAAGACGCGGGCAAGATCGCCGGTCTCAACGTGCTCCGCATCATCAACGAGCCGACGGCGGCCGCGCTCGCCTACGGTCTCGACAAGAAGAAGGACGAGACCATCGCCGTGTACGACTTCGGCGGCGGCACGTTCGACATCTCCGTGCTGGAAGTGGGCGAAGGCGTCGTCGAGGTGAAGGCCACCAACGGCGATACGCATCTGGGCGGCGACGATCTCGACGATCGCATCATCGAGTGGCTCGTCGGCGAGTTCCGCAAGAGCGACGGCATCGATCTGTCGAAGGATCGCATGGCCCTGCAGCGGCTGAAGGAAGGCGCGGAAAAAGCCAAGATCGAGCTGTCGACCGCGCTCGAAACCGAGATCAACCTGCCGTTCGTCACGGCCGACCAGAGCGGGCCGAGGCATCTCGCGATGAAGCTGACGCGCGCCAAGCTCGAGCAGCTGGTCGACGACCTGCTGCAGCGGACGATGGCGCCCGTGCGCCAGGCGCTGGCGGACGCGGCCATCGATCCGAGGAAAGTCGACGAAGTCGTGCTGGTCGGCGGGTCGACGCGCATGCCGAAAGTGCAGCAGCTCGTGCGTGAATTCTTCGGCAAGGATCCGCACAAGGGCGTCAATCCGGACGAGGTCGTGGCGGTCGGCGCGGCCGTGCAGGGCGGCGTCCTCTCGGGCGAAGTGAAGGACGTCCTGCTGCTGGACGTCACGCCGCTGTCGCTCGGCATCGAAACGCTCGGCGGCGTCATGACGCCGCTCATCACCCGCAACACGACGATCCCGACGCGGAAGAGCGAGGTCTTCTCGACGGCGACCGACAACCAGACGAGCGTCGAAGTGCACGTCCTCCAGGGCGAGCGGCCGTTGGCGCGCGACAACCGCACGCTCGGCCGCTTCCACCTGGTGGGTCTGCCGCCGGCGCCGCGCGGGCTGCCGCAGGTCGAGGTGTCGTTCGACATCGACGCCAACGGCATCGTCAAGGTGACGGCCAAGGACATGGCGACGGGCAAGGAACAGAACATCACCATCAGCGGATCGAGCGGCCTGTCGAAGGACGAGGTCGATCGGATGGTCAAGGAAGCCCAGAGCCACGCGTCGGAGGACCAGGCACGGCGCGACCTGATCGACGCGCGCAATCAGGCGGACACGCTCGCGTATCAGGTGGAGAAGACCATCAACGAGAACCGCGAGAAGATCGCGGTCGGCGAGCTGTCGGCCATCGAAGCCGCGATCGCCGACGCCCGGAAGGCGATCGAAGGCGAAGACAGCAACGCGATCAAGGCGGCGACCGACCGGCTGCAGAAGGCGTCGCACTCCATCGCCGAGCATCTCTACAAAGCGGCGCAGGGCGCGCCGGCGTCCGGCGCCCAGGGCGCGCCGGACAGCAACGTCAAGGACGCGGAAGTTGTCGATGCGGAATACGCAGAGACCAGATAACGCAGGAGGACTTATGGCGATCGTTCGTTGGGATCCATTCCGTGACTTCGGGTTCGTGGCCGCGAATTCGTGGGTGCCGCCGGTCGACATCTACCAGAACGGCGATCACGAGCTCGTGCTGAAGGCCGAGCTGCCGGACATGACGCGTGAAGACATCAACATCACCGTCGAAAACGGCACGCTCACCATGTCCGGCGAGAAGAAGCTGTCCACCGAGGTGAAGGAAGAGCAGTTCCATCACGTCGAGCGGCGCTACGGCTCGTTCAGCCGCGCGTTCTCGCTGCCGCAGACCGTCGACCCGGCCAAGGTGTCGGCGGAGTACAAGAACGGCGTCCTCACCGTGCGGCTGCCGCTGCGTGAGGAATCCAAACCGCGGTCGATCAAAGTCGACGTCGCGGCGTAAGAAAATGGCAGGAGAGGCGGGAGGGGGTTCGCCCTTCCCGCCCTTCCGGGGTGCATGCTACCCTTGAGGTCCGTCATGGAAGACACAACACTGCCTATTGAACAGTCAGAGAGCCCGCTCATTCCGGCCGAGCCTGCGGCACCCATCAGCAGCCGATTCCTCTTTGTCGACGTCGCCGCGCTCAGGGCGAAACAACTGCGCAAAGGCGCCAGGGTCAGGCTGGGCGAGGACGTGCCCCTTGCGCACAAGGCCGAGCGCGTCGCGATGGAGGAAGTGCGGCGCGGTCTCGTCTACTACACCATTCCGGCGCCGAAAGCGGCGCCCGCGGGGGCTGAGGCATGAGCGACGACGTCATCCAAATAGCGATCGGCGCCCTTCAGGGACTGGCGTCGAGCACGGTCTTCGTTCTCGTCCTCTTCATCGGGTTCTGCATCATCGTCGGCTTCACGAAGACGAAGAAGACCGCCGGGGGCGCGGCCAGAGTGGTGAAGAGCCTCGACGAGCGGATCACCCATCAGCCGATGGTCTATCTCTCGCCGAGCGCGCCGCACGGGCCGGCCGATCAGCTCCGGGCGCCGGAACTTGTCGAGGCGGCGGCTCGTAAGTGACGGTTATATGTTCTTCCTGCTGACGCTGCCGTTCCGGATCTTGCTCATCAAGACGACGGTGGCCCTCATCGTCCTGCCGATCGTGCTGGTGACCGCGCTCGTCGGCGTCGCGATTGCGGTGTTTGCCGTGGGGTTCGCGCTGCTGATTCCGCTGCTGCCGATCCTGGCGTTGGTTGGGCTCGTGGTGGTGATCGTGAAGCTCGCCTCGCGTCCCGCCTACGCGCGCTGACGCGGGCTTCGGCGGGGCAGGCCCCTCTTCACTTCTTACTTCTAAGTTCTCACTTCTAAGTTTCTCTCAAGCCACACTCTCCGGCTGCCAGCGCAGACCGAGATTGATGATCCGCTGCAACACGCCCTCGTAGCTGATCCCGGCCTTCTCGGCGGACGCCGCGAAATCTTCGCCGCGCGCGATCTGCGGATTGGGATTCGCTTCGAGGACCCACACGTGGCCGGCCTCGTCCAGGCGGAGATCGATCCGCGCGTAGCCGCTCAACTCGAGCGCGCGGTACGCGCGCTTGCACAGATGCTGGATCTTCTCGGCCTGCACATCGGTCAGATCCTTCGCCGGCCCGCTGTCGATCCCGTACTTCTTCTGGTACTTCACGCTCCACTTCACGCGATCGGTCGCGATGCGCCGGGCGTCGGGCGGCATGTTCGAGAAGAACAATTCCCAGACCGGCAGCGCCTGCAGCGCCTGATTCCCGATAATGCTGACGTACAGCTCGCGGCCCTCGATGTACTGCTCGACGATGGCCGCCGTGCCGATGCTCTGATGGATGAAGGCGACGCGCTCGGCCAGCTTCTCGTCGCTGTCGACGACCGAGGCCTGCGAGATGCCGATCGACGCTTCCTGCGTCAGCGACTTCACCATCAGCGGAAACGCCAGACGCTTGGGCCGTTTCACCGGCCGGCCGACGCGGTAGACCTCGAACTCGGGGACCGAAATGCGGTGGTACGCGAGCAGCTTCTTCGACAGCGACTTGTCGCGCGCCAGAAGCAGCCCGCGCGGATTGCAGCCCGTGTAGGCGAGCTTGAGGAGCTCGAGGTGCGACACGACGTTCTGGTCGAAGATGACGATGTCGTCGAAGCCTTCGAGCAGATTGAAGGCGATGTGCGGCTTCCATTCGGTCGCGGCGCGCCGGATGTCGCGGAGGTCGTCGTGGACGCCGAGCACCTGGACCTCGTGGCCCATGCCGCGCAGCGTCGACATGACGTCGTACTCGGTGCGCCACGGCGCCGACGTGATGTCGGTGCCTTCCTCGATCTGATCGGGCGGGATCAGGTGCCGGTGCACGAGCGCGAGCACGCGCAGCTTGGCGCTCACAGCGCCACCCGGTGCCGTCCGCTGTGCAGATAGTTCATCGTCTGGACGGTGAGGAAGACCAGGAAGTCGGTCTTGGATTCCCGTTCCGATTCGGTCAGATGCAGGCCCTCGGCGCGGCAGCGCTCGACGATCGTCTCGATCAGCTGGTCGATCGTGTACTGGTAGCTGTCGGTGAAGCTCGCGACCGTGCTGCGCACTTCGCGACGAATGCGGCGGATGAATTGCGCGGCGAGCGGGCGCTTCGCGTGCTGCGGCGCGTTCGAGAACAGGTAGCGCAGATCGCGATCGTAGAAGTCCGGATGGTCGAGGCCGTAGTGCTCGCGCTTCTTCTTGTAGTGCTCGCCCAACGTCTTGCGCAGGCGCCGCAGCGGATCGACCGTCGCCTTCGATCGCACGCGCGGACGCGCGCGCGCCAGCTCGCGCATGAGGCGGTCCATGTACTCGAGCTTGCGCAGCGTCGGCCATCCCGCGTACTGCGCGGCCCACGCCGACTGGGGATCGAGCCACACGGCAAACGTCTCGGCGAAGTCCTCGTCGGGATGACTCTGCGCGTACCAGTGATCGAGGTGGTGGACGAAGCTCTTGCTGTACGGCTTGGGCGTGTAGTACTCCGGATACGGCGTCTCCGGATTGCCGAACAGGCGGCGGCGCGTCGGCCGCCGCCGCAGCGCGTACGCGTTGTCGATCGCGTGGCCCGCCTCGTGCCGCAGGATCCGCATGCACGACACCGGATCGCCGCCTTCGACTTCCAGCATCTGCGCGAGCTCGAGCTTCTGCAGGCGCGGATGCGCCAGGTAGAACGGGATCGCGATGCCCGGCACGCCGTCCGGCGTGAACCATTCGTCGGAGAGCCAGTAGCGGATGCGGACCTTCAGGCCGCGCGCGTCGAGCTCGGCGTTGAGCTGCGCGATCCGCGGCTCGACCTCGGTGCCCTCGATCGACAGATCGAGATCGCACATGCGCAGCGCGAGCAGCGCGTCGTCGGTGAATGTCGCCCAGTCGGGCGACTTCAGCCCTTCACGATCGGCGGTGCCGGTTTCCACCATTCGGTCTCGCGCTGGTACGCGTCGGCGAGGCGCAGCAGCCCCGCTTCGTCAAAGCGCCGGCCCGTCAGCTGCAAGCCAATCGGCAGGCCGCCGCCCGTGAACCCGCACGGGACGCTGACGGCCGGGAGTCCGGTGAGGTTCGCGCTCACCGTGAACACGTCGGCCAGGTACATCTGCAGCGGATCGTCGACGCGTTCGCCGATCTTGAACGCCGGCGTCGGGCTCGTCGGCATCGCGATCGCGTCGACGGCGTTCGCGCCGCCGAACGCCTCTTCGTAATCGCGGAGGATCAACGTGCGGACCTGCTGGGCCTTGAGGTAGTACGCGTCGTAGTACCCGGCGCTCAGGACGTAGGTGCCGAGCATGATTCGCCGCTTCACCTCGGGGCCGAATCCGCGCGCGCGCGTTTGAGCGTACATGGTGCCGAGTGCTGAGCGCGGGGTGCTGGGTGCCGTGCCGGGCGCCGGGTGCTGGGCTTGCCCCGCCGAAGCAGGCGCATCCTGCGAAGGCCGGGTGCCGGGCGCGGCCCGGAAGCCGTAGCGCACGCCGTCGTACCGCGCGAGATTCGAGCTCGCTTCCGCTGTCGCGACGAGGTAGTAGACCGGAATCGCGTAGTCTGCGTGCGGCAGCAGGACGTCCACGAGCGTCGCGCCGCGCGCGGCGAGCGTGTCGAGCGCCGCCATGATCGCGCGCGACACGTCGGCGTCCACACCCTGCTCGAGGAGCGCGCGCGGCACGCCGATGCGCGCGCCGCGCACGTCGCCGGTCAGCGCCGCCGTGTAATCCGGCACGGGCTCGGGCGCGCTGGTCGCGTCGCGCGGATCCGCTCCGGCGAGCACGCCAAGCGCCAGCGCCGCATCGTCGACCGTGCGCGCGATCGGCCCGATCTGATCGAGCGACGAGGCGAACGCGATCAGACCGTACCGCGACACGCGGCCGTACGTCGGCTTGAGACCGACGACGCCGCACAGCGACGCGGGCTGCCGGATCGAGCCGCCGGTGTCGGAGCCGAGCGCGAGCGGCGTGAGGCGCGCCGCGACCGTCGCCGCCGATCCGCCGCTCGTGCCGCCAGGAATGCGGTCGAGCGCCCACGGATTGTGCACCGGTCCGAACGCCGAGTTCTCGTTCGACGAGCCCATGGAAAACTCGTCGCAATTGGTCTTGCCGACGATGACCGCGCCGGCCGCTTCGAGGCGTTCGACGACGGTCGCGTCGTACGGCGGCACGTAGTGCTCGAGCATGCGCGACGACGCCGTCGTCCGGACGCCGCGCGTGCACATGTTGTCCTTGAGCGCGACGGGCACGCCGACCAGCGGGCGATCGCGCCACCGATCGAAGCTCCGATCGATCTCGCCGGCGCGCGCGAGCGCGCGTGCGGCCACGACCGTGTTGAACGCGTGGAGCTGTGGATCGAGCGCTTGGATGCGCGCGAGCGCGTCGCGGCAGACGTCGGACGCGGACCGCGCCCGCGATCGGATCTGGTCGCGGACGCTGCGAACGGTGGTCTCGCTGCGGGACGTCATCCGATCACTCGCGGCACCTTGAAGAATCCCGCGTCCAGCGCGGGATCGGGCGCGCTCTCGAGCGCGACGCCGCGATCCAGCGACGGCCGCACCTCGTCCGCGCGGTCCGTGGCGTGGCGCGTGACGACGCTCGCCGTCGGCGGGACGCCGGTCGTGTCGGCGCGCTGCACGTGCTCGGCGTACGCGAGGATTTCGCCCAGCTGCCGCGCGAAGAGCTCGACTTCGGCGGGATCGAGCTCGAGGCGGGCCAGCTCGGCGATGGCCGCAATCTGGTCCCGTGAAAACTCCGGAGGCATGGCAAATGCTAGCATGCGAAGAAAGCCATGCACATTCGTCCGGCGGCCGTTGCTGGGAGCTGGTATCCGGGATCAGCGTCCGCGCTGGCCGCTGCCGTTGATCGTCATCTCGACGCGACGACTCGCGATCTCGATGGGGACCTCATGGGTCTCATTGCACCCCACGCCGGGCTCATGTACTCCGGGCCCGTCGCCGCGCACGCCTACTGCCTCGTGCGGGGCCGCGCGTTCGATCGCGTCGTCCTCGTCGGACCGTCGCATTTCGTCGGCTTCGAGGGCGTGTCCATCGTCGCCGACGGCGGATTCGCGTCGCCGTTCGGCGTGGCGTCGATCGACGCGGCGTGCGCGCGCGCGTTGCTCGCGGCCTCTCCCGTGATTCGAGAGCATCCGCCCGCGCATGCGCGCGAGCACTCGCTCGAGATGCAACTGCCGTTCGTCCAGCGGCTGGCGCCCGGCGCGCCGATCGTGCCGCTCGTGATGGGGCATCAGACGGCGTCGACGGCGACCGCGCTCGGTGATGCGCTCGCGCGCGTCCTGCGCGGTTCGCGCACGTTGCTCGTCGCCAGCACGGATCTCTCGCACTATCACGAGGCGCCCGCAGCCGCGGCGCTGGATCGCGTGGTGATCGACTGCGTGTCGCGCTTCGACGCCGACGGCCTGCAGGCGGCGCTCGACCAAGAGCCCGACCACGCGTGCGGCGGGGGACCGACGGTCGCCGTCATGCGCGCGGCGCGCGAGCTCGGCGCGCGCGACGCCGTGGTTCTCAACTACGCGGATTCAGGCGACGTGTCCGGCGACAAGTCGTCCGTCGTCGGCTATCTCGCGGCGGCGCTCGGCACGTTTAGGAAGATGTAACCACGGAGGACACGGAAGGGGATGACCGCCGAAGAGGATCGCCGGCTCCTGTTGCAGCTTGCGCGAGACGCGGTCGCGGCCCACGTGGGCGCTGCCGCGTTACCGTCGCCACCGTCGGACGGCGTGTGCGCGCGGCGCGGCGGCGCGTTCGTCACGCTGCACAGTCGCGGCGATCTTCGCGGCTGCATCGGCCACGTCGAGGCGACGGATCCGCTCGGCCACGTGATCGTCCGGTGCGCGATCGCGGCGTGCAGCACCGATCCCAGATTCCCTCCGGTCACCGCCGCCGAATTGCCGCATCTCGACTTCGAGCTGTCCCTGCTCGGCCCGCTCGAGCCGGTGACCGCGATCGAAGAAATCGAGGTCGGCCGCCACGGCCTCGTCGTCGAGATGCACTGGCGCCGCGGCCTGCTGCTGCCGCAGGTGGCGACGGAATGGCGGTGGGATCGCGAGACGTTCGTCGTGCAGACGTGCGTGAAGGCGGGATTGCCGCGCGACGCCTGGAAGAACGGCGCGACGCTGAAGCGATTCGACGCGGAAGTCTTCGGCGATCGCTGACGGCTCAGCGGCCGAGCGCTTCGTCGAGGACGCGGCCGTCCGGGCCGATGCGCACGCGCGCCGTGAACAGATTGTCGCGGCGGAGCGGCGAATCGACGGGTGCCGGCCCGGCCACGAACCGCATGTCCGTGATGCGCACCGTCATGACGTGCTGCGGATCCTCCACCGATCGCGCGGCCGGAAACCGTGAGAAGCCGAGGAACACGCCGCCGGTGGCCGTCGTGGCGGCTGTCGCGACCGCCGGCGTCCAGACGTTGGGATACCGCACGTTCGTGCGCCACGGCACGTCCGTGTCCTCCCCGGCGCCGCGCAATCGCGCATCGAGGATGTCGATGTCGCGCAGCTCGTAGGCGTTCGAGAACTGCGCGACGATCCGCCAGGAGAACGGCGAACTGAACGAGGGCAGCGCGGCCGCTTCGACGAGACAGCGCGTGCGCGCCGCCGGCCGCGGCGGTGCCGTGGGACGCGGCCACGAATCGAGCAGCGTCTCCGGCGCGGCCGGATCGCATCGCGCGGGCAGCGTCGGTCCGAAGACGCGTGGCACCAGCGCGAGCGCCTGGTGATGGGCGACCGCGCGCACGCCGTAGTTGGCCGCCATCAGCACCAGGACGATCGTCGCGTTGCGACGCCGCGCGTCCGCCGACCCGCGCCCGAACAGCATGCCGGCCATCAGGACGATCAAGAGGTAGATGTCGACGATCGGCATCCAGTCGAACGCGAACCAGTGCCAGTCGAATGGACTCAGGATGCGCGATCCGTAGGACGTCGGCAGATCCATCAGGATGTGGAACAGCACGCCAATCATCGAGATGACGAAGAGCATCAGAAACGACGCGTCCGGCGACTCATCTTTCCATCGACGGTTGAAGCGCTGGCCCGCCCACACGAGCGCGGCCGCGGCGAGGCCCAGACCGACGATGCCGAGCGGGCCGTGCGTCGGGCCGCGGTGCCATTTGAGGTAGTTCACGGCCCCGCCCGCCGTCGTGATGAAGTCGATGTCCGGCGCGTTCGACGCGAGGACGAGCGCCGCGGTCGTGCCGCGGCCCGCGCGCCCGAGCGGCGTGCGCCCGAGCGTGACGGCGAACAGGGTGTGCGTCAGATTATCCAAGGGTGACGTGGCCCGCGACTGGCGGCTCGCCTAATATACCAAGCATGCGCAACCGAAACAGATTCTTTGCCGCGGTCGCATTCGTCACGGTGATGCTTGCGCCGTCGCCGGCGCGCGCGTGGGGGTTCACCGGACACCGGTACATCATGGGGCGCGCGATCGACTTGCTGCCGGCGCCGCTGAAGCCGTTCTTCGAGCGCTATCGCGCCGAAATGGTGGTGCGCGCCATCGATCCCGACCTGTGGCGCAACGTCGGATGGGAAGACGATCCGAATCACTTCATGGACTTCGGCGCGCGGGAATTCGGCCCGCCGCCGTTCACGGCGATGCCGCGTGAGTATGGCGCGGCGCTCGGGAAATTCGGCGAAGCCGCGCTCAAGCGGCTCGGCATGCTGCCGTGGCGCGAAGCGGAGATGTTCGGCAACCTGCGGCGCGGCTTCGAAGGATTCGCGCGCGGGGGACGCTACTCGCCGAACGACGTCGCGCTGTTCGCGCCCGTGATGGGCCACTACATCCAGGACGCCAACCAGCCGCTGCACGCGTCGAACAACTACGACGGCCAGCTCACCGGGAACACCGGCGTGCACTCGCGCTTCGAAGCCGAGCTGCTCGAGCGCTATCTCGCTCGGCTGACGATCAATCCCGCGCCGCCTCGCAGCGTCACCAGCGCGCGCGACGCGGCGTTCGACGCGCTGATCGCGGCCAATCGATCGGTCGACACCATCATCAAAGCCGACAGTGACGCGATCGCCGGACGTGACGCGTACGACGATGTCTACTTCGAGAAGTTCTTCGCGGCCGTGAAACCGATCCTGGAAAAGCAGCTCGCCGCGGCGATCACCGACACCGCCAGCCTGATCATCAGCGCGTGGGAGCAGGCGGGCAAGCCGGCGCTGGCGCTCGAAGGCGCGCGGCCGGTGCAGAAGAAGAAATAGTTACGGCTTGCGCCGCTCGAAATAATTCTCGACCGGCTGGAGCAGCGCGAGGACGACCAGCGTGATGAGCGTCGCGACCGACGCGATCGCGTACTCGCCCGCGCCCGCCGCGGTCCCGACCGCCGCGTTCACCCAGATCGTCGCCGCCGTCGTCATTCCGTGCACCGTGCCGCCACTCTGCAGGATGGCCCCCGCGCCCAGAAACCCGATACCCGTCACGATGCCGGACGCGATGCGATCGGGCGTCCCGGCCGCGGCCGCGAACCGAATCGACATCACGGTGAAGAGCGCCGAGCCGAGCGCGATGAGCATGTTGGTCCGCAGGCCCGCCGACTTGTGGCGGAACTCGCGCTCGATGCCGATCGCGGCGCCGAGGCCGGCGGCGAGCAGGAGCCGGATGATGAGATCGATGGGAGTCATTGATCGAATGTGTTCATCGAGTCATCTAGTAACCTAGTCATTGGATCGCGCGCGCGCAATGACCCGATAACCAGATGACCACATTACCAAATTCCCTCGTGGTCTATCTGATCCCGGAACCCGGCGGGCGCTTCGAGTTGTACTCGGAGCCCCACGATCGCGACGCCGCGCCTCGTCAGTCGGCCGGATTCTGGAGAGGACGCCTTCGCGCGCTCGAGACGAAATGGCACGCGGCGGTCGAGGCGGCGCACCGCGTGCCGTCGTCAGGGTTGCTCGCCCGGCTTCGCGACCGCGTGATCCGATCCGCCGCCGAAGCGATCGACGAACAGCGCACGCTGTGGCGGCTGCGGGAGGCGGACGAGGCGACGCTCGTGTTTCCGCGCGGCCTCGGCGAGCCGGCGGCGGTCGAACTCTCCCGGATGCTCCTAAGGCACGCGCGGCGTCATCATGCGAGGTGGCTCGCCATCGACGGCCTGGCGTTCGCCGTGTCCGGTCTGCTGGCCATCGTGCCCGGGCCGAACCTCCTCGCGTACTACTTCGCGCTGCGCGTCGCCGGCCATCTGCTGTCGTTGCGCGGCGCGCAGCGGGGGCTCGGCGCCCTGCCGTGGCGCGCCCGGCCGGGCCGGGCCGGCGACGATCCGCGTGTTATACTCGCGCGTCCCGCCGAAGACGATTGACGCCTTGACACTTCAGGACATCGCTGACCGGTTGCACTGCCGTCTCGAGGGCGACGGCCGCATCGAGATCCGGCGCGTGACCGGCATTCATCAGGCGCGCACGGGCGATCTCACGTTCGTCGCGAACCCGCGGTACGCGTCGCACGTCGCGACGACCAAAGCGTCCGCGATCATCCTCGGACTGCAGGACGCGGCGCCGGCGCACCTGGCCGTGCTGCGCTGCGACGATCCGTACACGGCGTTCGCCCGCGCGCTGCAGTTCTTCGTCCGCACGACGCCGCCCGCGAAGGGCGTGGATCGCCTGAGCGCGGTCGCGCCCGACGCGACGATCGGTCCGGGCGTGTCGATCGGTCCGTTCGTGACGATTGGATCGGGCGCGTCGATCGGCGCGCGCACCGTCATCTATCCGAACGTCGTCATCGGTCCCGAGGCGCGCATCGGCGAGGATTGCGTCATCCATTCGCAGACGTCGATCCGCGAAGGCGTCGTCATCGGGCACCGCGTCGTGCTGCACGACGGCGTCGTGGTGGGCAGCGACGGCTACGGCTTCGCGCGGCAGAAGGACGGCACGCATCTCAAGATCCCGCAGCACGCCGACGTCGTGATCGAAGACGACGTCGAGATCGGCGCCAACTCGACGATCGATCGCCCGGCCGTCGGCGAGACGCGCATCGGCGCCGGCACCAAGCTCGACAACCTCGTCCACGTCGCGCACGGCGTCACGATCGGCAGGCGCGTCCTGCTCGCGGCGCAGGTCGGAATCGCCGGCAGCACGGCGATCGAAGACGACGTCATGATGGCGGGGCAGACGGGCGTCACCGGCCACATCACGGTCGGCAAGCGCGCGATGGTCGGCGCGAAGAGCGCCGTGCTGAATTCGGTCGAGGCCGGCGCGTTCGTGACCGGCCATCCGGCGATCGAGCATGCCGAGTGGCGGAAGTCGTCCGTCATCTTTCGCCATCTGCCGGAGCTGAAGAAGCGGCTCGAGGAGCTCGAGCGGCGGCTCGCGACGCAATCGACCGCGCTCCATCCGCGAAAGCGCGCGACGCGGAAGTCGAAAGCGACATCGAGGTCCAACGCGAAGGCGTCGAAACGTTCGAAGCGGTCGGCCACACGATGATGAGACACTCGGCGGTCGCGATCTGTTTCCTGATGCTCGCAGCGAGCCGCGCCGCCGCGCAGCAGCCCGTCGTCGCGCCGGCGCCCGACAGCACGCAGTTCATGTCGCGCACGGACTTTCACATGAACGCCGCCAGGCTGGCGATTGACGACGATCGGTTCGTGTGGGACACGCATTTCGGCGGCGGCCTCGACGTCGTCGATTACGTCTCCGGGCGCTTCAACGTCCTGATCGACTACGAGGCCGTCCTCGGACGGCAGATCCGGGCGTTCGATCCGAACCAGGGCAACTACGCGCTCGAAGGGTCGCTCTCGAAGCGCTTCGGCGCGACCGAGGTCGCGGCCGTGTTCAGCCACCTCTCGCGCCACCTCGGCGACCGGGCGAAGACGATCCCGATCGATTGGAATGGCCTGGGCGTGCGCGCGCTGCGGCGCGAGCGCGTCGGCAGCGCGACGGTCGACGTCGTCGCGGGGGTAGCGCGCATGACCAAGCACGACAACCTCGACTATCTCTGGAAGGGCGACGTCGACGTCCTCGTGCGGCGGGCCGTCAACGCGCGCGCCGGGCTCTTCGCCCACGGTCGCACCGATTTCTACGGTGTCGACAACGCGAAATTGAACCGCGGCGCCCAGGCCGGCGGCGTCCTCGAAGCCGGTGTCCGCCTGAGCGGCCGGGCCGGCGCCGTCGAGCTGTTCGCGGGCTTCGAGCGCCGGGTCGACGCCGATCCGCTCGAGCTGCAACCTCAATCCTGGGGCCTCGCCGGTTTCCGCCTACTCAGTAGATAATCGACCTCATGGTCAGAGGGTCCCGGTGTCTCGCCGCCACGGTGGTCGCGGCGCTCGCAATTGTCGCGGCCACGCAGCCTTCATCCGCGGCGGTTCGTCCGCCGAAACTTCAATACCAGATCACGACGCTGCCGAACGGCCTGACGCTGGTCCTGTCTGAGGATCACTCGGTCCCGATCGTTCACCTGCAGCTCACGTATCACGTCGGCTCGAAGAACGAGAAGCCGGGCCGCACCGGATTCGCGCATCTGTTCGAGCACCTGATGTTCAAGGGCTCGAAGAACGTGCAGCCCGAAGCGCACACGTCGATGATCTCGTCGGTCGGCGGCCAGAGCAACGCCTACACGACCGACGATGAGACGGTGTTCTGGGAGACGGTGCCCTCCCAATACCTGCCGCTGATCCTGTGGCTCGAAGCGGATCGGATGGCGACGCTGCGCGTCGACAGGGAGACGTTCACGAACGAACGCGAAGTCGTGAAGGAAGAGCGCCGGATGCGCGTCGACAACCAGCCGTACGGCCGGCTGAACGAGATCATCTACGACCAGGCGTTCACCGTGCATCCGTACAAGCACGCGACGATCGGCAGCATGGAAGATCTCGAGGCCGCGTCCGCGGACGATGTGCGCGACTTCTACAACACGTACTACGTGCCGACGAACGCGACGCTGGTCCTTGTCGGCGACTTCGATCCGACGCAGGCCGTGCAGATGGTCAGCCAGTATCTGGGCCGCGTGCCGCGGCCGTCGAAGGAAGTGCCGCGCGACATTCCGGTCGAGCCCCCGCAGACGAAAGAAAAAAAGGTCACGCTGCGCGAGCCCTGGCCGCTGCCGGCGGTCGTCGTCGCGTATCACATCACCTACGACGGCAACCCGGATTCCTATCCGCTGCACATCGCGTCGAAGGTGCTGTCCGACGGCCAGACGTCGCGCATCTACAAGAAGCTCGTCTACGAAAAGCAGATGGCCGTCGCCGCGTTCGGCACGGCGAATCTGATCGAGAACCCCAACCTGTATTACGCCGTCGCGATCGTGCAGCCGGGGCACACGCCGGAAGAAGTGACCGACGCGCTGATTGCGGAGCTCGATCGCCTGAAGACCGAGCCGATCACCGAGCACGAGTTGCAGCGCGCGAAGAACCAGTTCGCGCGGGACTACATTCTCGGGCGCCAGTCGGATCAGCAGAAGGCCGGACAGCTGGCGCACGCCGTCGTGATCCACAACGACATCAAGACGGCGGACGGCGAGTTCGACATCTTCCAGAACATCACGGTCGCCGACGTCCAGCGCGTCGCGCGAACGTACTTCAAACCTGAGAACCGGCTCGTGCTGACGCTGCTCCCGTCAGGGAAGAGCGGTGCGCAATGAGCTCGATGTCTCGGTGTCTCCGTGGCTTATTCATCTTCTCTGCGCTCTCTCTCTGCCTCGGTGGTCTCGTAGAGGCGCAAACCCGCCTGTGGCCGATCGAAAGCCCGCCGGGGCCCTTGGCGGCCCGCGACATCAAGTTCCCGCCGTACGAAATCCAGACGCTGCCGAACGGCCTGCAGGTCGTCGCGATTCTTCATCACGAACAACCGGCCGTCACGATGCGCCTCCTCGTCCGCACGGGCTCGGCCTCGGATCCCAAAGGCAAACTCGGCCTGGTGCACCTGCTCGCGTCGCTGCTCGATCAGGGCACGACGACGAAGTCCGCGCAGGAGATGAACGACGCGATCGACTTCATCGGCGGCGCGATGGGCGCCGGCGCGGGAACCGATCTCACCTTCGTCAACACGATGGTGATGAAGGACAGCTTCGAGAACGGCATGCGCATGCTGTCCGACATGGCGCGGCATCCGGCGTTCGCGCAGCGCGAGATCGAGCGCCAGCGCGAGCAGACGCTGTCGGGCCTGCAGGTGAGCGCCGAGGATCCGGAGTGGATCGCGAATTCGGTTTTCGATCGGCTGGTCTACGGCTTCCATCCGTACGGGATGCCCGACAACGGCACGCCTGACACGCTCGCGGGCATCGCGCGCGAGGATCTACAGGCGTTCCACGCCAGCCACTTCGTGCCCAACAACACGATCCTCGCGATCGTCGGCGACGTCACGGCTGAAGAGGCGTTCACGACGGCGAAGAAAGTGTTCGGCGACTGGCAGAAGCAGGATCTGCCGAAGCAGACCTTCATCGATCCGCCCGACCCGACGCGCCGCGTCATCGTCGTCAACAAGCCCGACGCCGTGCAGACCGAAGTGCGCGTCGGCCATCTCGGCATCACGCGCACGCACCCGGATTACATGGCCGTCAATCTCGCCATCAGGATTCTCGGCGGCGAGGGCAGCAACCGGCTGCATCAGGTGCTGCGCACGGAGCGCTCGCTGACGTACGGCGCGCAGGCGAACATGGACGCGCTCAAGGAGGCCGGCGACTTCGAGGCGGAAACCAACACGCGCTCGGAAGCGACCACGGAAGTGCTCCGCCTCATCGTCGATCAGTTCTGGCGGCTGCAGCGCGAGCGCGTGAGCGAGCGCGAGCTGGACGGCGCGAAAGCGTACATGACCGGAAGCTTCCCGCTGACGATCGAGACGCCCGAAGCGATCGCCATGCAGGTCATGAACGCCGTGTTCTACGGGCTGCCGCTCGATCAGCTGCAGACCTTCCGCGAGCGTGTGAACGCGGTCACGCCGGACGATGTGCAGCGCGTCGCGCGGACGTTGCTGCGTCCGGATCGACTGTCGGTCGTGCTGGTCGGCAACGCCGCGGCGTTCGCGTCGCAGCTCAACGGCGTCGGCTTCGGCAATTTCGAAACCGTCGAGCTGGCCGATCTCGATCTGACGTCCGCGAATTTCAAGCGGGCGGGGACGCGCGCTCCTGTAGGGGCTGTCGGGGCCGACCTGCGTGTCCGCCCGGACGGACACACGGGTCCGTCCCTGCGGCCGCAGTACGCGCCGTATCAGGCGGCCCAGGCACCACTGGCGGCCCGCGCCGCTGGCGACGAAACTCCCGAAGATCATGCCAAGGCGATCGCACTGCTCGATCGCGTGATCGCCGCGCGAGGCGGCCTCGACAAGCTGCGCGCCGTGAAGACGATCGTGGCGACGCAGACGCAGACGAGCTCGACGCCGAACGGTCCCGCCGAGACGCGGACCACGAACTACATTCAGTACCCCGACAAGTTTCTCGTCGACGCGCCGGGGCTCGTCCAGGGATTCGACGGGAAGCAGGCCTGGGCGTCCGACGCGCGCGGCGTCCACGTGGCGCCCGACACCGTGGCGCGCGACGCGCGGGCGAGCCTGCGCCGCGACGTGCTGTCCCTGCTGCTCGAAGCGAAGAGCGGCACGCTCAAGACCCGGCTGCTCGCCGATACGAAGGATGCCGACGGTCACACCACGCGCGCGCTGGAGGTCTCGGCGGCCGATCTCGATCCGATAGTCCTGTACATCAATCCGGACTCCGCGATGATCGAGAAGCGGGCCTTCGCGGCGAACGCGCCCGGACGTCCCCTCGTCGAGGAGCAGTTCTCCGACTACCGTCCCGTGGACGGCATTCAGGTGCCGTTTCACGCCACGCAGAAAGTCGGCGCGCTGGTCGTCGAACGCCAGGTCACCGAGATCAAGATCAACACGGCCGTCGATCCCGCGTTCTTCAAACGCCCGGCTTCTTGAGCACGCGCCTGTTGCTCTCGTGCGGCGAAGCCTCGGGCGATCTCTACGCCGGGGCGCTGACGCGCGAGCTGCGCGCGCTCGATCCCACGCTGACGATCTCCGGACTCGGCGGCCCGCACTTCGCGGCGGCCGGCGGACGGCTGCTCGCCGACTACCGCGGCGTCGCGGTCACCGGCATGACCGAAGTGCTGGCGAAGCTGCCGAAGCTGTTCGACACGCGCCGCACGCTCGTCGCGGCGGCGCGCGCCGAGCGGCCCGACGCGCTCGTCGTCGTCGACTTTCCCGATTTCAATCTGCGGCTCGCGCGCGAAGTGAAGCGCCTCGGCATTCCGGTCGTCTATTACATCAGCCCGCAGATCTGGGCGTGGCGCGCCGGCCGGCTCGCGACGATTCGCGCGATCGCCGATCGCGTGCTCGTGATCTTTCCGTTCGAGGAGGCGATCTACCGCGACGGCGGCGTGCCGGTGGAATTCGTCGGGCACCCGCTCGTCGATCTGGCGAAGGCTTCCTCGACGCGCGATCAGTTTCTCGCCGCGCGCGGCTTTTCGCCGGCGGCGCCGACGGTCGCGATTCTCCCGGGCAGCCGGCCGAACGAAGTGTCGCGCATCCTTCCCGATCTCGTCGCGTCGGCCGCGCTCATCAAGTCGCGCGTCCCCGGCGTCCAGTTCATCGTCGCGCGCGCGCCGCACCTGGACGATCACCTCTTCGAGTCCGCGCGTGGCTTGACGATGGTCGAGGGCGAGGCCGACACCGTGCTCGTGTCCGCGGACGTCGCGCTCACGGCCTCGGGCACGGCGACGCTGCAGGCCGCGCTGCACGACACGCCGATGGTCGTCGTCTATCGACTGTCGAATGTGACCTATATGCTGGCGCGACAGCTCGTCTCGCTCGACATGTTCGCGATGGTGAACCTGATCGCCGGCGAGAAGATCGTCCCGGAGCTCGCGCAGAAAGCGTTCACGCCGGAAGCGGTCGCCGCCGAAGCCGTGTCGATGCTGACGGATCGTGACCGCGCCGCGCGCATCCGCGCCGGCCTCGCGACGGTGCGCGAGAAGCTGGGCGGCCCAGGCGCGAGCAGAAGGGCGGCGGAAGCGATCCTGAGGGTCGTTGGGGAGAAACGCCTCACGGCGTGACTGCAGCGCGGGACGTCACACTTCGGCGCAGCTCGGTCGCAGCCCCGTGGCTATGTCTTTCCTGTCCTCCGTACCATGATTTGCCGCCTTGCGCTCGACCGCGTCTCAGCGCACAGTTGCTCCTGACGAATCCAGTCGTCCCGGCGGCGGAGGCATTTGCAGTGGGGGACCTGTAAGAATGGCAACCTGACGCGACGGGCCGTGAGGGAGAACGAATGAAGGACCGGCGCCACAGAGCAGATCGTCGAATGAACTTACGCGGTGGCCGTCGCGTCCCCGACCGCGGCGGCAGCGCGCCGCTGATCGTCGTGATCGATGAGGATTCGGCGCGGCGTGACGTCGCCGAAGGCATTCTTGCTCGGTGCCACTTCGCCGTCGCCCCGTTCTATTCTGTCGAGACGGCCCTCGTGTCCATGCGGACGTTGCGCGCGGAGGCCGTCATCGCCAGCGTGCCCGCGGCGGCGAGGCTCCGCGTCCGGCTGCCGACCGGTCAGGCCGGCCGTCCCATCCCCATGCTGCCAATCACGAGCCACACGATCCAGCAGGATTTGCTGGTCGAATCGTTACGGGGCCTGCTGCGGCGAGCCCGGTATTCCTGACCGCCACGATAGTTCCGCCCGAAGAAACCGTTGCCTCCCTCCATCGTGAGTGATGCGCCGCCGGCGCGATCTGAGCGGATGCCAGCGATAGGATTCGTGGCCCCCCGGTTTGATGTTAGTGTCGCCCTCTGATGTCCACGTTCTCCATCGAGTTCAGAGACGTGTCACTCACGCGGCCCAACGGCGCGCGCGCGCTCGACCATTTCAGCCTCGGCGTCGAGGCCGGCGAGGTCCTCGCGCTCGTCGGCCGGAGCGGCGCCGGCAAGACGACGGTCATCAAGCTCGTCAATCGATTGCTGACGGCGGACGCCGGCACCGTCCTGGTCGAGGGCCGCGACGCGCGCGAGTGGGATCCGATCGCGCTGCGCCGCCGCGTCGGCTACGTGCTGCAGGACATCGGGCTGTTCCCGCACATGACCGTGGCGGACAACGTCGCGGTCGTCCCGGGCCTCGAGCGATGGACCGCCGAGCGCACGGATGCGCGCGTCCGCGAGTTGCTCGATCTGGTCGGACTGCCGCCGCAGCAGTTCGCCGCGCGATGGCCGGACGAATTGTCGGGCGGACAGCGCCAGCGCGTCGGCGTCGCGCGCGCGCTCGCGGCCGATCCACCGGTACTTCTGATGGACGAGCCGTTCGGCGCGCTCGATCCCATGACGCGCGCCGAGCTGCGCGCCGAATTCCGTCGCATCCAGCAGAAGGTCAGGAAGACGGTGATCATCGTCACGCACGACATGGGCGAGGCCTTCGCGCTCGGCGATCGCGTCGGCGTCATCGATGCCGGCCGTCTCGTGGTGTGCGATGTTCCCGCGGCGGTGGCCGCATCGACGGATCCGCGCGTCCGTCAACTCCTGGACGCCGTGATCGCGACGCAGCGCGAGGCTTCAGCCGAGCGATGACATGAACGCTCTCTTCTCCTTTTGGATCGCGCACCGCGTCGAGCTCGCGTCGCTGCTCGGTCAGCACGTGCTGCTCGTCGCCGGATCGACGCTGGTCGCCGTCGCGATCGCCGTGCCGCTGGGCATCTTCGCCGCGCGGCGGCCACGTCTCGCCGCGCCGCTGACGGCGATCGCCAATATCGTCCAGACCGTGCCCAGCCTGGCGATGTTCGGCTTCCTGCTGCCGGTGCCGTTCGTCGGCGGCGTCGGCGCGCGCGCCGCGCTCCTCGTGTTGATCCTGTACGGACTGCTGCCGATCGTCCGCACCACGATCGCCGGGCTGCAGGGGATCGACGCGACGATCAGGGAGGCGGGCGTCGCGCTCGGCATGACGCCCCGTCAGTTGTTACGGCTGGTCGAGTTGCCGTTGGCGTTGCCGTCCATCGTCGCCGGCGTCCGCGTCGCGGCCGTCGTCGGCGTCGGGTCGGCGACGATCGCCGCCGCGATTGGCGCGGGCGGCCTCGGCGAGTACATCTACCGCGGGCTGTCGATGGTGGACACGACCGTGATTCTCGCCGGCGCTGTGCCCGCCGCGGTGCTGGCGCTCGCCGTCGACGGATCGCTGCTCTGGATGGAGCGGGAGTTGTCGGCACGGCGGCGCTCTTGGTCTCGGCGGGTGGTCGCCAGTGCGGCCGCGGTTGTCACAGGGATCGTGCTGGTGTCGAGCGGCGTTGCGGCACGGCAGGCGGGCGGCGCGATCGTCGTCGGATCGAAGAACTTCACGGAACAGCTCGTCCTCGGCGAGCTGATTGCGCAATCCATCGAGCGCGAAGGCCTGCCGGTTCAGCGGCGGCTCAATCTCGGCGGCACGCTGATTTGCGATCGCGCGCTGCTGACCGGCGACATCGACGTCTACGTCGAGTACACCGGCACGGCGCTGACGGCGGTCTTCCATCAACCCGTCAGCATGGATTCGACCGGCGTCTTCTCGTCAGTGCGCGATCTCTACGCGCGCACGGGACGGACCCTCCTGCCGCCGCTCGGCTTCAACAACACGTTCGCGATTCTCGTGCGCGGATCGGACGCGCGATCGCTTCGCCTGACGACGATCGACGATGCGGCGCGCGAGTCGGCGCATTGGCGAGCGGGCTTCGGCTATGAGTTCGTCGAGCGTCCGGATGGCTACACGGGGCTGGCGAAGGCGTACGGCATGCGCTTTCCTCAGCCTCCGCATGTGATGGACCTGACGTTGAGCTATCGCGCGCTGGCGTCAGGACAAGTCGACATGATCGCGGGAGATGCGACCGCCGGATTGATCAAGGGGCTCGATCTCGTCCAGCTCGACGACAACCGGCATTACTTCCCGCCGTACGATGCCGCCGCCGTCGCCCGCGCCGAAACGCTGCTGCGCTATCCGCAGGCGCGCCGCGCGCTCGAGCGGCTCTCGGGTCGCGTGTCGCCGGACGCGATGCGCGCGATGAACTACGCCGCCGACGTCGAACACCGCGACGTCAGAGCGATCGCCCGCGATTTCCTGGATCGCTGACGAGATCCCGGCAGCGCCCCTGCACGAACGCGCTCCGCCGCTCGCGAGCCCCTCTGGCATTGCCCCTGCATTCCCTGGTGACAATGAACCCCGGAGGGTCTGCTTACACCTATCGCACGCTCGACGTCTGGCGCGCCGTCGGCGCGCTGATGGTGATCGCGTTTCACAGCACGGCCAAGGTGATCCCGCCGGAGCGGGGCTGGTGGGCGAGAGCGCTGCTCGCCGGCTGGACCGGCGTGTTCGTGTTCTTTCCGGTCAGCGGCTACTGCATCTTCGCGGCGGTGTCGCGCCGCGAGAACGCCACGCTCGCGCAGTTCCTCGCGCACCGCTGGCGCCGCATCGTTCCGCCGTACTGGGCGAGCATCGCCTTCACGCTCGTTGTCGCGTTCGCGGCCGCCGCGTTCACGCAGCCCCCGTCGTACGTGAACATCGGCGCCGGCCGGTGGCTCGCCGTGGTGACGCTGACGCAGGGATTGGCCGGCGCGCCTGGCGCGGTCAACGCCGCGTACTGGTCGCTATGCTTCGAAGAGCAGTTCTATCTGCTCGTCGCGCTGACGCTGCTGGCGCCCGCGCGACACCGCTGGCACTGGCTGATGGCCCTGACGCTGCTGGCCGGGCTGTACCATCTCGCGCAGTGGCCGGCGTCATGGCGCTGGGATGGCGTGTTCCTCGAATACTGGCTCGAGTTCGCGTGCGGCATCGCGGCGTTCGCCTGGCTGCGCGTCCCGGGCCGGCGCGCGTGGGCGGCCGCGGTCTTCGCAATCGCCCTCGCGTCGGCGCTCGCGGGACGGAACGGGCCGCTGGCGATCAGCTTCGGCGTGTCGGTGGCGTTCGTGCTGCTCGCGCCGTTCGACACCGCGATCGCGGCGACGCGCCTCGGCCGCGTCCTGATGACGCTCGGCGTGATGTCTTACAGCCTGTATCTCGTCCACGCGCCCCTCTGCCTTCGCCTTGCCAAACTGGCGCAGCGCTGGGACGCGCCGTTCATGGCCGGCTTCGCGCTGGCGGTGGCGGTCAGCCTCCTCGCCGGCGTCGCGTTCCATCTCGTCGTCGAGCGCCGTTTCCTGAACCGGACCGCGCCGTTCCCGCCGATCATCGCTTCTCCGCACCGGCAGGCGGCGTGAGGCGCCCGTACACGTCGACCTCGCCCTTCGCGCCGATGTCCTTCACGCCGAGATCGACGCCGTTCAAGTGCAGCTTCAGCATGCTGTCGCCGTAGTCGCGTCCGCCGTCCGCCACGTCGAATCTGCCGTTGCCGGTGACGACGTAGACGTCGCCCTCGGCGTCCACGGCGGGCGCCATATCGGCCTGCCAGATTCCGCTCTCGTTGTCGTCGGGCGACGTGTTGAAGACGGCGGTCTGCCGCAGCGTGCGCGCGTCGTGCGCCATCACCCAGCCGTGATACGGCCGCACGTCGCACGACGATGCCCACGTCAGGTACACCTGGCCGGCGGCGAGCGCGAGGCCGGCGCGCGGCAGTTCGAGCAGCGGATCAAATGGGACGCGCCAGCCGTCGCCCCACCGCCCGTGCCTTTCACTGACGCCTTGATCTCGACGGGCCCGCCGAATTTCTCGACGCCGGTATTGACCGCGAGCGCGTGCAGCCTCTGCACGTAGCGCGACGTCAGCAGCCCGGTCTTTTCCTTCGTGCGCGCGAGGACGTAGAGCGTGCCCGACGGCAGATCGATCACGGGTGTCGGGGTGATCCCGACTTCAGGCGAGATGAACGGACACTTCGTGTCCGGCGCGGGCACGGGCGAGAAGCCGTCCTTGAGGAAGCTCACGTGCCAGAGCGGCCCGGCCGGCTGGCCGCCGGCGTCGAACGCGTACACGCTGTCGTGCTCGGTGGCGATGTAGACGACGTTGTGGACGCCCTTGCCGGGGATCTCGACGCGCGGGATGTAGAGCGGCTGCGCGTAGACGTCGCCGTCGACCTTGATCGTCCGCAGCTTGCCGAACTGCGCCGCGTTGACGTTGGCGGGCGTCAGCGCCGTCTCGGTCAGCGTCGCGCTCGTGCGTACGTTGTCGTACTGGGACGTCAGGACCTGCGCGCCGACCGGCGGGCAGCAGGCGAGGAGCAGGGTCGCGACGCTAACGCGCGAGCAGGCGGCGATCAATCCGGTATTCGCCGACGCGCGTCCACTGCGTCGATCCGTATTTCGCGAACACGTCGACCTTCGCGTCGACGAACTCCGAGTTCTTCAGCATCTCGTCGCGCGGATCGCTGCTCGTGTAGCCCAGATTCGACTTCAGCACGAGTGTGTCCGTCGTCGCACTCGAGGCGAGGCCGTCGCCAGTGGCCGCCGTCAGGAAGCGGCTGCCGAACTCGTCGTCTTCGCCGACCCGCCGGAACACGGCGTTCACCTGCAGCGCCGGCAGTGGACGGTCGGAGACGTTCTTCAGCTTCAGCGAGACGGTCGGGACGAGTTTGTTCTGGCCGCCGACCAGGCCGGCGTCGAGCCAGCCGGTCGAGACGGCTTCGATGGTCAGTCCTCGCGTGAGGTCGACTGACGGCCCGCAGCCCGTCAGCGCCGCGCACGCGGCCGCGAAAAGGAAGAGCAGCGCGCGATGCAACAACGTGTAGAGCCAGGTCATGCAGGCTTGGACACCGAATTCGCGCAACGGTTCCCGAACCCGGAAAAGACGATGCGGCCTTTTGTCGCTTGAACGCGAGCGAGCCGAGTGAGAGCATCGCCGCAGATGCGGTGGCGCACTCGCAACGACAATCCGTTGGTGCCGCCCGCCCGTGCCCTGCGTGCCGCCGGCATCGGCGGCGGCGACTACGTGGCGGTCGGCTGTCAGTTCCTGGAGTACTTCAAGGACTTCGCCTCGCTGGGCCGCCACGACGCCGTCCTGGAAATCGGCTGTGGGATCGGTCGCATGGCCGGCCCGCTCACGACGTGGCTGCAGGAACCGGGCCGCTACGAAGGATTCGACGTCGTGCGCTCGAGCGTTTCCTGGTGCACGAAAACGATCTCGCCTCGCTACCCGCGCTTTCACTTTCAATGTCTGGACGTCGCGAACAGCTTGTACAATCCGCGCGGCCGGCTTCGTCCTGAAGATCTCGCGTTTCCGTTCGCAGACGGCAGTTTCGACGTCATCATCGGTGTGTCCGTGTTTACGCACATGCTGCCCGACGCCGTATCGAGATACCTGCGCGAGGCCCGCCGCGTGCTCCGCCCTGGCGGACGGCTGTTTGCCACCTGGTTCGTCTGGCAAGCTGATGTTCCCGCGACAGAAGACGCACTGCAGTTGTTTCCGGTCGATTGCGATTCGCACCGAGTCGCGCGGAGAGATAAACCTGAGGCCGTCGTCGCGATTCCGGAGTCGCTCATCGTCGAGATCTACCGTCTGGCGGGATTGAACGTGACGCGAACGGTCGAGGGAAATTGGCGGCGCGGCGTCCACGCCTTGCCCTACCAGGACATGATCATCGCGAGCACGCCGTCAACGGAAGCCGTCGTGACAGGCGCGCGCGATCGCTGACGCGTCTGACTGTCGTCGATCACGCGTTTACTCGCACCTCAACACGACCGCGGGGTCGATGCGCGACGCGCGGCGGGCGGGGAGCCAGGCGGCGAGGCCGCCGACGACGGCCAGGACGACAACCGCGCCGCTGAGCGTCGCCGGATCGCGCGGCTGCAGACCGTACAGTAAGGATGCGACGTAGCGCGACGCCCACAGGCTGACGCCCGTCCCAATCACGACGCCGAGTCCGACCAGCATCGTGACGCGCGACAACACGAGACGCACGACGCCGGCCGGCGCGGCGCCCAACGCCACGCGGATGCCGATCTCGCGTCGGCGACGCGATACGGCGTAAGCCGTCACGCCGTACAGCCCGAGTCCCGCGAGCAGCAGCGCGAGCGCGCCGAAGAATCCGGACAACTGCGCGACGACGCGTTCCTGCGTCAGCGACGCATCGACTTGATCGGCGAGCGGTTGGAACGTCAGCGCCAGTTCGCGATTCACCGCACTGACCGCCGAACCGATGCTTCGCGCGAGCCGCGCCGGCGGACCGTTCGTCGATCGCACGCTGAGGTGCACCTGCGCCAGCCACGGCGCGGGCAAGAAGCCCTGCGCGATCGGCACGTAGATCGCCGGTTCGATCGGGGAGCGAAGCGACCACAGGACGGCGTCCTCGGCGACGCCCACGATCGTGACCGGCGATGCGTCCCTGGGTGGAGGCAGCTTCGGCGTGAACGACTGGCCGACCGGGTTCAGACCGGCCAGGAACTTCCGGATGAACGCCCGGTTCACGATCGCGACGCGCGGCGCGCCGCTGCGATCCAGCGTCGAGAAATCCCGCCCCGCGACGATCGGCGTGCCGAACGTCGCGAACCAATCCGGAGAGACCGCGTTGATCGTCGCGTGCGGACGCTCGCCCTCGGGCTGACGGCCGCCGACATCCGCCAGCGGGAGAATCGACATCGGGCCGTCCACCGGCGGCGTCAGGGTCGAGACCGCGGCTGCCGCGACGCCCGGCAGCGCGCCGACGGCCTCGCGTGCCTGTTCGTACATCGCGATGCGTCGTGACGGATCGATCGCGGCGCTGTGCGCGTTGACGCTGACGACGAGGACGCGATCGCGCTCGAACCCGAGGTGACGGGTGACGAGCGATGTAAACGTCCGGACGAAGAGACCGGCGGCGACCAGTAACACGACGGACAGCGCGACTTGCGCGACGACGAGTCCGCTCGAGAAACCGACGCGCCGCCGTTCAGCAGGTCCCGAGCGATCGCCGCGCGCTTTCAGCGCGTCCATGGGCGCGACGCCCGAGGCCTGCAGCGCGGGCGCGACGCCGAACAGCAATGCCGTCGCGATCGCGATGCCGATCGTGAACGCGAGCACGTGCCAGTCCATCGACAGATCGAGAAACACCGGTTTGGCGTCGGTCGAGAGTTGTCGCACGATCACGCGACTTGCCCACGACGCCATCACTATCCCGCCCGCCGCGCCTGCGCCGGCGAGGACCGCGCTTTCGGCCAGCTGTTGCCGGACCAGTCGCCAGCGCGAGGCGCCGAGCGCCGTCCTGACGCTCAGCTCGTGCCGGCGCGCGGTCGCGCGCGCAAGCAGCAGGTTGGCGAGGTTGGCGCACGCGATCAGCAGGACCAGGACCACGACGACGAGAATCGTCGTCAGCGGCCGTGCGTAGAGCTGACGGACAGTGGAGTCACCGGTGAGCGCGGGCAGCAGGGTCATCGACTCGTGGCGGTACTCGTCGCGTGAGCGCGCGTCCCAATGCTCGGGCACTGTCGCGTCGAACATCTGCGCCTGGACGCCGCGCAGGCCGGCTGTCGCGGCGTCCCGTGCCTGCCCGGGTTTCAGGCGCGCCATGATGTTGAGCCAGCTCGTGGCATCGCGGTTGTCGAGCCTGGCCTCGCTCCGGCTGAGGAGCGGCTCCACGCCCAGCGGCACGATGAGGTCGAACATCCGGCCGACGTCGGGACCGAAAAAATCCGGCGGCGTGACACCGATGATCGTCAGCGGCACGTTCTCGACCGTCAGCGTGCGGCCGATCGCATCGGCCGCGCCGCCGAACTGCCGCTGCCAGAAGTCGTGGCTGATGACGGCGACCGGACCGTCGGGCCCGCCGCCTCGCACATCGTCGGTCTCGGCAAACGTGCGGCCGATCGCGGCCCGGACGCCCAGCACGTCGAAGAACGAGCCGCTGGCGAGCAGGCCGTCCACGTGCTGCGACTCGGCGCCCGCAGTCACCGTCGCGCGCGCGGTCGGCGACCATGCGACGATGCCGTCGAACAACTCTGGCCGCTGACGGAGCTGCTCGAACAACGGATAGCTCCACTCGGGATAGCCGGTGGGTTCGCGACCTTTGACGAGCACGAGTTGCGCGGGATCCTTCACAGGCAGCGCGCGCAGCATCAAGCTGTTGACGAGCGAGAAGATCGCGGTGTTGGCGCCGATGCCGAGCGCGAGCGACACGATCGCGACGAACGACACGAGCCGGTTCGCGAACATCGTGCGCACGGCCAGGCGGAAATCCTGGCCGAGCCCCTGGAGCGCCCGCGGGACCCACACATCGCGCGATCGATCGGCGGCGAGTGCGGCGCTCCCGAACGCGCGTCGCGCCGCGAACCCGGCATCGCGCGCGTCGACGCCGCGGTTTTCGATCTCGCGCTGCGCCATCGCGCGATGAAACTCCATCTCCTCGGCGAGTTCGTCATCGAGCCGGTGCTGCCGGAGGAAGTACCACGCACGGCGGAGGAGTCCTCGCATCCCTGCTCCTATTCGTAGCGAAGCGCGACGACTGGATCGACGCGGGCCGCACGCCTCGCAGGGAAAAAGGACGCGGCCAGCGAGACGACAATCAGCAACGCTGCCACGGCCGTCAGCGTGAGCGGATCGCGGGCGCCCGTTCCCACGAGGAATGTCTGCAGCAATTGACCGACAGCGAGCGCACCGGTCAGCCCAATGGCGAGCCCCACGGCAAGCTGCACGATCGTGCGCCACATCAGCAGCCAGACCACCTGCGATGTCTGCGCGCCGAGTGCCATCCGCACGCCGATTTCCTGCGTGCGCTGGGTCACGCTGTGCGCGGTGAGCGCGAACAGCCCGACCGATGCCAGGACGAGCGCGATGAGCGCCAGCAGGCCAAGCAACGAGCCCATCAGACGGTTTGGAAACCGCATCGCCGCGACGATGTCGTCCGTCGTCTGGATGGAGTACAAGGGCAGGTCCGGATCGAGCGCGCCGACGTCCTCGCGCAAGAGTGCGGTCGCTGCCGCCAGCCCGGGTCCGCGCACGACGATCGATACGAATCGCCCAGGGGCCGGCTCGGCGCCGACGGGCACGTACACCGCGGGCACGGCCGCCAGTTCGCGCGGGCCGAATTGCGGGAGCGTCGGCGCGATACCGACAATCGTCAGCGGCGTCGGCGACGGGGCCGCCCCTCCGGGGCTGGCGATCCGGATCCGGCGCCCGAGAGCGTCTTCGTGTGGAAAGAACATCGCCGCAAACCGCTGATTGACGACCGCGCCTTCCTGTCCGGCCAAGCCATCGGTGTTCACCAACGCTCGCCCTTGAAGCAGACGGAGCCCGAGCGTGTCGAAGTAGCGCCCGCCGACGTAGACGTATGAAACATCGGGCTGCGACTCTCCCGGCGTTCCTGGACGCCCGTCGATCGTGACCTGTCGCAACGAGCCGCCCAGCGAGGCGAACGGGATGTCGCTCGCCACCGTGACCGCTGTGAGTGCGGGATTGGTGGCGAGACGCTCGTCCAGCCGTTCGAAGAACGCCTTGCGCGCTTCAGGCGTGCGGTACTTCTGGAGGGGCAAGGCCAGTCGCGCCGTCGACAGGTGCGACGCGTCAATGACGAGATTCGTGGTGTAGAGGGTCAGGAAGCTGCGAACGAAAAGGCCCGCCTCCGCGAGCAGGACGACGGAGAGCGCGAGCTCCGCGACCATCAGCGCACCAGTCCAGCGCCGCGCGCGCAGGTTGCCGGCGGCGCTCCGGCCGCTTGCTTTGAGGACGTCGTTCACGTCCGTTCGAGAAATGTGCAGTGCGGGAGCCAGCCCGAACAGGATGCTTGACCCGAGACACAGCGCCGCGACGAACGCGAACACCGTGCCGTTCATCCCCAGATTGATCCAGTACGGCGTCGCGGCGCGATCGGGTGCCCCTTGCTCCATGGCGTCGAAGGCGACGCCGAAGTAGCGGACGCCGTACACCGAGAGCATGAGCCCAATCGCGCCGGCGAGCATCGCGAGCAGCAGGCTTTCGATCAACAACTGGCGGACGATGCGCCACCGGGTCGCGCCGAGCGACGCGCGAATCGCGATCTCGCGCGAGCGGTGCGCCGCGCGAGCGAGCAGCAGGTTGGCGACGTTCGCACACGCGATCAGCAGGACGAAGCCGACCGCGCCCATCAACGTCATCAGGATCGGCGTGGTGAGCCGTCTGTAGGCTTCGAGCAGCGGCGCGACGGACGGCGTGACCCCGCGATTCGTCTCCGGATACTCGCGCGCGATGGCCTCGGCGATTGCGCCCAGGTCCGCGCGCGCCTGCTGCACGGTGACCGCCTCGCGGAGGCGACCGAACGCCGACAGCGTGCGCGCGTCGCGCCTGGCCGTGGTCACGCCGGCCAGCAGCGTGAGCGGCTGCCAGACTTCGGCGGTTCCCGGGAAGCTGAACCCCGGCGGCATGACGCCGATCACAATCGACGGCATGTCGTTCACACGGACCGTGCGTCTTATCAGGCTCGGGTCGCCGCCATAGCGGCTCTTCCAGACGCTGCTGCTGAGAATGACGACCGCCGGTGCACCCGGCCGTTCATCGTCGGCAACGAAGCTGCGGCCGAGAATGGGTGTGGCTCGCAGGAGATCGAAGCCGTTGGCGGAGATGTAGACACCGCGGAACCGATCGGGCGCCCGGCCTTCGTCGCTGAGGTTCATCGCTGATCCGGCGTGGGCGGCGATGCCCTGAAAGGCCCGGGCTCCACGGCGCCAATCCTGGAAATCGAGGGAGGACACGCCGCGCGCTCGACCGCGCGCGTCGAGCGAGCCGATCGACATCAACTGATTCGGTTTGTGGAACGGCAGGTCGCGAATCAGCGCAGCGTTGATGAACGTGAACACCGTGTTGTTGGCGGCGATCCCGAGCGCCAGCGCGACAACGGCTGCGAGCGTGAAACGTCGGTCCTTGGCCAACAGGCGCGCGGCGAATCGCACGTCTTGCGCGACGTCCTGCAGCCAGGGCCAGATCCACACATCGCGCGCCTGGTTTCTTGCCAGCGCGGAACTCCCGAACGCGCGGCGCACAGCCAACGACGCCTCGGTCGATTCGACGCCGCGATTCTCGATCTCGCACTGCGTCATCGCGCGATGAAACTCCATCTCCTCGGCAAGCTCATCGTCGAGCCGGCGCTGCCGGAGGAAGTACCACGCGCGGCGGAGCAGTTCGCGCATCACGTCGCGTTCAGTACCTTGTGAATCGCCAGAATCAACCGATCGAACTCGTCGCGCTCCGCGCTCAGTTGCTTCCGGCCGGCCGCGGTCAGCGTGTAGAAGCGCGCGCGCCGGTTGTTGTCTGACGCGCCCCATTCCGCCTTCACCCAGCCCTTGAGGAGCAGGCGCTGCAGGGCGGGGTAGAGCGAGCTCTCGCCGACCTGCAGGACGTCCTCGGAGAGCGCCTTCAGCCGCGACGCGATGCCGTAGCCGTGCTCGGCGCCGGCGGCGAGCGTCTTCAGAATCAGCAGATCGAGCGTGCCCGGCAGCAATTCGAGCGATCCGGCCTTTCCCATCGTTTGTCGATGGGAGCATGCCAGAGTGGCGTGACCCTGTCAAACGGCTGCGGCACACTCGGTCCCGCCGACAACGTTTGCCCGGCGACATCCGTCTAAGCGGCAGGGAGCACGCGATGAAACTGACGACGAAGGTCCTTGTAATCGTGGCGAGCCTGCTGGTGGCGGGGACGCTGGCGTCCGCGGCGTCGCAGGACAGGGTCATCTATCACTGGCAGGCCGGCCGCGACGATGCCGCCTGGCAGGCGCGCCGCGAGGCGACGCGGGAAGCGATGCGGGCCAGAGCCGAGGCGAGGCGCGAGGCGATGCGAGCCCGGGCGGAGGCACGCCGCGAGGCGATGCGGGCGCGGTCAGACGCGCTGCGCTACCGGACGGAGACGCGGCAGGAACTGCGCGACGCGATCCGGCGCGCGACCCAGGATGCGCGCGACGCGGCCCGCGAAGCGCGCCGAGCGATGCGCGACGCGTGGCGCGATTACTGGCGGGACTAGCGTCTGGATCGCGACCCTAAGGGTCGCGCTACTTCTTCAATCCCGCGGCCCAGTTCAAGACGACCTGAATGGTGCGCGCGTTGTTGTCGTCCAGCGGCACGATGAGCAGGAAGCGTTGTCCATCGCGCGTCACGGTCCAGCTGTTGCGCTCGTAGCTCCCGTGCGCCATCCGGTGCTGGAACAGTTTCACGGGCACGCCGATTTCGAATCCCGCGCCCGCGGTTCGCATCGTGACCGCGTAGAACGTCTCCTCCGGTCCCTGATAGATGATCTCCTTGCCGTCGCCGCGCCACCACGGCACGTTCCCGCCGGCCGTTGAGATCTGCCACTTGCCGCCCGATTTCGGGAACGCCTGGACGAAGATCTCGTAACGTCCCGACTCGTTCGACTGATACGCGAACCACCGGCCGTCGGGCGAGAAGCGTCCGTTAATCTCACGGGTGGGTCCGGGCGTCTTCACGAGATCGACCGGGCCCGCGCTTCCGTCGGCGGCAATCGTCGCGAGATCGAAATTGTCGCCGGACGCGGTCAGCGTCGTGAGGAGGACGTGCGTGCCGTCGGGAGACCAGTCCGTGGGCAGGAGCGCGGTCTCCGTCGATTCGAAGATCTTCGACTCGTCGCCGCCGCCACTCGCCAGCTTCTGCTGCAGCGTGTAGAACGGACCGTTCTTGCCGGTGGAGGAGTACGCCACGTGCGCGCCATCCGGGGACCAGACCGTAAACGAGCGAAGGCCGTCGCCGAACGTCAGTCGTGACGAGACGTTGCGCTTGAGGTCGATGACCCAGATGCTGTCGTCGTTCGCCGACCCGGTGCCGCTGCCGGCCACGCCGACGGCCGCGCGCGTGTCATCCGGCGACAGCGCGGGATTGCGATAGAGCGCCGGCTCGCCGACCGCGCCCAGTTCCTTGCCGGCCCGATCGAACCACAGCAGGCGGTTGCGCAGATCCTGCGCGTCGTTGGCGTACGCCAGATCGCCCGACTGGGAGGTCGAGAAATCCACGAGACCCAGGCTCTGGATCTGGATGCGATCGGTCACCGGAAACGGCTCGCCCGTGAACGCGAGCTTGTCCGGCGAAAACGGCCGCGCCATCAGCGTCCGCTGCGCCACGTAGAAGATGTGGCCCGACGAGTACTCCGCGCGCGACTCGGAATCGACGAGCACCGTGACGCCGGGGCTGTCGAGCGAGGCGACTTTGATCGTGACGGGGCCCTTCGCGTTATTCGACAGGAAGAGATAGTGGCGGCCGTCGGGCAGGAAGAACGGCCACGCCGTGCCGACTTCCTGTTTCGCCGTGTCCGGCTTCACCGCGATCTCTGGCACGCCGCCCGAATCCGGCACGCGCCGCACGGGATCGGTCGCGCGTCCGTCGAACAGGATGACGCCGCGGCCCCACGAGCCGTCCGATCCGCCGGCGAATTCGCAGACGAGCTGCGTCGGGCCGCCCGACGCCAGGACCTTCTTCAGCTGGCCGTTGGCGAAGAACGCGAGGTAGCGGCTGTCGGGCGACCAGAACGGCCGCTGCACGTTCTCGGTGCCGTCGAGGTGGATCGCGTCGAACGCGTCCATCGGCCGGACCCAGATCGATCGCCGGCCCCTGAGATCCACGCCGACGAACGCGACCGCGCGTCCGTCGGGCGAAATGCGTGGCCACTCGATCTTGACGTCCTTCGGCGGGGCGACGGAGAAACGCGTCGGCAGGCGCGGCGCGTCGCGCTGCAGCAGGAGTCGCGCGCCCGTCAGCGCGGCCGCGATCGCGAACACGGCCGCCGCAGTCCACGCCCAGCGCTCGCGCGATTTCCGCCGCGAGACGACGGGCGCCGGCACGCCGACCTGCGATCCGCCGTCGGCAATCCATTTCAGTTCGGCGGCGAGATCCTGCGCCGTCTGCCAGCGCTCGTCGGGATCCTTGTTCAGGCACGTCTTGATGACGCGGTCGAGCGCCGGCGGCGTCATCGGCTGCAGCGTCGTGATCGGCGGCGGCGTGCTCGACATGATCGAGCTGATGAGGCTCGCCTGGCTCTTGCCCTCGAACGCCTTGCGCGCGGTCATCGCCTCGTAGAGCAGCGCGCCGAACGCGAAGATGTCGGTGCGCGCGTCGGCGTCGCGGCCCTCGAGCTGCTCGGGCGACATGTACTGAAAGGTGCCGAGGACCGTGCCCGCCTGCGTGAGCGCCTGCTGCTGCGTCGGCAGAAACGACACGGACGATTGCGTCGCCGGCGCATCGACGCGCGCGAGACCGAAGTCGAGCAGTTTCGATCCCTGCTTGGTCAGCATCACGTTCGCGGGCTTGAGATCGCGATGGACGATGCCTTGACGATGAGCCTTGCTCAGCGCGTCGGCGATCTCGGTGCCGAGACGCAGCACCTGATCGAGCGGCAGCGGACCTTTCGTCAGCCGGCTCTCGAGCGACTCGCCCTCGATCAACTCCATGACGAGGTAGTCGACGCCGTCCTGATGGCCGATGTCGTACAGCGTGCAGATGTTCGGATGATTCAGCGCCGAGACGGCGCGCGCTTCGCGCTCGAACCGCTCGCGACGCTCGGGATCGGCGGCGAGCGACGCCGGCAGTACTTTGACGGCGACCGTGCGATCGAGCCGCGTGTCGCGGGCCTTGTAGACCTCTCCCATGCCGCCGGCGCCGAGCGGGGCGATGATTTCGTACGGGCCGAGGCGGAGACCGGGTTGAAGGGGCATGGTGGCGCGGGGATTATACCGCCGCGCCAATTCCGAGAACGGCGTCGATCAGCAAGTCGACATCCTCGCGCGTGCTGCGGTAGTTGACGATGCAGGCGCGCAGGACGAAACGGCCTTTGAGCTCGGTGCTCGTGATGAACGCGTCGCCGCCGAGTTGCAGGCGATCGAGAATCGCGCGATTCACACGCACGGCGTCCTCCTCGTTCGGGCCCTGAAGGGCTGCGCTACCGCCGCCGACGTAACGGAAACAGACGACGCTGAGACCCGACGCGATCAGTTCGAGCTGTGGCGTGGCGCGAATGCGGTCGGCGAGATAGCCTGCGAGCGCGATGTTCTCTTCGATCGCCGACTTCAAGCCGCCGAGCCCCGCGTGCTTGATCGTCATCCAGACTTTCAGCGCGCGGAAGCCGCGTGTCTGCTGAAACCCGTACTCGCTGAACCACGGGAGGCCGTAGACGCCGGTCGGACTGCCGGCGGATCGAATGTACGGCGGCACCAGGCTGAACGTGGCACGCATCGCCCCGGCGTCGCGCACAATCACGAATCCCGCTTCGACCGGGACGAACATCCACTTGTGCGGGTCGAGCGCAACGCTGTCGGCGCCCGCGAAGGCGCGCCGCAGGCGCGTGCCGTACTCGGCGGTCAGGATCGCGGGCCCGCCGTACGCGGCGTCGACGTGCAGCCAGATGTCGTGCTGCCGGCAGAGGAGCGCGACCGCCTCGATGTCATCAATCGCGCCCGTGTTGGTCGTGCCGGCGGTGGCGACGACGGCGATCGGCCGCACGCCCCGCGCGCGATCCTCGGCGATCGCGGACGCCAGCGCGTCGACGCGCATCCGGTAGTCATCGTCTGTCGGGATCGTGCGGATGGACTCGCTGCCGAAGCCGAGCAGCTCGATCGCTTTGCGCGCGCACGTGTGGCCTTCGCTGGTCATGTAGAACGAGAACGGCGCGGGCGCGTCACGCAGTCCTTTGGCGCGCACGTCGACGCCGCTTTTCACGTGGCGCGCGACGGCGAGCGCCGTCAGCGTCGCCATCGATCCGCCGCTGACCAGCAGTCCCATCGACGAGTCCGGGAAGCCGAGCATGTCGCGGAACCACCGAATCACCTGGCGCTCGACGTAGATCGCCGCGTGATTACCGCCCGCGCAGCTCGGATTCATCGCGGCGGCGAGCGCGTCGGCGAACACGCCCATCACCGCGGGCGGCGAGTTCACCCAGCCCCAGAAGCGCGGATGCCCGTTGCCGAACGGATAGGGCTCGATCGTCTCGCTGAATTCGCGCAGGACCTCGTCCGCGCTCGCTTCATGCTCCCAAGTCTGAAGGCTGAAGGCTGAAGTCTCAAGGTGATACGATGAGGTTTTCCGCTGAGGAACTTTCATGTCGACAGTCAACAGCTTCAAGACAAGAACGTCGCTTTCGGTCGGAAGCCGCTCCTTCCAGATCTACAGCCTGCCCGCGCTGCAGAAGGCCGGCTTTCCGGAAATCGCGCGGCTCCCGTACTCGCTGAAGATCCTGCTCGAGAACCTGCTGCGTCAGGAGGACGGCCGCTTCGTCAAGAAGGCCGACATCGAGGCGCTCGCGAAGTGGGACGTGAAGAGCACGGCGCAGCGCGAGATCTCGTTCATGCCCGCGCGTGTCTTGCTGCAGGACTTCACCGGGGTCCCTTGCGTCGTCGATCTCGCCGCGATGCGCGACGGCATCGTCCGGCTCGGCGGCGATCCGAACAGGGTCAACCCGCTGCAGCCGGTCGAGCTCGTCATCGATCACTCGGTGCAAGTGGATTACTTCGGGCAGGCGAACGCGTTTCAGCTCAACGCGGAGCTCGAGTTCTCGCGCAACAAGGAACGTTACGCGTTCCTGCGCTGGGGACAGAACGCGTTCCGTAACTTCCGCGTCGTTCCGCCGGACACCGGCATCGTCCACCAGGTCAATCTCGAGTACCTCGCGCGCGTCGTCATGACGTCCGACTCGCCCGACGGCACGTTCGCGTATCCCGACACGCTCGTCGGCACCGACTCGCATACGACGATGGTCAACGGCCTCGGAGTGGTGGGCTGGGGCGTCGGCGGCATCGAAGCGGAAGCGGCGATGCTCGGTCAGCCGTCATCGATGCTGATTCCGCCGGTGCTCGGCGTGAGGCTCTCGGGCCGGCTGCCTGAAGGCACGACGGCGACCGATCTCGTCCTGACGATCACCGAGCGCCTGCGCAAGCACGGCGTCGTCGGCAAGTTCGTCGAGTTCTACGGGCCGGGACTCGCGCATCTCACGCTCGCGGACCGCGCGACGCTCGGCAACATGTGCCCCGAGTACGGCGCGACGATCGCGATCTTCCCGATCGACGAGATGACGCTCGACTATCTGCGCCTCAGCTCGCGCGACGCGGATCGGATCGCGCTCGTCGAGGCGTACGCGAAGGCGCAGGGACTCTTCGTCGAGAAGGGCGCGGCGGATCCTGTCTACACGGAAACGATCGACGTGGACCTCAACGCGATCGAGCCGAGCCTCGCCGGGCCGAAGCGGCCGCAGGATCGCGTGCCGCTCAAGAGCGCGAAGCAGGGTTTCGCGTCGGCCTTGCCGGGCATGATGGTCGCCCCGAAAGCAAAGTCGGGCGGATCCAGCGGTGGCACTGCCGTGGCCGCGCCGCCCGAGGTCGCGATCGATCACGGCTCGGTCGTGATCGCCGCGATCACGAGCTGCACGAACACGTCGAACCCGAGCGTCATGATCGGCGCCGGTCTCGTCGCGAAGAAGGCCGTCGAAAAAGGACTGACGCGCAAGCCGTGGGTGAAGACGAGCCTCGCGCCCGGCTCGAAGGTCGTGACGGATTACCTGAAGCAGGCCGGTCTCGATCGCTATCTCGATCAGCTCGGCTTCAACCTCGTCGGCTACGGCTGCACGACGTGCATCGGCAACAGCGGTCCGTTGCCTGAAGACGTTTCGGCGGAAGTCGACGCGCGCGGACTGGTCGTCGCATCCGTGCTCAGCGGCAATCGCAACTTCGAAGGCCGCGTGCAGCAGCAGGTGCGCGCGAACTATCTCGCCTCGCCGCCGCTCGTCGTCGCGTATGCGCTCGCCGGCACGATGACGATGGATCTGACGACCGAGCCGCTCGGCAAGGGCAAAGACGGCAAGCCGGTGTACTTGCGCGACATCTGGCCGACGGAGCGCGAGATTCAGGAAACGATGCTGACGGCCGTGAAGGCCGAGCAGTTCAAGAAGCAGTACGCGGACGTGTTCAAGGGCGACGCGCACTGGCAGAAGCTCGAGGTGCCGGAGGGCGATCGCTTCGCGTGGGAAAAGGACTCGACCTACGTTCGCAATCCGCCGTTCCTCGAGAACGTGACGATGGAGCCGGCGCCGCTGCAGGACATCGCCGGCGGCCGCGTGCTCGCCGTGCTCGGCGACAGCATCACGACCGATCACATCTCGCCGGCCGGATCGATCAAGAAGGACAGCCCGGCGGGAACGTATCTGATCGCGCGCGGCGTCGACGTGAAGGACTTCAACTCCTACGGCGCGCGCCGCGGCAATCACGAGGTGATGATGCGCGGCACGTTCGCGAACGTGCGGCTGCGCAATCAGCTCGCGCCGGGGACCGAAGGCGGCTGGACGACGTATTTCGCGCCCGGCCCTGGGAACAATGAGGTGATGACGATCTACGACGCCGCCATGAAGTACAAGGACGCCGGCGTGCCGCTGCTCGTGATCGCCGGCAAGGAGTACGGGTCAGGGTCGTCGCGCGACTGGGCGGCGAAGGGCACGGCGCTGCTCGGCGCGAAGGCCGTCATCGCCGAGAGCTTCGAGCGCATTCACCGCAGCAACCTCGTCAACATGGGCGTCCTGCCGCTGCAGTTCAAGGACGGCGCGAACGCCGCGTCGATCGGGCTGACGGGCAAGGAGCGGTACGAGCTGACCGGCATCGCGAAGGGACTGGCGCCGCGCGGCCTCGTGACCGTCAAAGCGCACGGTGAGAACGGCAAGACGATCGAGTTTCAGGCCGTCGCGCGGATCGACACGCCGGAAGAGCTCGTCGCCTTCAAGCACGGCGGGATTCTCCCGTATGTGCTCAGGCAGCTTGTTGAAAAGCGCTGACGTCAAGGCCCGTGCGCGCGAGCTGGGGTTCGATCTGTGCGGCATCGCGCCGGCGGCCGCGCATCCTGAGCTGAACTTCTTTCGCGAGTGGCTCGACCGCGGGTACGGCGGCACGATGACGTACCTGCATCGCTCGGCGAAGAAGCGCGCCGACGTCCGCACGGTCGTTCCCACCGCGCAGACGGTCATCGTCACGGCCACTGTTTACAACACCGATCGTCCGTACTCGACCGAGTGCACGGATCCCAATCGTGCGCAGATCGCGCGGTACGCGTGGGGCGACGACTACCACGACGTCGTCGGCGGGCGCCTCGAGGCGCTCCTCGCGTGGATGCGCGAGACGTCGCCTGAGCCGTTCGACGCGCGCGCCTACGTCGACACGGGTCCGGTGCAGGAGCGCGTCTTCGCGCAGCACGCCGGCATCGGCTGGATCGGCAAGAACACGTGCGTCATCAATCCCACGCTCGGCTCGTGGATCTTCCTCGGCGAGATCATCTGCAGCCTGCCGCTCGACGTCGACGCGCCGTCGCTCGATCAATGCGGGACGTGCACGCTGTGCCTCGACGCGTGTCCGACGCGCGCGATCCTGGCGCCCGGCGTCCTCGACGCGACGCGCTGCATCTCGTATCTCACGATTGAAAAGCGCGGCGCGCTGCAGTCGGAGGATCGCGAGGCGATTGGATCGCATGTCTACGGCTGCGACGTCTGCCAGGAAGTGTGCCCGTGGAACGCCGTCGCGCCGCGATCGGCGGATCCGGCGTGGCAGCCGCGCAAGGCCTGGGATCGCGTGGATTTGCGCACGCTGTCGCAGCGAAGCGACGACGAACTGGCCGCCGCGCTCGAGGGCAGCGCGATGCGGCGGGCTGACGTGCAGGGGCTGCGCCGGAACGTCGCCGCCGCGCTAGAATCGGTGTGATGGCCCCGTCGCTCGCCCCCGTGTTCCTCCTCGCGATGCCGCAGATGAACGACCCCAATTTCCAGCGGTCCGTGGTGCTGCTGTGCCGGCACAACGACGAGGGCGCGTTCGGTCTGATCATCAACCGGCCGCTGCTGACGACGGGGACCGTCACCGTCAACCTCGATCCGCCCGTCTCGACCGACCGCGAGCTGCAGTTGTGGATCGGCGGACCGGTCGAGCCGGAGCGCAGCTGGATTCTGGTGGGGCAGGAGCCGGACGCGGACGAAGAGCTGAGCGGCATGCGCATCGCCGATCACCTCTACCTCTCGGCGTCGCCCGATCTGCTGCTGCGCCTGCTGCAGCCCTCGCCGCCGCCGATGGCGCGGCTCATCGTCGGTTACGCCGGCTGGGGACCGGGTCAGCTCGAAGCGGAGCTCGAGCAGTCCGCGTGGCTGATGAGCGACGTCGATCGCGATCTGATCTTCAGCACGCCGCCGGAGAAGTTGTGGGAGCGGGCGATTCGGCGCCTGGGCGCGGATCCCTCCGCGCTACAAATGTCTCGCGGAGTCCATTAGCACACGTAGCGCGACCCTTTCAGGGTCGCGATCCCGTGTTGTAGCGCGAGGCTTTCAGCCGAGCGCGGCCGGCATCGGCGAAGTCGCGTCCTGCGGCCGGGCGACGGCTCGCGTGGCCAACGCGTCCTCCAGCGATGGCGCTGTCGATCAGCACGTCGCCAGATCTCGTTCGAGCGACAGCCAATAATCAGTTGGGTGTACGGGTTGTTGTCCCGTCGTAGCGCTGACCCTTTCAGGGTCGCGATCTGCGTGCAGTAGCGCGAGGCTTTCAGCCGAGCGTGGCCGGCATCGGCGAGGTCGCGTCCAGCGGCCGGGCGACGGCTCGCGTGGTCAACGCGTCCTCCAGCGATGGCGCTGTCGATCAGCACGTCGCCAGATCTCGTTCGAGCGACAGCCAATAATCAGTTGGGCGTACGGGTGATCCCGTCGTCAGTGGCGAATCAGCGGCGACGTGCGACTATCCGCTTGCGGACGCGTTGACCGGCTTCGATGGCGCACGCGAGGTCGCAACGGCCGCTGGACGCGACCTCGCCGATGCCCGCCACGCCACGTTCACTCCGTGTGACCCACCTCGGTCTCGTTCCAACGCTTGTCCCACAGCTTGACGAAGTTCATTCCCAGCGGCCCTCCAGGATTCGCGCGGAGGTCTGCCACGTACGCCGCGAAGTCCGTCGTCACGGACCGGATGAACGCCGCTGGATTGAGGTAGAGGTACCCATCCGCAATGTCGATCGCTAGATGTAAACCGCGCCTTCGATTGATTTCGTGCCGCGTCCCCTTGCCTGTACTGCTCAACGCCCTCGAGGTACGACAGCGCGATGGCCAAGACGACATAATCGGCTGGTGACTCTCCCTTTTCCGTGTAGCCTTGCGCGATCTCGAGCAACCACCATCGCACCCGATCCTCATAGACATCCACCTTTGCCGAGTAATCGGAATCGGCCCGGCGCGTGCCATTGCGCGTGTCCTCGATCTCGGAGGTGTCCCGGTGCCAGCGGTAGTGCTTCCCGACGTCGCCCAGATCACCCACCATTGTTTCTCGTTAAGAGTCGGCATAGGACAGCCTGCCGGCACGTCTCGGTGCGCTTGGGCGCCACGTGTCCGTGACAGATTGTACGCGCTTCATCGTCCGAGTCTCCGGCTCCCAACCTCACCCAAGGAAATGGTAGATCGCCTTTACAATCGCTGTTGGCCCGTAGATCAGTAGCATGCTGATCACGTACGCAATGGTGGTGAGGGCGATTGGTACCACAAGCACCCAGAGGTGAGGCGTCCACGAGGATCTGGTCCGTGTTCCCTCCGCTTCCCCGTGTCCTCCGTGGTTCCCATCTTTTTCTTCTTCGTGTTTTCGTGTCTTCGTGGCACCCGTCAGCCCTTCAGCCCTTCAGTCTCGTCCGCTCGCAGAGTGTAAACTAACCGCATGAATTCCAAGTTTCTTCCCGCGGCGTTGCTCGTGGTGTGTTGCGCGCCGCTAATCGCCTTTCAGGAGACCCAGGTGTCCGAAACACTGAAACTCCAACGCATGGCCGCGCGCTTCGCGCCGACCGACATCACCGCCGACGTCTCGAAGCTGTCCGCGGCGGATCGACAGGTCCTCGCGAAGCTCGTCGACGCCTCGAAGATCATCGACGGCCTTTTCCTGCGGCAGGTGTGGGCGGGCAACGAAGCGATGCTGATGGATCTGGCGCGCGATCAGTCGCCGGAAGGCCGCGCGCGGCTGCACTACTTCCTCATCAACAAAGGTCCGTGGTCGCGCCTCGATCACAACGAGCCGTTCGTTTCCGGCGCGCCGCCGAAGCCCGCGGGCGCGAACTACTATCCGCCGACGATGGCGAAGGCGGATCTCGAGAAGTGGATTCAGTCGCTGCCCGAGAGCGCGCGCCCGCGCGTGACGAATTTCTTCACGGTCCTGCGGAACGCGACGAACGCGGCCAACGGCTTCAGCGTCGTGCCCTACAACATCGAGTATCAGGGCGAGCTGTCGCACGCGTCCGCGCTCCTGCGTGAGGCCGCCGCGCTCGCGACCGAGCCGACGCTGAAGGCGTTCCTCGAGAAGCGCGCCGACGCGTTTCTGACGAACGACTACTACGAAAGCGACGTCGCGTGGATGGAGCTCAAGGGCGCCATCGAGCCGACTATCGGTCCCTACGAGGTCTACGAGGACGAGCTCTTCAATTACAAAGCCGGATTCGAATCGTACGTGACGATTCAGGACGAAGGCGAGACGGCGAAGCTGCAGAAGTTCGCGGCCGAGCTCCAGGACATCGAAGACCATCTGCCGATCGATCCGCAGTACCGCAATCCCAAGCTCGGCGGCATGGCGCCGATCGTCGTCGTCAACGAAATCTTCGCGGCGGGCGACGGCAACCGCGGCGTCCAGACAGCCGCGTTCAATCTGCCGAACGACGAGCGCGTGATTCGGGAGAAGGGCGCGAAGCGCGTGATGCTGAAGAACGTCCAGGACGCGAAGTTCGCGAAGACGCTCACGCCGATCTCGAAGATCGTGCTGGCCGTGGCCGATCAGAAAGATCTGTCCTTCGACGCTTTCTTCACGCACATCGTCGTGCACGAGCTGATGCACGGCCTCGGGCCGCACAGCATCACCGTCGGCGGGCGCCAGACGACGGTTCGTCAGGAGCTCAAAGAGACGTACAGCTTCCTCGAGGAAGCGAAGGCGGACATCTCCGGGCTGTTCGCGATCCAGCACATGATCGACAAGGGCGTGCTGCCGAAGACGCTCGAGCGCCCGCTCTACACGACGTACCTCGCGTCGGCGTTCCGATCGATTCGCTTCGGTGTGAACGAGGCGCACGGCAAGGGCATCGCGGTCCAGCTGAACTACCTGCTCGACCAGGGCGCGTTCGTCGCAACACCGGACGGCACGTTCGCCGTGGATTTCGCGAAGGTGAAGAACGGCGTCGCCGGGCTGACGCGCGAGATCATGACGATTCAGGCGGAAGGCGATTACGCGAAGTCGAAGGCGCTCGGCGAACGGCTCGGCATCGTCCGGCCGCCGGTCCAGAAGGCGCTCGACGCGCTGAAGGCCGTGCCTGTCGACATCGAGCCGCGTTTCACGACGGCTGCACAACTTCTGGCGCCGCCGCGCCCGCGCGCGAAAGCGCCGGCAACAAAGCGTTGAAGAAACGTTAGGAATCTGTCAGGCTGCGCGTAAGACCCGTTCGAACGCGCAGCCCTCCGCCCTGCCCGACATCCACGCTCCCCCGCGTGCTTCCGAGGCCGCCGCGCGTCGCTCGATAATCCCGTGACCTCCAGGCTCCGCCTGCTCTTGATCGAAGATTCGGCCGAGGACGCCGCGGCCGTCGTGTCCGTGCTCGCGGCCGACGGCTACGACGTCGCGGAGGAATGCGTCGACACGCCCGCCGCGCTCGCCGACGCACTCGATCGCCAGCGCTGGGATCTCGCGATCGCCGACTACGCGATGCCCTCGTTCAGCGGCGTCTCGGCGCTGCGCCTCGTGCGCGAGCGTGACGCCGACCTGCCGTTCATCTTCGTCTCCGCGCACCACGGCGAGGAGGCCGCGGTCGCGGCGATGCGCGCCGGCGCGCACGATTACGTGCTCAAGGACAGCCTCGCGCGCCTGGCGCCGTCGGCGGCCCGGGAGCTGCGCGACGCGACCGCGCGTCGCGAACGCCGCCGCGCCGAGCAGCGCCTCGTCCACCTCGCGCACCACGACGCGCTCACGGATCTGCCGAACCGGACGCTGCTGCAGGACCGCCTCGATCAGGCGACGCGCGTCGCGAGCCGCGAGGGAACGTCGATCGCGCTGCTCGTCCTCGACCTCGACGACTTCAAAGACGTGAACGACGCGCTCGGCCATCACGCCGGCGACCGCGTGCTGCAGCACGTCGCGTCGCAGATCCGCGGCACGCTGCGCGACGCCGACACCGTGGCGCGGCTCGGGGCGGACGAGTTCGCGATTCTTCTGCCGTTCACCGACGCCGACGGCGCCGTGCCCGCCGCGCAGAAAATCCTGCAGGAGATGGGGCAGCCCGTCGTCGTCGAACGGCGCCCGCTGAGCATTCGCGCGAGCCTCGGCATCGCGTGCTTTCCCGTCCACGGCACGACCGCCGAAGTGCTGATGCAGAAGGCGGACAACGCGATGTACCGCGCGAAAATGGACGGCGGCGGCGTCGCCGTCTACGATCCGCTGCGCGACCGGCAGACGCACCGGCGGCTCGCGCTGATTTCCGATCTCCTGACCGCGATCGAGGAGCAGCAGTTCGAGCTCGAGTACCAGCCGATTCTGCATCTGCGGACCGGCGCGATCGCCGGCGTCGAGGCGCTCGTGCGCTGGAATCACCCGCGCCACGGCCGCGTGCAGCCGGCCGACTTCATCGACCTCGCCGAGCAGACGGGACTGATCAACCCGCTCACGTCCATCGTGCTGAACACGGCGATTCGCGACTGGGGCGTGTCGCTCGGGACGTCGCCGCTGACCGTCGCCGTCAATCTCTCGCCGCGGACGCTGCTCTCGCCCGACTTCCCGGAGCGCGTCGCCGACATGCTCGCCGCCGCCGCCGCCGCGCCCGCGTCGCTGACGCTCGAGATCACGGAGCACATGCTCATGTCCGACCCCGCGCGATCGCTCGAGTCGCTCAAACGGCTGCACGCGATGGGCGTCCGGCTGACGATCGACGATTTCGGCACGGGATACTCGTCGCTCAGCTACCTGCGCCGCCTGCCCGTGGACGAGCTGAAGATCGACCGCTCGTTCGTCACCGGCCTGGCGAGCGGGCAGGACGAAGTCATCGTGCGATCGACGATCGATCTCGCGCACAACATGGGCCTCTCGGTCGTCGCGGAGGGCGTGGAAAGCGAGGCCGCGCAGGCCTGGCTCATGTCGATGGGCTGCGACGCCGTCCAGGGCTCGTTCATCTGCGAGCCCGGGAGCGCGCCGGCGATGCGCGAATGGATTGCGCGCCAGCACCCCGGCACCGTCTGACAGTGCGCGCGTAAACGCGTACTATTGAAGGATGGCGCTCGACCCCGTCTGCGGCATGACCGTCGACCCCGCGAAAGCCGCCGGCCACGTCGACCACGAAGGCACGACGTACCACTTCTGCTCGAAGGGCTGCGTCGCCAAGTTCACCGCGGACCCCAAGAAGTATCTCGAAGGCAAGCGCGAGCCGATGACGCACGGCGCGCCGCAGGTGATCTCGCTCGGCGGGCTGAAGAAGAGCTCTCAGCCGTCGGCTGTCAGCTCTCAGCACGCGGCACCCAGCACCCAGCACGCGGCACCCCGCACCCCGCACCCCGCACCCGTCGAGTACGTCTGCCCAATGGATCCCGAGGTCGTGAGCGATCGTCCCGGCCCCTGCCCGAAGTGCGGCATGGCGCTCGAGCCGCGCATCGCCGATCTCTCCGACGCGCCGAACCCCGAGCTCGTCGACATGACGCGCCGCTTCACGTTCGGCGTCGTGCTCGGCGCGCCCGTGTTTCTCCTGACGATGGGCGACATGGTCACCGGCGGGATGCTGATGCATCGCCTCGGCATGACGTGGGTGAACTGGATCGGTTTCGCGCTCGCGACGCCCGTCGTCTTCTGGTGCGGCTGGCCGTTCTTCGAGCGCATGTGGCGGTCGTTCGTGAACGCGAGCCCGAACATGTTCACGTTGATCGGGATCGGAGTCGGAGCGGCGTACGGATTCAGCGCGGTTGCCACGGTCGCGCCTGGAATATTCCCGGCCGGGGCGGGAGAGGCAGGAGGGGTCGAGACCTACTTCGATACGGTGATTGTCATCACGGTCCTCGTGCTGCTCGGGCAGGTGCTCGAGCTGCGCGCCCGGCATCGGACCGGCGCCGCGATTCGACAGCTGCTCGGCCTCGCGCCGAAGACGGCCCGCGTCGTCAGAGACGGCCCCGGGGGAAATGAAGAAGATATTCCGCTCGACGCGGTGCAGGTGGGCGACGTGCTGCGCGTCCGGCCGGGCGAGAAGATTCCCGTGGACGGCGTGCTCATCGACGGCGGCGCGGCGGTCGACGAATCGATGGTGACCGGCGAATCGATTCCCGTCGACAAGCGCGCGGGCGACCGCGTGATCGGCGCGACGATCGCCGGCACCGGCACGTTCACGATGCGCGCGGAGCGCGTCGGCCGCGACACGCTGCTGGCGCAGATCGTCCGGATGGTGGGCGAGGCGCAGCGCACGCGCGCGCCGCTGCAGCGGCTGGCCGATCGCGTCGCGGCGTACTTCGTGCCCGCGGTCGTCGGCACGTCCGTGGTCACGTTCATCGCGTGGTTTGTCCTTGGACCGGAACCGCGCTTCGCCCACGCGCTCGTGAACGCGGTCGCCGTCCTGATCATCGCGTGCCCGTGCGCGCTCGGTCTCGCGACGCCGATGGCGATCATGGTCGGCACGGGTCAGGGCGCGAAGACCGGCGTGTTGATCAGAAATGCCGAAGCGCTCGAACGGCTCGCGCGCGTCGATACGCTCGTCGTCGACAAGACGGGCACGCTGACCGAAGGCCGTCCGCGCGTGACGGCGATCGATCCCGCGGAGCCGTGGACCGAATCGGACGTGCTGCGCCTGGCCGCGGCCGTGGAGCGCGGGAGCGAGCATCCGCTCGCCGCGGCGATCGTCGGCGCGGCCGAGTCGCGGCGGATCGCGATTCCCGCGGTCGCCGATTTTTCCGCGACGCCGGGAAAAGGCGTCAGCGGCCGCGTCGATCAGCGCGAGGTCGCGCTCGGCACGATCGAGTTCATGCAGACGCGCGGGGTCGATCCGGGCGCGTGGACCGCTCGCGCCGACGCGCGGCGGCAGGACGGGCAGACGGTGCTCATCGCCGCCGTCGACCGCCGCGTCGCCGGACTGATCGCCGTCGCCGATCCGATTCGACAGTCGACCGCCGACGCGCTGCGTCTCCTGAAGGCTGACGGTCTAGCGATCGTCATGGTCACCGGTGATAACCATCTGACGGCCGAGGCGATTGCTCGACGCCTCGGCATTGACGACGTTCGCGCGGGCGTGCTCCCCGCGGGGAAGCGCGACATCGTCGCCGAGCTTCAGCGCGGCGGGCGCGTGGTCGCGATGGCCGGTGACGGGATCAACGACGCGCCGGCGCTCGCGGAAGCCTCGGTCGGCATCGCGATGGGGACCGGCACCGACGTCGCGATGGAAAGCGCGGGTCTGACGCTCGTCAAAGGCGATCTCCGGGCGATCGTGCGCGCCCGCCGTCTGTCGCGCGCGACCGTCGGCAACATCCGCCAGAATCTCTTTCTCGCCTTCGTCTACAACACGCTCGGCGTGCCGATCGCCGCCGGCCTGCTGTATCCGTTCTTCGGACTGCTCATCAGCCCGATCTGGGCCAGCGCCGCGATGACGCTCAGCTCGCTGTCGGTCATCGGCAACGCGCTGCGGCTCAGACGCGTGTCGCTCTGAAAGTCCGCCTGAAGGCGGACACCACGAGTCCGGATCCGTGGCGTCCGGCGTCAGCCGGACCCAAGTGCAAGCGAGACAATCGTGTACAAGAAAAACCGGCGCCGGGCCGCATCGTATACTCTTTACCGGTTTTCGCGTTCGCTTCCCGGTCCATCTCTTATGCGTTCAATGTCTGTGATTCGTACGTGTCGATGTGCAGCCGCCGCCGCGGCTCTGGCGCTTCTGGGGTCCGTGACGGCTGGATGTTCCAGGGCCGAGAAGGCCCAGGCGCGCGGCCGCGACGATGCCGCGAAGCCCGTCAAGGTGGAGCCGATTCGCGAGGAAGCGATTCACCGCACGATCGAGGTCGTCGGAACCCTCGCGGCGGTCGACGAAGTCACGATCTCGTCTGAAGCCGAAGGCCGGGTCAGCAAGCTGCTCAGCGATCTGGGCGACCGGGTGAAGGCCGGCCAGGCGCTGCTGGAACTCGACAACGAGAAGCCGCAGTACACCTTCGATCAGCAGAAGGCCGCGCTCGAGAGCACGCTCGCCCGGTACGGCGCGACCGACACCGCGCACCTGCCCCCGATCGAACGAACCCCCGACGTCGTGAAGGCGCAGGCCGAGCTCGTGCAGGCGAAGCAGGCGTACGACCGCGCCGACGAGCTGCACAAGCGGCAGCTCGTGCCGAAGCAGACGCTCGACGATGCCGACGCCATGCTGCGGTCGAAGCAGGCGAGCTACGATTCTTCTCTCCAGAACGCCAAGAACCTGCGCGCGACGATCGACGCGTCGGACGCGGCGATGAAGCTCGCCGCGCGCCAGCTGCGCGACACCGCGATTCGCGCGCCGTTCGACGGCATCGTCCAGAAGCGCCTGGTCAACCTCGGCGAGTACGTCAAGGTGCAGACGCCGGTGATGGCCGTCGTGCGCGTCGATCCGCTGAAGGTGACGGCGGAGATTCCCGAGAAGATGGCGCCGTGGATTCAGAGCGGGCAGCCGGTCGAGCTGCACGTCGATGCGTATCCGGATCGCGCGTTCACCGGCAGGGTCTCGCGCATCAGCCCGTCGGTGAACACGGCGACGCGCGCGTTCGCGTTCGAGGCGCTCGTGCCCAACGCGGAGGCCGTGCTCAAGCCGGGCACGTTCGCCCGCGTGCGGATCGTGAGCAGCAAAGTCGATCAGGTGCTGACCGTCTCGTACTCGGCGCTGCAGTATCGCTACGGTGTGAACCGCGTGTTCGTGCTCACCGGCGATCATCTGTCGGCGAAAGAGCTCCGCGTCGGCGAGCGGCTCGGCGACCGCATCGAGATCGTGAGCGGCGTGAAGGCCGGCGACGTGGTCGCGACCAATGACGTCGATCGCCTCAACGACGGAATGAAAGTCAAAGTGGGTGGCGGGAAGGCCACGGAGTAGACCTCGATGCTTTCAGAACTGTGCGTGCGCCGCCCCGTCTTCGCCACGATGCTCGTCATGTCGCTCGTGGTGCTGGGCATCTTCTCCTTCCGGAACCTCGGCGTGGACCTCTTTCCGCGCGCGGATCCGGCCACGGTCAACGTCCGGCTGGCGCTGCCGGGCGCGAGCCCGGACGAGGTGTCCTCGTCGGTCATCGAGCCGATGGAAGAAGCCATCAGCGGCGTGTCCGGCATCGACGAGATGTCGGCGCGCATCAGCGAGGGCGGCGGCAACATCACGGTGCGGTTCGTCCTCGAGCGCGACCTCAACGACGCGGTGAACGACGTGCGCGAGAAGGTGGCCGGCGCGATCAAGAGCGTGCCGCCGGAGCTGCTGCCGCCGGTGATCACCAAGGTCGATCCCGACGCGGACCCGGTCATGTCGCTCATGGTGTCGTCCGACGCGATGAGCCTGCGCTCGCTGACCGAGGTGGCGGACAAGCAGATCTCGCGGTCGATCCAGACCGTCAACGGCGTCGGGCAGGTGACGATCGCCGGCACGCGCGCGCGCGAGATTCACATCGTCGTGGACATCGAGAAGCTGAACTCGTACGGCCTGTCGATGGCGCAGGTGCGCGACGCCGTCGTCGCGGAAAACGTCGAGATTCCCGGCGGCGCCGTGGAGCAGGGCAAGGGCCAGCTCCTGCTGCGGACGCTCGGCCGCATCGACACGAGCGCGGACTTCAACGACATCGTCGTCGCCACCAAGAACGGCACGCCGATCCGCATTTCCGATATCGGCTATGCTGAGGACGGCTCCGAGCGGCCCACCTCGTCGGTGTGGTTCGGCGACAAGCCGGCCGTGCAGCTCGACATCCGGCGCGCCATGGGCGAGAACACCGTCAGCGTCATCGAAGGCGTGCGCGCGAAGCTCGGCGCGATCCAGCGCGCCATCCCGCAGACGGTCAAGCTGACCATCGTCCGCGACGACTCGAAGTTCATCTACGCGTCGGTCGCGTCGCTCGAGGAGCACCTCGTCTTCGGCAGCCTCTTCGCGGCGATCGTGGTGCTGTTCTTCATCAGGAACATCCGCGCCGTCATCATCTCGGCCCTCGCGATTCCGGCGTCCATCATCTCGTCGTTCACGCTGATGAACATGATGGGGTTCACGCTGAACAACATGACGCTGCTCGGCATCACGCTCGCCGTGGGCATCGTCATCGACGACGCGATCGTCGTGCTGGAAAACATCTTCCGGTACATCGAAGAGAAGGACTGCTCGCCGTTCGAGGCGGCGATCCAGGGCACGCGTGAAGTCACGCTCGCCGTCATGGCGACGACGCTGTCGCTCGTCGTGATCTTCCTGCCCATCGCGTTCATGAACGGGTACGCGAAGCGCTTCATCAACCCGTTCGGCTGGACGATGGCGTTCTCGATCCTGGTGTCGATGCTCGTCAGCTTCACGCTGACGCCGATGCTCAGCTCGCGGTTCCTGAAGCTGTCGGACGCGATGGCCGATCACAAGACGAAGGAGCGCGGCTTCTTCCATTGGCTCGACACCTGGTACGCGCGGCAGGTCACCTGGGCGCTCAAGCATCCCGCCGTCATCATCGGCGCCTCCATCGTCACGTTCCTCGCGGTCTTCCCGCTGAACCGGATGGTCGGCCGCGAATTCGTGCCGAACGAGGACATGGGCGAGTGGACGGCGCACCTGGACACGCCCGAGGGCACCTCGCTCGAAGGGACGCAGGAGATCGCGTTCTCGGTGCTGAAGGAACTGCAGGGCGTCGAAGGCGTCGCCGCCATCGAGCCGCTGGTGAACCCGGGCGGGAGCGGCGTGGCGGGCGGCGGCGGCGGCAGCAACGTGACGCACATTCATTTCAATTTCCAGGCCGTGCCGATCGAGGAGCGCAAGCAGACGCAGGCGCAGATCATCGCGGAGCTGCGCAAGCGGCTGGCGACCCATCCGGCCTACCGGCCGAGCATCACGTCGCGCAACGCGCTCGGCAGCGGCGAGGGCGCCGGCGGCTATGCGATCTCGGCGAACATCCTCGGGCCGGATCTGCCGCAGCTGGCCGAGTTCTCGCTGAAGGCCCTGCAGGGCGCGCAGCGCCTGCCGAGCATCGCCGAGCCGAAGTTGAGCCTGAGCGTGTCGAATCCGGAGATTCACGTCGCGGTCGATCGCCGGCGCGCCGCCGACCTCGGCGTGCGCATGGCGACCATCGGGAACACGCTGCGGCTCGCCGTCGCGGGCGACGATCAGATTTCGTTCTACAAGGAAGGGCAGGAGCAGTACCCGGTCAAGATTCGCGTCCTCGAGAACCAGCGGCGCGACGCGCAGGAAATCGGCCGGCTGACCTTGCCGTCGCCGAGCGGTCCGGTCCGCGTCGACAACATCGCGCGCATCGAAGCCGGCCTCGGCCCGAGCGCGCTCCAGCGATCGAACCGCCAGTTCACCGTCCAGCTGACGGCGGACGTGGCGACCGGCCACGCGCTCGACGAAGCGTCGGCCGACGTGCGGAAGATGATCGCGGGCCTCGGGATGCCGCCGACGATGTCGTTCCGGCTCCAGGGGCAGTCGAAGATTCTCGACGAGACGACGGCGAACCTGATTCTCGCGATCGGCCTCGCGATGATCTTCGTCTACATGGTGCTCGCCGCGCAGTTCGAGAGCTTCCTGCAGCCGGTCGTCATCATGCTCGTGCTGCCGATCGCGGCGCCGTTCGCGCTGTTCACGCTGTGGCTGACGGGGCGCACGCTCAATCTGTGGAGCGCGCTCGGCATGCTGCTGCTCCTCGGGATCGTGAAGAAGAACTCGATCCTGCAGGTCGATTACGCCAACGTCCTGCGCGCCCGGGGCGCGAACGTGCACGACGCCATCGTCGAGTCGGCGCGGACGCGGCTCCGGCCGATTCTGATGACCACGAGCTCGATCATCGCGGGCCTCATCCCGACGTCGCTGGGCCTCGGCATCGGCGGCACGGGCCGCGCGGCGATTGCCGTGACCGTCATCGGCGGGCAGTCGCTCTGTCTCTTCCTCACGCTGCTGCTCGTGCCCGTCGCGTACGTCAAGTTCGACGCGCTCGAGCAGACGCTGCTGAAGCCACGGTGGAGAGAGTGGATCAGCCGCCTCAAGGGCGGTTCGTCGAGGCGCCTGCGTCCCGCGTCTGCTGAGCAGGACTGAAGGCAGACGAAGAGGAAATAACCACAGAGACGCGGAGACACAGAGACGCGTGTCGCGCCTGCTTCGCAGGCCGGTCGCGCGGCACCCCGCGTGGACCTGTCCCTCCAAGGACTCTTATCTCTGTGCCTCTGTGGTTCATACTTCTTCGTCGCGGTCTTCTTGATGGAGGCGGTCCGATGGCGATGATGCGGAAGCTGGCGCTGGTTGGCGTGCTCGCGGTGGCGTGGACCGGTCTCGGCTCGGCACAGCCGGCCTCCGACCGCGACATCCTCGACAAGATTCGCGCAGAGGGTCTGCAGCACTCGCAGGTGGAGAAGGTTTTCTCCATGCTGACCGCCGAGATCGGTCCGCGGCTCACCGCGTCGCCCGCGCACAAGCGCGCGGCGGAGTTCGTGCGCGCGGAGCTCGCGTCCTACGGGCTCGACAATCCGCGCCTCGAGCCGTGGCAGTTCGGCCGCGGCTGGACGCTCGAGAAGCTGACGCTGGAGCTGGTCGAGCCGCGCTACATGCCGCTCGTCGGCTACGCGGACGGCTGGTCGGCGTCGACCGCCGGCGAGATCACCGCGACGCCCGTGTTCATCGGCGGCAAGACGCCCGATCAGGTCGACGCGATGCGCGCGCAGCTGAAGGGCGCGATCGTCATGACCCAGCCCATGATGGCGAACTTCGTGCGCAAGGATCGGCCCAATCCCACCGACGACACCTACGTCCCGAACTCTGCCGCGTACGCCACGAGCGTGGGACGCGGATCGGCGCCCGCCGGAGGACGAGGTGCGGCGCAGGCGGCGGCGCAGCGCATGACACAGATCCTGAAGGAGGCCGGCGCCGGCGTCATCCTCAAGCCGAGCATCGGCGAGCACGGGACCGTCTTCGTCACCGGCCGCGACGGCGGACCCGGCGCAGTGCCCGCGATCACGATGAGCGGCGAGCACTACAACATGGTCGCGCGCGCGCTCGAGCGCCGGAACGCGCCGGTCAGGCTGCGCGTCAACGTGCAGGGCAGGTTCTACGACAACGACGGCGGGAACGCCTACAACGTCATCGCCGAACTGCCCGGCACCGATCCCGTCCTCAAGGACGAGGTCGTCATGATCGGCGGCCACCTCGACTCCTGGCACACCGGCGTCGGCGCGACCGACAACGCCGACGGCTCGGCCACCGTCATCGAAGCGATGCGCATCCTGAAGGCCGTCGGCGCGCGTCCGCGCAGAACGATCCGCGTCGCGCTCTGGGGCGGTGAGGAGCAGGGCCTGCTCGGATCGAAAGCGTGGGTGCAGCAGCATCTGGCCGGCGATGCCAACGCCGTCGCGCGCGCGAAGTTCGACACCTACTTCAACATCGACAACGGCACCGGCAAGATCTACGGCTGGTATCTCCAGAACAACGAGGAAATCCGCGGGATCTTCGACTCGTGGCTCGAGCCGCTCAAGAGCCTCGGCGCGAAGCGCAACACGATCGAGCCGGTCGGCTCGACCGATCACCTCAGCTTCATCGACGCCGGCGTGCCCGGATTCAATCCGGTGCAGGATTACGTGAACTACGACATCCGCACGCACCATACGAACATGGACACGGAGGACCGCCTCGACATAAACGACATCAAGGAAGCCGCGATTGTCATGGCGACCTACGCGTACAACGCCGCGAATCTCGATCGGAAGCTGCCGTTCAAGAGGTAAGGCGGGAAGGGCGGGAAGGGCAGGTGGGGCTGGTGGCGAGAGCGGCTCACCGCAGTTGAAAGAGGAGATCCCCGCCGTCCGCAAACACGCCGCGCGCGCCGTTCAGGCGCAGCCACGCGGCGACGCGTTCCCCGTCGTCGTTCAGGTACGACCCTTCGTGCACGAGCGCGTGCGTCGCGCCTGATTCGCGCAGCGCCGTCCACGCGGCCGCGTCCTTCGGCACGCCGGCCAGCCGCGTCACGAGTTGCTCATACCGGGCGGGGAAGAATCCGGAATACCCGTTGAGCAGCGGCTGCCGGTGAAAGCCCGCATAGAACACGTACTGAATTTCGAATCCGATCTCGCCGAAGGGAAATTCGGCCACGACCGTCCCCGGCGGCAAATCACGAATGAACGTGTACGCCGGAGCGAGATTCCGTTCGCCGGCGATCTCGACCGGCGGACGCACGAAGCCGGGCACGAGCGGGCGGATGTTGGTGTCGGTCGGCAGACTCCAGCTCTCCGCGACGTCGCGCCGAGGCACGCCGCGATGCGTCCCGCCGCCGGCCAGCGCGTCATGAGCATGGCGGCGCCAAGGCCCGCGAGGACGGCCAGGAACAGCGCGACGATCATGAAGTGGAGCGACACGACGCGCAGACCGTCGAAGCCGGGTACCCAGCGATAGAAGACGGCGTACACGCCGGGCCCCACGTCCCGGCCGTTCGCGTGCATTTCAGGACCGAGCGACATCCATGCGGCGGCGACGGCGGCCCACGCGAAGAACGCGACCGACGATCCGGGTACGCCGCGCAGGATCCGCCGGAAGACCGCGGACACGGCGGCCAGCGCGGCTGCGGCGCCGGCGATCCAGGCGAGCGTCCGCGTGCCCGCGTCGCGGCCGAGCGAGAAGAGGAACGCGGCCCGCTGTGGAACGCGTCCAGTCACCAGGACGTTCACCAGCAGGACGACCAGGACGATCAGGAGCGTTCCAAGAATCACCGGGAGGATCTGCGACCGACGTTCCGCGCGGACGCCGCCCCGGCGCGCCTGCTGGAGTGCCGCGGCGCTGCCGGCCATGATCGCTGCGACCAAGAACGCGAGCACCGCAAACCCCGGGAAGCCCTGATTCTCGCTGCGCGGCATGGCGCGCACGCGCGATCCCCACAGCGTCGAATGATCGGACACCGTCGCGAAGCCGTGCGTGTCAGCCGAGAACTCGAGCACCTCGGACGGATGGCGCACGCCGACATCAGACAACGTCCGCCGCACGGTGAAGTACGGCCAGAGGAACGCGACGACGACGACGAGCACGGCGCCGCCGGTGACGATCATCGCGCGCCAGGTGCGGCGATCGCGAAATCGTCCGCGCGCGCCCATCTCGTACAGGCAGTACGCGACGACGAACGGCGGAAAGTACGCGAGATAGTACCCGCACGACAGCGCCTGCGCGACCAGCGCGCTCGCGCCGCCCGCGAGCGGGCGCAGCCGTCCCGTCGCGAAGAACCGCCGCATCCCGTACAGCGTGAACGGCATCCACTGGCTCGACAGCACTTCGATGTGGCCGTACTGGTCGAGCCGGTACGGCGCGAACGCGAAGGCGAGGCCCGCGAGAAACGCCGCGAGCGGCCGTCCCGTCAGCTCACGGACCAGCAGGTACATGCCGAGGCCGGACAGCACGTACGTGCCGAGGAGCACCAGGTTGTAGCCGAGGATGACGTTGTGCGTCACGGCGAGGACGGGCAGCGCCTGCAGCATCTGCGGCGTCAGGTGCTCGGAATACGCGAGCGCCAGCGGCGCGGGATAGAAGATGTTGCCGCTCCAGTAGCGGGAGAGCGCGGTCCAGTCGCCGCCGAGCGCGCGCAGCAGCTGACCGCTCGTCCACAGCAGCGCCCAGCAGTTGAACAGCGGGTCGCCCATGTCGCCGGCAATCTGCCGGTGCATGACCGTCGCGAGCGGCCACGTCAGCAGCAGCGCTGCGGCCAGATACACCGCCGTCACGATCGATGGGCGGGACCAGGTCGATTGGCGTGGCCGTGACACTGCGCGCTATTCTATCCGCCATGAAAAGACGGCTGCTGTTCTCCCTGTGCGCCGGCCTCACCGCGGTGTGCGTCTCGCGTCCGTTCGCGCAGGAGCGCGAGGATCGGACGCTCCTCACCCACGAGCAGATGCGCGCGATCGTCAGCGAAGCGTCGGGCGAGCGCGCGATGCACCACGTGCTCGAGCTCGTGCCGTACCCGCGCATCCGGCCGACCGCCGAGTATCAGGGCCACTTCCAGGAAAGCGAGGTCATGGCCCGCTTCGCGAAGGAGTACGGCTACTCGACGGTCGAGATCGAGTCGTTCCCGAATGCGCAGCGCAGCTGGGCGCCGACGCTGGGCGAGCTGTGGATGATCACGCCGACGGAGCAGCGGAAGCTGTACGACATCCACGACGTCGCCGTCTCGGTCGCGTCCAACAGCGCGAACGGCGACGTGACCGGCGAGCTCGTCGACGTCGGCCCCGGCACGCGCGCCGAGGACTACACCGGCAAGGACGTCAAAGGGAAGATCGCGATCGGATCGGGCGGCGTCGCGCAGATCTACGCGCAGGCCTCGCAGCGCGGCGCGCTCGGGGCCGTCGGCTACAGCACGCTGTATCCCGACCGCGGCGTCGACGTCATCCCCTCGTCGAGCATCATGGTCAACGCGCAGGGTTTCGGCTGGGCCGTGTCGCCGCGCATGGGACACGACCTCGTCGCGCGTCTCGCGCGCGGAGAGAAGATCTCGCTGCGGTCGATGATCCGCGCCGAGACGGAACCCGGCGAGCTGGAAATGGTCCACGCGACGATTGCCGGCGATCCGCGGTCGACGCAGGACGTGATCATCTCGGGCCATCTCTACGAGGGCTATCTCAAGCAGGGCGCGAACGACGACAACTCCGGCTGCGCGCTGACGCTCGAGGTCGGCCGCGCGTACATCAAGCTCGTCCAGGAAGGCAAGCTGCCGAAGCCGAAACACACGATCCATTTCCTCTGGGTGCCGGAGATCAGCGGCACCAACGCCTGGCTCAACGCGCATCCCGACATCGCGAAGCGCGTCGTCGCCGATCTCAACTTCGACATGGAAGGCATCCGGCTCACGACGTCGCGCAGCTACTGGATCCTGCAGCGCACGCCGGACACGTTCCCGTCGTTCCTGAACGACATCGGCCAGAGCATGATGGAGTTCGTCTCCGAGATCACGCGCGAGCGCGTGCGCTATCGCGCGAACGGCTACGGGCCGTCGCTTCCGGTGCAGGCGCCCAACGGGTCGGACGATGCGTTCTATATCAAGATCGACAAGCACTACGGCTCGAGCGATCACGTGACGTACATGCAGCACGGCATCCCGGCCGTCATGTTCATCACGTGGCCGGACAACTGGTATCACTCGTCGCAGGACACGCCGGACAAGCAGGACTCGACGCAGTACAAGCGCGCGGCCGTCGTCGCGACGGGCGCGCTCACGGTCCTCGCGACCGGCGGCGACGAAATGGCGGCGCGCGTCGTGTCTGAGAATCTGGCGCGCGGCGCCGAGCGCATGGGCGATTCGCATCGCAAGGGCCTGTCGTACATGGCTGACGTGACGGACGCGAGTGCGCTTCCCAACGCGTACAAGGAGGCCATCGTCGCGATCGAGCATCAAGCGGGCGTCGAGAAGGGCGTCGTGCGTTCGGCGAAAGTGCTGTTCGACAATCCGGCCGACGGCGAAAAGAACGTCCAGGCATTCGAACCGCTGATCGATCAACGCGCGGCGGCGATGCTCAATGAGGTGAAGGCCGCGTACGCGCTTCAGGCCGCGCAGCGCCGCGTGACCGCGAGCGAGCCGGCGATGACGGCTGAAGAGCAGGACGCGTCGACACTCTTGATCGAGTGCGTGAACGGCAGCTCGTTCTCCGGCTGCAATGCCGCGCCTGGCGCAGGCGGCGGCCGGGGCGGCGGCGGTGGAGGAGGCGGCGGTGGCGGCGGACGCGGGGGTGGCGCAGCCGGAATACCGCAGCACATGACGGCCGAGGCGACGATCCTGCTCGGGCAGAAGAAGACGGCGCTCGAGTTCCGCGACTTCCTGTCCGGCGAGTTGGAACCGATCGCGCTCGCGGACGTGATGCGCTACCTGCGCGCGCGCGAGCAGGCCGGCGCGATCACGCTCACGCGCAAGCCATAGGGGACGCGCGATGACGCTCATCGATCAGATCGCCACGGCGCGCGTGTTCGACCTCGAGCAGCCGCGCTTCGCCGGGATGCCGCTGCATCCCGCGCACAAGCCCGGATACTTCTACGCGCTGCATCGCCGGCACAAGGATTCGTACCGCCCGGACAAGTTCGGCCCGCGGACGGGCTCGTCAGGCGTCCTCACGATGATGGAGCACAGCGGGACGCACATCGACGCGCTCTGCCATCAGGCGTGCGACATGACGCTGTACAAGGGCGTGAAGGTCGAAGACGTCGAGCGCGCCGACGGCTTCAGGGAGTACGGCGCCGAGACGATGAAACCGCTGCTCGGGCGCGGCGTCCTGCTCGACGTCGCGGGCTGGAAGAAGGTCGACTCGCTGCCGCCGAATTATTCAATCAGCGCGGACGAACTGGCGGCGTGCGCGAAGGCGCAGCGCGTCGAGGTGCGTGCCGGCGACGTGCTGCTGGTGCGCACCGGCTACGCGCGTCACTGGAACGACGAAGCGACCTATCTGACGGCGGCGGGCGTATCGAAGTCCGCGAACATCTGGGCTGCGGACAAGAAAGTCCGCGCGGTGGGCGCGGACAACATGGCGTGGGACGCGATGGAGGATCGCGATCCCGAGACGAACATGGCGCTGTTCGGCCATGTCCATCTGCTCGTCACCAACGGCATCCACATCATCGAGAACCTGAACCTCGACGAACTCGCCGCCGCCGGCCATCACGAGTTCAGTTTTGTGGGAGTGCCGCTGAAATTCCGCGGCGCGACGGGATCGCCGATGAGACCGCTTGCCCTTGTTGACTGAACGATGGCCACGAAGCCATGAAACCACGAAGAAGAATAGCTGGTACATCTTCTCTCTTCTTCGTGTTTTCGTGTTGTCGTGGCGACCGTCAGTGCTTCAATCCCTCAGTTCACCGAGCAGGAGCCGGCGCCGCGCGGATCGCCGCACGTCATGCACGGGGACTTCGCCGTCGGGTGCGCGAACGACTTGGCGGGGCTGCTCGTCTGCGCGGCGAAGACCGACAGCAGCTTCTGCAGGTCCTCGCTCTTGCACGACGGGCACGAGGGCGTCTGGTCGCCGCGCGTCAAATATTCGAACTTGTTGTGGCACCCGAGGCATTCGTATTCGTAGAGAGGCATGCGGGTATTTTACACGCTCGCCTGAAAGGCTCGCGCTACAAGGGATCGCAGGCTCGCGCTACAAGGGATCGCAGGCTCGCGTTACAAGAACTCGCAGGCTCGCGCTACAACCTCAAAGTCGGTGTCTAAGCAGGCATACACGTGCGCCGTCTCTCCATCCTCGTCGTTCTGACGCTCTCGGCGGCCTGCGCCGCGCCGAAGAAGCCGGTGGTGGCCCCCGGGCCCTCCCCGGCCGAACGCCTCGCCGCGGCTGACGCGCTCGTCCGCGCCGGCTGCTACGACTGCCTCGCCTCGGCCTACCGCGAGTACGACGCGTTGCGCCAGATCCCCGCGGCCGCCGACCAGGCGACCGCCGGCGCGATTCGGACCAGCGCGCTCCTGGCCCTCCGCGAGCGCGAGCTCGGCATGGTCGACGAGGGTTACTTGAAGATCGCGCGCGAACTGGCCGCGCAGCCCGGCGCGTCGCCCCAGGTGACGACGTTGGCGAAGCTGCTGGACGTCGTCGACGCGCTGCCGCCCGGACTGCTGGCCGCCGGTCGCGGGCAAATCACGGACGACGCCCTGGAACGCGCGCAGCGGTTCCGGGTCAACCGCGTCGCGTGGAAGGCGTTTCTCGGCGAATCGCTCGACGCTGACGTGCTGGCCGCGTACGCCTGGGTCTCGCTGATGTGCGGCGCGCCAGAGGAGCGCGAGACGGCCACCGGTCAGATTTTCGCGGCGGCCGCCGCGTTTCGTGACACGCCGCTGATGACATTCAGACGCGCGACGTGCCGGGGCGCCCAGCCGGAGCTGCTGACCGGGCTGCGCGAGCGCGATCCGCGCTTCGTCGAGGTGACGGCGCTGCTCGGCGCGTTCCAGATCGGCCAGTCCAAGCTCGACGAAGCGGACAAGCTGCTGCAGGAGGCGTACGACTGGCATCCACGGTGGCCGCGCGACACGATGCTCATCGGCAACGTCGCGATGACGGGCGAGGAATTCGACCGCGCCCTCGACTTCTACGACAAGACGATCGCGCTCGAGCGCACGCCCGATGCGCTCCTCGGAAAGGTGCGCGCGCTGACGTACCTCGGCCGCCCCGAGGAGGCGATCGCGACGGTCGACCAGATGCTCCAGCAGCAGTGGTACATCGGTGACGCGCGCTACTGGCGGGCGCTGAACGAGGCGCAGCTGAACCGGCTCGACGCCGCCTGGGACGACGTCGAACTGGCGGACCGGCTGCTCGTCAACGCCGAGGTGCCGAAGCTGGCCGGCATCATCGCGTACCGGCAGCAACAGGCCGACGCTGCGCTGCTGCCGCGGCTCGACGTCGCGCGCGCGAAGTTCGAAATCTCGCACGAGCGGAATCCTTCGGACTGCGAGACGACGTTCTATCTCGGGATCGTGCATACCGATCAGCGCACGTGGGAGCAGGCCGCCAAGGTGCTCGGCGATGCGGTCCGCTGTCTCGAGGGCGCGGAGAAGGGCTATCGCCTCGAGATCGATCGGATTCGCGCGTCGGACGACCCGCCGGCGCGCAAGGAGCGCCAGATCGCGCGCCGCGAGAAGGCGATCGCGAACGGCCGCCGGATGATCGCGACGTCGTGGTTCAACACGGCCGTGGCGTTTCTGAATCTCTCCAGGAAAGACGACGCGAGGCTGTTCGCCTTGAAAGTGGTGGACGACGACCAATTCGGCGCTCGCGCGCGAGAGATCCTCAACAGACTGAAGTAAGACGACGATCAACGCAGAAACCGCCGAACCCGCAGAGTAAGAACATGGATGGACTGATCTCATGAAAGCAAGAATCGTCGTGGCCCTTGCTATGGCGTTCCTCCTCCTTCCCGCGGATCACAGTCACGCCCAATCCGACCGTTTCCCTGGCGGGATCTTCCTGGCACCTAACTCTGCTCGCCGGGTGACCGTTACTCACGACGCGATTGTGCTGGCTTCGTTCACGATACCCAAAGGGACATTCCTGAGCGCTTTCTATGACGACCCGCAACCAGCTGTCGCCACTGGCCGATGGGAGTTCCATGGAACCGTCGAACTTCGTGCGGCGGCCGTCATTGCAATGACACCTTCAGACATCACGAGTAATGCCTTGCCATCAAGCGCGCAGTCGTTTGGTCCGAGAATCCGACAGATCATCAACCAAGCACCATTCGTGCTGACACTTCAGGGCGTCAACGTCGTGATCGAGAATGTTGAACAATAGGTGACCTCGCACTTCTGATCCTGGCCGCTCAACCGAAAATACGGCACCACCATTTACTCTGCGTGTTCCGCGAGTTCTGCGTTGATCGTCGTTTGTGCTGTACACTGGTGAGATGTCTTCCGTCGCAAATCCGCTCCGGCGCAACGTCGCCATCATTGCTCACGTCGATCACGGCAAGACCACGCTGGTCGACGCCCTCCTGCACCAGAGCGGCACCTTCCGGGCCAACGAGCGCGTCGCCGAGCGCGCCATGGATTCCAACGTGCTCGAACGCGAGCGCGGCATCACGATTCTCGCCAAGAACACGGCCGTCCACTACAAGGACATCCTGATCAACATCGTCGACACGCCCGGCCACGCCGATTTCGGCGGCGAGGTCGAGCGGACGCTGTCGATGGTCGACGGCGTCATGCTGCTCGTCGACGCGTCCGAAGGGCCGCTGCCGCAGACGCGGTTCGTCCTGCGCAAGGCGCTCGAGCGCCGGCTGACGCCGATCGTCGTCATCAACAAGATCGACCGGCCCGACGCGCGCGCGGGCGAAGTGCTGAACGAGATCTACGATCTCTTCATCGACCTCGACGCGAGCGAGGAGCAGCTCGACTTTCCCGTGCTGTACACCAACGCGCGAATCGGCACGGCGACGCTGAAGGCGGACGGCGGGGGAGAGGATCTGCGGCCGCTGTTCGACGCCGTCATCGAGCACGTCCCGCCGCCGCGCGGGAACCCGGACGCTCCGCTGCAGCTGCTGGTCGCGAATCTCGATTCGAGCGACTACCTCGGGCGCATCGCGATCGGCCGCATTTTCAACGGCCGTGTGAAGATCGGCGACCCCGTAGCCGTCGTGAAGCTCGACACCGCCGTGCAGCACACGAAGGTCACCAAACTCTTCGCCTTCGATGGCCTGAAGCGCGTGGACATCCAGGAAGCGGCGGCGGGCGACATCGTCTGCCTCGCCGGCATCGAGGACATCACGATCGGCGAAACGATCACGGACATGGAGCACCAGATCGCGATCCCGCCGATCGCGATCGACGAGCCGACCGTGTCGATGATCTTCGGCGTCAACACGTCGCCGATGGCCGGCCGCGAAGGGCAGTACGTCACGTCGCGCCAGTTGAAGGATCGGCTCGACAAGGAGCTGCTGGGCAACGTCTCGATTCGCGTCGAGCCGACGGACACGCCGGAGCAGATGAAAGTCGTCGGCCGCGGCGAGTTGCAGCTGTCGATTCTCATCGAGATGATGCGGCGCGAAGGCTTCGAGCTCCAAGTGTCGCGCCCGGACATCGTCACGAAAGAGATCAAGGGACAGATCGTCGAGCCGGTCGAGGAACTGGTCATCGATGTGCCCGAGTTGTACCAGGGCATCGTCATCGCGCAGGTGGGCGAGCGCAAGGGCGTGATGACGAAGATGGTGAACAACGGCAGCGGCCGCGTGCGGCTCGAGTTCCGCATTCCCGCGCGCGGGCTGATCGGCTTCCGCTCGACGTTCATGACCGACACCAAGGGCACCGGGATCATGAACCACATCTTCTCGAGCTGGGAGCCGTGGCACGGCGCGATTCCCGCGCGATCGAACGGCGCGCTCGTCGCCGATCGATCCGGTCCGGCGACGGCCTACGCGATCTTCAATCTGCAGGAGCGCGGCGAGATCTTCATCGACCCGGCGACGCAGGTCTACGAAGGCATGATCATCGGCGAGAACGCGCGGCCGAGCGACATGGACGTCAACGTCACGAAGGAAAAGAAGCAGACGAACATGCGCGCCTCGTCGGCCGACGAAGCGATCCGTCTGATTCCGCCGCGCCGCCTCGGTCTCGAGCAGGCGATCGAGTTCATCAACGACGATGAGCTGGTCGAAGTCACGCCGGGAAGCATCCGCCTGCGCAAGCGCATCCTCGCGGCCAACCAGCGGCCCAAGCCTGACAGAGACTAGGTGGCTGGGGACTGGGGGCTGGTGGCTGGTGACTGGTGACTGAGCACCCCGCACGGCACCAGGCGCTCCGCACCCGGCACCCGGCACCGGTACAATGGTGACCATGTTCCAGCGTCGAACGACCGGATCCGTCGTCTGTCCGTCCTGCGGCTCGCTCGTCGGCGTGCGCGACGAGTCGTGCTACACGTGCGGCCGCGCGAATCCCGGCTTGTGGGGCTTCGGCCCGCTCCTGAAACAGCTCGGCAACGACATGGGCTTCGTGCCGATGGTGATCGGCACGTGCGCGATTCTGTATCTCGTGTCGCTGCTGCTGTCAGGCAGCGCGATCCGCATGGACGGGCTGATGTCGCTGCTCGCGCCGAGCACGCCGGTGCTGTTCCTGCTGGGCGCGAGCGGAGCAGTTCCCGTCTTCGGGTTCGGCCGCTGGTGGACGGTGCTGAGCGCCGGCTGGCTGCACGCCGGCCTGCTGCACATCGCGTTCAACATGTACTACGTGCGGATGTTCGGTCCGGCGACGGCGGAAGTGATCGGCCCGGCGCGGACCGTCATCATCTATACGGTCGCCGGCGTGACGGGCTTCGCGCTGAGCTCGTTCGCGGGCGCCTACTTGACTTGGATTCCGATTCCGATGCTGCGCGGCGCCGGCTTCACCGTCGGCGCGTCGGCGCCGATCTTCGGCCTGCTCGGCGCGCTGCTGCACTACAGCCGGAACACGAGCAGCTTCATGAAGCAGCAGGTGATGAGCTTCATCATCCCGTTCTTCATCTTCGGATTGATCATGCCGGGCGTGGACAACTACGCCCATGCGGGTGGATTCGCGGGCGGCTACCTGATGTCGGCGTTTCTGAATCCGATGACGCGCGAGCGCGGCGACCACATGATCGTCGCGGCGGTCTGTCTGGCCGCGACCGCGCTGTCAATCGCCGCGTCGATCCTGACGGGGCTGTCGTTGTTTCGATGAAATTATGAATTCGGAATTAAGAATTCAGAATGTAATTCAGGTTGGTCGAAAGCATTCCTAATTCCTAATTCCTAATTCCTAATTCCTAATTCTTAATTCCTAATTCTCATCATCTCTTCATCGCCAGCTCTTCGTCGATGATCTTCTTGAAGACGTCGTAGGGCTGCGCGCCGCTCACCATCCGGCCGTTGATGAAGATCGCGGGCGTGCCGTCGACCCCCACGTTGTTGCCCTCGGCGATGTCCGCCTCGACGGCGTCCTTGTATTTGCGCGAATCGACGCACGCGTTGAACTTCGCGGTGTCGAGCCCGAGTTCGGCGGCGTGCTGTTTGAGATCCGGGACGCTCAGCCGCTGCTGATTCGCGAACAGCCGATCGTGATACGGCCAGAACTTGCCCTGTTCGCTCGCGCACTGCCCGGCTTCAGCGGCGCCGCGCGCGTTCTGATGGTTCGGAAGCGGATACTCGCGATAGATGAAGTGGATCCTGTCGCCGTAGGTCGCGAAGATCTGCGTGAGGGTCGGACCGACCCTCTGACAGAACGGTCACTGAAAGTCTGAGAACTCGATCATTTCTATGGGCGCGTTCGCCGGCCCGCGGGTCGGGCTCGCCGACGCCATCTTCACGGTCTGCCGCGGCGGGTCGAGCATGACGCGCACCGGCGTCTTCGCCTTCAAAGAGTCGACGTACTGTTCGCGGACCGCCTGCATCCGCTCCTGCGTGAGGTACTGGCGAATCGGCTGCCGCACCTGCTCGAGTGTCGCGCCCTGGACGCGATTCTGGTTGGCCGCGTACCACGACGCGATCTCCGCGTCGGTCACCATCGGAATCTTCGACGTGATTTCCTTCTCGATGAGCGTCGTCCGATCGATCCCCTGCGCCTTGGCCGCATCGTCCATCAGCCGCGTCGCGATCAGCTCGTCGAGCGCCGCCCGGCGCGCGGTGTACAGCGCCTGCGAGAGTTTGACGTTGCCGAAGTTCGCGGTCGTCTGCTGCAGCGCCTTGTCGTCGACCTCGGCCAGCGTAATCGGCGTCGATCCCACGGTGGCCACGACATCGGTCGGCGCCGGCCGTTTCGCCTGCTGGGCCGATCCAGACGAGCACGCGGTCAACAGAACAAGAAGAGCAGTGGCGACAACTTGTCTCATGCGATCAGATCTCCCTCGCCCATGATACCCGCATCCGCAACTCCGTGTCCTCCGTGGTTGCGTGTACGTCTGTCCCGATCGCAGGGATGTGAATCACTATCACTGTCCCAGCCGTTCAGGCATGTCCGCGACCACATACGCCATCACTGCGATCGCCGCCGCGCACTTGGCCATCTCCACCGGATCGATCTTGTCGATCGTGTCCGCCGGCGTGTGGTGGATCAGGAAGTACTTCGAGCCGTCGACGTCGAGCGACATGCTGGGCATGTGCCCCTCCTGCACGCTCGGGCCGATGTCCGCGCCGCCGCCGCCGGGCACGATCTGATCGGCCGCGATTCCCGACAGCAGCGTCGCGATCGCCTTCACGCGTTCGAGCGCGCGATCGCTGCCGGTGAAGCCGAAGCCGAGCGGCCGGAAGACGCCGCCGTCCGACTCCAGCATCAGCACGTGCTTGCCGAGCTCGGCGCGATGCGAATCGCGGTACGCGAGTCCGCCTCGGCCGCCGTTCTCCTCGTTCGTCCACAGCACGACGCGCACCGTGCGCCGCGGACGCAGGTTCAGCTTCTTCATGATCCGCAGCGCTTCCCACGTCACGATGCACCCGCCGCCATCGTCGGTCGCGCCGGCGCCGACGTCCCACGAGTCGAGGTGCCCGCTGACGACGACGATCTCGTCCGGCTTGTCACGCCCGCGAATCTCGCCGACGACGTTCGCGGACTCGGCCTCCGCTTCGAAGTGCGCCTCCATCTTGAGCCGGACGACGACCTTCGATCCGCGGTCGGCCATGCGCTGCAGGCGATCGGCGTCTTCGGTCGAGATCGCCGCGGCCGGAATCCTCGGCGCGTCGGTCGCGTACTGCAGCGCGCCGGTGTGCGGCGTGCGGAGGCCGGGATTGCCGACGGCGCGGATCAGCATCGCGACGGCGCCGTAGCGCGCCGCGCGTGACGGTCCGCCGGAACGGAACCGCACCGTCTCGCCGTAGTTCGTGTAGGTCACGTTGAACAGGACGATGCGGCCGCGCACGGCGGTGGACTTTGCGTCCAACTCCTCGAAGCTGTGCACGACGAGGACGTCCGCCTGCACGCCGTCCGGCGGCGTCGCGACGCTGTCGCCGAGGCCGAGCATGACGATCTGGTGCTGCGCCGGCTCGACGATCTCCGCGCTCTCGCTGCCGCGCACCCAGCGCGGGACCATCGCCTTCTCGGTGTGGACGTTCTCGAGACCGTCGCGCTTCATCTCGTCGGCCGCCCATGCGATCGCGCGATCGAGCTGCGGCGTGCCGCTCAGACGGTTGCCGATCGTATCGGTGAGGACCGCGAGCCGCTGCCAGGCGAACGTGCTTCCGACAGCTTCGCCAATCAAGCGGGCGGCCGGATCACGATATTGATCCACCCACGGGGCGTGGTTGCTCGACGTTCGATCGTGCGGCGCCTGCGCGCCGACTGTGGTTCCCGCGACAACGCCGCACACCAGCACCCATGCATATCTGACACACCGTCTCATGCGGTCCCTCCGGGTTTGCACAGCGTACCTCAAGCACGGGCCGATTTTCTCGAGTGCCTGGAGTGGACCGTCCCTTGCACTACAGACCGGCGGACCCGGCAAGGGGGCAGCGATGAGACGGGCGATTCTTTGCGGAGTGCTGATGTTCGGTTCGTTGTCGCTGGGCGCGAGCGAGCCGCTGACGATCAAAGTGACGCCGCCGGTGTCGTTCGCGCCGGCCGTCGTCCGGATCCAGGCGACGATCAACGGCGACGCCGACAACCGCGCCGTCGAGATTACCGCCGACTCCGGCGACTTCTACCGCAGCAGCACGATTCAGCTCGAGGGCGACAAAGCCGCGCGCACGAACACCGTCGAGTTTCCAGGTCTGCCTGAAGGCGAATACCAGGTGACCGCGACGCTGTTCGGATCCGACGGCAAATCGCGCGGCCAGGTCCGCCAGACCGTCAACGTCGTCGGGCGCGGGCACTAGGTGCGCGCGTCGGCGACAATCAACACATGATCATCGTGCTGTTCCGATCGAAACTGGTCGACGCGCCGGACGGCTATGCCGAGATGGCGCAGGAGATGGACGATCTCGCACGGACGATGCCGGGCTTCGTCGACGTGAAATCGTTCAAGGCTGAAGACGGCGAGCGCTTGACCGTCGTGTGGTGGCAGGACGAGGCGACGCTGAAAGGCTGGCGCGAGCAGGTGCGGCACCGCGTGGCGCAGCGCCTCGGCCGCGAGAAGTGGTACCAGTACTACAAGCTGGAAGTCGCCGAAGTGATCCGCGCAAACGCGTTCGAGCGTCCGGGCGAGGTCACCACCAGGTCCTGAATGTCGCCAGGCCGGTCATGAGGGCCAGCGCCGTGATCACCGCCAGCAGCGCCATCACGACGCGCACGCGGCGCGCCGCCATGCGATCGGCCAGCGCCGGCGGATAGAGATAGTACCGGCCGGCCGACGCTTCACGGATCACGCCGAGACCAATCAATCGCTCCAGCCGCCGCTGTTGGACCCATCGCAGATTCTCGAGCGGCTGGGCCGAGTCGGATCGAACGGCGTCAGCTTTGAGCAGCCGCTGGATCAATCGTCGTTCGGCGATCGCGCCGGCTGGCACCCCTGGCATCGCGCCCTCCCGTAGTCCGGCTGAAGCCGGACACCACGACCAACGACCAACGACCAACGACTAACGACTACAGCGCCGTGCTTGCTCTTGGCGCGACCACCTTCTCCGGCTCGGGCGTGAAGTCCTCGCCAGGATTGATGAAGCGATCCTTCTCGAAGCGGTACTGCTTGTCGTAGAGCTGGCGGTAGCGGCCGTTCAGCGCGAGCAGCTCTTCGTGCGTGCCCTGCTCGACGATCTCGCCCTGCTCGAGGACGAGAATCTGATCGGCGCTGCGAATCGTCGACAGACGGTGCGCGATGACGAACGTCGTGCGGCCCTGCCGCAGCGCCTTCAGGCCGTCCTGAATTAGCGCTTCGCTCTCGCTGTCGAGGCTCGACGTCGCTTCGTCGAGAATCAGCACGCGCGGGTTCGCCAGAATCGCGCGCGCGATCGCGACGCGCTGCCGCTGGCCGCCCGACAGGCGGACGCCGCGCTCGCCGACGATCGTGTCGTACTGTTTCTCGAAGCCCTCGATGAACTCGTCGCAGTGGGCGATCTGGCTGACGGCCTTGATCTCGTCGCGCGACGCGTGCGGGTTGCCGTACGCGATGTTCTCGGCGATCGTGCCGTCGAACAGGAAATTGTCCTGGAGCACGACGCCGAGCTGCGACCGGTAGTCGCGCAGCTTCACCGACGTCAGGTCGTGGCCGTCGACGAGCACGCGTCCGCTCTTGGGCCGGTTGAACGTCATCACCAGACTGATCAGCGTGCTCTTGCCGGATCCGCTCGAGCCGACCAGCGCCGTCGTCGAGCCGGCCGGCGCGCGGAACGTCACGTGCTTCAGCACCGGCGTGTTCTCGTTGTACTCGAACACGACGTCCTCGAACGCCACTTCGCCGCGGATGTGGGGGAGCGCCGCCTTGGACGCGTCCTCCTGATCCTCGGTCGCCATCTTCTTGATCTCGCGGATCCGGTCGAGGCCCGCGAAGGCCTCCGACATCTGCGTGCCGATCGACGCAAGCTGAATGACGGGCATCGTCATCAGCGCCGTGAACGACAGGTATCGGAACAGGTCGCCGATCGTCATCGATCCGTTCCTGATCGAGTTGCCGCCGATCACCATCATCGCGATGCCGGTCGCGCCGATCACGATCGACGAAGACGCCGTGACCGCCGACACACCGGTCAGCGATTGCGCCACGTTTCTGAACAGTCGATGGGCGCCCCTGGCGAAGACGAGCTCCTCGCGTTTCTCGGCGACATACGACTTGACGATGCGGACGCCGCCGAGCGATTCGGAGAGCCGGCCGGTGACTTCAGCGTTGATCTGACCGCGCTCGCGGAAGAGCGGGCGCAGCCGCTTGAACGCCGTCGCCATGCCGCCGCCGAACACCGCCAGGATGAAGAGCGTGACGAGCGTCAGCTTCCAGTTCAGATAGAACAGAAAGCCGGTCGCGATCGTCGCCGTCAGGATCGATCCCGTCAGCTGGACGAGGCCCGTGCCGACGAGATTCCGGATCCCTTCCGCGTCGCTCATGATCCGCGAGATCAGAATGCCGGTCTTCGTCGAGTCGAAGTAGCGGATCGGCAGGCGCATGACGTGCGCTTCGACGTCCTTGCGCATCTCGGTGATCGCGCGCTGCGCGGCGACGCCGAGCACCTGCGAGTTGGCGAACGACGTGGCCGCGTCGACGATCGTGGCAGCGCCAACCGCGAACGCCAGCGTCGGCAGGAGATCCCACTGTTTGTTCGAGATCACATTGTCCACCAGGTACTTCGTCGTGAACGGCAGCACGAGGCCCGACAGACGGTTGATGAGCATCAGGAACAACCCGAGCGCGAGGCGCTTGCGGTGCACCCAGATGAGCGCGCGCGCTTCTTCCCACGCGCCGGGCGTGAGCGCCTTCTTCTTCGGACCGGGCGTCTTGCCGGCTGGCGCTGCGGCCAGCGCCGTGGTCGAGCGTGGGGTGCGTTCAGCGTGAGGCATACGGGCCATTCCGACAATGATACGTCGGGAGAGAAGGGCTCGACCTATACGGACGGGGAGGGCCGGTGCGTCGAGTGGGGCTGGTGAGGCGGGCGGGGCGGGTGGGAGGCGGCAAGGCCGGCTGCTACACCTTTACACCGATCCTGATATACCATGGTGTAGTCATGCCTCTGAACATCAAGAACGCCGCGGTGGAGCGCCTCGCCGCCGAACTGGCGCGGATGACTGGCGAGTCGAAGACCGAGGCGATCCGCCGCGCGCTCGACGAGCGGCGGCGGCGGCTCAAGGGGCCATCCGCCGGCGAGCGGCGCGCGCGCGTCGTGCGGTTCCTCGACAAACAGGTGTGGCCGACGCTGCCGAAGGGCGAGCGCGGCCGCCGGCTGACCCGCGAGGAAGAAGACGAGATCCTCGGGTTCGGCCCCGGTGGCGTATGACGCTCGACTCGTCGGCGCTCATCGCCATCCTGTTCGCCGAAGCCGGGCATCTGGATTTGATCGACCGGATTCTCACCGCCGAGACGGTGCGAATCGGGACCCCCACGCTCGTCGAAACGAGCCTCGTGTTCGCCGGACGGCGGCGGCGCGCCGCGGTGGGCGAGGTGGAGGCGCTGCTCCACGAATTGGGCGTGACCGTCGTTCCGTTCGGCGAGCGGGAGTGGCATGCGGCGGTCGCGGCGTTTCTCCGCTTTGGTCGCGGCCACCACAAAGCGGCGCTGAACGTCGGCGACTGCCTGGCCTACGCCTCGGCGCACGTCGCGAACGATTCGCTGCTGTTCACCGGCGACGACTTCGCGCGCACCGACATCGCGCCGGCGTGAGATTTCAGACGTAAGAATTCAGATTTCAGAGTGGCGGGCGCTCGCGCCGCGCCAGATGAAGTAGACCGGGACGCCGGCGAGCACGACGGCGATGCCGACGGCCGCCCGGCCCGGTTGTGTCGCGCCGGCGTTCGCGAACAGGTAGATTCCGATGAGCGCCGCCGTGCCGATGACGATCGCGCGAGGGAACGTGCGCTGCGGATTCGCGGCCTCGCCCGCCGAGAACGTGACGTACTGCCAGCCTTCGTACGCCCACAGCACGCCGATCATCCCGAGGCCCATCCCTGAGAGCAGGGACGGCGTGATCGACGCGGGCCAGAACGCCGCGGCGCCGGCCGGCGCGCTCCGGCGCGAGACGACGAGGACGGCGCTCATGACCAGCAGCGCGCTGATCTTGAGCGCGGTGCTCCAGTTCTGGACGTCGGCGCTGCGCCGCGTGCTGCGGATGTTGATCGCGGCAACGGTCGCCAGCAGCGCGACTGCCGCCGCCTTCTGCCCGATCGGTCCGAGCGTGACGAACTGCTGCAGATACGACGCGGACGCGACCGCGAGCGTGGCCGCGGAGCCGGTGGCAATCACGAGGAAGAACGTCCAGCCGTACAGAAACGCCGTGAGCGGTCCGAACGCCTCGCGCAGGTACACGTACAGACCGCCGGCCGCCGGATTCATCGCGCCGAACTCTCCGTACGCGAGCGCGCCGAGCAGCGACAGGCCGCCGATGACCCAGACCAGCAGCGCGGGCCCCGCGAATCCGCTCGCCTGACGCACCACGCCGCCCGGCACCAGGAAGATGCCGGAGCCGATCACCGTGCCGATGACGATGAGAATCAGATCGCGAAGGCCGAGGACGCGATCGAGGGTGCGATCAGGCACCGAATGTGGTCATCGAGTCATCTGGTCATCGATTCGAAGTCACGTTGGCAAGGCCGGCTTGCGCGCACTCGTCGACAGTCGTCAGGTAGCGCTGGACGCCTTGCGCGCCGATCACGTACGGATGCGGATCGCCGGGCTTGCGCTGGGCGAGCGCGGGGATTTTCGTCTTCGATCCGTCGAAGATCGTGTGATTCGAAATCAGCACGTCGGCGCCGGCCTGCGTGGTGATCTCCTTGAAGCGCCGCGCCGACGCGCTGTACGTCTGGAACCAGAAGCTGGCGGGACGCTCGGGCGTGATGTACGCCGCGCGGTTCGCCATCCAGTTGAACGCGGTGCCGCCCCAGTGCGCGGCGACGTGCTTCGTCCCGTGGTCGGTGACGGGAATCAGCGTCGAGAGCGTGCCCATCGTGTGGCCCGGCGTGTTGTAGAGCGTGAGCGTCGTGTCGCCGAGCGTGAGCTTCTGGCCGTCGGTCGCGACCATGTCGCGCTTGGGCCTGGTCTGCGTGCTCTTGTCGAGCAGATCCCAGTCGGCGGCCGTGAGCAGGACGTGCGCGTTGTAGCGATCCTGAAGGAACTTCGCGCCGCCGGAATGATCGGAATGCCCGTGGCTGATGACGACGTACTTGATCGTCGCCGGATCCAATCCCAGCGTCCGCAATCCGCCCGACACCTCATCGTCGACCGAGTAATCGAAGATCGCGTCGATGAGGATGATGCCGGCGGATGTGGTCACGGCCCACACCGAGTACTCCGTCTGGCCGAGGAAGTAGAGGTTGTCGAAGACCTTCACCGGGTCGGCGTGCCACGACTCGCGCGGCGGAGGTCCGGCGGGTCGTGGTGCGCCACCGCGTGCGGCGGCCCCTCGAGCGGGCGTCGCGGGCGCGGCAGGCGGGACGGCCTCGGTGCAAATCCGGGTGAAGACGCCGGCAAAGTCCGTCCCCGCGGCGGCCTTTGCGGCCGCGACGTGCGCGTCGACGCGACTGTTGGGGGACTGCGCCCTCGCGTGCGCAGCGGCCAGCCCCGACGCGACACCGATCGCCAGCGCGACGCCGATGAGATGTGTCCTCACGACGACCCTCCTTGGACGCGTTGATTAGAAACTCAAAAGAGAAAACTTGAAAGAGAAAACTGACGGCACACTTTCCCGCTTCACTTTTCAGTGTTCACTTTTCAGTGTTGACTTTACAGCCTCAGCCAGCCCGTTCTCGTCATTGGTTCCCGTCACCCGGTAGCCGCGCGCCTTGATCGCGTCCGTCGCGTTGCCCATCACGACGGCCGTGCCGGCGAAGTCCAGCATCTCGACGTCGTTGAGGTTGTCGCCGACGGCCATGACCTCATCGCGCGCGAGGCCGCGCGAGGCGGCCCAGCGGGCGAGGGTCGATCCTTTCGAGCAGCCGGCGCCGTTGACGTCGATCAGCGTGAAGTCGCGTTTCTCGTACTCCGTGACCGCCACCGAGAACCGATCCGCGATCGGCAGGGCCCGCAGCATCGCCACCAGCGCGCGCATCGGCGCGACGCCGCCGTTGAACATCACCTGAATCGGATCTTCGGTCAGCGTGTCGGCGAGCGGCACGCCGGATTCGCCGATGAACGCCTTGTTCTTCTCGAAGTACCCGCGGCGGTTCGGATGCGACCAGTCCATGCGCTCGTAGATCATCTGGCGCAAGTCGTGACCGATCGGGCGGTCGAACATGACGGCGACGCTGTCCTCGTGCGCGCGCGTCGCGGCGAGGACGTGCCGCGCCACGTCGCGCGCCAGCAGATGCCGCATCACCGTCTCGCCGCCGCGGCTCTTCACGAGGGCGCCGTTGTTGACGATCAGCGTCAGCGGGATCGGCAGCAGCTCGGCGATCGGGTGCGTGAAGTGAAAGCTGCGGCCCGTGACGAGCGCGACCTCGAGGCCGCCCGACGACGCGTCGACGAGCGCGTCGCGATGCGCGTCCGGCAGACGGCCGCGGCTGTCGAGGAGCGTGCCGTCGATGTCGACCGCGAGGAGGCGGAGGCTCACCGCGGCGACGGCGTCGACGTGTACGCGACGACGGCGATCTTCCAGCCCGAGGCGTCGCGCACGAGCGTGAACTGATCGACGCCGTGCGACTGCGCCTTGCCGTCGCGCATCACCTGGAAGTCCGCGCGCAGGAAGGCGAGATGGCCGTCGTCGATCGTCACCTTGACGTTGGTCAGCGGCTCGCGGAACGTCACCGGGCTCGTGTTCTTCTTGAGGCCGACGATCCACTCGTCGGCCGTCTGCGTCGTCGTCACCCATTGCGGCTCGCGCTGCCGCGTGACGACGATCAGCGCCTTCTCGGTGAAGTCCGAAGCGAGCGACTCGAACTTGTGATCGCCGAGGCGCAGCAGGAAACTCTCGACCGCCTGCTGGACGGCTTTCTGGTCCGCGGTCTGCGCCGCCGCCGGTCCGGCGAGCGCCGCGACCAACATCCACGCGAGCACGATGGTCTTTGTCATGAATGAGCTCTCGGCTGTCAGCTTTCAGCTTTCAGCTTTCAGTTTTCACTTTTCTCTTTTCAGTTTTCACTTCTACCTTTTGTCGACTACGACCGTCCCGCCCTTCATCACCCATCGTACCTGATTGATCACGGCGTCGATGTCGGCCAGCGGATCGCCGTCTACCGCGACGAGGTCGGCGAAGTAGCCGGGCGCAAGCGCGCCGAGGTCCTCCTCGTGTCCGAGCAGGGCAGCGGGAATCGTCGTCGCCGTCGCGAGCGCCTGCGCCGGCGTCATCCCGGCCCTGACGAACCAGCGGAGCTCGCGCGTGTTCTGGCCGAACATCGTGTACACCGCGTCCGATCCCATCCCGATCCTCACACCCGCTTTGAACGCGCGCTTCGTCGACTCGAGATTCCTTTCGATGTACGCCTGCAGCGGCGGAATCGTGTCGGGCGCGAAGCCGAATTCGTCCTTCGCGTCGACGTAGTAGCGGTTGTGATCGATCGTCGGCACCCAGACGGTCCCGCGCGCGACCATGTCCGCGATCGTCTCATCGTCCAGATCGATGCCGTGCTCGACGGAATCCGCGCCGGCGCGGACGGCGTCCTTCACCCCGGACGGCCCGTACGAATGGATCGCGACGCGATGGTGCTTCGCGTGCGCGGCGTCGACGGCGGCTTTCATCTCGGCGTACGTCAGCGTCTGCGTCGTGTCGACACTCTGGTAGCTGCCGCGCGAGCCGTAGATCTTGACCCAATCCGATCCGGCCGCGACGCGCGCGTCGGCCAGTTGCGCGTAGTCGGGCGCCGGCGCGCCGGCGCGCGGGGCCGAAATGCCCTGGCCGGCGACGAACATCCGCGGCCCGACCATCTTGCCCATGTCGATCAGATCGCGCATCGCGTAGTCGACCTCATTCGACGCGCCGAGATCGCGGACCGTCGTCACGCCGGTCTCGAGCGTCCGCCGCGCGTTCTCCGCGGCGAGGACCGTCGTCACGCCCGCCGGACGCCGCGGCTGATTCAGCGGACGCGTGCCCGGCGTGCGATCCCAGTAGTACGTCATGTGCGTGTGGAGATCGATCAAGCCGGGGATGATCGTGAAGCGGCCGAGGTCGATCACCTCTGCTCCTGACGGCACGCTCGTTCCGATCGACGTGATGCGATCGTTGTCGATGACGATGACGGCGTTCGTGACGACGCGGCCGGACGGATCGATCAGCCGGCCCGCCTTGATCGCTGTCGTGGCCGCGAACGCAGGCGTCGTCGTGAGCATCATTCCCACCATCCCCACCATCCCTACCAGCCCCACCTGCCTTACCCGCCCTGCCTGACTTGGAGTCATGACGCGTACCTCGATCGCGCTTCATCGAGCTGTCCCGCGATGTCGTGCGCAAGCTGACTTGGGGCGAGGACGCGGGCGAACGGACCGAAGCTGAGGATCCAGCTCTGCAGCGCGCGATCGAGGCAGACGTCCAGTGTCACGGCCACGCCGCCGCCTTCGGTGCCGCGCAGCTGCTGCGACGGATGCCACTCGCGCGCGCGCACGTAGTCGGCCACGGCCGGCTCGAATGCGATCTCGACGTGCTCGGGCGGACCCGAGTGGACGCCGAGCGAGTGGGGGAACGCGGCATCCGGGAGTTCTTCAATCGGAGTGAACCGCTCCTCGAGCAGCGAGATCTCCAGAATTCGCTCGGCCGCGAACGTCCGGACTTCGCCGTACTCGGGAACGTAGGCCAGCAGATACAGTCCACCCTGCGCGTAGGCGAGGCGGTACGGATGGACGAGATACGTCTTCGTCCGATCGCTCGACTTCGAGTGATACGTGATCGTCGCCTGCCGCTGCTGCAGCGTCGCCTCGAGCGCGCGCGCGACGAGGCGCGGCTGCGCGGCGTCGGCGCCGCGCCGGCGCATCGGGTCGGCCTTGGTCGCGAGGACGCGCGGCAGCTGATCGAGGAACTGCCGCATGTGCGGCGTCAGGCCCGACGCCAGCTTCTCGAACGCGCTCTCGACGTCGTCGCGGAACGGCGTGCCCGACAGCGACTCGAGCAGCGTCCGGCTGAAGTAGAGCGCGCACAGTTCCGAGACGGTCAGACCCGCGGCGAGGCCCTTGAACGCTTGCCCATTCACCCGCCACCGCGTCTTGCCGTCTTCGTCCGATCGGTCGTCGAACAAAGGAAAGCCGGCTTCCTCGAGCGCCTGGAGATCGCGGCGGATCGTGCGCGTCGTCACGTCGCACAGCGCCGCCAGCTCGTCAATCGTCACGCCGGTCGCGCGCGTGCGCTCGATCTCGCGAAGAATCGTCCACTGGCGGATGACTTCGGCGTTACGGGGCACGGGAGGAATTCTATATCTCGATTTGGGGATTTGAGGATTTGGGGATTTGAGGAGTTGGAAGAGATTGACGGGATTTGTCGCGGGCGCGCGCAGTCCTGACTGAAGCGGAAAGGATCGCGCGTATTTCGCGCGCCTCGGCATAGAGCGGCGCGACGGCGGCCTTCGCCGCGAGGTCGCAGATCATCAGGGTTTCCAGCCAGAGCTCGGTCTCGTCGGCTTCTTCGAGCGCGACGGCGAGCCGGGCGATGAATTCCCGCCTGGACCTTGCACGGCACGCGCCTCGATGGTTCGCGGCAACCCCTGTGCCCGACCGAATCAACTGACGCGCGATGGCATCAGTGGCCGTATTCCTCGACAGGCTCTTGACAAGATTGATGACGCCGAATGCGAATCGCTTCAAACGTTGACGCAGGTCGTCGGCTGTGGAGACCATGAGAAATCCACGGTGCAACGTTCTTGCCGTCGTCGTTTCGGCCTGATTTACGTCATTCACCCGGAAAGTACGCAGCAGTTGCCCACCGGTTGACATCAGGCCCTTGCACTTTCTTACGTCTCTCTCAAATCCTCAAATCCTCAAATCCCCAAATCCTCAACTTCCGATCGTGTTGTAATGCGGCGCGTGACCTGGTGGTGGCGGGCGGTCGTGTTTCTCTGTCTGGCGAGCGTCTCGCTGAGCGGCGCGATGCCGCAGGCGCCTGCGGGGCCGGCGTCCGCCAAAGCGGATCTCGTCGCGCGCCTGGTGGACGCCTCGACGCCGGAGGCCCGCGGCGCGTTGCTCGACCCGCAGCCCGCGGCTCTCACTGAAGAACTGCAGCAGGCGCTCAACGTGCGCGCGGCCGAGCTGCGCCGCATGGGCCGCGCCGACGACGCGACGCGCGCGTACTTCGCGCTGCACGATATCGCCGAGCGCCGCGGCGACCGCCGCGGGGCGGCGATGGCGCTCATCGTGTACTCGTCGATTCCCGGACAGCGCGCCGAATATGCCGCCGCCCTCGACGCGCTCAACCGGGCGCTCGCCACCGGGGAAGCCATTCACAACGACGGCGTGATCGCGTCCGCGCTCGCCAACCTCGCCATCGTCTACCGGCTGACGAGCGACTACGACCGGGCGCTCGCCGCGAATCAGCGCGCGATGGCCATCGCCGATGCGGCCGGCGATCGACAGACGCTGGGGCGCGTGTTCAACAACATCGGCCTCATCTACTGGCGCCAGGGTCGGTACCGCGAGGCGCTGGACAGCTATCAAAAAGCCGTGACGTTGAAGCAGCAGACATCCGATGCCGCCGACATCACCGTCACGCTCAACAACATCGGCGTCATCCACGACGAGCAGGGCAATTACGACCTGGCGCTCGAGTACTACACACGCGCACTGAGCGTCCTCGAGAAGGCCGGCGATCAAACGCTGCCGATGGCGAACCAGCTCGGCAACATTGGCACCGTGTACCGCGAACTGGGACAGTTCGATCGCGCGCTCGACTACTTCCAGCGGCAGGTCGCCATCAACGAGCGCACGGGCAATCGCATCGGCATCGCGACGGGTCTCTACAACGTCGCGTCGATTCGCCGCCGCGAGAACAAAGACGAAGCGCTGGAGGGCTACCGGCGCAGCCTCGCGATCCGGGAAGCGATCAAGGATCTGCCCGGCGCGGTCGAGAGCCTCGACGCCATCGCGCACATGCTCGCCGACGACGGCAAGTTCGCGGAGGGTCTCGCGTCGGCGGAGCGCGCGATCGCCGTGGCGCGGGAGGAGAAGCAGAACGAATTCCTGTGGCAGCCGCAGACGACGGGCGGCAACATCCTGCGGGCGCTGCACGAGACGGCGCGCGCCGAGCGGTCGTATCGCGACGCGATCGAAACGATCGAAGCGGTGCGCGCCGAAGTCGCCGGCGGACCGCAGTCGCGCCAGCGCTTCCTGCTGGACAAGCTCGAGCCGTACCACAACCTGACCGGGCTCCTCGTCGACGCCCATCGTCCCGCCGAGGCGCTCAGCGTGGCCGAACACGTCCGCGCCCGCGCGCTCGCCGACTTGCTCGACGGCGGCAGCGTCGCGGTCCGGCCGCTGACGCCCGCCGAGCGCGAGAAGGAACGCGCGCTCGAGCAGGACGTCGTCACGGCCACCGCGCGTCTCCGGACGGTCGGACGCGGTCAGGCGGCGCCGGCAGGCGCCGTCGAGGAGGCCACCGATCGGCTGCGCAGGGCGCGCCTGATGAGCGACGAGTTCCGCGACTCGCTCGATGCGCGCTACACCGTCCGACGGCTCGCGCGCGGCGGCATCGACGACGATCCGGTGCGATCGGCCGGCGATCTCCTGTCCGACGCCCGCACCGCCATCGTCGAGTACGTGGTGACGGACACGGTGACGTACATCTTCGTCCTCACGCGCGGGGACGCGGCATCCGGCGCCGCGCCGGTCGTGTCGGAATTCGTCTCGCCGGTCACGAAGGAATCGCTCGCGGCCAAGGCCGGAAGCTTCAGCCGCAAGCTCGGATCGCGCGCGCTGGATTTTCAGGACGACGCGCGCGCCTTGTACGACCTGCTGCTGAAGCCGGCGCGCGACGCGCTCGCGGGCCGCACGCGTCTCATGGTCATTCCGGACGATGCGCTGTGGACCGTTCCGTTCGAAGCGCTCGCGCCGGCGGCGGGCCGCGCCGTGATCGATGATGCGTCGGTGGCGTACGCGCCGTCGATCGCCGTGCTCCACGCGATGCAAGGGCGCCGCACGGCGCTCGCCTCGCGCAGCGGCGCGCCGCGCCTGCTCGTCGCGGCCGACCCGGAGAGCGATCTCCCGCGGATTCCCGACGCAAAGGCCGAAGCGACCGCGCTCACGACGCTGTACGGCGCCGGCCGCACCAAAGCCTTCGTCGGCGGCGCCGCCAGCGAGCCGCGCGTGAGAGCCGCGACGGCCGACGCGACCGTTCTGCACTTCGCCACGCACGGCATCGTCGACGACACCAATCCGATGTACTCGTTCCTGCAGCTCACGAAGGCCGGGCAGCAGGAGGCTCAGACCGATGGCCGCCTCGAGGCGTGGGAGATCCTGTCGCTCAAGCTCGACGCCGCGGTCGCCGTCCTGACCGCGTGCGATACGGCGCGCGGGAAGATCGGCGCGGGCGAGGGCGTGATCGGTCTCGCGTGGGCGTTCTTCGCGGCCGGCACGCCGACGACCGTCGTCAGCTTGTGGCAGCTCGACTCGGCGAGCGCGACGACGCTGACGCTCGCGTTGCACCGGCGGCTGCGCGCGTCGCTGCTGCGCGGCGACGGCAACGTCGCCGAGAATCTGCGCGCGGCCGCGCTCGAGTTGCGGCGCGATCCGCGCTACCGGCATCCGTTCTATTGGGCGGGGTTGGTGACCGTCGGCGCGGGGTATTAGCGCCGCAACTCGCTGAGGCTCGCCTGCAGTCGCTTCACCGCGGACGAATTCGGATTCTCCGCGCTCGCGCGCGTCAGCTCGCGCTCGGCTTCATCGAGCACTCCAGCCTGCGCGAGAAGCACGGCCAGCGCCACATGTGAATCGCCGGCGCGCTTGCGCATCGCCGCGAGCTGCGCGTTCTGTTCAACGGTCGTCACGAGGAACCTCGCTTCCGGCTGAGGCGGCGCCGGCGCCGTGATCGTCGCGTCGCCCACTCGAGCCTTCACCTGCCAGGAAAACGACTTGCCGCGCGTCAGCGGGCGCGCGACGCGCCACTGTGTTTCCGCCTGCCACCCGCTCGACGTGACGAGATTGAACGCCTCGTCGAACACCGACACTTGATACTGGGCGCCGGCCCCGGCCGAGCTCCAGATCAGCGTCGGCCGATCCGCGTCGACCACCACGCCGCGCGGCTCTGTCGGTCCGAACGTCGAGTCGTGCGCCGGAGTGCCCATCAATACACCCGTCGTCGACGCGACCTGCTCGAGCGCCGCCGCCCGCGGCAGCCGGCCGTCCGCCGCTGCGCTGTCGACGAGCGCGCGTTCCGCCGGCGTCAACGTGTCCGCGCGCGCGACTTGCGGCGCGGCGTTTTCCACGGGCGTCGAGGGCGCCGGCGCGCTGACCGGCGCCGTCCGCGTGCCCCAGAGGATGTTCACGGCGAAGACCGCGGTCGCGGCCACCGCGGCGACAGCAATCACAGGACCCCAGCCCGTCACGCGTCCGAGCGTGAATCGCCGCGGCGCGAACGGCACGACCTCGGCGCTCTGCGCGAAACCCGCCCCGGCGCCCGAGAGATCCTGGCGCACGGCGTGAACAGTGCTGGCCAGCCGCCGTGAGCCATCGGCCACTTCCAGCGCCCGCCGGCGGCACAGCGGGCAGATCGCGAGATGGTCGTCGACGCGCAGCAGGTCGGCGGCGCTCAAGGTGCCGTGCGCGTAACGTTCCAGCTCGAAATCGGTCGGGTGGTCGGTCAATTAGCCCTCACACTCCTCGTCGTCCAAACGCCAGTCGGTATTACCAGCGCGCGTTCATCGTCCTCCAAACCGTGCCATCCGGCGCCCGAGCCGCTCTCTGCCGGATTTCCGCAGGTTGATGACCTGCTGCCGTTTCAGCTGCAGCCGCGCGGCAATCCGCGCATCGTCGAGCGGGAGATCCCGCCAGAGCGCGGCCAGGTCGACGGCCGACATCGCGAGGACTTCGGCAATCTGCCGAATCGTCGCGATGCCCGTCATCGGCAGCAGCGGGAGCGCGCTCATGCCATCCTCGTCGCGCAGGTTGAGCAGGATCGCGACGCGCTGATTGACCGGCAGCTCGCGGACCTCGGTCCAGAGCCGCGCCAGGAACTGCCGGTGGACGAGGGTGTCGGCGATCGATCCGGCGGGGTCGGCGACCTCGAGCGCGGCGTCCGCGGCGTCTGCGACCGACCAAATCGGAGCCGCGCTGTCCACGCCCAGCACGCCGCCGATCGCGTCGACCAGCACATCGAAATCCACGGGCTCGCCGATGCGATCGAGCAGCAGCTTCATCGTGTCGGCGATGCTCAGTCCACAGCCGACGGGATCGGTCACGATGTCGCGCGCGAACGCCGAGGGACCGCTGCGGAAGCGCTGCATCGTGTCGTCGGCGCGCATCAGCGGCGCGTCGCGCTCGATCCACTTCGTCAGCCCGCAGCGCCAGATGCCGAGCGCGTCCTGTTCGAGCGTGAGATCCGCGTCGTAGGTCAGCGCGTAGCGCAACCGGTTCTTCAGGCGCGCGCGCTGCGGATACAGGCGCCGCAGATGCGTGTAGCAGGTGCGATACGCGATGGCGGCGACGTACGCCGGGAAGTTTTCGATCGCGGTCGGATCGGCCTGCGTCTTCAGACGGCGCAGCCGCGACAGCAGGTGGACGACTACGTCCGCGCGCACGTCCTCGGTTTCGAGCGCCTGCGTGCGCCCGCCGCGTGAGCTGCCGCACAGCGTGCGCGAGACGATGGCGCGGATGGTCCGGTCGGTCTCGCCGGCCAGCAGGTCCGCCAGGCACCGCTCAGCGTCCTCACCGGACGCGTGCAGAAAGGGCACGAGGGCCGGGTCTACCCGGGGCTCGCCGCCCGGTTGCGTCGCCATGACTTGATGCATGAATTCGCCGAGAAATCGGATGGTAATACGCGGGATGTTCGAGCGTCATTCTCTACTGACAGGTAGTTTGGCTTCCCAACCTTATATATATGGCGATTCGATTCGGACCCAAGCCCAAGGAACCCTGGGCGATGCCGCCCAGCCCGCTCGCGCCCCGGCCTGACCCCCGGGAGCCGCCGCACCCGGACGCCGCCTGGCTCCTGCCGCCTTCCAGCCTCGAAAGCGAGACCGGTGTCGCGACGCCGCCCGTCATGCCCCCTGATCCGCAGAAGCGCACGGACTAGCGGATAATCGCTCGGACGATGAGAGCGATGGTCCTCCCGGCCGCCGGCGCCGGTCGACTT
>JAIQFX010000029.1 GCA_020073005.1 Terriglobia bacterium | reverse complement strand
CGTGCACGGAGATGGAAATCACGCCGTTCTCTTCGATGACGCCCGTCGGCGGCGTCCTGAATCCCCAGAGCGCGACGTCGATGCTGAACGTACCTTCGGCGAGGAAGTTGCCGGGGATCCAGCACGTCGCCACCTGCGTCCCCACAGGGCGATCGATGCGCTCCCAGTCCAGCGATTCCTGGCTCAGGAACAGCACGACACCCGCGTCATTCAGCACGTCGAAGCACGGTGTGAACCGCAAGCCTGGCTTCATCACCTTGTACTGAATCTCGATCGCAATCGGTTGACGGATGTCGAACGATTCCTGCACGACGCCGGCCGGGTCATGCGCGCGGACGCGGAGCAGGCGCACAGTGTCGTCGCCTGGAGCGCGCGATTCATCCAGCCATTGCCGCTCGGCGCGCGTGCCGTAGCCCTTGAACACGTATTCGGCGACGACCGCGGGCGTCCGCGTCACCGCCGACATGTTGTGCGAGACGAACAGGACCGTGCGCCCGAGCCGGCTCACGTCTTCCATCTTGCCGAGGCACTTGCGCTGGAACTCGAGGTCGCCGACCGCGAGCACCTCATCGATGAGAAGGATCTCCGGTTCGAGGTGCGCGGCGACCGCGAAGGCGAGCCGCATGTACATGCCGCTCGAGTAGTGCTTCACCATCGTGTCGATGAACGTCTCGATCTCGGAGAACGCGACGATCTCGTCGAACTTGCGTTCGATCTCGGCGCGCGCCATGCCGAGGATCGCGCCGTTCAAGTAGATGTTCTCGCGGCCGGTGAGCTCCGGATGGAATCCTGTTCCCACTTCGAGGAGCGATCCGACGCGGCCGTAGATGTCGGCGTGGCCGACGGTCGGCTCGGTGATCCGCGACAGGATCTTCAGCAGCGTGCTCTTCCCTGCGCCGTTGCGGCCGATGATGCCGACGACTTCTCCGGGCTGGATGTCGAGCGTGATGTCGCGCAGCGCCCAGAACGTCCGCTCCGAGAGCACGGACGAGCGTCCGCTGAGGACGGACGCCACGCGTTGAAACGGCGCCTTCGCCGCTTTCACCACCGAGTCGCGCAGCGATCGATAGCGCTCGGGCTGCCCGCCGATGCGATATTCCTTCCCGAGATGCTCGATGCGGATCGCGGGATGCGTCATCACACGATGTCGGCGAAGGTGCGTTCCATGCGGCGGAAATACAGCGCGCCCGTGACGAGGACGACCAGCGCTGTCGCGAACGACATGGCGACGATGGTGACGGGCGCGGCCATCGTGCCGAAGAGCGCCCAGCGGAAGCCCTCGACCGCGCCCACCATCGGGTTGAGGCCGAAGAGCGTGCGCCACGGCTCGTGAAGCAGCGAGCTGGGATACGCAATCGGCGTCGCGAACAGCCAGAACTGCGTGAGGAACGGCACGGTGTATCGGACGTCGCGGAACTGCACGTTCATCGCCGACAGCCAGAGTCCAGTCCCGAGTGAGGCGACGAGCGCCAGCAGGAGAAACAGCGGCAACCAGACCACGGTGGCGGCGGGCGTCAGATGGTAGTAGGCCATCATCACGAGCAACACGACGAACGCGAGCACGAAGTCGATGACGCCCGAGAGAATCGTGGCGACCGGCACGATCAGCCGCGGAAAGTACACCTTTGTGATGAGATTCGCGTTGCCAACGAGGCTGTTCGACGATTGCGTGAGCCCGTTGGAGAAGAACGTCCACGGCACCAGCGCGGCGAGCGTGAAGACGGGATAGGGCACGCCTTCCGACGGTATCTTCGCGAGTTTCCCGAAGAAGAGACTGAACACGAGCATCGTCAACAGCGGCTGCAGGATCGCCCACGCGGCGCCGAGGACCGTTTGCTTGTAGCGGACCTTCACGTCGCGCCACGTGAGGAAGTAGACGAGCTCGCGGTAGTTCCAGAGATCGCCGAGCTTCAACGACACCCAGCCGCGCGATCGCTGAACGCGAATCACATGCGGTGCGGCGTCGGCCGCGGCGTCGCGCGGGATGGCAGCGGCCGCCGGCGTGGCGGAGGCTACCGATCGATCAGACACGCGCGACATCCTTCTGGGCCTCGCGGTCCAGCGACGCCTGCGCCGCAGACTGCGCCGCAGGTTTCAGCGTGAGCAGCTTCGCGGACGGAATGCCGGCACCAACCAGCTGCGCGACCAGCGAATCGGGTTTGTCGAGCGTCGCGACGATCAGACGGTCGAACGCCACCGTTGCGCACTCATCCAGACCGCGAATCGGCATGCCCAGAAATGTTCCGCCCGCCTCCGCCGCGAAAATCGCGACGGGTTCGAGGCCCTGTTCCCTCAGCGACAGGTAGGCGAGCTCCGCCGCCTCACCGGTGCCGAACACCGCGATTCGCTGCGGGCCGTCGTCCTTGCACGGCCGAAGGACTTCGCTCAGGTGCTGGCGGACCTCCCGATACAGATGGAGCGAGTAGTCCATGAACTCGTACGTGAGCCGCGATTTCTCGGCGATTCCCTGCGGCGTGATCAAATAAAGCAGGCGGTTGGACTGCACGTTGATGCACTTGATATAGCCCTTCCGGATAAGCCGCTTTAGATAGATGTTGGTAAGGCCCAAGGCGATGCCGAGCTTGGCCGCCAGATTCCGCTGCGTGATGTGCTGGTCGCGCGCGACGGCGTCAAGCACGGTGAGCTCCCGGCGCGCTTCCACATCCATGTTTATCCGTTCCATGGGAATCTCTCTTCTAACTGCTTTTGATACAGAGTGTTAGAGCGAACTACAACGCGGGATTACGTGGGGAATTGACAGCTAGGCTGACTGCCAAAACAGGCTACCGCCCTGTCACTTACAGCCTGGGGCGAACGAGGGCCTGGGGTGACTGGGGGCTGACGGGTTATATCGGCCCGAGAGAAGCGTTCATATAGTGAACAACAGGAACGTAACCGTGTCAAGCTCGGAACCCCAAATCTTTCATTGGGTTGGCGTCAGGGAGATTCGGACGGTTATTCCGTGAAGCGGTACTTCAGCAGCACCCACAGCGCGACGACGCCGTCCTTCCACGTGATCTTCTTTCCCTGCTCGTAGCCCCGGCCGTCGTAGGTGATCGGCACCTCGTACACCCGGTAGCCGCGCTTGAAGATCTTCGCGGTCAATTCCGGCTCGATCCCGAAGCCGTTCGACCGCAGCGTGAACGCCTTCAACACGTCGGCGCGCATCACCTTGTAACAGGTCTCCATGTCGGTGAGCATCGTGTTGTAGAGAACGTTGGTGATCAGCGTGAGCAGCCGGTTGCCAAGATAGTGCGTGAAGAGGAACACGCGGTGGCGGCCGAGGAACCGCGAGCCGTACACGACGTCGGCGCGGCCCTTGACGATGAGATCGATGAGCTCGGGGTACTCCTCCGGCGAATATTCGAGGTCCGCGTCCTGAATGACGACGAGGTCGCCGGTCACATGGGCGAACCCGGTGCGGAGCGCGGCGCCCTTACCCTGATTGCGCTCGTGGCGGAGCAGCCGAAACCGGCCGTCGCCGCGCAAGGCCTGCAGCCGGTCCCACGTGCCGTCGGTCGATCGATCGTCGACGACGATGAGCTCGATTCGGAGAGGAACGGCCAGGACGCGGGCGATGATCTCGTCGATCGTCTCCCGCTCGTTGAAGACGGGCATGACGACCGACAGCAGCGGCGCGGCAGTCGGCTCGGCGGCCATCGGGAAACGACGGTAACATAATATGCCTGTGAATGCCTGACGCATCGCGCGACGCCTCGTGGCCGACCGCGTTCTGGGCGGTGCTGGCGCTGGCCATCGCCCTTCGACTGGCGTACGTGCTCCTCTATCCGCAGATGCCGATGTGTCCCGACTGCCAGGCGTACGACGAGGTCGGGCGCCATCTCGCGGAGGGCCGCGGCTTCGTCGGCGGATTCGGCGGGGACACGCTGTTCTGGCCTCAGGTTCATGATCCGGACGCGCCGGAAATCGGGATCGGCCCGGTCTATCCGACATTTCTTGCGGCGATCTATCGCGTCTTCGGTCACGAGTTCCGGTGGGTGCGCGTCGCGCAGGCGTTGATCACATCGCTGGCCATCATCCCGCTGTTCGCGCTCGTGGATCGCGTGCTGGGCCGCGCGGCCGCGCTGGGCACGTGCGTCCTCGTCGCGCTGTACCCGGCATTCATCGTGTACTCGGGGTTCGTGCTCACCGAGAGCCTTTCGACCGCGATGCTGATCGCCACGATGTGGACACTCCAGCGCGCCTGGACTCGCGGCACGCCGATGTGGTGGGCGTTCACGGGCGTGATGATGGCGCTGGCCGCGCTGCTGCGGGCGGAATTCGTCGTCGTGCTCGGCGCCGCGGCGCTGCTCACGTTGTGGCGTCAGCCGACGCGCCGCACGGTGATGGCGCTCGTGCTGGTCACGGCCGCCGCGGCCGCGACGATGACGCCGTGGACGATCCGCAACTACCGGCTGTTCCACCGATTCATTCTCGTCTCGGCGCACGACGGCGACACGCTGTGGATTTCCGTCAAGGGCTGGCGCGAATGGCGGTTCGGTGATCCGGAACTGCAGAACCTGGTGCGCGGGCTGAGTTATCTGGAGGAATCCGACGCGTTGAAAGGCGCCGCGCTGCGCGAGATCGCGGATCGGCCGTTGCGCTTCGCATGGACGCGGCTGAAGCGGTTTCCCGATCTCTGGTTGACCGGCCATTCGAGCAACGTGACCGGCGTCACCGACAGTTTCCAGACGTACTGGCGGCGCGGCGCGTACGGCGTCGTCGGCGTCAAGGGCGTGCTGCTCGCGCTGAACGTCGGCCTGATCGGATTGGGACTGGTCGGCGGGTTCCGTGCGGTGACGAGCGCAGCGCTGTCGCGGCCCGATGTGCTGCTCCTTGCGACGCCCATCGTCTGCATCGCGACCGTGCACCTCGTCCTGTTCGCGGCGCCGCGCTATCAGATTCCGATGATGCCGTTCGTGCTCGCGTTCGCCGCCTGGATGGGCCGCGGGGCATTCGAAGGTGCCGCGCGATGAAACTGCTCATCGCAATCCCGGCGCTCAACGAAGAGGACAGCATCACCAGCATCGTTCAGCGCACGCTGGACGCGCGGTCGCACATCGTCGCGCACACGCCGATTACCGAGGTCGAGATCACCGTCGTCAGCGACGGGTCCACCGATCGCACGGTCGAGCGGGCGTCGGCGTTCGGATCGGCGATTACGCTGATCGTGTTCGAGCGCAACCGCGGCTACGGCGCCGCGATCATGGAAGCGTGGGGGCGGTCCGACGCGGAGCTCCTGTCATTCCTCGACGCCGACGGCACGTGCGATCCGCGGTTCTTCACGGACCTGTGCCAGGCGCTGATCGCGCAGGACGCGCACGTCGCGCTGGGTTGCCGGATGCACCGAGACAGCCAGATGCCGTTGCTGCGTCGAATCGGCAACACGGTATTCGCGACAATGCTCACCACATTCGGGTCGACGCGCGTCCGTGACGCGGCGAGCGGCATGCGCGTGGTCCGGCGCAGCTGCCTGCCGCGCCTCATGCCCCTGCCAACGGGCCTGCATTTCACGCCGGCGATGAGCGCGCGCGCGATCCTCGCCGACGATCTCAAGATCGTCGAGATCGACATGAGCTATCAGGAGCGCGCGGGCCGATCCAAGCTGCGCCCGTTCCGTGACGGCCTCCGCTTCCTGCGGGTCATCCTGTCGGCCGCTTTTCTCTATCGCCCGTCGCGCCCGCTCGGCATCCTCGCCGTCGCCTGTTTTCTTTCGGCGGCGGGCTGGACCGCACGGCTGGCGTGGCAACTCCACCGATACGGTGCTCTCGAAGAATGGATGATCTATCACTTTGTCGTCATTCAGCTCTCGGCCACGGCGGGCGTGCTGCTGGCGACGGCCGGCTACCTCGGCCACAAAGCCGTCGGAATCACGCTGTCCGCGGATCCGACCCGGTATCGCCGCCGCGGTCCTGTCGGCGCGCTGCTGTCGCATTCCGCATTCTGGGCCGTGCCCTCGGCTCTCGCCGTGATCGGCGCGTGGGCAATCGCGCCAGCGGCGCTGGACTATTTCCGGACCGGTGTCGTCGATCCGGCGACGCATCACTGGTCGCGCTTCCTGACGATGTCGTTCGCGTTTTCCGTCGCGTTCGTGCTCGGCGCGGCGCGCCTGGTCGACATCACGCTCGACCTGCTGGCCGATCGGCTGGCGTATCTTCGACTCCAGGGAATCCAGGGCGCGCAGGACGCGGGCTCCGCACGATGAACACCGCCCACGACCTGGACTCCTGGGAGCGCGCCTACCGGGACTTCGAAACCCCGGCGGAGGAGATTCGGAAATTCGAGCGCCGATTGCGGGCGCTCGGCGCGGACCGGCTCGATCGATCGTCGCGCATTCTGGAAATCTGTTGCGGACGCGGCAACGCGCTCGTCGCCTGGCGTCGCCTGGGGTTCCGACGGGCCATCGGCCTGGATTTGTCGTATGCGCTGCTGCGTCTCGCGGACGCCGGCACAACGCGTGTCGTCGGCGACATCCGCGCGATGCCCGTGGCCGACGCGTCGCAGGACATCGTCGCGGTCCACGGCGGATTGCATCATCTTCCATCGCTCGAAGATCTCGAGGCGACGCTGCGCGAGGTGGCTCGCGTGATCCGGCCTGATGGACGCGTCGTCATCGTGGAGCCCTGGTCGACACCGTTTCTCACGGCGGTCCACGCGCTGTCGCGCCAGTCTCCGATCAGGCGGCTGTGGAAGAAAATGGATGCCTTCGAACGCATGTACGAACTCGAACACACGACCTACGACGCATGGCTCGGACAACCCGCCGCGATACTCGCGACCGTCCGCCGCCATCTCGAGCCGGTCGTCCTGCAGCGGCGTTGGGGCAAGCTGATGGTGCTGGCGCGCCGCGCGGCGCCAGGTGGAGCGGTAGATGCTGCCCGCTAGGACGCCCGTGCCGCGGTCCGTGTGGATCGCCACCCTCGCCGCGTGCGTGGTGCGTCTGGCATTCGTGCTCGCGTACCCGCAGTTCGGCGCGTGCCCGGACTGCCAGGTCTACGATCGCCTCGCGACGAATCTGCTCGCGGGCAGAGGATTGGTAGGCGGGACATCCGACGATCCGATGTCCTGGGGAGTGGGCGAAGGCGCCAACGCTCCAGAGGTCGGGTTCGGTCCCGTCTATCCCGCGTTCCTCGCCGTGATCTACGGGACGGTCGGTCACTCCATCCCGGCCGTGCGCATCGCACAGGCGTTTCTTGGCGCGCTGATCGTGCCGCTGGCCTGGCTGCTGACGATGGCGGCGTTCGGGAGCGCGGCGGCCATCGTCTGCGCGTGGCTCGTCGCGCTCTCGCCGCCGCTCGTGATGTACACGGGCATGGTGCTGACGGAAAACCTGTCCGTCGCGCTGCTCCTCGCCTCGATGGCGCTGATCCTTCGGGCGGTCCGGCGCGGGACCCCGATGTCGTTCGTGCCCGCCGGCGTCGCGTTGGGCGCGCTGATTCTGCTGCGCGAGGAGATGATTCTTCTGCTGCCCGCCTTCGCGGGACTCGTGTGGTGGAAAGGGCGACCGCGTCCTGCGTGGCCCGGCATCGGGGCCTTCGTGATGGCGACGCTCGTCTGTGTCGGCGCCTGGACCGTCCGCAATTACGTGCTGTTCCACCAGCCGATCCTCATCTCGGTGCACGGCGGCGAGCAGCTGTGGATCTCGGCGAAGGGCTGGAGCGAGTGGCACTTCGACGATCCCGAACTGCGCCGGCTCGTGGACGGCCGGAGCTACGTCGAGCGCAACGCGGCCATGCAGCGCGATGCGATTCGCATCATCATGGCGTCGCCCGGGCAGTTCCTCGTGTACTGCTTCCAGCGCATGCCGATGCTCTGGATCTCCAGCCACACGACGTACATCCGAGGCCTGACCGAGAGCTTCCGCTCGTACTACGATCGTGCCGCGTACACGCGAATCGCGATCAAGGCAGCGCTCTTCGCGCTGCAAGTCGCCATGCTGTCGCTGGCGGCATGGGGCGCGATGGTGGCGAGGTCACGCGCCGTGTCGCCCCTGGCCGCGTGGATGCTCGCCATGCCCGTCGTGGCCGTCACGGCGGTGCACTTCATCATCTTCGCCACGCCTCGCTATCAGGTGCCCGCTCTGCCCTTCGTCCTGTCGTTCGCCGCGCTCGCAGCGACACGCCTGCGATCGAACCGCCGCGATGCGCGGAGCGGACCAACGGTCACGGGCTAGCCAGTCGTGCCTTCTTCGACATCACCGGTACGCGTACTGCGCGTCATCACGCGCCTCAACGTCGGCGGTCCCTCGATCCAGGCGACGCGGCTGGCCAGCAGTCTCGATACCCTGGGCTTCGAGACGCTCCTCGTCCACGGGCGGCTGGGCGCGGGCGAAGGCGACATGAGCTATCTGCTGCCCGACCGCGGATCGCGCACCAGGTACCTCGCCCATCTGCAGCGGCCAATCGCGCCGTGGTCCGACGTCCGGGCGATCCTGTCCCTGTACCGCGCGATGAAGGAATTCAAGCCCCACATCCTGCACACGCACATGGCCAAGGCCGGCCTCCTGGCGCGAGTCGCCGCGGCGTGGTTCAACCTGACGCACCCGTCGTCGCGCGTGCGCATCGTGCACACTTACCACGGGCACGTCCTCGAGGGTTACTTCTCAGGTCCGATGACGCGATTGTTCATCACCCTCGAACGGATGCTCGCCACCGTCACGGACCAGCTCATCGCCGTGTCGACCCGGGTGCGCGAGGACCTGCTGGTCAGGTACCGCATCGGGACTCCGTCCCGCTTTTCCGTCGTCGCGCTCGGGCTCGACCTCGACGCGTTCGCCGCCATCGGCGAACAGCAGCGCGCCGAGGCGCGAGCCGCGCTCGGACTTCCGCCGCACGCGCTGGTGATCACGACCGTGGGGCGCCTGACGGCCATCAAGAACCACGCGCTGTTTCTCGAGATGGCGCGGCTGATCGCCGAGGCGCGTCCGGACGCCGTCTTCCTGATCGCCGGGGGCGGCGAACTGCAGTCCGACCTCGAATCCGCCGCGCGGGCGCACGGTCTCGTCGATCGCGTGCGGTTCCTCGGGTGGCGGCGCGATCTCGCGACGATCTACGGCGCCACCGACGTGTTCGTCATTACGTCGAAGAACGAGGGCACGCCCGTCGCGCTCATCGAGGCCATGGCGGCCGGCGTCCCCGGCGTGGCGACGGATGTCGGTGGCGTGCGGGACGTGATCGCCGACGAGTCGATGGGACGCGTGGTGCCGCCCGACGATGCGCGCGCGCTCGCAGACGCCGTCATGGGTCTCGTGGACGACGCGCGGGCGCTCAAGGACATCTCGGCGGCCGCGCGGAAGGCCGCTCTGGCCCGTTTCAATTTCGCCAGGCTGACCCGCGATATCGCGGCGCTGTACCGTCGAGTGCTGTCGGACTGACGCGCTTCATCGGGTGACGCGCGCCAGTTCCAGCACCGACGGCGCGAGTGCGCGTCCAATGATTTCGTTGCCGCGCTCCGTCAGATGCATTCCGTCCCAGCACATCTGCGGATCGCGGACGCTGACCGCATCGCCGAGATTCACGTACTTGACGAGCGGATTCGATGCGTAGCGCCGCGCCAGCATGCCGCGCAGCTCCTCCTGCTGCGCGCGGTGACTGTGCTCGAGGTAGGGCTGCGTCACCACGATCACGCGGCTGTGCCGCGCGAGCGCCGCATCGATGCCCGCGTGGACGCTGTGACAGTAGAACGCCCAGTACGGACTGCACCCGTCATCGTCGGGCACGGCGGGGGCGGACTCGGGCCGCCAGCGCGCCGCCTGCGCCTCAATCGAATCGTAGAGCGCGACCGACGCCTGGAGCAGCGTCGCCTCGGTCCGGGCGACGGCATTCGGCCGGAACGTCGTCTTCTCGCCACGATACGCGGCCCGGAGATCGCCGGAGCGCAGCGCCCGCATCTTCTCCGTCGCCACGAGCGGCAGCATCGGAAAGTATCCAAACCAGCGGAACAGGGCCGCGTCGCGGCGCCTGGTGGAGAGATTCGGCCCGCCGAGATCGTTGTAGCCCTCGTAGAGGATCGTCAGGTCGTAATCGAGGTAGGCATAGTCGGCGAGCGTGAATCGAAACGAGTACGCGCCCTCGTTGCTGAAGCCCAGATTGACCACACGGAAGCGGGAGGCGCTCGCGTCCCGCCCGTTCAAAGCCAGTTCGAGCTGATGAGGAAACGCGGCGTCCGGAGGAAGCCCGTACCCCAGGACCGTGCTTCCGCCGGCGACGACGACGCGGAATTCTCCCGGCCGCTTGCGCCCGACGGTCGCTCCCCGGTAGCCCCAGATATTGACGCCCGTCCGGTCGAACTTGCCGTGGACGTAGACGTCGATCGCCAGAAGGACCGCGAGACACAGCACGAGCGACATCGCGACGCTCGCCAGCGCGAACACGACGAATCGCGCACGCATCCGCTTCACGATCGGTTCCCGCGCCACGGAAGAGTCAAGCGGCGTCCGCGACAGTCGCGAATCGGCCGTGAAGTTGGGCTAACATTGCAGTCACCACGATGCTCACGCCTGCTCATGCTGCGAGGGACGTCGGTCCGCGCGCGTCGATTTCCATCGTGGTTCCAGTGTACAACGCGCAGGCCACGCTGACGGAGTTGGTCACGCGCCTGGCGGCGGTCGCGCCCGCGCTCGCGGACCGGTATGAGATCGTCCTCGTCAACGACGGCAGTTCCGATCGCAGCTGGCCGATTATCGAGGAGCTGGCGGCGCGTTTCGATTTCGTGGTCGGGATCAACCTGATGCGCAACTACGGCCAGCACAACGCCGTGCTGTGCGGCGTCCGCGCCGCCGCGGGCGATCTGATCGCCACCATCGACGACGACCTTCAGAATCCGCCGGAGGAGCTGCCCGCGCTCGTGAAGAAGATCGATGAAGGCTTCGATGTCGTCTACGGAACGCCGGTGCAGCAGCGGCACGGGTTTCTGCGCCTGCTGGCGTCCCGCATCACGAAGCTGGCGCTGAGCAGCGTCATGGGCGCGGAGACGGCCAGGTACGTCAGCCCGTTCCGCGTGTTCCGCGCGCAGACGCGCGACGCCTTCGCCGCGTTCCGCAGCCCGTTCATCTCTATCGACATCCTGCTGACGTGGGGCACGACACGGTTCGCGGCCGTCCCCGTGCGGCACGATCCGCGGGCCGAAGGCGAATCGAACTACACCTGGGGCAGGCTGATCACGCACGCCGTCAACATGGTGACCGGCTTCAGCACCATGCCGCTGCAATTCGCGAGCTTGCTGGGGTTTGCGTTCACGCTGGTGGGCGTCGGCATCCTCGCCTTCGTCATGGGCCGCTATCTGATTCAGGGAAGCACGGTGCCGGGCTTCCCGTTTCTTGCGTCGATCATGGCCATCTTCTTCGGGGTCGAACTGTTCGCGCTCGGTGTCATTGGCGAGTACCTCGCGCGCATGCACTTCCGCACGCTGGAACAGCCGCCGTACGTCGTGCGCGAGCGGGCCGGCGGCGCCCGCCCCGCGGCGGATTCGGTGCGACCGGCGTGAGCCCGCAGCTGAACCCCGAGGAGGTGCTGCGGTTCTGGAACGAGCAGGCCCGCGCCAAGGGCCAGTCGCCGACCGCATCCTGGTCGGACATCCGGCTCATCGAGCTCGAGATCGCGACGATTGGCGAGTGGCTGCAGGATGGGGATCGCGTCCTTGATATCGGGTGCGCGAACGGCTATTCGACCTGCCGGTACGCCGCGGCGAAGCGCATCGCCGCCAAGGGGATCGATTTCGCGCCGTCGATGGTCGAGCAGGCGCGACAGCGCGCCGCGGCGGAAGGCGCCGGCCTGCGCGGGACCGTCACGTTCGACGTCGGCGACGTCGTCACCCTGGAGGAGCCCGACGGCGCCTACGACAAAGTCATCGCGACGCGCGTGATCATCAACGTCGGCGACTGGGAACGCCAGGCGCGCGCCCTCGCGCAGTGTGGACGCGTCGTCGCGCCGGGCGGCCTGCTCCTTCTCTCGGAGGCCACGATCGGCGGGTGGCAGCGCTTGAACACGATGCGCCAGGAATGGCGCCTGCCGGCCCTGCCGATGCCGTGGTTCAACAACTACGTCGGCGAGGACGCCGTGATCGCCGCGCTGGCGCCGGCATTCGACCTCGTCCGGCTCGCGGATTTCGCCAGTACGTACTATGTGATGACACGCGTGATTAAGCCGCTTCTGGCCGCCACCGCGGGCGTTGATGCGGCCAACCCGGACATGGAGTGGAATCGCTGGGCGGCGCAGTTGCCCGCCGCCGGCGACTACGGCACACAAAAGCTCTTCATCTTCAGAAAACGGTGAGCCCAAGAATCGTCTTCAATCGGCCGACCATCGTCGGCCGCGAGCAGCAGTACATCGCCGAAGCACTGGCGGCGGGACACATCTCGGGTGACGGTCCGTTTACGCGCCGGTGCAGCGATCTGCTCGAGCGCGAACTGGGCGTCAGCAAGGCGCTGCTCACGACCTCGTGCACGCACGCCCTCGAGCTCGCGGCGCTGCTGCTCGACCTCCAGCCGGACGACGAGGTCATTCTGCCGTCGTTCACGTTCGTGTCGACCGCCAACGCGTTCGTGCTTCGAGGCGCACGGCCCGTCTTCGTCGACATCCGGCCGGACACGCTCAATCTCGACGAGTCGCGGTTGCCCGAGGCGATCACCGCCAGAACGCGGGCGATCGTGCCCGTCCATTACGCCGGCGTCGCCTGCGAGATGGACACCATCCTGCCGCTCGCCGCGCGGCACGGCCTCGCCGTCGTCGAGGACAACGCGCACGGGCTGTTCGGCGCCTACAAGGGGCGTGCGCTCGGGACGTTTGGCTGCCTGGCCGCCCTGAGCTTTCACGAAACGAAGAATCTCAGCTGTGGAGAAGGCGGGGCGCTCCTGATCAACGATCCGCGGTTGATCGACCGCGCCGACGTCATCCGCGCCAAGGGCACGAACCGCACGAAGTTCCTGCAGGGGATCGTCGACAAGTACACATGGTGCGACGTCGGGTCCAGCTATCCGCCGTCGGACCTTCTCGCGGCGTTTCTGTTCGGTCAACTCGAACAGCGCGCATCGGTGCAGGCCGCGCGACAGCGGGTGTTCGAGCGTTACGCTTCGGGACTGGCCGGCTGGGCCGCCGCCAGCGGCGTGCAGTTGCCGACGATTCCGGCCTCGTGCCAGCAGAGCTACCACATGTTCTATCTGGTGACGTCGACGCCGGACCAGCGCGACCGGCTGATCGCGCATCTGCGCGACCACGACGTCATGGCGATCTTCCACTACATCCCCCTTCACTCGTCGCCGATGGGACGGCGCTGGGGATACGAGGAAGGCAATCTCCCGGTCACCGAGCGCGTCAGTCGATGCCTGGTACGGTTGCCGTTCTACACGACGCTGTCTGAAGAAGATCAGGACCGCGTGATCGCCGCGGTGCGTTCGGCGCCGATCTAGGCGCGCGCGGTGCGCCCGACGGCGAGCCAGCTCGTGCCGGCCGGGAGTAGGCCGGCGCGCGTGGCCGCGGACTCCGCTCGCGTCAGCCATCGGAACACTGTATTGATCACCGGCGGCGGCGGCGCGATCGCGCGATGCAGCAGTGCGTCGCTCGTCGGAGCCCGGAGACCACGCCGCACGATCAGGCCGGGGAGCAGTGAGAGGAAGAACGGCCGGCACCACTCGACCCGCAACCCGGCGGCGGTCATCGCCGCAATCAATGCGGCCCGGCTGTATCGGCGCTGATGACCGGACGCTTCGTCGACGTCGCTCCACAGCCACTGATGCGCCGGCACGGAAACGACGACCGCTCCACCCGGACGAACGTATCGCGCCGCGCCCCTGAGCGCAGCGACATCGTCGGCGAGATGCTCGATGACGTCGAGCAGGCCCACGCCCCCGATGTCACGCACCGGCACCTCACCGGGTCCGCAATGAAACAGCCGCGCGTCGGTGCGCGCGCGGGCCAGCGCCAGCGCAGTCGCCGCCACCTCCTGGCCGAAACAAGGACCCGCATAGCGGCGCTGCACCTCACGGAGAACGAATCCATTTCCGCAACCCAGCTCGAGCCAACCCTCGGGCGGCACGAACCGCTCGACGATGGCGGCGATCAGGACGGCGCGCGACGTGAACCAGAAATGTTCGGGCTCGATCTTCGCGATCCACGCGCGCAGTTCGTCGGAATACGTCGGATCGCCCGCCGGCGCGTCGGGCGAGGTCACGACGCCGTTCGCTTCTCGCCATCCGGCGGGGAGCGTCATCAGGGGCGTCATCGCCTTGGGATGTACTCGGAGAGCAGCAAGCCGACGAGGATGATCTGGCCGTACATGTAGAGCTGATGCCCCAGGTACGCGCTCCAGAAGTCCGTGCGGAGGAGCGCGGACAGCATCGATGACGGGAGCACGAAACCGGCGAGCAGCAGGTAGGCCGCGGCAAGGAGGCCGACGCGGAATCTCGTCGCGCCGTATCCGGCGTACCGGTACATCAATGCCGTGAGCGGGAGGAGAAGCACGATTTCGTAGTAGGCGTGAGCCCGCACGAGAAATGTCGATCCGAAGACGATCAGCGACACCTCCCAGATGGTGCGCCACTTGTCTTCCAACTCGGTATGCGGCCGATGCGCGTGACGCCAGAAGCCCAGGAGGAACGCGCCGCCCAGTGCCAGCACGCTCGCGAAAAACAGTTCGCGGCTGGGGAACCAGAAGTGCCGGGCGTTGATCCCGCAGAGCGCCCACCGAACACTGACCATCGTGCCGTTGGTTTCCTCCCATCGATCACAGAAGCCCGTGCCGCCGAGCGCGTGGCCGTTCGCTGTGGGAAACGTGGCGAAGAAGCTCGGTCTTCCTTCCACGAGGGGAAGCAGCGCATCCCTGACGAAGCTGGCGGTGATATGCCCGGCGGGGGCGATCGCCGGATTGAACAGGATGAATCGGTCGAGGCCGAACACCGCGTGCGCGACGACGAGCACGATCGAGGACGCGACGGCGAACCCGATGACGGCTCGCCACCAGCGTCGCACCAGGATGTACCCCAACAGAGGGATCGGCAGGAACTTGAACCACGTGATGTAGCCGAAAGCGCCGCCCGCCAGGGCCGGGCGCCCCGCGACCAGCCAGTAGATGCCGGCGCAGAGACTCAGAAACCCAACGACTTCAAACTCACGCTGGACCACACACTGGATGAAAGGGAGAAAGACGAGCGCGGTGCACAGCGCCAGCCAGAACCCGGCGGACCGATCGGACTCGCCGACCGTGATCGCGCGCCAGAGCAGATAGATGCCAGCACCCGCCGCGGCGGTGTACACGAACAAGAGAAGCGCGGCGATCTGCGCGTACGAATTCAAGTAGGCAATCGGATACAGCGTCAGATACTGCGTCGGTCCGTAGACGTAGAACTTCACGTGGTAGGCGGTGCTCTGCACGAGGTCCGGGCTGTTCCAGAGCGCCGGGTTCAGGTGTTCTGCATATGGCCCGGGAAGCGTGTTGTAGAAATCGCCCCTCGGCGCGGCCGGGCCGCCATAAACGGCGGCGGCGAATCGCGCGCACGCCACCACGGTCAGGGCCGGAATGCCGATGCGTTTCCACAGCGGGCGCGCGACCGCGACGTGCTCCATCAGAGGACTCGGTCGCGTGTCATCGCGCCGATAGCGCCGCGGTCGCGACGCCGCGGACGGCCGGCATCAGCGAACGGGCAATGATCTGATTGCCTCGCGGAGTCAAGTGCATGCCGTCCCAGCACAGTTCCGGATCGCGCAAATCGATCGCGTCGCCAAGGCCGAGGTACGACACGCGGGGGTCGGTGCCGTAGCGCGCCTGCAGCATGCGTCGAAGTTCCGCCTGCTGCGCGCGATGCAGATCCGTGAGCCAGGGCTGCGTGACCACGACGACCCGGCTGCGGCGCGCCAGCGCCGCCGCGATCCCGGCATCGACGGCGCTGCAGTAGAACGTCCACCGTTCGCTGCAACCGATGTCGGTTATCCGCAACGGCGCGTCACGATGCCAGCTGGCGGCCTGGTGCTCCATCGACGCATACAGCCTCATGGACGCGTCGAGCAGCGCCGCTTTCGTCCGCGCCACGGCGGTGGGCTGAAAGACCGTCTTCTCACCGCGATAGGCCGCCCGCAGGTCGCCGGTCCGGAGCAGCATCATCTTTTCCATCGCGATCGTCGGGAGCATCGGGTAATAGCCGAACCACCGGAACAACGCCGCCTCGCGACGGAAGACGTGGCGATTCACCACGGTCAGATCGTTATAGCCCTCGTAGAGGACGGCCACGTCGTAGTTCAGGTACGCGTAGTCGGCCAGCGTGTACTGAAATGAAAACGCGCCCTCGTTGTTGAAGCCGAGGTTGACCACGCGAAACCGCGCGGTCGTGTTCTCCGCCGAGTCGTTCAGGACGCGTTCGAGCTGCTGCGGAAACGCCTCGTCGGGCGCGAGGCCGTAGCCCAGGACCGTGCTGCCGCCGGCCACCACGACGCGAATTTCTCCTGGACGCTTGCGGCCGACCACCGCGCCTCGATAGCCCCAGATGTTGACGCTCGTCTTGTCGACCCTCGAGTGCGCGTACACGTCGACCGCCAGCAGCGCGGCCATCGAGATTGCGAGCGAGAGCGTCACGCTCAGCAGCGCGAACGCGACGAACCTGGGCCGCGTGAAACGCGCGGTCATCGATCAGACGGCGCCCACGATGCGCACCTCGGGGAGCGGCACGATGAAGCGGCCGCCGCCGGACAGGAAGGCCTGCTCCTTGCGGACGACCTCGGGCTCGTAGTTCCACGCGGTCATGATGGCGTAGTCGGGCGGATTCGCGTGGAACGCCTCCGGCGGGACGATCGGAATCGACACGCCGGGCACGTACTTGCCGGATCGCAGCGGTGACATGTCGAGCACGTATTCGACCAGATCGGGTCCGAGGCCGCAGAAGTTCAGCAGAATCGTCGAGCGGCCGGCGGCGCCGTACCCCACCACGCGGCGGCCGGCGACGCGGAGGTCGGTGACGAGGTGGCGCAGCGACTGCCGGCGCGCCTCGACCTGTTCGCCGAACCGATCGACTTTCCACGCGCGCTCGGCCTCGAGCATCTCCGCGACGACGGGCGCGGGCCGGCGCGGCGTGTTCGCGCGCGCGGCCGTCACGCGGATCGAACCCGCGTGGATCGGGATCCGCTTGACGTCGACAATCCTGAGGCCGTGCCCGTCGAGCAGCCGCGCGAGCGCCGTCAGCGAGTGATAGCACGTGTGCTCGTGATACACCGTGTCGTACTGCACGAGGGCAAGCAGGTCGCCCTGATACTGCACCTCGAAGATGAACACGCCGTCCTCTTCGAGCAGCGTCGTCACGCCGCGGACGATGGCGTGCAGGTCGTCGACGTGCGCGAAGACGTTGTTGCCCGTGACGATGCGCGCCGGTCCGTGCTCCGCCTTGACGCGCGCCGCCGTCGTCTGGTCGAAGTACGCCTGCACGAGCGGCCAGCCGCCCTCGACGCTCGCCCGCAGGGCCACATCCGACGGGTCGACGCCGACCACGCGCGCGCCGGCGTCGCGCATCGGGCGCACGAGAATGCCGTCGTTGCACCCGAACTCGACGACGAGCCGCCCGGCCGCGCGCTCCGCCGCGACGATCTCCCGCCCCATCTCCGCGAAATGATCGATGAGCGTCCGCGTCGTGCTCGACACGTACGAGTACTGCGTGAAGATGTCGGCCGGCGGCACGACGTCGAGAATCTGCATCAGCGTGCACTCCGCGCAGCGCGCGAGCCGGAGCGGGAACGCGGTCTGATACGCGAGCTCGTCGCGGGTCAGGAATCCGCCCGCGAGCGGCATGTCGCCGTAGTCGACGAGCAGCGTCAGCCGATCCGATCCGCAGATGCGGCAGGTCGTGCGCGTGGTGACCCGTGTCCCCTGAAGACCGCGGTTCGGCGCGACGACGGGCGGCTGCGGCGATCGCGGGGCGCTCACAGGATTCTCGGCGTCGGCAGAGGAACGATGAACCGTCCCTTGAATCCCTTGGCGGTCAACTTCGGCGCGAGCTCCTCGGCAATATGCCAGGACAGCAGCAGCGCGTACTCGGGCTGATCCTCGAACAGGCGCGCTTCGTCGACGACCGGAATCACCGTGCCCGGCATGTACTTGCCGACCTTGTACGAGCCCTTCACTTCGAGCACGCACTCGACGATGCCATCGTCGAGGCCGACGTAGTTGATCAGCGTGCTCGCGCGGGACGGCGCGCCGACACCGTAGATGCGCGCGCCTTTCTGCTTCAGATCCTTCAGCAGCGCGTGAAGGCCGAGCTTCGACTGCACGACGTCGCGCTTGAATCGCGCCAGCCGATCCGGCCACGCGCCGGCGGATCGCTCTTCGGCCAGAATCGCGGCCACCGACGGCTGAACCGGACGCGTGCCCTTCCGCGCGGAGTACACGCGGATCGATCCGCCGTGCGTCGGAATCCGCTTCGCGTGGATCACCTCGAGTCCGTGCCGCTCCAACAGGAACTTCAGGCTGTGCAGCGAGTAATACCGCAGGTGCTCGTGGTAGATCGTGTCGTACTGCACCGTCTCGAGCAGGCTCATCAGGTAATGCGATTCCGAGATGAACACGCCGTCCGGCTTCAGCATGGTCAGGATGCTGTCGACGATCTCGTGCACGTGCTCGATGTGGGCGAACACGTTCGTCGCCGTCACGATCGTCGCCGGGCCATCCTCCGCGCGCGCGCGCGCCGCGGCCTGCGGGCCGAAGAACGACATGGTCGTCGGGATGCCGCGCTCGTTGGCGAGATTCGCCATCAGCGTCGGCTCGATGCCGCGCACGCGGTGGCCGCCGTTCTTGAAGTTGCTCAGCAGCGTCCCGTCGTTCGATCCGATGTCGACGACGAGGTCCGCCGGCGTCAGCGGAAGGATCCGCCGGCAGTCCGTGTACAGCTCGGCGAAATTGTCGCGCAGGATCTTCGTCGTGCCGCTGGTGTACGGGTATTCCGGCGGAAACAGCACCGCGGGATCGACGATGAGGCCGATCTGCACGAGCTCGCAGCGCGGACAGTACAGGAACTCGGCCGGGTACGCCGGCTGCTCGTGCGGGCGCTGGCCGATCGGCCGCATCTGGTTGACAGGCGGCAGATAGCCGATGAACAGGGCCGACTGCAGATCCGGGTTGTCGCACACCTGACACCGATCGACGACGACGCTCGATCCGGTGCCGGCGGCGCGGGACGCGGTCATAGGGTCACTTTTCTCACGTTCAAGCCATTCATCACATTCATGCCATTCATCTCAGCCGGCGCGAGATGCGCATGGTCGGCGTACCATCGCGCGGCCAGCGACAGGCCCTCGCGAAACGACAACTTCGGTCGATACCCGAGCGCGGCGATCTTCGCGATGTCCGGACAGCGGCGATCGGTGCCGCCGAGCGCCGCGGCGCTCGGCACGACGCGGATGCGGCGGCCGAAGAACTCGCCAATCATCTGCGACACGTCGCCAATGGCGATCTCTTCCATCGTGCCGACGTGGTAGATGCCCAGATGCTCGCCGCGCTGCATCGCCAGCGCCAATCCGTCGATGAAATCGTCGATGTAGACGAACGATCGCGTCTGCGCGCCCGTCCCCTGAATCGGAAACGGAATCGGATCTCCTTCGGTCTCGGCGAGCCGCTTCATCCGGACGACGAGCTGCGGGATGACGTGCTCCCATCCCATGTCGGGCCCGTACACATTGTGCGGCCGGACGATCACGACGCGCTTCAGATGGCGGCGTCCGTGGTTGATGGCCATCAGCTCGTTGATGATCTTGCCGCCCGCGTACGAGTACCGCGGATTCAGCGGATCCGGAATCGACAGCGGCGCCGTCTCATCGGTCGGAATGCGGGGCGGCGACTGGTACACCTCCGAGCTCGACGTGAGGATCAGTTCGCCGACGCCGGCCGCCCTGCACGCGTCCAGCACGTTCGCCATCCCCTTCACGGCGACGTCGAGCACCAGGTCGGGCTGCGAGTAGAAGAACTCGGTCCCGTTGATGAACGCCAGATGACACACCGAGTCGACGCCGGCGACCGCCGCGGCCACGGCGCGCGCGTCGCGGATGTCGCCCTCGACGTACTCGACGCGCCCGTCGAGATCGGCGAGGCGCGCCGCACGTCCGCGCGAGTTGTTGTCGAACACGCGCACGCGATGGCCATCGGCGACGAGCCGCCGCACCAGCGCGCTGCCGAGGAAGCCGGTGCCGCCGGTGACTAGGTAGAAACTCACGCTTTGCCCCCGAGGGCCGTGCCCGCGGGAATTCGCACGCGCACGTCACGTCCCATCTGCGACCGACGCGTCCGCGTCAGCCCCCACAAGAACCACCGCATGTACTCGCCGGTCCACGGGCCGAGGCGAAACGTCGACTGCCCTCCGTACAAGCGATCGATCGACACGATCGGCACTTCGCCGAGCGACATGCCGAGCAGTTGCGCCTTGATCGACATCTCGAACGCGACGGCCCAGCCGATCGGCCGCGACTCCAGATGGAAGCGATCGAACTGATCGCGCCGGAACATCTTGATGCCCGTCGTGCAGTCGGTCATCAGCGATCCCGCCAGCCACCGGAAGAGCCGGTTCGCGATGCGCGACAGAATCCCGCCGACGAACGAGCCGCCCAGCCGCCGCCCGCCGTGCGCGTAGCGCGTGCAGCTGACGAACTCGCAGCCCTGATCCATCAGCGCCAGCATGTCTTCGATCGCCAGCACGGGTCCGACTTCGTCGGCGGCGAAGATCAGGACGTACTTGCCGGCCGCGGCGGCGACGCCGGCGCGAATCGCATTGACGACGCCGCGCCCCAGCGTGTTGTGCACGGCGCGCACGGGCTGGCCCGGCGGCAGCTCCGCAACCACGCGCACGCTGTCATCGTCCGGCGTGTCGTGGACGATGACGACTTCGTACGGCACGTCCACGACGGCGCGCAGCATCTTGAGCATGATGCGCAGGTTGATGCCCTCGTTGCGGACCGGCATCAGCACCGTGAGGGTCAGGTCGCTTGCCATCGGGTCAGTTCGCGCTCTTGAGACACTCGCGCACCGACGCCACCACGCACTCGACGTCCCGGTCGGTCAGCGTGAACGCCGACGGCAGCCACAGCGCGCGCGGCCCGGCCCACATCGCATTCGGAAACCGATCGTCGGGCTGGCGGTACGGCGCCTGCGTGTGCAGCGGAAACCAGAACCGCCGGCAGTGCATGCGCCGCGCGTCGAGAAACGTGTCGAGCGCGCCGCGGCGCTCGACGATCGCGTCCGTCCACAGCGGCACTTCGCCGCCCGCGAGGTTGAAGCCGGGCAGCGTCAGACCGTCGAGCCCGGCGAGCCCGCGCGCGTAGATTTCGTAGTTGCGCTTCTGGCGATCGAGCCGCTCGCGCAGGTACGCGAGCTGTCCCAGCCCGACTGCCGCCTGCAGATTCGTCAGCTTGAAGTTGAAACCGACGCTGTGATGCACGTCGTCGCCGCCCGTGCCGCGGACCGGCCGCCCGTGATCCTTCAGCTCGCGCAGCCGGCCGTGCAGCGCGTCATCGTCGGTCAGCACCATGCCGCCCTGGCCCGTGGTGATCGACTTGTTGGGCGAGAACGACAGGCAGCCCGCGGCGCCGATCGTGCCGAGCGCCCGGCCGCCCGCGCGCGACGTGAGCGCCTCGGCGGCATCTTCGACGATCGGAATGCGGCGCGCGTTCGCGATCGTGCCAATCGCCGTGAGATCCGCGGCGCGTCCGCTGACGTGCACGGGCATGACCGCGCGCGTGCGCGGCGTGATGGCGCGCTCGAACGCGTCCGGGCTCATGTTGAGCGTCGCGCGATCGATGTCGACGAGGACGGGCGTCGCGCCGGTCAGCTTCACCGCGTTGGCCGTCGCGATGAACGTCAGGTCGGGGACGATCACTTCGTCGCCGTGGCCGACGCCGAGCGCCGCGAGCGCGAGGAACAGCGCGGACGTGCCGCTCGTCGTGGCCACCGCGTGCCGCGCGCCGACGAGCGCGGCGATCTCGCGCTCGAAGCGCGTCGTGACGTCGCCTTCGTTCAGGTAGTCGCTGGCGAGCACGTCGCGCACGAGCGCGTACTCGCCGTCGCCGATCTTCGGCGCCCACCAGGGGATGGACCGATCGCTCATGACGATTTCCGCCCAATCTGCGCCGCAGGCGCGAGACTCACATGATCGACCGGCACGCGCTCGCCGCCGATCAGAAAAAACGGGCCCGGCAGGCGGGAATGCTTCACCGCGCGGACCTTTCGCGCCACTTCCTCGCGGGAATCCTCGGGCGACAGCAGCATCCAGCGCTCGAATTCCTTCCGCGTGATCGCGGGCCGCGCCCAGCGATCGCCCGACGGCCGCAGGCCGCCGTTTCTCGCGAGCTCCTCGCACACGTCCTTGAACACGCCGACCGAGCGGACGAGCGCCCGGTCGAACAGCGTCTCGCACGTGTCGCCGCGCTCGACGGGAAACCGCGCGACGCGAACGATCTCGCCGCCGTCGATGGTCGCCGTCATCCGGTGCGCCGTCACGCCGAACTCGGCGTCGCCGCGGTACAACGCGTAACTCGCCGAGCCGATCCCGGGCCAGTCCGGCGGCGCCGGATGAAAGTTGATCGCTTCCCGCCGGACGCCGCCGAGCACCCGCGAGGGCACGATCATGGGCGCGAGAAAGTTGAGCAGGACGTCGACGTCGCCGCGGCCGACGGCCTCGGCCGCCGCCGCCGGAAATGCCGTCTCCTGCCGCGCGTGCCGGCTGGCGTGCCTGACCTCGAACAGCGTCGACGCGACGGCTTCCGCGGGATCGGCGAGATCCGCGCGGTCCGTCATCAGCAACACACAGCGGTACTTCACGGGCATCAGAGGGACGCGCCCGGCCTGACGACGCCCCAGACGTCCACGAGGTCGACCGTGGCCGGGATCGCGAGCGTCTTGTAGGCGGCGTGAGGCACGCCGACGATCACGACGTCGGACGACTGCACCAGCTGTTCCTTGCTCACGAACGTCGGATCCTTCGCGAACTCGTCCGAGTATCCGACCTGCGCGCCGTGAAACCGCAGAATCTTGCCGAGCTTGTAGGACAGCGAGTCCCGCGTGTCGTCGATGTCCGCCTTGAACGCCATCCCGAGAATGCCGACGCGGGTCTTCGCGAGATCGTACCGGCGCCGCAGTCCCTCGACGATGAACCCCGGCAGACCTTCGTTGACCATCATCGCGGCGTGGCCCAGCGTGAAGTTGTTGTTGTTGAACGCCGCGAGCTGCAGCGTGTCCTTCAGCAGACACGGGCCGGCGGCAAAGCCTGCCGTGGGCAGCGTCGCCGCGCGCCCGTATCCGTCGACCATCGCCGCGCGGACCCGGTTGAAGTCCACGCCGAGCTCGTTCGCCATCATGTAGAACTGATTGGCCGCCGCGAACTGAATGTAGCGCCAGGCATTCGAGAACAGCTTCGCCAGCTCCGCCTCTTCGACGCTGACCGCGATCACACGCGGAGCGATGGCCGAGAACAGCTTCGTCGCGGCCGACAGCGCCTCGTCGCTCAGCGCCGACACGAGCTGCGGCAGCTCGCGCAGCTCCTTGATCGCGTGGCCCTGCGCGATGCGCTCCGGACAGTACGCGACCTGCCAGCGCTGGCCGTCGCGCTCGAGAAGCGCTTTCACCTGCCGGCACGTCCGCGGGTAGACGGTGCTGCGGATGACGATCGTCTGCGGCGCGCGCAGGTGCGGCCGCAGCGTCTCGATCAGCTCGAGCAGCCCGCGCAGCTTCGGATTCAGGTACTCGTCGACGGGCGTGCCGATCGCGACGATCACGGCGCGCGCCGCCGAGACGTCCTCCGGATCCGACGAGAGGAACAGCGTGCGGTCGAGGACCTGCGGCAGGATCTCGTCGGCCCCGTACTCGACAAACGGCATGCGGCCCTGCCGCAGCTGATCCAGCACGCCCTCGTTGAGGTCGTACAGCACCACGCTGAGGCCCTTGGCCGCGAACGCCAGCCCGAGCGGCAATCCCACATGGCCCGCGCCGCCGACGATGCACAGATCGACCGGCGCGTGGCGGTGCGAATGCCGGGGAACTCTCACGTCACTCATGCGTGTGCCCACAGTGTGTCGTACAGCTGCGCGTATCGTACAGCGCCTTCGGTCAGACTGAACTCGCGAACGGCGGTCGCGCGGCAGCGGGCCGCGACCCCGCCGTCGGCCAGCAGCGACCGCACCGCGCCCTCGGACGCCGCGAAGGCCGCCCGCGACGTGTCCGGCAGGACCACGCCGACGCCGTCGGCCCGCACCGTGTCGCCCGAGTCGCCGATGCCGTCGTTGATGATGACGGGAACGCCGCACCCGAGAAACTCCGCCAGCTTCGTCGCCGCCGACGCCCGCTTCGAGAAACACACGCGGATGAAGAAGACGCCCGCGTCCATGAGGCGCATCAGCGCCGGCATCTCCTCGAACGGCGCGCGGGCGAGCACCAGCCGATCGGCCGGCAGGCCGGCGCGCGCGGCGTCGGCGCGCAGGCGATCGTGGTCCTCGCGCGTGACGATCAGCGCCTTCATCCGTTCGAATCGCGTCGAGAGCCACGCGAGGTACGACAGCGTCTCCTCGCGCAGGTACCAGTTGCTCAGCGTGCCGACGCACCCGAACACGACCGCGCCGTCGATCCCCAGCTGACGGCGCCGCCGCGCGTCCTCATCGCTCGCGGACGCGGCAGGCTGAAAGCGGTCCAGATCGGCGCACGTGGGAATCACGACGATCGGCACGCCTTCGCGCACACGTCCGAGCTTCGGAAACTCGCGGACGCCGGCCGCGGTCAGCGACACGATCGCGTCGGCCTCGGCGAAGAACCGGCGCTCGCACCATTTGCCGACGCGAAACAGGAGTCCGCCGGCGGGCCAATGACCAGCCTCGACCTTCTCGTCGATCCAGAAGCCGCGCATGTCGAAAAGAAACCGCGCGCCGGATGCGCGCTTGACGTGCAGCGCGATGAGCGCGGGAACGTAGCCGCGGGCATGCACAATTCCGGGTGCCGGGTGCCGGGTGCCGGGTGCGTGGTGCTCGGTGCCGGGTGCCGGGTGCTGGGCGCTCGCCGCGCGGGCCCAGCGTCGCGCGGCCAGACACCCGACGATGATGTCCCACGCCGTGGAGAGCACCGGCGGACGTTTGGTGTACGCCCGCGCGATCCACGTGATGCCCGCGCGGTCGAGCCGCTGGCGCATCGCCGCCACGCGCGCGGCGTCCGCGAGATCCGCCGGCTTCTCGAACGACAGCAGCGTGATGGCGGCGCGATCGGCGAGGCGCTCCAGATAGGCGACGACCTGCGATTCGCCCAGCGGTTCGAGCATGCCGTCGTAGGAAACGTAGAGGACGCGGCGGAAGGGGGACGGGCCCCTCATCGCCTAAACGGCGGCGGCCGCTGCCGCCGTCACGCGACCCGACAAGCGGACGATGTTCGGCGCGGTGTAGCCCTTCAAGGCGTTCCGCGTGTCGACGATGGGGACGCCGCTGGCGACGACGGTCTTCCAGTTGAAGCTGGAGTGATCCGTGCAGATGACGATGCAGTCCGGCGCGCGGCGCAGCGCGTCGCCTTCGGGCACCGCCTCCAGCGTGTGCGCGCCGTGCTTGAACGAGGGCACGAACGGATCGCTGTACGAGACGACGGCGCCCTTGCGCGTCAGCAGCTCGAGGATGTCCAGCGCCGGCGACTCGCGCATGTCGCCGACGTCCTTCTTGTACGCGATGCCGAACAGATGGATGCGCGACCCGTTGATCGGCTTGCGCGCGGTGTTCAGCGCGTCCGCGACGCGCTCGACGACGAAGTCGGGCATCGACGAGTTGACCTGGCCGGCCAGCTCGATGAAGCGGCATTCGAACCCGCTCTGCCGAGCCTTCCACGACAGATAGTACGGATCGATCGGGATGCAGTGGCCGCCCAACCCGGGGCCGGGATAGAACGGCATGAAGCCGAACGGCTTGGTCTTGGCGGCCTCGATCACTTCCCACACGTCGATGTCCAGTTTGTGGCACATCTGCGCGAGCTCGTTCACCAGGCCGATGTTGACGGCGCGGAACGTGTTTTCGAGCAGCTTCACCATTTCGGCGACGCGCGTCGAACTGACCGGCACCACCGTCGATACCACCTGCGCGTACAGCAGCGTGGCCGCCTCGATGCTCGCGGGGCCGTGGCCGCCCACGACTTTCGGAATGTTCTTCGTCAAGTACGTGGGATTGCCGGGATCGACGCGCTCGGGCGAGAACGCGAGGAAGAAGTCGCGGTCGGCCTTGAAGCCGCGCGCCTCGAGCATCGGCAGCGCCACCTCGTCGGTCGTGCCGGGATAGGTCGTCGACTCGAGGATCACCAGCTGACCGGCTCTGAGCGACGCGGCGACGCCTTCGAGCGCCTTCACCACGTACGACAGATCGGGATCCTTCGTCTTGCGCAGCGGCGTCGGGACGCAGATGTCCGCGACGTCCGTCTCCGCCAGTTTCGCCATGTCCGTCGTCGCGCGCAGGCGTCCGGCCTTCACCGACTCGGCCAGCTCGTGCTGCGGGACGTCGGGGATGTAGCTGCGGCCGGCGTTGATCGCGGCCACTTTCGACGCGTCCACGTCGAAGCCGGTGACGTCGAATCCGGCGCGCGCGAACTCGGACGCCAGCGGCAGCCCGACGTAGCCGAGCCCGATGACGCCGATGCGCGCCTGCCTGTCGCGAATGCGGGAGAGCAGCGTGGTGATCGCAGTGGGTGTACTCATGAATCCTGGCGTGCTGACTAGATCGTCGAGAGCCGGTCTGCGAGCTGCGGCGCGGCCGCGACGCGCTCGATGTCGGCGTCGACCATCATCTTGACGAGACCCGTGAAGTCGACGGCCGGCTGCCAGCCGAGCTGCGCCTTCGCCTTCGAGCAGTCGCCGATGAGATGCTCGACCTCGGCCGGACGAATCAGCTTCGGATCGAGCGTGACGTATGTCTGCCAGTCGAGGCCCGCGTGGCCGAACGCGACTTCGACCAGATCGCGCACCGAATGCGCGATGCCGGTGGCGATGACGAAATCGTCGGCGCGCTCCTGCTGCAGCATCAGCCACATCGCGCGGACGTAGTCGCCGGCGAATCCCCAGTCGCGATGCGCGTCGAGGTTGCCGAGCGCGAGCGTCTTGGACAGCCCGAGCTTGATGCGCGCGACGCCGTCGGTCACCTTGCGCGTCACGAACTCGAGACCGCGCCGCGGCGACTCGTGGTTGAAGAGCATGCCGGAGACGGCGAACAGATCGTAGCTCTCGCGATAGTTGACCGTGATGTAGTGCGCGAAGACTTTCGACACGCCGTACGGGCTCCGCGGATAGAACGGCGTCATCTCCGTCTGCGGCACCTCGCGCACCTTGCCGAACATCTCGCTCGACGACGCCTGGTAGACGCGAATCTTCGGATCGACCTGGCGGATCGCCTCGAGCACCCGCGTGACGCCCTGCGCGTTGAATTCGCCGGTGAGCATCGGCTGATCCCACGACGCGGGCACGAAGGACATCGCGGCCAGGTTGTAGAACTCGTGCGGGCGCACTTCGTCGACGAGGCGGATGAGCGACAATTGATCGAGAAGATCGGCCGGCCGCAGGGTTACGCGATCGAGGATGTGCTGGATGCGCCAGTAATTCGGCGCGCTCGCGCGGCGGACGACGCCGACGACCTCATAGCCTTTCGAAAGCAGCAGCTCGGCAAGGTAGGATCCGTCCTGGCCGGTGATCCCGGTGATAATGGCTCGTTTTGACATTCCGTGCAAACCACACGATTGTATGAGGTTAGAAACACGTTGGTCAAGAAGCCGCGATGGGCATCATCCGCAGTAACGCTGCGTTTTACCTCGAAGCCCGCGCGCGCGGCGTCGACTTCAGCCGCACGCTGACGCTGGGCCGTCAGCGTCTCTACCTCACGCCGGCGGACCTGACCGCGCTCTCGGCGCGGTACCGGCCGGACCTGCGCGGCCGTCTCGACGATCTCCGGTACGGAGAACCGGCGGACGATTTCCTGAAACGCTTTCTCGACGTCCGCGAGCTGCAGGCGCTCGATCATTCCGCGTACGAAGGCGCGGCGATCACGCACGATCTGAACGCGCCGCTTCCGGCGCACCTGCGCGAGCAGTTCGACGCGGTGATCGATTCGGGCACGCTCGAACACGTCTTCAACCTGCCGACGGCGATCGCGACCTGCATGCAGCTCGTGAAGCGCGGCGGGACGCTGTTTCTCTCGTCACCGGCCAACAACATGTGCGGCCACGGCTTCTATCAGCTCAGTCCCGAGCTGTTCTTCCGGCTCTTCAAGGACGCGAACGGGTTTTCCCTCGCGCGCCTCGTGCTCGTCACGCATCCGTTCCCCGGCGCCGAGCTGAGCGCCCGCCAGACGTGGTACGACGTCGTCGATCCGGCCGAGATCGGCGCGCGCGCGCCGTTGATGACGCGGACGCCGGCGTTCCTGATGATGGAAGCCACGCGCGTCGACGTCGTGCCGGTCCTCGGGACGCCGCCGCAGCAGAGCGACTACGTCGCGCGATGGAGCGGGGGCGATGCGGCGGGACGAACGGGCGCGACGGGAGGATTGAAGCGCGCCCTCTTCCGGAGCGCGCCTCCGCGATTGAAAGCGTTTCTGACGGGCTGGTATCAGCGGTTGGTGCTGTGCACGCTGCGCAACCGCCGCGCGTTCCGCCGGATCACGGATGAGCCTTGATCGCGTCCCGGTAGACGCGAAACGCGGGACGATTCGACCAGTCCACGCGCACGGGCGGATACGAGCACTTCGACGCGGGCTCGTACAAGTCGTAGAAGAAGATCGACGTCAGCCAGCTTCGCCGCGCTTGAAACGCGTCGAGCATGCGCGCATAGAACGCCGCCTGCGCGTCTTCCCCGCCGCGACCGCACGCCGACAGGCCGACTTCCGTCAGCCACACGGGCTTCCCCATCGACGCCGGCCGCACGTTGTCGTCGAGGAACGCTTCGAGCCTCCGGCCGCCGCGCCCCGTCGGATACCAGTGAACCGTGACGATGTCGAACTGATCGCCGGCGGCTTCCATTGCGGCCGCGTAGAAGCCGTTGAGGACGCCGTCCTGGCTGACGTCGGGGCCGAGCACTTTGGCCTGTCCGTTGGCGCGGCGAATCGCTTGTCGGCCGGCTTTAACGAGCGCGACGTAATCGTCCAGGCTTCCTTCGAAAAACGCGTGCAGGTCGGGCTCGTTCCAGATGCCGAAGTACTTCACGTCCATGTCGCGGCCCTGGTAGCGCTCGACGACGGTCGTGACGAAATCTTCCCAGTCCTGGATTCGCAGCGGCGGCGCGTGTTCGTTGCGGCCGCCATTGGACCACTTCGGCGTGTAGCCGATGGTCGCAAACACTTCCAGCCCACGACGCCGAGCGCTGCGCACGCTGGTGTCGGTGTAGTCGAAGTCGTACCTGCGCGATCGCGCCGGCTCCATCCCGCTCCAGTTGAAGTCGACGCGCGCGATACCGGCGCCGAGCTCGCGCATCTTGTCGGCCATTCGCGCGTCGACGTAGTGCGTGACCATGCCGTAGTGGATGTTCGGCGATTCCTGCGCGAGCAGCGGCGGCACCGCGCCTGCGACGAGCGCGGCGATCGCCATCCGCGCGAGACTAACCGGACGCATTGCGCGCCTTCCAGAGTCCGCCCAGCACGACGACGCCCGTGACGACCGCGATCGCGCCCTGCACGACGATGAGCTGGCCGCGCCAGGCGAGCCAGCTCTGGATGGCGACGACCGCGAGGCCGGCCGCGAGAATCAGCAGCGTGGCCGCCAGACCCTCTTCCCGTCGCGATATCAGCCACCCTATCGCGACGACCGCGCCGACGGCGTTGCTGACAGCGTACCCGGCGGGGACGCCGACCAGACCGAAGATCGGTATGAGGGCGAGCGACGCGAGAATGGCGACGACCGCGTACCCCACCCACGCAGCCAGGTACACGCGGAGACGGGAAATGCCCAGCGCGTAGATCGTGAACGGAAACGCGACGAAATAGAAGTAGTCGCCGAACAGCTGCATCGGCAGCAGCCGCGCCGCGGGCAGGAACGCGCGCGAGTAGGCGATCGGCACGAGTACGTCCTTGAGAAACAGGATGGCCACGATCGCGGCGGTCGCCAAGCCGACCGTGAGCCGCAGTGCCGTCGTCAGCTCGTGACGGCCTTCGGGCGAAGGCCCGACGCGCGTCACCGCAGGATGCATCCGTCCCATGATTCCGTTCGTGAGGAAGGGTGTGTAGTACGCGTTCACGGCGAATGGCACGGCGAGAAGGCCATTGGCATCAACGCCGAATAACGCGATGACCCGGCCGTTGACCCACAGCCGCGCCGTCGGCACCAATGCGCCGCTCACAAGAACGGCGACACTGAAACGCATCAGCGCGTTGGCTTCCGGCCAGTCAAACCCGGTCCGGAAGAGGTGGCTCAGCGGACGCACGCGACGCACATGAAAGATGAACGCCGACATCAGGAGCGCGGAGCTGACGAACACGCTCCAAAACGCCCCGGGCAGCCGCCAGACGGCGATGAGCGCGAGCGTCGCGAGAAAGCCGAGGACCGTTGCCCAGACAGAAGCGCGCACGTACAAGTCGTAGCGGCCGCCACCGAAAAACACGGCCTCGAGATAGCCCGAGGCGACCACCGACATCGGGACGCTGAACACCACGGCGAGGATGTCGAGCGTCGACACGGGCGAGTGGGCAAGCGTCTCGACGCCGAACACCGCCGCGATGAGGGGTCTCGCAAGGACGACGGCAGCGATCAGCAGCGCCACGCTGGTCGCCGCCTGCACTGTAAACGCCGTCGACAGCAGCCGGCCTTCCCGTTCCCGGTTCGCGGGGCCAATCGCGCCCATGCGATTGATAATGCCTGCGCCCATCGAGAACGACGCGATGGAGATGCCCAGGAGCTGAAGCTGAGTCGCCTGGGCAAGGAGCCCGACGCCGGCGGTCCCGAGCACCAGCGCGACGTATTTGATACGGACGAATCCCATCGCCAGCCGGGTGAAGCTGAGAATCCCGCCCGCGAAGAACGCGTGGACGTGGTGGCGCAACACTCCGTAACGTCCGGCGGGCGCCGGATCTTCACCCGCGCGCGCCATGCGCCTCGTCGATCACATCGCGATAGAGAGCGAGCAGCCGTGCCATCTGGCCGTCGAGCGAGAAATGCGCGCGCACGTGATCGCTCGCCGCTTTGCCGACCGTGTTCCAGACCTCCGGATGCGCGGCCGCCCACTGCATCTTTTCCGCGAGCGATCCGGCGTCGTCCTGGCGGCACAGCCACCCCGTCACGCCGTCGATCATCGATCGCTCAGCGCCCGCAAACGGCGTCGAGATGGCCGGCAACCCCGCGGCCTGCGCGCAGACCATCGTCAACGCAGGTCCACCTTCGTCGTCGCCGTTGACGCCGGTCGTCGACGGGAGAACGAAGAGGTCATGCGAGACGAGCGCCTCGCGGTACGTGTCGCTGAAACTCGACGCGAGCTGCGTGTCGACAATCGTCACACGGGCAGCGAGGCCGCGGCGCTGGACGTCGGCTTCGATCGCCGGCCTGAACGGCCCGTAACCGATCATCGTGAGCTGCGCATCGATGCCCGCGCGCACCACACGGTCGAACGCGTCGACCAGGTACTTGTGTCCCTTCTTTTCAACGAAGCGCGCGGCGATCAGAAAGCGGACCGGGCCGCCAGCCGTTGATCGCGGCCGGTACGGGTACTGCTCGATCCCGGCTGGCAGATTCCAGACGACGAGTTTTTCGTGCGGGCAGCCGATGGCGAGCAGCCGGTCGCGGACGGCGTCGCACAGCACGATCACGCGGGCCATGCGCTCGAACATCTCGCCGAAGTTCTCGCGCCAGCGCTGAATTCGCAGCGACGCGCTGCCGTCCACGCCGTAGAAGGTCACCACGGCCGGCAGGCCGGTCGCGCGGATGAACGGCAGCGCCATGACACCGGTCGTGCCGAAGTGCGCGTGGATGAGGTCGCCGTGAAACTCGCGCGCGTGCGCGAGACAGAAGCGGTTGAAGAGGCTCAGTGTCAGCGGCGCCGTCGACCAGATCGACGTGGCCGCGCTCGATCGCGCCACACGCCGCACCAACTCCGCGAACTCGCGCCGCAGCCGCCGGCGCGCGCGCACCCAGAGCGGCGGCAGGATGTCTTCGTTCACCGGCCGGCTGTCGAGGTAGTACGTGTGTGGCAGGATCGTCGACTGGTTCTCGATCAGGTGCGCCGCCAGCAGCAGGGATGCGTGCTCGGGCCGGCTCAGCAGATACGGGTGAATCTGGTCGAAGAGCGACGGCGCGTACGCGTCCCACACGTGAATGATCCTCACGCGGGCGCCTCGCTCGTCAACAGAATCGGGCTGTCGGTCATTCCGGAGTTCGGGGGCCGGTTCCTATGCAGTTCCCGTGGCCGGCTTGATTGCGCTGACGCCAATGCACTTCATTCGACGATGCAGCGGCGGATATATCGCGGCGGCCATCATCTCGAGACGATGCCGCCAGTCGCTCCATACAATGGCCCACACGCCGCGCACCCGTTCCACTCTCGCCCCCGCCGCCTCGATCAGGCCGATGAGCTCGTCGGGCATGAAGAAGTAATCGTCGACTGGCTGGAAGGCGGTGCGACACTCGAGCCAGCGCTCGTAGCGCAGCCACGCCCTGTTCGGGACGGCGATGACCAGCCGACCGCCAGGTTTGAGGACGCGGACCGCTTCACGCAGGGCGAGCGCATGGTCGACCACGTGCTCGAGGCTCGCGACCATGAAGACCCAGTCGAATGCAGCGTCGGGGTACGGCAACGTCAGGGCGTCGGCGACGCGAATATCAGCGGTTGGCACACGGGCGCGGGCCATCGCCACGAGCTTCGGCGAAAGATCGCAGCCCCACCGTTCACACTGAGGGAGCCGCTCGAGGAACCTGCCCTGGCCGCAGCCGATGTCGAGTATCTTGCCGGCGCACCCTGGCGCCAGGGCCACGACGTCGTCGTACATCGACTTTGATTCAAAGACGTGGTCGGCGATTTCGTCATAGGCCGCGCCGATCTTGACGGAGTCCATATCAACTGAGGTCCTCAGTGGCTGTGCCCTGGGAGTCGGGATCATTATCCGTGATTCTCGCCCCGAACCACCGGCAGCGCATCGGCCACGTGATCGGGATGTCGCGCGGTCGTCCTTCGGAGATGCCGCAGAACGCGGTCGGGTCGCCGTGCTCGCGGCGCAGGAAGAATTCGGCATCCGATTTGGCGCCGTCCGAGCACGCAGAATAACATGGGCACCGACATGTCCCCCATCGATCCCGAGCGCCTCGAGCGCGAGCGGCGCGACGCCGACCGGCGGTACAACGACGCGCTCACCGCGCTGGACGCCGTCGTCGAACGGTTGAACGCGAAGCCGGCGCTCGCCCGCGACGACTTCGCGCCGCTGACGCACGCGCTGATCGCGTACCTGCAGCAGATCACGGCGTTCGTCGACACCAAGGATCGCCAGCTCGACGCGGGCGCGCAGGAGCAGATCGCGGAGCTGCGGACGAAGATCGGCGTGCTCGAGCGGAAAGCCAGCGTTCAGCCGTCAGCTCTCAGCTCTCAGCCACCAGTCACCAGCCACCAGCCACCCGCCACCGGCGCTCACGACGACGCCATCTATCTCGCGTTCGAGGATCAGTTCCGCGGCTCGGTCGAGAGCATTCAGGCAAAGCAGAGCGAGTACATCCCGCTGTTTGCCGGCGCGCGAAATGTCGTGGACATCGGCTGCGGGCGCGGCGAGTTTCTGGCGGCGCTGAAGGCGGCCGGCGTGCCGGCGCGCGGCGTGGACGTGAATCACGCGATGGTGGAGGCCGCGCGGGCCCGCGGCCTCGACGCGGTCCACGGCGATGCGCTGGCGTTTCTCTCGTCGCTGCCCGACGAGTCCGTCGGCGGCCTGCTGTCGGCGCAGGTGGTCGAGCATCTCGAGCCGTCGTACCTCGCGCGCCTGCTCGCGGTCGCGCGGCAGAAGCTGACGCCGGGCGCCGTCATCGCGCTCGAGACGATCAACCCGGCGTGCTGGCTCGCGTTCTTCAGCAGCTACATCCGCGATCTCACGCACGTGCGGCCGATTCATCCCGAGACGCTGCAGTTCCTCGTGCGGGCGAACGGCTTCGAGCGCGTCACCATCCGCTACAGCGCGCCCGCGCCGGACCACGTCAGGATGCGCACCGTCGAGGTGCCCCCCGGCGTCCAGGCCTCGATCGATCCGTCAGCCCGCGCGCTGGTCGAGCTCATGCACGCGGTCAACACGAACGCGACGATCCTCAACGGTCTGCTGTTCTCGCATTTCGACTATGCCGTGATCGGCTTCAGGAGTTGATGGAGCACGTCGACGTCCTTGTCATAGGCGCCGGCGTGACCGGCCTCGCCTCCGCGCGGGCGATCGCCCGGCGCGGCCTCTCGGCGTGCGTGATCGAACGGCATCCGCGGCCGGGGCTCGACACCAGCACGCACAACTCCGGCGTCATTCATGCGGGCCTCTATCACCCGGCGGACTCCCTCAAGTCGCGGCTCTGCATCGAGGGCCGCCGCCTGCTCTACGAATTCTGCGCGCGCCATCACGTGCCGCACGCGCGCTGCGGCAAGCTCGTCGTCGCGCACGATGAAGGCGACGTCGCGGCGCTCGAGACGCTCCGCGCGCGCGGAGCGGCGAACGGCGTCAGCGGCCTCGAGTTGGTCGGCCGCGCGTTCATCGCGGCGCGCGAGCCGGCGGTCGGCGCCGCCGCCGCTCTCTGGTCGCCCGACAGCGGCGTCGTCGAAGCCGAAGCGCTGGTCAAGGCGCTCGCGCGGGACGGCGAAGCTGGCGGCGTGATCCTGCTGCCTGGCACGCGCCTCGTCGGCGCGGATCGCGAGGGCGCCGGCATGCGTGTCCACACCGAACGCGAAACGATCGCCGCGCGCGTCGTGGTCAACGCGGCCGGACTCTACGCGGACGACGTCTCCGCGATGCTGGGCGGCGAGCGCTTCACCATCTACCCGTGCCGCGGCGAGTACGCGGAATTCGTGCCGGCGAAGCGATCGCTCGTCAACGGGCTCGTGTATCCGCTGCCGCACGCATCGGGACACGGACTCGGCGTCCATCTGGTCCGCACGATCGGCGGCGCGGTCTGGCTCGGCCCGACGATCCGGTATCAGGATCGCAAGGATGATTACGAGAACGATCGACTGCCGGTCGACGCGTTCGTGGAGCCGGCGCGGCGGCTGCTGAAGGGCGTCACGCTCGCGGACCTGCGGCTGTCAGGGAGCGGCATCCGCGCGAAGCTGCATCCCCCGACCGAGTCGTTCGCGGATTTTCTGATTCGACGGGATCGCGACAATCCCGCGATCGTGCAGGCGGCCGGCATGGACTCGCCCGGCCTGACGTCGTGCCTCGCCGTCGGCCGGCTCGTCGCGGATCTCGTCGCTGAGACCTAGGGACGTCAGCGCCGAAGCGACGCGAGCACCTTCTCGAAGCACGCGGGGCCCGCGTGAATGTTGTCGAAGAAGTCCTCGAAGCCGCAGCCGAACGCTTCCGACGCGTTCGCGTCGATCACGTGCATGCCCTCGCGCTCGGCCCATTGCGCGAGCTCCGTCCTGACGCGCGTGACGTACTCCGCGGTGGACGGTCTCCGCGCCAGCTCCTCGGCCAGGTGCGGCAGCATCGGCGGCAACACGACGATCATTTCGCGGTGCTGCTGTCTGAGGCGGCGCGCTGACCTGGCCAGGGAGTCGAGAACGAGGCGATTGGGAATACCCCTGGCGGCCATCATCGGACCGTAGCCATCGGCCGCCGAGTACGTATCCATCAACTTCTTCGCGTTCTCGTCCCGCGCGAAGTGGCCGTAGGCCGATATGTTCACGCTGCCATCCCAGCGGAATCCGAGGCACGCGTGACGACGCAGCATGCCGCTGGTGTCGAAGTCTCTGCAGCTGTCCGCGGACGGACATGTGCCGTCGCCAGGACAGTACGCGGGCGCGTCTCTCAGATTGCGGAGGTCACGGACTTCCGGCTCGCCGCGCAGCCAGCCTTTGAGCAACCCGTACAGCTGGACCGTGCGCGGCCAGGTGAGCGTGTCGGACAACTGTTCCCACACCGACACCTGTTCTGACTCGGGGTCGCGCGTCAGCCCGCCTTCCCGCCGGCGCGCCTCGCCTTCGACGAAGATCCCCTGCGCGGTCGCCCAGTCCAGGCCGACGATCACGAGCCGCACCGACGGCATCTCGTCGACGACGAAGTCCGCGTCGCCCGCGATCAGACGGCTGCCGTTGTTGCTCACCGTGAAGTTGTAGAAGCGGTCACCACCCGCGGCGTGACCGATCATCACGGCCTGCACGGTGGTCAGTGTCGACGAGCCGAGCACGAGCGTGTCGATCGACGCGAGGCGATCGCGGAGCGCGAGCCGCTTGAACCGCAGCTCGGCCCCCGGCGAGACCGACACCGTCCCGCGCGTCTGCGTCTGCCATTCGTGCGCCAGCGGCGGGAGTTGTTCGTTCGTCAGCACGTAGACGCCGACGACATAGTTCAGCACGACGATCGGCGCGAGAACCGCGGCCGTCAGCAGAAGCACGGTCACCGTGTAGCGCGCGTCCCGGTTCATGACCTCATCTCAGAACTGGAAATAGAGGAAGGGCGAGCGCTGATTGAGATTGAGGACGGCGATGACGAACAGCGCCGCAACCAGGAGCGCGGCGGCCGCGTTCGGCGACCAGCGGAGCCACGCGGACGCCGCCTGTCCCGAATACGCCTCGTCGGCGAGCGCCGGCCGGCGCCCGGCCATGATCTGCTGCGTGTTTGGCGCCACGAGCGCGATCGCCATGAGCGCCACGATCCATCCGTAGACGGCCGGCCACGAAAATCCCACGGCCGATCCGGTGGCGGCGCCGCGCAGGCCCGCCATGCTCATCAGGACGGCGCGCGCCGACGCGAAATCGGGCGCGCGGAAGACGACCCAGCCGGCGACGACGGCGAGCAGCGTCAGCGTCTGCGCGATGACGCGGCCGCCGGCGCTGGGCGTCGTCGCGCCAGACACCGCGGTCCGCAGCGCGCGCCACGCGTGATTGACGCACAAGTACGCGCCGTGCAGCGCGCCCCACGCGACGAACGTCCACGCCGCTCCGTGCCACAGCCCGCCGATGACCATCGTCAGCATCAGGTTGATGTACCGGCGCGCCGTACCGTGCCGATTGCCGCCCAGCGGGAAATACAGATAGTCGCGGAGGAAGCGCGAGAGCGTCATGTGCCATCGGCGCCAGAACTCGATGATGCTCGTCGCCTGATACGGCGAGAAGAAATTGAGCGGGATCGACATGCCCAGCATCGTCGACGCGCCGATCGCCATGTCGCAGTACGCCGAGAAGTCGAAGTACAGCTGCAGCGTATAGGCCAGCGCGCCGCCCCAGGCGTCGGGGAGCGTCAAGTGCTGAACGGCCTGCGTGTCGAACACCGGCGCGACGAACCGGCTGACGCCGTCCGCGAGGATGACTTTCTTGAACAGGCCGATCGCGAACACGGTGAGGCCGACCGACGCGCGATCGGCGCGGAAGCGGAACGTCCCTTCGTTCCTGAACTGCGGCATCATCTCGCGGTGATGAAGAATCGGGCCGGCGATCAGATGCGGAAAGTACGTCACGAACAGCACGTAATCGACGAACGGATACCGCACCGGCTCGTCACGGCTCAGATCGACGAGGTACGCGATCTGCGTGAACGTGAAGAAGGAAATGCCGAGCGGGAGCACGACACGCGGGATCACCCAGTGGGCGCCGGCGACGGCATTGAGGTTGGCGACGAAGAACGCCGCGTACTTGAACCAGCCCAGCAGCACGAGGTTGGCCGCGACCGCGAGTGTCAGCAGCGCGCGCGCCCGCGCCTGCCGGCCCGCCGCTCGCGCCCGGGTGATCGACGCGGCCATCACGTAGTTCACGCCAATCGACCCGGCCAGCAGCACCACGTACGTGGGATTCCACCAGCCGTAGAACGCGAGCGACGCCGACGCCAGCCAGACCCTCGCGAGTGTCTGGTGGACGCGGCCGAGCAGGAAGAACCCGGCCAGCGTCACGGGAAGGAAAACGAAGATGAAGCCGAGCGTGTTAAACAGCATCGCGAAGGAAACGGGCGACGGCATCCTGCCACGCGGGCATCTCGAAACCGGCCGACCGCAGCTTGTCATTCGACAGCGCGCAGTATCGCGGCCGCGCCGCGCGAAGCGTCACGTCGGCCATGCGCACGGGCACCAGTCTGGCGATCAACTCCGGCCGGCCGAGCTGCCGCGCCAGCTCTTGTGCGAACCCCAGCCACGTGACGTGCCCGGAATTGACGCAGTGATACACGCCGGACGGCGCGGACGATTCGACGAGATGGCGCGTGGCGCGCGCCGCATCGATCACGTACGTCGGCGAGACCGTGCGATCCTCGAACACCTTCGGCGACCCGCCGGCCAGCAGCGTGTTGAGAATCCCGGCGACGCTGCCCTTGGCCGGACCGGCTCCAGGCGCGCGTCCAAAGAGGCTTTCGACGCGCAGCACGTACGCGCGCGGCGCGTCCAGCGCGAACCACTCGCCGAGCAGCTTCGAGGCCGCGTACACACTGCGCGGGTTCGGCCGATCCTCCTCGGTGTAGGGACGCGTCCCCGTGCCGTCGAACACGAAGTCGGTGCTGTAGTGGACGAGCGCGGCGCCGTGAGTGAGGGCGGCGCGCGCGAGCGCGCGGGCCGCGAAGGCGTTGCCGTTGAGCGCGTCGACGGGATGATCCTCGGAGCCGTCGACGTCCGTGTACGCCGCGCCGTTGACGATCACGTCCGGCTTCACGCGCGCCATCGCCTCGGTGACGGCGCGCTCGTCGCTGACGTCGAGCTCCTGACGCGAGAGCGCCACGGTCTCGTGCACCGGGCCGCATTCGTGCGCCACGGCCGCGCCCAACTGGCCCCGCGCGCCGACCACGACGATGCGCAGGGGGACGGGTCTCGCGGGCATCAGATCAGGGGGACGGGTCTCGCGGGGATCATCGGGCGAGACCCGTCCCCCTCTCGAACGCGCGCAGCCGCGCATCGTCGAAGACGCCTTCCCAGCGCGCGACGACGGCGGTCGCGAGGCAGTTGCCCATGACGTTCACGGACGTGCGGCCCATGTCCATGATCTGATCGATGCCGAGCAGGATGGCGGCGCCCTCGAGCGGCAGGTTGAACTGCGTCAGCGTCGCCGTCAGCACGACGAGCGCGGCGCGCGGGACGCCCGCCACGCCCTTGCTGGTCAGCATCAGCGTCAGCATCATCACGAGCTGCTGGCCGAAGGTCATCGGGACGCCCGCCAGCTGCGCGACGAAGACGCTCGCGAGCGACAGATACAGCGTCGTGCCGTCGAGATTGAAGCTGTAGCCGGTCGGCAGCACGAACGCGACGATGTGCTTCGGCACGCCGAAGCGCTCCATCACCTCGAGCGATTTCGGCAGCGCCGCTTCGGAGCTGGCCGTCGTGAACGCAATCAGGAACGGCTCGCGAATCGCGCGGACGAAGGTCAGGAACGGAATGCGGATCAGAAGCGACACGCCGCCGATCACGAGCAGCGCGAACACGGCGAGGCCGAAGTACATCAGCGCGATCAGCTTGCCGAGCGTGAACAGCACGGCCAGGCCCTTGCTGCCGACCGTCGACGCGATCGCCGCGAACACGCCGACCGGCGCGAACGTCATCACGTAGCCGGTGAACTTGAACATCACTTCGGACGTGCTCTCGAGCACGTCGACGATCGGCCGCCCCTTCGCGCCGATCGCCGCGACCGCGATGCCGAAGAACGTGGAGAAGACGACGAGCTGGAGGATGTCGCCGCGCGCCATCGCGTCGATGACCGACGTCGGGAACAAATGAAGGAAGATGTCCCACGCGTGCTGCTGGCTCATCGCGATCGCCGCCGCGGCCTTCGTGTCGGCGCCGATCGGCATCGCCAGGCCCGCGCCCGGCGTGAAGAGATTGACGAGCCCCAGCCCGAGAAACAACGCGATGGTGGTCGCGGCCTCGAAATAGATGATCGCTTTGATGCCGATGCGGCCGGTCGCTTTGAGATCGCCCGCGCCCGCGATGCCGACGACCAGCGTCGCGAAGATGAGCGGCGCGATGATCATCTTGATCATTCGCAGGAACGCGTCGGCGATCGGCTTGATCTGTTCCGCGTAGCCGGCGACGTGCACGCCGCCGGCGTCCGACGAGGGCCAGAAATACCCGGCGGCGATGCCGATGACGAGGCCGATGAGGATCTGGGTCGTCAGCCCGGGCAGGCGGCTCCGCTTGGTCGTCAAGGCGCTCACCATATCACGTCGTTTACAGGCGCCGCGATTTGACGGCCGCGCGCGTCTCGCGCTCGACCTCGCGCCGCTTGATCGTCTCCCGCTTGTCGTACTCCTTCTTGCCTCTGGCGAGACTCACCGCCACTTTGACGCGGCCGTTCTTGAAGTACAAGCGGACCGGCACGAGCGTCATCCCCTTCTCGACGGTCTTGCCGATCAGCTTGCGGATCTCCTCGCGATGCAGCAGCAGCTTGCGCCGGCGCAGCGGCTCGTGATCCGCGTAGCCGCGGTGGCTGTACGGGCTGATGTTGACGTTGTAGAGATAGACCTCGCCGTCCTCCAGCCGCGCGAAGCTGTCGCGCAGATTGACGCGGCCTTCGCGGATCGCCTTCACCTCGGTGCCGAGCAGCACGAGCCCCGCCTCGAACGTTTCGAGGAGGTGGTAATCGTGAAACGCCTTGCGGTTCTCGGCGATGCTGCGCTGCGCTTTTTCGCGCTCGGTTTTTTCAGTCATGCGTCATGGTCCGGCTGAAGCCGGACCCCACGTACGTCAGACGTGGCGTCCGCCTTCAGGCGGACCTCGCCAGCCGCGCGGCCAGCAGGACCGCGGCAATCATGCTCTGCGGATCCGCGACGCCCTTGCCGGCGATGTCGAATGCCGTTCCGTGATCGACCGACGTGCGCACGATCGGCAGACCGAGCGTCACGTTGACGGCCCGGCCGAACGCGACGAGCTTGACCGGAATCAAGCCTTGATCGTGATAGCACGCGACGACGACGTCGAACTCGCCGCGGCGCGCACGGACGAAAACAGTGTCCGCGGGAAACGGTCCGGCCACGTCGATGCCGCGCGACCGGCACGCCGCGATCGCCGGCGCCATCGCGGTCTGCTCTTCGCAGCCGAAAAGTCCGTGCTCACCCGCGTGCGGATTCAGACCGGCGACCGCGATGCGCGGCCGCGCCACGCCGAAGCGCGGCAGCTCGCGCGCGGTCAGCGCGATCGTCTTTTCAAGCGACGCGGCGGTCAGCGCGCGGGGCACCTCCGCCAGCGGGATGTGGACCGTCGCGAGCACGACGCGGAGCGCGTCGGAGTCGAACATCATCGCGACGTCGCTCGCGCCGGTGAGGTGGGCCAGGAGATCCGTATGCCCGTGCCACGGCAGGCCCGCGAGGCGGAACGCTTCCTTGTTCACCGGCGCCGTCGCGATCGCCTGCACGGTGCCGCGCTGCGCGTCATCGACGGCGCGCACGATCACGTCGTACGCCGCGCGGCCGGCATCGCCGCTCAGCACGCCCGGCGTGAACGCCGGCGACGACGGCGGCGCGTAGATCACCGGCTCGCACGCCTCGAGCACGCGCGGATCGGCCGCGGCGCGCGCCGCGATTTCCGGACCGATGCCCGCCGGATCGCCCGCGGTAATCGCTACGCGTGGCAGCCGCATGAGCCGCAACCGCCTGATCCGCATCCGCCCGATCCGCAACCCGACGGGTTGTCGCACCCGCTTTCGCTGCCGCAGCCGCCGTGCTGGACGCCTTTCGCGTTCGGCAGTTCGTAGCGCAGGCAGCACTTCAGCCGGCCGCACAACCCGGACAGCTTGGACGGATTCAGGCTCAGGTCCTGCTGCTTCGCCATCTTGATCGACACCGGCTCGAACGACTGCAGGAACGTCGTGCAGCACAGCGGGCGCCCGCACGTGCCGTAACCGCCGTAGATCTTCGCTTCGTCGCGCACGCCGATCTGCCGCATCTCGATCCGCGCGCGGAACTCGGACGCGAGCTCGCGCACGAGCTCGCGGAAATCGACGCGTCCGTCGGCCGTGAAGTAGAAGATGAGCTTGGAGCCGTCGAACGCCTGCTCGACGCGCGCGAGCTTCATGCCCAGCCCGTGCTCGCGGATCTTCAGCATCGCGATCCGGTGCGCCTCCTGTTCGCGATGCTGATGCTTGAGCCGCATCACGATGTCCTCACGCGTCGCCAGGCGGACCACGCGGTGCGGCGAATCGGCGGGCGGCCGCCGCTTGGCGTCGAGCTGCGGAATCGACCGCACGACGGTGCCCACGGCGGGGCCGCCGTCGGTGTTGACGACGACGCGGTCGCCGGTGCGGGGAACGGATTCAGGAAGACCGTCGCCGAGCAGGAACGTCTGCGCCCGGCCCACGGGCGTCAGCTTGACGGCGACGAGCGGCGCGGGAAACTGAGCGCTCACGGGTACACCTTATATATAAGCGATCCAACGTGGCTGGGGGCTGGGGGCTGGGGCCTCGGAATTACAGCTGCAGGACCAGCCAGTCCGCCACGATCTTGGCGCCGGCATTGCCCTTCAGCGCCCCCAACGCCTGATCGATCGCCGTAAACGCGCGCACGCCACGCTCGCCGCGATACGCCGGCGTGAGCCGCTCGAGCGCGGGCTGCACGTCGGGGTTCGCGAGCGCGCGGACGTCCGCGCGGGTTGCCAGAAGTTCCACGTCACGCACGAGGGCCGCCATCGCGCGCAAGTGCGTCGCGAGATGATCGCGTTCGGCGGCGCCGCCCGATCCCGTCTTCGCCAGCAGCTCCTTCGCGCTCTCGAGACGGCGGCCGGGATCGCCGCTCGCCGCGGCGTGCGCCAGCACGCGCTCGGCGCGATCGCGCGCCTCGACGAGATCCTCGCTGCTCGCCTCGAGCGCGCGCCCGACGCTGCCGTCCGCGATCGCGGCCACGGCGCGCGCGTCGCGCTCGGTCTGCCCGCGCGCGATCAGGACCGCCGCCACGTCGCCCGCCGACAGCGGCCGGAACCGCAGCTGCGGACACCGCGATCGCACGGTCGGCAGCAGGACGTCCGGCCGCGACGTGACCAGCATGAACACGGACGAAGGCGGCGGCTCTTCCAGCGTCTTGAGCAGCGCGTGCTGCGCCTGCGGGACGAGCGTGTCGGCATCGTCGATGATCACGGCGCGGCGCCGTCCCTCGAACGGACGGTAGGCCGCGCGATCGACGATCTCGCGCACCTGATCGATCTTGATCGCGCCGCTGTCGCCCGGCTCGACGAGCAGCACGTCCGGATGCACGCGGCGCGCGATGCGGCTGCACGCGGCGCAGACGCCGCAGGCGTCGGTGCCGGAAAGGTCGAGGCAGTTCAGCGTCTGCGCGACCGCGATGGCGGTCAGCTTCTTCCCGATGCCGTCCGGGCCCGTCAGCAGAAGGCTCGGCGGCAACGTGCCGCCGGCGATGGACCGGGCGAGCAAGTCACGCATACGAACGTGGCCGGCGATGTCGCTGAACGGCATGTTGAGGGTTCGGCTCGAATCGTATCACGCTGGCCGCGGCGGTTGGGGCATCATGACGGTCGATGTCTTCGCGGTTGACGCGCGTCCTGGCCTGGCGCTGGACACCCTGGATCGTCAATCTGTCGCTCGCGCTCGTCGCGCGCGCGCTGCTGCCCGCCGACGTGGCCGACCGCGGCGAGCGCTACACCTACGTCGCGATGAGCCAGGCGTTTCCGCTCTCGTCGTGCGCGTCGTTTCACTGCTTCCGGTTTCTGGCGCCGCTCTTCACCGCGCTCGCGCCCGGCACCACCGTGGACGCGTTCATCGTCACGACCTTCGTCTTCCAGGTGCTCGCGGGCGTCGCGCTGTGGCATCTGGCCGCCCACGTCAGCGAGTCGCCGCGCATCGCGTGGCTGACGACCGCGTGGTACTGGGTCACGTGGGCGCCGATCCTGAGCCTCAGCGATCCGCTGTTGATCACGGATCCTGTTCAGGCCTTCTGGTGCTTCGCGTCGCTGTTCTTGCTGCTCACGGGACGCCACGGCCTCGCGCTCGCGATGCTCGTCAGCGGCGCCGCCGTCAAGGAAAGCGTGCTGTTGATACCGTGCGTCTACGCCCTCTACGTGATCATGACGGCGCCGCGCGCGGCATTGCATACCGCGAGACTCGCGCGAATGGCGGCGATGATCGCGGCGCCAGCCCTGGCGTGGCTGGGCGTGCGCGCCGTGCTGCACGCGTATCACGGCTACGCGATCGCAAGCGACGCGTCGTACCTCCGCCGGACCTACTTCTTCGGCGTGTGGCTGAAGGGGCTCGCGCCGTGGCCGCTGAACCTGCGGTTCGCTGCGCTCTATATCTTCGGCACGTTCGGGGCGGGATGGATTCTCGGCGCGCTGGGCCTGACACGCGCGAACCGTCACGAGCGGGCCATCGCCGCCGCCTCCGTGCCTGCGATGCTCTTCCTCGCGCTGTACCAGGTGCCGGACCGCGCGCTGGCGTCGTTTCCGTACGCCGTGCTGATTCCAGCGGCGCGCTACATGAGCGCGTGGCCCACGCCGCTCGCCGTGCTCCTGTTGATCGTCAACGCGGCGCTCACCATCCGTCTGAACACCGCGCCAGGATGGCTGCCATCGTCGACGATCGTGCTGGCCGCGCTCGGCGCCATCGTCGCGGTCGGCATCTGGACCACGCGCCGAATATCCGCGCCGGCGGGGGATCTCGACGGCGCGCGTCCCGACTGGCGCGGCGCCGTTGACGTCACCCGTCTATCCCTCGCGGCACTCGGCATCGCGATTGGACTCGTCGTCGTGTTTCTCTGGCGATCCGCGCACGTTCCACCGGTCATGCGCCTGTCGCTGCAGGACGGCGTCGCCGTGGTCGACGATGACGCGGGGACGCCGGGGCTGGCGCTGTCACCGGACGAGCGCGCGCTCGTGTTCGTGGGAAGCGATCGCTCGGGCGTGCACCGGCTGTGGCGGCTGCGGTTCGGCGAGACGATCGCGACAGTGCTCAACGGCACCGACGGCGCCACGGCGCCCTTCTGGGCGCCCGACGGAAGGCGGCTGGGGTTCTTCGCCGACGGCACACTCAAGACGATCGAGGTCGACACGGCGCGCGCGCAGGTTGTCGCCGACGCGCCGACGCCGCGCGGTGGTGCCTGGGGCGCGGACGACGTCATCGTCTTTGCGCCGTCGGAACACGACGGGCTGTACAAGGTCTCCGCGCCCGGCGGAACGCCCGCGCCGATCACCTCACTCGACGCCGCGGCCGGGCAGCGCTCGCATCGATGGCCATCGTTCCTGCCCGACCGGAAACGATTTCTCTTCACGGCATGGGAGGCGACTGGAGCGCCTTCCGTGTATCTCGGTTCGCTCTCGTCCGCGCCGCCCATGCGCCTGGGTGGAGGCGTCAACCACCCGACATACGCGGGCGGCTTCGTCGTGCATCCTCGCGAGGACTCGCTCTTCGCCCAGCTGTTCGACCTTCGTCGCCAACAGCTGCTCGGATCGCCGCGAGTCGCGCGCGATTCGTTTGCGTACGCGCCGGAGTCCGGGCGCGGCGCGTTCACCGTCGGCGAGCACACGCTCGTCTACGCGTCGACCACGGCGCAGTGGCAGCTCGCGCTCGCGCCCGCGAGCGCGGTCGGGCAATGGCTCGACCTGACGGGACGCCCGGCACCGATTCAGGTGGAAGCGCCGGCGATCGGACGCCGGGTGCCCGCCGGCACACCGCCATCGACAGCGCTGGAGTCGGAACTCTCCCCCGACGGCCGGTGGGTGGCCTACACGTCGTTTGTGTCGGGGAAACCGCAGATCTTCGTGCAGGCGAATCCATCGAACGGACCCGCGTGGCCGATCTCAGACGAGGGCGGCCTGCATCCCCGGTGGCGCGCCGACGGCCGCGCGCTCTTCTTCGTCATCGGCGACCGCTTCCTGGCGGCGGCGGACATCGAAACGGCGCCGGGATTTCATTCCAGTGCGCCGCGACGGCTTTTTGCAGTAGATTTCCCTTCAGGCGATTCGACGCACGGCGCCAGCGACTTCGCCCTGTCGGCCGATGGCCAGCGCGTGTTCGTGCGGGCCGTGCTCGGCCAGCATCCGTCGGCGCCGGTCTTCATCGTGCAGCAATGGCGCAATCGTCTGGCGCCGCCCTGACACTGGAGTCCAATCATGTTTCGTGCACAGTGGCTGCTCCTCCTGGTGATCGCGACGGCCGGCGTCTCCGCGCAAAGCAGCAAGACGTACAGGGCGCGCCTCTCGCCGGTCGCGCTGGACGTCGCGATGCAGGCGACCGTCGCAGGATCGGGCAGCGTCTCCGCGGCGCTCACCGGCACCAAGCTGACGATCGCGGGCACGTTCGACGGATTGAAATCGCCGGCGACGATCGCGCAGATTCACAAGGGGCCGGTCAAAGGCGTGCGCGGACCGTCGATCTTCGATCTCACGGTCTCGCCCGGTTCCACGGGCACCAGCGGATCGATCGGCGGATCCGTGACGCTCACGCCCGTGCAGATCGCCGATCTCGAAAAGGGCCGGCTCTACGTGCAGCTGCACAGCGAGAAAGCGCCCGACGGCAACCTCTGGGGGTGGCTGCAGCCTCAGGAAAGCAAACGCTGATCGTTGCTATGATGCCGGGCGTGAACCCGGGCGGCGGCGCGACTCGCGCGAAAGGGTACGCGGATCGGCTCACGCGCCTTCAGACGGCCCGGTGGAAACGGTGGCTCGACGTCCAGGCGCCCTTCCGCTGGAATCTCCGGCGGCTCGATCCAGGATTCACGCTCGACCTCGGATGCGGCATCGGCCGCAACCTCGAACACCTTCGCGGACAGAGCGTCGGCGTGGACACCAACGAGCACTGCGTCCGCGCGGCGATCGCGCGGGGGCTGATCGCGTTCACGCCGGACGAGCTTCGTGAGTCGGCGGAGTACAGCCGCCCGGGCCGCTTCGATTCGATCCTGCTGGCGCACGTCGCGGAGCACATGACCGAGGATCAAGTCGTCACGCTCCTGCGGGACTACGAGTCGCTCCTCCGGCCCGGCGGCACGCTGATCATGATGGCGCCTCAGGAAGCGGGATTCAGGAGCGACGCCACGCACGTCGAAATGATGGACTTCGCCCGGCTGACGCGGATTTCCGATCGCCTGGGATTCCAGGTCGAGCGCACCTACTCGTTCCCGTTTCCTCGCTGGGCCGGCCCGTTGTTCACCTACAACGAATTCGTCGTCGTCGGTAGAAAGCCGCTGCGTCCCGCCGCATGACCGCTCCGCTTGTCAGCGCGATCGTCGTCAACTGGAACGGCGGCGCCATGCTTCAGGACGCGCTGGCGTCGCTCTTCGCCCAGACCTGGCCGTCGCTCGAAGTCATCCTGGTGGACAACGGCTCCACTGACGGGTCGGCCGAGCAGGCGCAGCGCCGGTTCGGCGACGCGCTGATCGTCATCCGCAACGCCAGGAACGAAGGCTTCGCTCGCGGCAACAACATCGGGTTCGCGAGAGCGAAGGGCGAATGGATCTTTCTGCTGAACTCCGACGCGATGTGCGATCCGGATGCGATCGCGGAGGTCATGCGGTTCGTCGCCGGCAAGCCGGACGTCGGTCAGGTGGCGTGCCGCGTGGTCCGCGCCGATCAGCCGAACTTCTTCGACTCCGTCGGCCTGCTCCTCTACCCGGATGGCGTCTCGCGTCCGCGCGGCTGGCAGGAAAAAGATCAGGGCCAGTACGATCGCGCCGAGACCGTGCTCGCGCCGCACGGCTGCGCGTGCGCCCTGCGCAAGGCGATGCTCGATCGGATCGGCGGGTACGACGAAGACTTCTTCTGCTACTTCGAGGATCTCGATCTCGGCGTGCGGGGCCAGCTGGCGGGATGGAAGTGCTGGTACGTGCCCGAGGCGCGCGCGCGTCACCGGAAGTCGGCGACCTCCGGCAATTACTCGGTCTTCAAGGCGTATCACGTCGAGCGCAATCGCCTGTACTGCCTCTGGAAGTGGATGCCCCGCTATCTCGTCTTCGTCTCGCCCCTCTTCACGCTGAACCGCTACGCCATGCAGGGCTACGCGGCGGCGACGCATCAGGGCCTGTCCGCGGAATTCGTGAAGGAATATTCCGTCGCGCGGCTGTTCGTGGTGCTGATCCAGGCCTGGCTGGCCGCGCTGGTCCGGCTGCCGCGGATGCTCGCCAAGCGCCGGCAGATCACGCGCCTGCGCACGATCAGCGTGCGCGACTGGTACGGCCTGATCTCGCGCCATAAGCTCGACGCGATCGAGCTGGCGCTGAAATACTGAATTCGGACACTTCCAGTCCTTTTTGCTGTAGATTTTCCCGAAGCGGTCTCAGGAGAAGTCCCCTCATGACGACACGACGCGTGTGGAGTGCCGGTGTGGCCGTGGCTGCAGCAGTGCTGGGCGTTGCGGGCGCCGCTCCCAAGGCGGGCCAGCAACCGCCGGCCGCGATCTTCACCGCCGAACAGGCGGCCGCCGGCCGCGCGGCGTATCAGGCCAACTGCGCGAGCTGCCACCTGCCGGATCTCGCGGGGCGCAACGAAGCGCCGCAGCTGGCGGGCGCGAACTTCATGAACACCTGGCGCACCCGCACGACGCGCGATCTGTACGAGTACATCCAGACGATGCCGCCCAACGCGCCGAGCCTCGACGCGGCGCAGTACCTCGCGATCACGACGTACATCCTGCAGGCCAACGGCGCCGCGGCCGGATCGCAGGCGTTCACGCCGGCGGCAACGGCGGCCATCGGCACGGTGGCGACCGGCCCGAGAGGCGCCGTCCAGACGAACGCCGTGGCGGGCGGCGCCGGTGGACGCGGCGCGCAGGGACGCGGCGGCGCTGGTCAAGCTCCCGGCGGACGCGGCGGCGCTCCCGCGAATGCGGGCGTGCTCGGTCTCACGGTGACGGGCGACGTGAAGAACTACGTCCCGGTCACGGACGAGATGCTGCGCAACGAGGATCCCGGCGACTGGCTGATGGCGCGCCGCAACTATCAAGGCTGGAGCTACAGCCCGCTGACGCAGGTCTCGCGCGACAACGTGAAGGAGCTTCAGCTTCAGTGGGTGTGGTCGATGAACGAGGGGCAGACGAACGAGCCGACCCCGCTCGTCCACAACGGCGTCATCTATCTCACCAACACGACGAACATCGTCCAGGCGCTCGACGCGAGGAGCGGCGACGTGATCTGGGAGAACCACGTCGGGCCGAATACGGCCACCGGCATCGCCGCCATGCGCAACATGGCGATCTACCAGGACAAGGTGTTCGTGGCGACGACCGACGCCCGCCTGGTCGCGCTGGACGCCCGCACAGGCAACAAGATCTGGGATACGCCGATCGCGGATCGCGCGAAAGGCTACGCCAACACCGCCGGCCCGATCGTCATCAAGGGCGTCGTCCTGAACGGTCTGGTCGGCTGCGATCGCTACGGCAACGACGGCTGCTGGATCAGCGGCTACGAGGCGGCGACGGGCAAACAGCTCTGGAAATTCAACACTATCGCCAGAACCGGACAAGCTGGCGCCGAGACGTGGGGCACGCTCGCGGACAATTTGCGCGTCGGCGGCGAGACATGGATTGCCGGCAGTTACGATCCGGATCTCGATCTCACGTACTGGGGCGTCGCGCAGGCCAAGCCGTGGATGCGCGCGAGCCGCGGGACGACGAACTTCGACAACGCGCTCTACACGAGCTCCACGCTCGCGCTGCGGCCGAAAGACGGCACGCTCGCGTGGCACTACCAGCACGCGCCGGGCGAATCGCTCGATCTCGACGAAGTGTTCGAGCGCGTGCTCGTCGACATCGGCGATCAGAAAGTCGTCTTCACGATCGGCAAGGCCGGCATCCTGTGGAAGCTCGATCGGCGCAACGGCCAGTTCATCGGCTACAAGGAAACGCTGTTCCAGAACGTGTTCGACTCGATCGACCCGAAATCCGGCGCGCCGCAGTACCGGGCGGACATCCTCGAGCAGAAGACCGGCGAGTGGGTGCAGTCGTGCCCGAGCACGGAGGGCGGCCACAACTGGCAGGCGATGAGCTATCACCAGCCGAGCGGGATGCTGATCATTCCGCTGAGTCAGTCGTGCATGGAGATGCGCGGCCGCGTGATCGAGCCGACCAACGGCTCCGGCGGCACGGGCGCGGACCGGCGGTTCTTCGAGATGCCCGGCAGCGACGGCAACGTCGGCAAGCTCGCGGCGTTCGACGTGAAGACGATGAAGGAAGTGTGGAGCCGGGAGCAGCGCGCGCCGTTCCTCACGGCGGTGCTGACGACGGCGAGCGGCGTGGGATTCGTCGGCGATCTCGATCGCACGTTCCGCGCGTTCGACGTGCGCACGGGCGAGACGCTGTGGCAGACGCGGCTGGGCACCGCGGTGATGGGCTACCCCGTCGCGTTCAGCATCGGCGGCCGGCAGTACATCGCCGTAACGTCGGGCGCGCAGGGCGGCGGCAGCCCGCGCGTCGTGCCGCGCACGATTATTCCGGAGATTCGTCCGGCGCAGACGGGGAATGCGCTGTATGTCTTCGCCTTGCCTGAAAAAAAGTAGACTGATTGCGGATTAAGTGGAGAGAAGACATGAAGAACGCATTGAGACTGTCCGTCGTTCTCGGCGTCCTGGCCACTCTTCCGCTCCTCGCGCAGACGCCGGCGTCGCAGCTCGTCACGGTGCGCCACGCATCGGGACAAGCGGTCGCGCCCGCGTACGAGGGCTTCGACGTCAACGACGACGGCTCGTACAACATGTGGTTCGGGTACATGAACCGCAACTACGAGGAGGAAGTCGACGTGCCAGTCGGGCCGGACAACGCGCTCGAGCCCGGCGGCGATCGCGGTCAGCCGACGCACTTCGTCACGCGGCGTCACAAGGACGTCTTCAGCGTGAAAGTGCCGAAGGACTTCGGCAAGCAGACGCTGACGTGGACGCTGAAGGTCCACGGGCAGACGCAGAAAGTCGTCGCGACGCTCAACCCGGTGTGGCAGATCGATCACCAGCGGACGACGCGCGGCGGCAACAGCGAGATGATCAGTTCCAACACGCCGCCTGTCGTGTCGCTGCGCTCGGCGGCGGCGGCGCTGGCCGCGCCGGGCTCGACCACGCTGACGGTGTCCGCGACTGACGACGGAGCCGGCGGCACGGCGTCGACGTCGGCGACGTTCAGCGCGCCGGGCGAGTACATCCTGCAGGCCGTGGTCGACGACGGCTCGGGCGAGTCGGCCGGCAACTTCGGCTATCACTGCTGCTGGACCAACGCGCAGCTGAAGATCACGGTCGGCGGCGTCAGTCAGCAATCCGCACTCCGCACTCCTCAATCCGCAATCCCGACGTTTGCGAAAGACGTCGCGCCGATCTTCCAGGCGAAATGCCAGACGTGCCATCACCAGGGCACGTCCGCGCCGATGTCGCTCGTCACCTACGAGGAAGTCCGGCCGTGGGCGAAGTCGATTCAGCAGCGCGTGGCGAATCGCGACATGCCGCCGTGGCACCTCGACAAGACCGTCGGCATCAAGCAGTACAAGAACGATCGGTCGCTCAGCGACACTGAGATCGCGACGATCACGCGCTGGGTCGATCAGGGCGCGCCGATGGGCAATGCGGCCGACATGCCGAAGCCGATGACGTTCCCGTCCGAAGCCGCCTGGTTCATCGGCGAGCCGGATCTGAAGGTCACCACGCCCAACGACTTCACGATGTACTCCACCGGCCCCGACTGGTGGATCGATCAGTTCGCCGACGTCGTGATGCCCGAGGATCGCTGGATCAAGGCGATGGAGATCAAGCCGAGCAACCCGAAGATCGTCCATCACGCCGTGATCTACGCGATCGAGCCCGACGCGCCGGACGGCACGCCCGAGACCGGCGTGCAGCTCCACGAGTACGCCGTCGGCAAGTACGGCGACATCTTCGGCGACAACACGGGCCGGCTGCTGAAGAAGGGCACGCGCCTGCGCTTCGACATGCACTACTTCGCGATCGGCAGCGAGCAGCACAACAAGACGACGATCGCGTTCACGTTCTACCCGAAGGGCGTGACGCCGAAGTACCAGGTCCGCTCGATCGCGATGCGCAACATCCCGAACGACGAGCTCGAAGTGCCGCCGAACTCCGTCGTCCGGACCGACGGCTACTTCCGCCTGCCGCGCAACGCGCGCATCGACGCGTTCCAGCCGCACATGCACATGCGCGGCCGCGGCATGACGCTCGAGGCGATCGATCCGGCCAACAACCGGACGCAGATCCTGAGCTCGGTCGATCACTTCGACTTCAACTGGCACATCAATTACGTCTACGCGGACGAGGTGGCGCCGCTGCTGCCCGCCGGCACCGTGCTCCACATGATCGGCATCCACGACAACACGTCGGCCAACCGGCGCAATCCGGATCCGAACATGTGGGTCGGCTTCGGCGAGCGCAGCGTCGACGACATGCTGCAGGTCTGGGTGAACGTCGTCTATCTCGACGATGCGGAGTTCCAGAAGCTCGTCAACGAGCGCAAGGCCAGGCCGGCGACGACGAGCACCGGACAACAACAGCGATGAGTCGATGACGCCGGACGTCGAGATCTACGACACGACGCTGCGCGACGGCACGCAGGGCCACGGGATTTCGTTTTCCGTGTCCGACAAGCTGCGGATCGCGGAGCGGCTCGACGCGTTCGGCGTCGCGTACATCGAAGGCGGCTGGCCCGGATCGAATCCCAAGGACATCGAGTTCTTCCGCGAAGCGAAGAGCCGCGCGTTCAAGACGGCGCGCCTCGCGGCGTTCGGATCGACGCGCCGCAAGGGCACGATCGCGGGCGAAGACGACCAGGTGAAGCTGCTCGTCGACGCCGGGACGCCCGTCGTGACGATCTTCGGCAAGACGTCGCTCCTTCACGTCCGCGAAGTCCTGCAGACGACGCCGAGAGAAAATCTCGAGATGATCGCGGACACCGTGCGGTATCTCAAGAAGCACGGCAAGTTCGTCGTCTACGACGCGGAGCACTGCTTCGACGGGTTCAAAGAGGACCGCGAGCACGCGCTGGCGACGATCACAGCCGCGGAGGCCGCGGGCGCGGACGTCATCACGCTGTGCGACACGAACGGCGGATCGCTGCCGACTGACGTGGCCGAGATCACGAGGCTCGTGCGCGCGGGCGTGAAGGCTCGCATCGGCATCCACACGCACGACGACATCGGGCTCGGCGTGGCCAACGCGCTCGCGGCGATCGAAGCCGGCGCGACGCACGTGCAGGGGACGATCAACGGCTACGGCGAGCGCACGGGCAACTGCAACCTGACGTCGGTGATTCCGAATCTGCAGTTCAAGATGAAGCGGACGTGCGTCCCGCCGGAATCGCTGGCGACGCTGACCGAGCTGTCGCAGTTCGTCGACGAGATGGCGAACCTGCGGCCGAATCCGCGGCTGCCGTGGGTGGGCGCGGCGGCGTTCTCGCACAAGGGCGGCGCGCACGTGAACGCGGTGCAGAAAGTCCTGCGCAGCTACGAGCACATCGATCCCGCGTCGGTCGGCAACACGCGGCACGTCCTCATCAGCGAGCTGGCCGGCCGCAGCAACATCGTGCTGAAGGCGCGCGAGCTCGGATTCGATCTGTCGAACGAGACGCCGCACCTGAAGGCGATGCTCAAGAAGATCAAGGACCTCGAGCATCGGGGCTACGAATTCGAGGCCGCCGACGGATCGCTGGCGCTGCTCATTCGCCGCGCGCTGACCGGCGAGACGCCGCCGTTCAACGTCGACGCGTATCACGTCTCGATGCGATCGGAAGGCCACGCGTCGGTGTGCGAGGCGACGGTCAAGATCCACGTCGGCGACAAGCACGCGCACACCGTGGCGGAGGGCGCCGGCCCCGTGAACGCGCTCGACGCCGCGCTGCGATCGGCGCTCGTGACGTTCTATCCGCAACTGCAGAACGTGCGGCTGACGGACTACAAGGTCCGCATCGTCGACTCGCGGTCCGGCACGGCCGCGATCACGCGCGTGCTGATCGAGTCGAGCGACGGCACCTCGGACTGGGGCACGATCGGCGTGAACGAGAACATCATCGAGGCGAGTTTGCAGGCGCTGGTCGACAGTCTCGAGTACGCGCTGATCAGAGCTTAATCTACTCGGTCCACATCAGCAGGCGCGACTCCTGCGCCTGAGTGCCGCGCGCCGCGTTGCCCACGACCATCAGCCCGACGTTCGCGCCGCGCACGTCGACGATCAAGCCCGGTCCCTGACACTCGAGATCGTCGAGCGTGATCCGATCGCGCTCGTCGCCGAACGTCCAGAGATTGATCAGCCGAAACCTGCCGCCCGCCGTCACCAGCCGAAGAACGCTCATCGGAAAGTCCGCGCGGCGCAGCTCGCGGTCGCCGGCGCCGTACGCAAGGGCGTGCAGTGTCAGGTCCCGGCGCGGCGCGCACGGCGTGCGCCGCGCGATGGTGGCCTGAGTGCCG
>JAIQFX010000178.1 GCA_020073005.1 Terriglobia bacterium | reverse complement strand
CCGCGACGAGATGTCGCACTTCCTCTACACGCTCGGCATCGACGCGCTCTTCACGAACAATCCGGATCAGTTTCCACGCCGTCCGTAACGGCGCGACAGGCGGAAGGGGGTATGCGGGCGGAATGCCGCGACGGCGGCAACACGCGTTGCCGCCGCCGGGAACGTGCGCTGGCAGGAATGGCGTTACGGGCGCGGCGAGAAGCCGACCGTAAGCGAGACCGAGACGCTGCGGCCGCCCATCAGGGTCAGCACGTCGCCCGGCGCCGGCGCGTTCGTCTTGCTGGACGCCGCGGTGACCGCCGTGATCGCATGGCTATCGGTCAGGTTGTTGATCGCGAACCGGATTCTCGTCTGCGAGAGCTTCGACGAGCCGCCCACCAGGTAGTTGACGAACATGTTCGTGATGTTGAACGGGTCGATCGGGATCGCCTGGTTGAGGGCGCCGTTGTCGTTGTACATCTGGCCGATCCGCTTGCTGAAGAGGCCCACGTTCCAGCGTCCCTGGTTGTAGGTCAGGCCGACCGTCTCGGTGTCCTTCGGCGCGTTCTGGGCCCAGAGACCCGTGTCGTTGTACTTCGCGCTGCCTGCCGTGCCGTTCAGGTATACCGCGACGCCGCCGCCAACGAGGATCGTGCTCTCCGCTTCGACGCCCTGTGTCGTGGACGGGCTGGTCAGGAAGTACAGCGTGTCGCCCGACACGGGATCGAGCGTCGACGAGTAATCGTTCTGAAAGTTGATGTGATAGAAGTCCACATCCAGCGTGGCCCGGTTCGACTTCCAGACGGAACCGAACTGGACCGTGTCGGTGAGAATCGGCTTCGGCAGCGTGGCGACCTGCGCGCCCTTCACGTCGAAGATGCTCGTCGGCGGGATGTTCTGCCCCTTGCCGTACTGGCCGTACACCGACCAGTAGGGCTGAATGAGATAGTGCGCGTCGATCGACGGCAGCCACGTGTGGTATTCCACGGCATGTTCGATCGACGGCGCCCCGCCGAGGTTGCCCACGGTCTTGCCGTTGTCGGCGAACTGCGTGAAGTCCTGCTTGTAGTACGCGAACTTGACGCCGGGCGTGATGGTCAGGTTCGGCGCGACCTTCAGCTCATATTCCGCGTACGGCTGCAGCGTCGTCGTGATGAACGCTTCGTGGAAGTTCGGCAGCGCGGCGTCCACCCACGTCCGCGGATCGGACGGGGTCTGGTGGCGGTCCGTCGACGCGTACTCGGACCAGAAACCGGTGCGGAAGATGCCGCGGTCCGACGCGTACGTGACCGGCAGCAGGTTCCCGACCTTCCAGTAGGCGTTCAGCTTGTCGGTCGCGCTCGTCGCCGTGATTGACGTCAGGCCGTTGTAGTTCTGCTGATTGTGGTACCGCATCGTGTACGCCTTGTCATCCACGGACCAGCCATTGCCGAGGTAGGACCGGAAGCCGACGTACTCGAAGTGCGTGGGGATGTGGTAGAAGTTGTAGCCATAGTAGAGCGGCGATGACGGATCGCCGGACATCAGGAAGTTGTCCCCGAACTGCGCGATCTGCGCGCGCGTCGAGCCCTTCTGGTTCGGCGTGTTGCTGTTCAGGTTCATGACCGAACTGAAGGCCGTGAGCGTCGAGTTGTCGGTCAGCGCGTTCGTGTACTTGGCCGAGAAGGCGTCGCGCTTCTGATCGTTGTAGGTCTGGTAGCCGTCCGACCGCATCTCGTGCCCCTCGATCAACATCCGCTGCTTCCCGTTCGACCCGAACTTGCCTGAATCGAATTCCAGATCCAGGAGCCGCGTGTTGAACGAGCCGTACGCCATCGTGCCGTTGACCTGCATGTCGGTCGTCATCGATCGCGAGAGGAGATTGACCGACCCGCCGAAGGTGGACGGACCGATCGACGCCGCCGACCCCGGACTGCGCTCGAACACGGTGGAGCCGATCGTCTGCGCCGGGAAGAACACCCAGGAGTGATGGGTCGGATCGTTGGTGTCGTTGAACGGGATCCCGTCGAACGTCATGCTGTAGTAGCCGTCCTTGAAGCCGCTGAAGCCGCGGAAGAACGTCTTCGTGTCGCTGAGGCCGGGGCCGTTCGCGCTGGTGCTGAACGTGCCCGGCGCCATCTGCAGCACCTGGCTGTAGTCGGAGAACGGCGACGTGTAGTTGCGGATGTACTCGTTGCTGATGAGCGATTGCGCGGAGCGGGCGGTCAGCGAGCCTTGCGAGGCCGCAGAGGCGGCGGCCGCTGGCAGCGCGACCGACACGGTGACGGTCTCGCTCACGTTGGCCACGCTCAGATTGATCGGCACGTCCTCGAGCTTCCCGGCCATCACCTGAATACCGTTTCTGCGCACGATTTCGAAGCCGGGGACGGCGACTTCGATGGTGTACGGCCCGGCCGTGAGGCCGGTCACCGAAAAATGTCCTGCCGCGTCGGTCGTCGTCGTGCGCATCTCGCTCGTGGCTTCGTTCCTGATGATGATCGCGGCGTTGACGACGACCTTCGCGTCGGGGTCGAGGACCTTGCCGCTCAGGCCGATGTCGGATTGCGCGCGGAGGCTTGCCGGCGCGCTCAGGAAGACCAGCGCGAGGATCACGAGGGGACGAGAGAGTCGAGACGGGTAGC
>JAIQFX010000117.1 GCA_020073005.1 Terriglobia bacterium | reverse complement strand
TGGGCGGACTTTGTCGCACTGGATGCGGATCCGCTGACCGACATCAGCAACGTGCGGAAGATCGATTCAGTGTGGATCGCCGGAAACAGGGCGCCACGGTGAATTGGATAAGGTGAGTAATTGAGTAAGTCGGACATTCGAGTCGAACCGAAACGTGGCCTGGATGGTCTCACGGCGGAGGAGCTGCGCGCGTCGAGACGAGGATGGTGGGACGATCTGTTCACCCAGTTCCTGCTTCGGTGGATTCCGCCGGATACGCGTGACGTTCTCGATGTCGGATGTGGTCTGGCGACGGCCGCGCACGCCCTGCTGCCGTCGCTGACAGGCGCGAGCTATCTCGGCATCGACGCCGACGAGGAACGGCTACGCCAGGCGAACGCGCTTGTCGCCGGCACGCCATATGCGGCCAGAGTGCAACTTCAGAGAGGACGCGCCGAACGGCTGCCCTGCGCCGACGAAAGCGTGGACCTCATCCTCAGCAGCATGACCCTGCAGCACGTCCCGGACGTGCCGGCAGTCCTGTCCGAGGTGAACCGCGTCCTGCGGGCGGGCGGGCGTTTCGTCGGGATCGAGCCGAACAACCTCGCAAACGAGTTCTATTTCGACGGTCCACTTGAGGAGGTAAACGCGGCGTTCCGGCGCCTCTTTGCCGCCCAGCGAGAAGCGCGACGGCCGGCGGACATCGCGATCGGGCCGGCCGTGCCATCGATTCTGGAACGGGCGGGCCTTACCGTGATCGATTCCCGTCCTTACGCCTTAGGGCACGTGAGCCGGCTCCCGGTGGCTGAGCTGCTCGAGCGCGCGAGGCGCGTTGCCGCGATCGCATCGGCTCAGGCCGAGCGGTCCAACTCTGCGGTCCTTCAGGAGTGCCTGGCCACGATCGACCGCGCAGCAGCTGCGGCGCCGGCGGACCGCGTCGGCTACGGCGGGCAGGTGGTTCCGGTGTTTGTCACCATCGCCCAAAGACGCTAAGCGAAGACCGAAACTCGCGAGTGGCGACGATGGCACAGGCGGCGGCGCTTACCCAATTACCCGACTACTCAATTACCCAATTCACAAGGTCGGCTTGCCCTCGGGGCTCGGGGCGGCCTCCGAGGCCTGGAAGCCGGAGGTCCGATGCGAGCCGTCGCAGAACGGCTTCTTGTTCGAATGTCCGCAGCGGCACAGTGCGAACGGCCGCTTCTCGATCACGTACGGATTCCCGTTCCAATCGATCAACGTCACATCGTCGCCCTCGACGAGAATCGACGCGTTCTGCCGCACTTTCAAAGTGACCATTAGTTAGCCTCGTTTACGCACTGACGAACACAAAACAACACCTCCGTGTCCCCCGTGTCCTCCGTGGTTATCTTCCGTCTGTCTAGCCGCCCTTTTGCATTGACGCGAGGAACTCGGCGTTCGTCTTCGTCTTGGACATCTTGTCGAGCAGCAACTCCATCGCTTCGACCGTCGACAGCGGCTGAAGGACCTTGCGCAGCACCCAAATCCGGTTGAGGTCTTCCTTCGGGATCAGCAGCTCTTCCTTGCGCGTCCCGCTCTTCTGCAGGTCGATCGACGGGAACACGCGCTTGTCGGTGAGCTTCCGGTCCAGATGGATTTCCATGTTGCCCGTGCCCTTGAACTCTTCGAAGATGATGTCGTCCATCCTCGACCCGGTGTCGACGAGCGCCGTCGCCATGATCGTCAGCGAGCCGCCCTCCTCGATGTTGCGCGCCGCGCCGAAGAACCGCTTCGGCTTCTGCAGCGCGTTCGAATCGAGACCGCCGGAGAGAATCTTCCCCGACGCCGGGATCACCGTGTTGTAGGCGCGCGCGAGGCGCGTGATCGAGTCGAGCAGGATCAGGACGTCCTTCCGGTGCTCGACGAGGCGCTTCGCTTTTTCGATCACCATCTCCGCGACCTGGACGTGGCGCTGCGCCGGCTCGTCGAACGTCGACGAGATCACTTCCCCGTCGACCGAGCGCTGCATGTCGGTGACTTCTTCCGGCCGCTCGTCGATCAGCAGCACCATCAGGTAAATCTCAGGATGGTTCTTCGCCACCGACTGCGCGATGGCCTGCAGCAGCATCGTCTTGCCGGTGCGCGGCGGCGCGACGATCAGACCGCGCTGGCCTTTGCCGATCGGCGTCCACAGATCCATCACGCGCGCCGACAGGCTGTCGGGCGTCTCGAGAACGATGCGCTCCTGCGGGTACAGCGGCGTGAGGTTCTCGAAGAACAGCTTCTCGCGCGCCTGATCGGGCGCCTCGAAGTTCACCGCTTCGACTTTGATCAGCGCGAAATAGCGCTCGCCTTCCTTCGGCGGCCGAATCTGTCCGGACACCGTGTCGCCGGTCTGCAGATCGAACTTGCGAATCTGCGACGGCGAGACGTAGATGTCGTCGGGGCCCGGCAGGTAGTTGTAGTCGGGCGCGCGCAGGAAGCCGAAGCCGTCGGGCAGCACCTCGAGCACGCCTTCCGAGAAGATGAACCCGCTCTGCTCGGTCTGCGCCTTCAGGATCTGGAAGATCAGATCCTGCTTGCGCATGCCGGTCGCGCCGGTCACCGTCATGTCCTTCGCGATCTGCGTGAGCTTCTGGATGCTCATGTCCTTCAGATCGGTGATGTTCAGGCCTTCGCCGGGACGGCGCGGCGGCTGCGGTCCGGCTTTCGATTGTTCGGGAGTGGCGGTCTCGACCGGAGTGGAAGACCCGTTGCCCGCGTCCGGCGCGGCGGGGCCGTTGCCCCCGCGCGGCGGACCGTGATGACGTCGGTGATTACTGGCCATGTAGCGTCTCGCTCATCGTGTGGCGGCCGACGAACTCGATCAGCCGCCGGGTACCCTCGCGGAGGTTGTCCAGAGAGGTCGCGTAGGAGATGCGGATGAAGCCGGGCGCGTCGAACGCTTCGCCCGGCGTGACGGCGACGTGCGCGTCCGCGAGCAGCGCGTCCGCGAATTCCATCGACGTGCGCAGGCCGTCGACCGACAGCGCGTCGCTGACGTCGACGAACATGTAGAAGGCGCCGGCCGGTTTCTGGCAGCGCAGCCGCGGATCCGCCGTCAGCCACACATGGAGCTGGTCGCGCCGCTGGCGATACTCGTCCAGCATCGCACGCACGGGCGCCTGCGATCCCGTCAGCGCGGTCACCGCGGCCTTCTGCGTCATCGAGTTCACGTTCGACGTCGTGTGACTCTGAATCGCGCCGCACGCCGCGATGACGTTCGCGGGACCTATCGCCCAGCCGCAGCGCCAGCCGGTCATCGCGTACGCCTTCGACGCCGACCCGCACAGCACCGTCAGGTCGCGGCACTTCTCCGCCAGGACGCGCGGCAGGTTGTGCGGCGTCGGATCGTAAATCAGCCGCTCGTAACACAAGTCGAGCAGCAGCCAGATGTCCTGCCGCGCCGCGACTTCCCCGATCGCCGCCATGTCCGACTCGGCGATCAGCGCGCCCGTCGGATTGCACGGCGAGTTGACGATGATGCCGCGCGTGCGAGGCGTGACGGCGTCCAGGATCGTCTTCGCGCGGATCGCGAAGCCGTCCTCGGGATACGTGCGCACCAGGACCGGCGTGGCGTCGGCCAGCGTGATCTGCTCCGTCAGCGTCGGCCAGTACGGCGCGTGCGTGATGACTTCGTCGCCGGGGCCGAAGAGCGCGAGCGTCGCGTTGTCCAGCGCCTGCTTTCCGCCGGCCGTGACGATCACTTCCGCTTCCGTGTACTCGACGCCGTAGTCCGCGCGATAGCGATCGCAGATCGCGCGCTTCAACTCCGCGATCCCGGACACCGGCGTGTACCTGGTGAAGTTGGCGTCGAGCGCGGCGTGTCCGGCCGCCTTGATCGCGTCGGGTGTCGCGAAGTCCGGCTCGCCCGCGCCGAAATCGATCACGTCGATGCCCTCCCGGCGCAGACGATCGACCGTCGCGGTCACCTTCATCGTCGGCGATCCGGCAATCCGCGTCGTGCGGGCCGCGAGCTTCTTCATCGTTATCTGGGGCCTTTGGCGGTCACTTTTTCCCGCAGGCGTTCTTCGACGAGCTCCGGCACGAGCCCGTGCACGCGTCCGCCCAGCGCGAAGACTTCCTTGATCAACCGAGAGCTGATGTACGTGTACTGCGCGGCCGGCATCATGAAGACGGTGTCGATCGTCGGATTGAGCCGCTGGTTCATCAACGCCATCTGAAATTCGAACTCGAAATCCGACACGGCGCGCAGGCCGCGCACGATGACCTGCGCCTGCCGGCGCTCGACGTAGTCGACGAGCAGGCCGTCGAACGTGTCCACTTCGACTTTCGGATGCGACTTGAAGACCGCGCGCGCGATCTCGACGCGCTCGTCCATGCTGAACAGCGGCGCCTTCTCCGCGTTCACCAGCATCGCCACGATGATGCGATCGAACAGCCGCGCGCCGCGCGTGATGATGTCCACGTGGCCGTTGGTCAGCGGGTCGAAGGAACCGGGGTAAACCGCAAGAGTAGGCATAGGAAACTTAAAACTGAAAACAGAAAAGTGAAAAGGATCTGACGCGCGTTACTTTTCTCTTTTCAGTTTTCTCTTTCAAGTTTATAGAACGACAGCGCCGAGTCCCCGCTTGGAACGAGGCGCGTCCTGCGCGCCCGCCCGGCCGACTCCGGCGAATTCCAGCGTCGCGCATGCTCCAGCACGACGATGCCATTTGGAGCCAGGACGTCAGCGGCCGCGGCCACGATATCGTCCAGATGATGCTTCCCGCCGGCGTCGCCGCGGGTCGACTCGTATGGCGGATCCAGGAACACGAGATCGAACGTCTCCGATCGGGGAGTTGCGCGCAGGTCGACGAGCGCGCGTTCGACGTGTGAGCGGATGATAGCATAGCCGCTCGTCACGCCGCAGTGCGCAAGATTCTCCGCAATCAGCGCCTCCGCCCGCCGATCGCTGTCGACGAAGGTCACCGCCGCCGCGCCGCGGCTGAGCGCCTCGATGCCGACCGCGCCCGTGCCGGCGTAGCCGTCGAGCACCCGCGCGCCGGCCATGCGCGGCGCGAGGATATTGAACAGCGTCTCGCGCAGCTTGTCCGACGTCGGCCGCAGGCCCTCCCACGTCGGCGCCTTCAGCCGTCTGCCTTTCAGTATTCCAGCGATCACGCGCATCGCCCTACCCGACCTCGATCAACTTGAACCGCTGCTCCCAGTTCGCCAGCAGCTTCTCAATCGCGGCCGGCGGGGGCGCGGACGCCTTGAACCATCGGCTGGCCTCCTCCTGCGCGAGCATCAGGATCTCGTGATCCCGAACCAGATCGATCATGCGGAACGTCGGGATGCCGGCCTGTCGCGTGCCGAAGAAATCTCCCGGACCGCGCAGCCGCAGATCGCGCTCGGCGATCTCGAATCCATCCGTCGTGTCCGTCATCGCTTTCAGCCGCTCGCGCGCTTCGTCGGAGAGCGGCGCCTGATACAGGAGGAAGCAGTACGACTGATGGCGATCGCGGCCGACGCGCCCTCGCAGCTGATGCAGCTGCGACAGGCCGAAGCGCTCGGCGTGCTCGACGATCATCACGCTCGCGTTCCCGACGTCGACGCCGACTTCGACGACGGTCGTCGAGACGAGCATGTGCAGCTCGCCGGCGGCGAACGCCTTCATCACGCGATCCTTCGCGTCGCCTTTCATCCGGCCGTGCAGCAAGCCGATCTTGAACTCCGGGAAGATCTCCTGCTGCAGGTGATCCGCCATCTCGGTCGCCGCCTTCACGTCGACTTTCTCCGACTCCTCGACCAGCGGATAGATCACGTACGCCTGCCGGCCGGCGTCCATCTGCTCGCGGACGAACGTGTACACCTCTTCGCGACGCGATTCGGGTTTCGCCGCCGTCTTGATCGCGAGGCGCCCGGCCGGCAGCTCGCGAATGACCGAGACGTCGAGATCGCCGTACAGCGTCAGCGCCAGCGTGCGCGGGATCGGCGTCGCCGTCATGACGAGCACGTCGGGCAGCAGCCCCTTCGTCCGCAGCGTCGCGCGCTGCATCACGCCGAAGCGATGCTGCTCGTCGATCACCACGAGCCCGAGCCGCTTGAACTGCACCGTGCCCTGCACGAGCGCGTGCGTGCCGACGACGAGCTGCACGCTGCCTGATGCGATCTCCGCCAGCTGCGTGCGGCGCACGGCGGCCGGCGTCGACCCGGTGAGCAGCATCACGCGAAACCGCGATGCCTGCAGCAGCCGCGAGATGTTGAAGAAGTGCTGCTCGGCGAGAATCTCGGTCGGCGCCATGAATGCGACCTGCAGTCCGTTCTCCATCGCGACGAGCGCGGCCAGCAGCGCGACGATCGTCTTGCCCGCGCCGACGTCGCCCTGCAGGAGGCGGTTCATCGGCTGCGGCCGCTGCATGTCGTCGACGATCGCCTTGAGCGCCAGCTTCTGATCGCCGGTCAGCTTGAACGGCAAAACGGCGCGCGCCGAGTCGCGAATGCGATCGTCCACCGTCACGATGATGGGTTTGCGCTCGGCCGCCGCGGATTCGCGCCGCGCGAACACGCCGACCTGGAACAGAAACGCTTCTTCGAAAATCAGCCGCCGCTGCGCCGGCGTCGCGAACCGGTTCAGCGCCTCGAGCGACGCATCGTCTGGCGGAAAGTGTGCGGCCTGGAGCGCCGCTCGTCGCGACGGCAGGCCCATCCGCGCACGGATGTCCTCAGGCAGATGATCCGGAATCTCCGGCGGCAGCTTCTGCAGCGCCTCGTAGACGAGCCGGCGCTGCATCTTCGGCGTGACGGCGCCGGTCTTCTCGTACACGGGCACGATGCGACCCGTGTGAATCGTCTCGCCCTCCTCATCGTCCAGGATTTCGTACTGCGGGTTCGTGAGCTGCAGGCCGCCGTGTCCGCGCATTTCCACCGGCCCGAACAGGACGACGTGCTGGCCGCGCGTGAACACGTCGCGCAGGAACGGCTGATTCAGCCAGATCACGCGCATCGTCGCGCTGCCATCGTCGACGGCCGCTTCGAAGATCTTGAAACCCGGGCGGCGGGTTGAACGCAGGCCGCAGCTCAGAATCCGTCCGGCGACCGACGCGGACTGTCCGGGCTTGAGCGACGCGATCGGCTGGAGACGGCTGCGATCTTCGTAGCGGATGGGAAAGCGATACAGGAGATCTTCGAGCGTCGCGAGGCCGGCGTGCTCGAGGTCGGCGGCGCGACGGGGCCCGACGCCCTTGAGAAACCGCAAAGGCGTCGCGAGCACCTCGTCTGGGGTCACTGCACGATTATCGCCTGACCGCGCTGGACCTGGATCTCGCGAATCCGGGCCGGCAGCGCGAACGGATCGTCGAGGCCGATGCCCGCCGGCTTCTCCGGCGTGCGCGAGTAGTAGCTGACGATTTCCTGCAGCAGGAGCTTCGGAATCGGCACGCCGTTGATGTGCGTGGACTCGAGCTCGAAGTGGCCGACGCCCTTGCTCGTCTTCAGCACGCCCGTCGCCGACACCGGCAGACGGCCCCAGAGATAGTTCATCGGATCGAGCAGGCTCGTCGGGCCCTTCGCCTTGCGCACGGCGTCGAGATCGACGATCGCCTGGCCCGCGAGCCGGCCGGTGCCCAGGATCGCCACCGACGGGTTCACGACGCCGACCGGCAGTTGTTCCTTGGCTTCGAAGACGAGATACGCGTTCACTTCCCGCTCGGTCACGATCGTCCGCCGCGCGGGCGCGCCCGCGCGCTCGGCGTGCGCCGTGATCGTGTCGATCTTCTGTCGCAGGAGCGCCGCTTCACGTCGCGACGGCGGCGTGTCTCCGCCTGCCGCGGCCGCGACCAGACTCAGCGCCGCGAGCACAGCGAGCGCGGCTCTTTTCATTGCTTGGGACGATTCGCCTGGCGGGCGCGCGTGACGAGGTCGAGCTTGCGGCGTTCCATGTTCTCCTCGAAGACGCGGAATTTCGCCTGCTGCTGCACGTCGAGCACCTGATCGACCGCGACGACGGCCTTCTTGACCTCGGTGTCGTTGGTGGCATCGAGATCGGTGAGCGCCTTGAGACGATCGCGCAGCTGCCCTTCGTCGATCGGCGGCGTATTCACCAGACGCCGCAGCTCGTTCACCGCGCGCGCATGCTGGTTGAGACTCTGCCGGCGGACGTCCTGGAGCGTCTTGTAGCGCGGCAGGAACCGGGCGAACTGATCGTCGGTGATGTTCAGGAACTGCTGCGCCTGCATCAGCGCGTAGCCGTCGAACATGCGCTGGATTTCCGCGGGCGAGACGCCGGGCTCCTCTGTCCCTGCCGGCGGCACGCCGCCGCGCCCGTTCGGGCGCTGCTGCGCCGACATTGCCGCCGCGCTCAACGCCAGCGCGCCGCCGAGTGCGAGAAACCGAAGCTGCATGGTCATCGCTGGCCTCATTATCGCGTCAGGCGCCCGACCGCGCCACTTCTTCCTTGATGAGCCGCGCCAGCTCGCGCAGCTCGGCGTCCTTCAAATGGGTGACCGCGTGCTCCGCGCTGCCGCCCCCGGTCAGACCGGCTTCACTCGCCGCGTCCCAATCCAGATTCGCCGTGAGATCGGCGACGAAGTTCAGCGACGGATCGTCGGGCGCGTCGAGCGCGTCGGCGTTGTTCCCGGCGTTGAACGCGGCTGCCGGAGCTGCAGGACCAGGCTGGATCGGGGCGCGCGATCCCAGTATCACCGCCGCGACGATGACGGCGATCCCAACGGCGGCCGGCACGAGCGCACGGGGCCACGTCCACAGATCCGCCCAGGACCGGCGCGGCCGTTCGGCGGCGACCGCGCCGTGCACGCGCGTCGAGAGCTGACCCCAGAAGAGCGGCGACGGTTCGGGGACGTCGACGTTTGAGACGGTCGACAGCATCGCGCGCATTTCGCGCAGTTGCGCGCGGCAGATGTCGCACGTCGAGAGATGCGGCGCCGAAGCCTCCCCGCGCGTCCCTTCGGCGATGTCAACGATCTCTTCCGGCTTGAGATGATTCATGGTTCGAACCCGCCCAGCAACTTCTTCAGGTTCCCCATCGCGTGAAAGAAGTTCGCTTTCACGGCGCCGACCGAGCCGCCGAGCACGTCGGCGATTTCCTGATGCGACATCTCGTGATACATGCGGAGAATCAGCGTCGCCCGCTGCTTCGGCGGCAATTGCGCGATGGCCGCGCGCACGCGGGCGCCCCGCTCTTCCTGCAGCAGCCGGTCGGCCGGCGACTGCGCGCACACGTCGACGAACTGCTGCTCTTCGATCGACTCGCTCGGCGGCGTCTTCACGCTCACGCGATTCAGGCAGACGTTGACGCCGATGCGGTACAGCCACGTTGAGAGCGATGCGTGCCCGCGGAAGCTCTTCAACCCGCGAAACGCGCGGAGGAACACGTCCTGCGACAGGTCGCTCGCGTCCTCATGGTTCGCGACGAAGCGGTAGCACAACTGGTACACGCTCCGGCGGTGCCGCTCGACGATGAGATCGAAGGCGCCGGGACGGCCGGCGAGACACGCTTCGACCAGCGCCGCCTCGTCGAGGTCGGCCAGCGCCGGGTCAGCGGGCGTCATCGAGACTGGCCACGAGCCTGGGAGCGTCCACGCGAGAGATGATGCCATCAGGCGCCTTACCCTGCTTAGACCGGTGGGCGCTCAATTAGTTAAAAGCGGACGACTTAGCGTCACAACGTGGTCAATGCTGCGGCCGGGAGAGCTGGAGCCGATCGACCTCATCCGGGGTCGGCAGGGCTCCGCACGCGCCCAGCGCGCGACAGTTCAGCGCGGCTACTGCGTTGGCGTAGCTCAGCGCCTGTTCGAGATCGCCGTCCGGCGCGCGCAGAAGGCCCGCGGCCAGGCCGCCGCGGAACGCGTCGCCGGCGCCGGTGCTGTCAACACAGTCGACCGGAAACGCCCGCGTCCGGATCTCGCGGCCGTTGCACCACGCGAGGCTGCCCTGAGCGCCGAGCGTCACGCAGACGAGGCCGGCGCCGAAATCGCGTCCCATCGCCTCGAGCGCGCGGCCCAGATCTTCATGTCCGGTCAGCGCGGCTGGAAATTCCTCGGCCGTGACGATCGCGTCGATGTGCTGCAGGAGATCGAGGATGCCGGGCCGGACCTTCTCGGCGTCGATGATCGTCGGGATGCCGGCCTCACGCGCGTAGCGCGCGGCCTGCGTCGCGGCCGCGGTCTCGTGACAATCGACGAGGAGCAGACGGCCCGACGTGACCGCGGCTTTCGGTACGTCGGCCGGATCCATCGTCAGCGCGGGATGGCGATCCCAGAGCACCGTGCGATCGCCCGATCGGGCATCGACGAGAATGACGGCGAACTGATTCGTCGCCCCCGCCACCGTCCGCGTCGCGCTGATGTCGACGCCGTGCGCGGTCAGGTTCTCCTTCGACAGCCGTCCGAGCTCATCGTCACCGAAGCTGCCGATGTATCGCGATCGCCAGCCGAGTTTGGCGCAGGCGGCCGTGGCCGTCGCGATCTGTCCGCCGGGCAGTCGCGCGAAACGCTGCAGCCGCTGCTTCGTGTTGGCCGCGGGATGTTCGGCGACGACGGCGAGGTAGTCGACGCTGTTCAGTCCAAAGCCGAC
>JAIQFX010000116.1 GCA_020073005.1 Terriglobia bacterium | reverse complement strand
TTCACTCCGCGCGCAGGATTCATCGTGAGGTAGCCGTACTCGACCGCCGTCTCGAGGATGCCGGACAGCAGCGTCCACGCGTTGCGGACCGTATCTGCCGTCCGCCAGGGCGTCAGGCTAGGAACGCGACTGCCAACGGCGGGGATGTCGCCGGCCGTGGATCACTCCGGTGACGATGATCTCGTCCCCCAGGACGCGAAAGTAAATGCCGTACGGGAATCGTCGGACGACGGCGCGGCGTGTTTCGCCGTAAACAGCAGGAAAGGCCAGAGGATTGGACGCAATGCGTTCGATCACATCGTCGATCGCGGTGGCGAACTGAATGCCGAGCCTGGTCGCTGTTCCTCGTACCACTGACGAGCGGCCTGGACTTCCTGGTTGGCCTGTGGCCGAAAGACGGGATTGCGGGTCACTTCCCGTCGCGCAGCTTGCGGCGGACGTCTTCCCACGGAATTGCAGACTCAGGATTCGCAAGATGCTCGGCCCAACGCCGATCGAGTTCGGCCTTCTGCTCGGGACCCAGCTCCAGTTCCGACTCTCGCTCTTGGTCCGAAAGGCTTTCCCAGAGAGCCATCGCGAGTTCTGCTCGTTCGTCAGCGGGTAGTTTCAACAGATTCGCGAGGTTGCTCGATGGCATGGTGCAATCCTCTCACGCCTCCTGCGGCGAGACAAGAAAGGGGATCAATGAACTCGGTCGTCATTCGTCGTCCAGAAGATCGCCCAGGCGCTCCTGCGTAAGACCGGCTGCGCCAGCCTCACGGGCGACTTCGTTTCGAAGGTCCAGAAACGCCTGGACGGCCCCGCCTCGAAGCCGCTCGTAGTCAGCAATGGACAGCACGACGGCGACATCACAGTCCTGATCGCGGATCACGACGGGCGCTCGCTGCGACTCGTCGAGCACGGTTTCAAAACGAGTACGGGCTTCCGCGGTGCTGATGGTCTTCATGGTGCGTCACGCCGCACGGCGGCGCTTCGGCGCCTTGATGGGAGCCAGGCTGAGCTTCAAGCTAAAAGGCTTCAGAAGCCGATTCAGAGTGTCTTGCGTCGGATTGTGACGAGGGTTGAGCGCCCGCAGCAGGTTTGGGCTCGCCATCCCGACCTTGGCCGCGAACTCTTTCACGCCCATTGCTCGGACCACTTTGCCAAGAGCGACCTGAAGCGGAACCTCCTCGTCGATCGCTCCGAGTAGAAATTCTCGGGCGAACTCCGGATCACGAAGATTCTCCGCCAGCCCGACATTCCAGTCCTCATGTCGCCTTGCCATCGGCCGTTAAAATATCATATGTGATAATAATCGTGAACGAGGTGAGCGATGAGTAGCAGTCGCCGTGGATTGACAGCCCGCCAACCGCGCGGACCCAGCCGCGGCCGAGCCGACTTGAAGCATCTGCGCGCGATGACGGAGGCGGAGATCCGCCGGACCGCACCGCCGGAGCTGAAAGACTTGCCGCGGGGTTTCTGGAAGGATGCCGTCGTCGTCAGGCCAGGTCCACGAGGAAAACGAAAGCGCTAAGACTCTTGGGAACAACTGTGGGAACAGAACCCGCCGAAAACGGGGTAAAACGCGGATCAGGGCCGACCAGAAGGCAAGACGAGGCAACGACTTAGTGATCGCCGACCCTGTCTGCAAAACCTCCACCCCCGGTTCAAATCCGGGCGGCGCCTCCACTCTCTCCTGAACAGATCCCAGATCAACCGCGCAGTGTTTCCGGCAGCGACTGCATGAAATCGCGGACGGACGCGATCTGGCTGTTCTGCGAAATGAACTCGAATGCCGACGCGTTGACCGCGCGCGTGCCGGCTCGCGAGGCGGCGAGGCCCGCGTGAATCACCGGGCATTCGTCGATCAGTCCGAGCAGCGCGGCCCACGCCGGCATATCGAGGATCGCGATCACGTCCAGCGCCTCGCGCGCGCGCCACGGCGTTCCGGCCCGCGCGTGCTTCGCCAACGCCACTCGCAGCGCAGCGAGTCCGGTTTGAATTTCGCCGTCGTCGTACCGCAGGTGCGTCAGGATCTCGATCAGTCGCCCTGTCGCGTACATCGCGACGTCGTCATGCAGGACCGTCCACCCAACCTGGAACACGGCGACGAGATCCTGAGCGGCGGCCGCCTCAGGCCCCTGCGACCATTGCTGCGGCCAGTTCTCCAGCCCGAGGCTGCAGATCGCGGCGGCCGCGTCCGACGCCTCCTGCGCCGTGAAGGGCCGCGCCTGGATGGAACAGCCGGCGACGATCGTGTTCGCGAGGTAGGCGAGCTCCTGGCTTCGCATCGCACAGGCGGCCGGGTCGCCGTCGGCAGCCTGCATGTACGCCTGGATGCGCGCGAGAGGCGGCTCGTGACCCTGCGCTCCGCCGAGCAGCGCGCGGGACTGCGGCGGGAGCACGCCCGAATCCTTTAATACAGCGACGACATCGGCCACCGCGGCCACCGCAGCAGCCTCGTCTGCTGAATCCTCCGCAGCGGCCGGCGTGTCCGGCGCGGCCGCCAGACGGTTCGAGTCGTTGATCGCGTCCGGCGCGTCTATCGATTCGATGGCTCGGAAATACGCGCGGGCGACGGGATTCCCAGTCGGTGGAGTGCTGTGCGTGAGTTGGAGCTGTCGCGCCATCTGGAGAAAGGCGCGAGCCTGCGGGGCCGTCATGTACCCCTGCTGCTCCCGTCGCTGCTCGCGCGCGACCGCGAGATCGAACATCGCCTGCGCGTCGGCGGAAAGCAGATCGTGCAATCCGTCGAGCTCGAAACCGGAGTTCGAGAGGCTCCGGCACCCGCGCATCACGCGATGAAACGCGTCGCGGTGCTCTGCGTTGAGCGCGCGCAGCACGGTGACGATGGCGTCCCACGCGTCGGTGTGTTTCGCGACGACCAGATAGCCGCCGATCGTGGAGCTGATTCCATCCGCCCCGGGCGGCCGCGCCGCGCGGTCAAAGACGAGCGCGTGCGGTGCGAGTCCGGCGACGACGAGGTCGGCGTCCATCTGCGCGAGCTTCTGCGCGGCGACGTCGGGACCGGATTCCAGCAGCACTTCGATCCACACGCCGAAACGATCGGCGTCGAACCGCTCGTCCGTGCCCGGCCGGTCGGCGCGCCAGAGATCGAGATCGATGACGCGCGCCAGCTGCTCAGGCGTCGCCAGTGCGACCAGCTGCCAGGAGTCCTCGAGGCCGCACTTCTCGATGACGCGGTGAAGCAGCTCGGGCTGCAACCGGGGGACGACCCGCGCGAGGTTCGGCGTATCGAGAATGCGCTCGAGCAGTGGGCGCTGGTCTGGTTTGGCTAAGGCGTTGGCGTGAGACCGACGAGCACGACGAACGGCTTTCGACATGGGTCCGGCGATGATACCGGCCGTGACGCCGCACAAACAGTCTTGAACGGCACAGGGAAGCGAGGGACAATATACGTGGGGAAGCGAAGACGTCCCGCCCAAATTTCCGGTTTCCTCCCGCCGTTTCAAATCGAACCGCGGCCTATCTCCGTTCTGAATGTCAATGGGGCCGTTGAAGAACGACGAGGTACCCAGAAAACACGACGATCGCCAAGAGCCCCGGAGCGGCCGCCGTTAGAGCGACGGCGGTCGGGCCCAAGATCTTGCTGACGAGATCGGTCGCAAGGGCAGAAATGACAAGGCTAATGATCAGAATCTTGATGCTGCGAATCTCCTGATCGGCTGTGGCCCTGTCTCCACCGTGATTGAAACTCTTGATGTACGGAATGAACGTTCGGAACAACAGGAACGCCAAAGGCGCGACAAACAGGTACTCGAGGCCCTGAAGCACTCCCACCAGCGCGAGAGAAGCCACGTCAGCCGAGGATGCGGATGGCGCAACGATGCCAAAGAAAACGCCGATCGCGTACGCGATGAGTTTGAAGCCGGCTCCGAACAGAGCGATCATGAACACGCCTGTGGCGAGGAGCCCAACGGCCATGAGCAAATTTAGAGTGTCCCGGAGAATACGCGTAGTAGTCACCCTCACGGCGCTCACCCCATGTGCCCAGCATAGGGGACCATGATGAGTCCCCTCCGTCCGACGATCTTTTCGAGCGTCGAGCCATGTCCGACCAACTCCAGAATCCCGGCGGCGCCTGCAGGCTTCCCGCCGGCGAATCGCTCGACGCTCACCTCGACCCGCGAGACATAAGGTGCTAGTTGCTTCAAGAGTTTTCGATTCGGCAACTGAGTCTTCGCGTCGCGAGCGCTTGTAACCAGCTTGAAGTATTCAGCGCGCTGCATGGTGCCGCGACGAAGCCGTAGTATTAACTCCGCCATGGCATCGAGGCCGTAGTAGTTCGAACCGACCTGTCCCTGCCCATCCTCTGTGCCTTCCACGGCGCGAACGTCATCGGCGGCCACGAAGTAACTTGTCACTCCCTCCGCCGATAACATCTGAATGATTCCGGGAATGAAGATGTTTTGTGCCGAGCAAAGGGGGAACCGCGACGAGAGCTGGTCGAGGCTATTAAAGAGCAGCGACACATGGGCTGTCCCAGACGCGATCCCGCTCTTGATGCGGTAGATGCTGAGGAGGAGCCGATGAAAGAATTCTTCAGGCGTAATGAAGCCGGGCGGATAATGAGTGATTTCCAGTCGTCCTTGGCGCTCCAAGGCTGCCAGCATGGCGTCAGGGTCGCCGCCGTGCTTGGCGACCGTCGCGGGCCAGGCTTCATTCATTGCCTGAGCCATCGTCCGCCGCGTGAAGTCCTCGCCATCCCGCAGAGACACCACGATGGCCCGTTCAGTCGTTGCCCCGTTGTCGAAACTGTTGACGACGCCTTGAAGCACCTGAAGGTAGCCGAGATGGCTCTTGTGCGTCCCGCGGTCCCCGATAAGTGCGGTGCATCTTCCTTTCGGAAAGCCTTCTCCCAGAAACTTGTTGAGGCTCTCTATCGGCGACCGTACGCTGCCTCCATGGCCGGAGGGCGACTGGTTCTTGTAACGCGGTGGATGGAGGGGAAGATAAAGAGTCCGCCCTCGCGTCGATACGGATGCGCACGGCGCAGTCGTGTCTCGCGCAGGTCTCGCCTCGCTTTCTCTTCTGCCGCTTCTGAAATCGCAGGATCCGAGGGCTCTCCCAATGGAAAGTCGCCAGCGAGCGAGAACGGCTCATAGATCTTCATCTGGTGTCGGCCCCAGACATGAGCCTGAAATCTGGCTTTGACGACTTCGATCGTTCTCAGCAGATAACCGGACTTGTACTCTCGATCGAGTCGAAGCACGATGTCAGCCGCGTATTCCCAGTCTTGTGCTATGCCATCGGGGCCAGAATCAGCGAGAGCGATGATCAGCTGTGTCCTGGAGGCCAGGCTCATGAACTTGCGATAGTTCTTTGACTTGTCGCCGGGAATCGTGTTCAGACTGTCAATGACGATGATGCCGGGCCGACCAGGGGACCGATGTGAGCTCGCTCGTTCTGAGGCGGCAATCGACGGAGGCTCGGCGTTCAAGCAGAACTCCAGTATCGCTTTGAAGATGCTGTCGTCCTCCTTCGGTGATTTCGTTTCCAGTTGTCGAACTTGCGTTTGAAGATAGTTGACGTCGACAACCCGCACCGCATTGTCTTCCTCAATACCAAGCAGGGATTCGGTCTTAGCCCATTTGAATTCCCGAGCATTCTTTACAAGCCACGCTCGATGTCCTTCCGAGGCCACGTACAAGGAGGTGAGAGGCCGTCGGACTTCGTCCGGGCTCTGCGTGTCAGGCGGGACGGCGCAGCGTGCGCACAGTTCCAAGGCTAACGTGCTTTTTCCCGTTCCCGGCGGACCCGAGATGACCATCGTGACGGCCCACGACGGATCGGGCAACACGATGTCCCCTTCAAAGAGCTGATCGAACCAGCACGTCGAGCCCGCGCTCATCCTCGTCAGTGTTGGGATGAACGCTGGCCTGAATGGCACGTGATCCTTTCCGGACCTCATCGCCGGGGGAACATACCAAAAGGCCTGGGAAATCCCTGTGACCAATCGCGGCGGTGTCGGCGTCTGGGACATAGTCTTGCCGGCCCCTCGGACCGTTCGCTGACTCTGGCGTGGCAGCTGGTGCCGAGTCTCGAAAGGCATTTGAGACACGACATGGCGATGGGTTCTTATACATTAAGGGCGTGTGAGGCACATCCAGATTATTTTCGTGCCAGGGAGGGACCCTGCGAGCGCACTGCGACGCAATCGAATGGGTTACGTCTATCCTCGCATCACGAGGATAGGCGACGTTAGCCTGCCGAGCGCCACGCGCTGACGGCCCTCCTGATCGAAGTTCGACGGATCCAGCCACTGCGTGAACGCGCGATCGAGCGCGGGCCATTCCGAATCAATCGCGGCGTACCACGCGGTATCGCGGTTGTGGCCCTTCACGACCAGGCACTGACGGAAGATCCCCTCGTACGACAGACCGAGGCGCTGCGCGGCCGCGCGTGACGGCGCGTTCAGCGCGTTGCACTTCCACTCGTAGCGCCGGTAGCCAAGCTCGAACGCGCGCTGCATCATTAAGTACATCGCTTCGGTGCCGGCGGGCTTGCGCTGCAGCAGCGGCGAATAGTTGATCGACCCCACCTCGATCGAGCCGTCAGTCGGATTGATGCGCAGGTAGCTCGCGACGCCGACAGGCTTGCCGCTCGCCAGATCGACGATCGCCCAGAACTGCGGATCGCGGCGGTTGGCCACGCTTTCGACCCACGCCGTGTACTCCGCCGGCGTGTCGAACGGACCGTAGGGCAGGTACGTCCAGTTGCGATTGTCCGCGTCCAGACGGTTGGCGGCGAAGAGATCCGCGGCGTGCTGACCCGCATTGAGCAGTTCGAGCCGGCAGAATCGTCCGGCCATCGGGTCGGTCGGCGGCCACGGCGGCGCCGTCCAGTTCGGAACCGTGACGCCGATGGCCTGACCGATCGCGTTCAGTTCGTGAGCCATGAGAATCGAGTATCGCCCACACGATTCTGCGCAAACAACACTGGATTACTCCTACTGCACCGATTAGACTGGCCGCGATTCCCGTGGTCCCTCACGCCCCCTACGACGCCATCGTCCTCGGCGGCGGCCCGGCAGGCTCCGCCGTCGGTCGCTTGCTGAGCGCGTGGGGACATTCGGTCCTCCTTCTCGACACACCCACACCCTCATCGCGCGGCCTGGCCGAGTCGCTGCCGCCCAGCACGCAGAAGCTCCTCGCGCACATCGGCGTGCTCGAGGCCGTCGAGCGCGCGGGTTTCTTTCGCGCGACCGGCAACACGGTCTGGTGGGGATCGGACGATCGCCGCGTCGAGACATTCCACTCGCCGGGCGCGCGCGAGGCGATGGGCTATCAGATTCACCGGCCGGACTTCGATCGCGTCCTGCGCGACGGCGCGCGCGACGCTGGCGCCGAGCTGCGGCCGAACGCGCGAGTGCGCGATGTTCGCTTCGAAAGCGATCGCTCGATCGCCGTCGACTACGACGATGGCGAGCGCGGACGGCAGACGGCGGCCGGCCGCTTCGTTCTCGACTGCACGGGCCGCGCGGGTCTCGTCGGACGACGATTCCGTCGAGCGGAGCCTGGCTATCGCACGTGCGCGCTCGTCGGCGTGTGGAAGAAGCCGAGCGGATGGGATCTCCCGGACGAGACGCACACCATCGTCGAAACGTACGACGAAGGCTGGATGTGGTCGGTCCCGGTCTCGCGTGACACGCGGCACGTCGGCGCGATGGTCGATCGTGCTTCGTCGACGGTCGCAGGCGGACGCGAGCTCGAGCAGGTGTATCGCGCCGAGACTGCGAAGGCGACGAACCTCGGCCGGCTGCTCGACGGCGCGACGCTGCAGCGCGTCTGGACGTGCGACGCATCGCTGTATTCATCAGAGCAGTACGCCGGCCCGCAGTTCCTCCTGATTGGCGACGCCGCATCCTTTATCGATCCGCTGTCGTCGTTCGGCGTGAAGAAAGCGCTCGCGTCGGCGTGGCTCGGCGCGATCGCGGTGCACACGTGCTTGACGGATCCGGCGCGGCAGGACGTCGCGCTCGAGTTCTTCTCGAACTGGGAACGCGACGTCTACGCGAAGCATCTCGGCCGCTCGCGGGAGTTCGCCCGCGAGGCGCAGGCGCGCCATCCGCACGCGTTCTGGGCGTCGCGCGCCGCTTCAGACGACGTGAAGGACGCGAGTGAGCCGGACGTCGCTCGTGATCCGGACGTGCTCGCCGCGTTCGAACGATTCAAGCAGTCGCCGTCGATTCATCTCGCGCTTGCCGACGGCGTGCGGTTCGAGCCGCAGCCGGTGATTCGCGATCGCGAGATCGTGCTGGAGGATGCGTTCGTCACGCAGGCGGGCCTGAAGGCCTGCGCTACATCCGCCCTTCGATTCATGGGTAATGTGGACTTGGTCAGGCTGGCCGACATCGCCTGCCGTCACACCGATGTGCCCGATGTGTTCGAAGATTACTGCCGCACCTGCGCCCCCGTGCCGCTGCCGAGCGTCGTCGGCGGTCTCTCGGTGCTCGTCGCGAAGGGGATTCTCCATGAGCGAGCGTAAGCCGATGCAACACACACTGATCGGATTCGTGGCCGGACTCGCGATCTTCGCGGCAACGTCAGCGTCCGCGCAGACGCCCGCGGCAGCCGCCGCCAACGACGGCCTTCCGGTCCAGAGCGATCTGGTGAAGGCGAAGTGCGGATCGTGCCATCGCAGCGACGACAAAGGCCGCATGTCGCGCATCTCCTATCGTCGCGCGACGCCGGAGAACTGGGAGCGGACGATCAAGCGGATGGTCACGCTCAACCACGTGAACCTCGATCCCGCCGACGCGCGCAGCATTCTCAAGTACCTCGCCGATCATCAGGGGCTCGCGCCCGAAGAGGATCGCCCGATCACGTTCGACGCCGAGCGCCGGACGATTGAGTACTCCTACACGGCCGACAAGGACACGTCGGACACCTGTTCGTCGTGCCACTCGTTCGCGCGCGTGCTCAGCGAGCGGCGCACGAAGGAAGAGTGGGACCTGCTCGTCGCGATGCACCGCGGGTATTACCCGCTCGTCGATAATCAGCCGATGAACGGCGGCCAGGGATTCCGCCGCACGCGGCCGATGCAGACCGAGCCGGGCGTGGACGGCCGTCCGCCGGACAACCGGCATCCGATGGACAAGGCGCTCGATCACCTGACCAAGACGCTGCCGCTGGTGACGCCGGAGTGGTCGGCGTGGTCCGCGGCGATGCAGGCGCCGAAGCTCGCCGGCCGCTGGGCGATCGTCGGATCGCAGGCGGGCAAGGGACCGATCTACGGATCAGTGACCGTCACCGCCGACGCGAGCGCGCCGGACAGCTTCACGACTGAGACGAAGTACACCGTTGCGCGCACTGGCGAGTCCATCACGCGCACGAGCAAGGCGCTCGTCTACACGGGCTATCAATGGCGTGGCCGCGGGACGTCGTCATCCGGGGGAAACGACACGTGGCGTGAAGTGATGTTCGTCGAGCGCGACTGGACGCAGATGTGGGGCCGCTGGTTCACCGGCGCGTACGACGAGACCGGCATCGACGTCAAGCTCACCCGCGTGACGACCGGCCCCGTCGTTCTCGGCACGAGCGTCGCCTCGCTGAAGACCGGCACGACCGGTCAGGCCGTGCGGATCTTCGGCGCGAATCTTCCTGCGTCGCCGCAAGCGGCCGACATCGGTCTCGGCGCCGGCGTGACCATCACGCGCGTCGTGAGCGCGAGGCCGGACGAAATCGCGGTGGACGTCACCGTCGCGGCAGGCGCGCCGATCGGTCCGCGCGACGTATCGGTCGGCGGCACGCTGAAGGCCGCCGCGCTCGTCGTCTACGACAAGATCGACGGCCTCAAGGTCCTGCCGATGGCGGGCATGGCGCGCGTCGGCGGCAACGTCTTTCCGAAACAGCTGCAGCAGTTCGAAGCGGTCGCGACGAACAACGGGCCCGATGGCAAGCCAGACACGGCCGACGATCTGAATCTCGGCCTCGTGACGGTGAAGTGGTCGCTCGAGGAATACACGGCGACGTTCGGCGACGATGACATTCAGTTCGTTGGCACGCTGGACGCGAACGGGCTGTTCACGCCGAACGTCGACGGTCCGAATCCGAAACGCAGCGGCAACCGCAACAACGTCGGCGACGTGTGGGTCGTGGCCGAGCTTGCGTCGCCGGACGCACGGCAGGCCGATCGGCCGCTCCGCGCGAGAGCGCAGTTGCTCGTCACGGTGCCGCTCTACATGGCGTGGTTCGAAGACGGGAGCGGTAAATGACCGCGTGGGTCGCGCGCGAGCATCATCGCTTTGAAGCGGCGGGGAAGCCGTTCGTATATCTCGTGCCGAGCGCCGCGATCTTCGCGCTCGACGACGCGGCGGATTCGGTGCTGCGCATGCTGAGCACGAAGCCGCGCACGCGCGAGGAACTGGCGGACGTGATGACGGATCACGCCGCGCTGGACGCCGCGATTGCGGAGCTGTCGCGCGTGCAGGCGATCGGTATCGCCGCCGCGCCGATCCCGCCTACGCCGAAAGTGATCCCGCTCGCGCCGTTTCCGTTGACGACGATGGTCCTCAACGTCACCAATCAGTGCAACCTGAGCTGTACATATTGTTACGAGTACGGCGAGGACAAGATCGTCGACACCGAGAACGGCAAGCAGCCGAAGTTCATGAGCGAAGAGACCGCGCGGGAGAGCGTGGAGTTCATGCTCAAGGAGTCCGGCGCGAACAAGGTCGCGCACATCACGTTCTTCGGCGGCGAGACGCTGCTGAACTTCCCGGTGCTGCGCAAGACGATCACCTACGCGCGCCAGCGCGCGGCCGAAGTCGGCAAGGACGTCGACTTCAGTCTGACGACGAACGCGACGCTGCTGAAGCCGGAGATTATCGAGTTCCTCGCCGAGGAACGTGTCGGCGTGACGATCTCCATCGACGGCCCGAAGGAAGTGCAGGACAAGTTCCGCGTCTTCCAGAACGGGACGGGCAGCTACGATCTCGTCGCGCCGAAGATCAAGGAACTGCTGAAGCGCCATCGCAGCCGTCCGATCGGGGCGCGCGTCACGTTGACGTCGGGAAAGATGGACGTCAAGCGCATCTACCAGCATCTGACGGACGAGATCGGCTTCTGGGAAGTCGGCTTCGCGCCGGTCACGACGTCGCCCAACCGCGCGCACGCGATCTCCGACGGCGGCTACGACGAGATGCTCGGCCAGTTCCGCGATCTCGCGTTCGAGTTCCTCGAGACGACGGTCGCTGGCCGCCATCATGGCTTTTCGAACGTGAAGGAAACGCTCGAAGAACTGCACAAAGGCGTCAGCAAGGCGTTTCCGTGCGGCGCGGGCCTCGGCCTGCTCGGCGTCGCGACCGACGGCGACGTTGCGCTGTGCCATCGCTTCGCCGGCTCGGACTCGCACAAGTTCGGCACGGTGCGCGACGGCGTCGACCGTGGAGCGCAGCAGGCGTTTCTCGAGCAGCATCACATCGCGAACAAGACCGACTGCAGCGTGTGCTGGGCGCGTCCGCTGTGCTCGGGCGGCTGCTATCACGAAGCGCACACGCGCTACGGCGACACGACGCACGCGAACCTGCACTACTGCAACTGGATTCGCGGCTGGACCGAAGTCTGTTTACAGGTGTACGGCGAGTTGTCCGAACGCAATCCGGCGTTCCTCGCGCAGTTCGATGACGAAGAGATGAAGGAGCTGGTGTCATGAACCACCTCAAGCCGATCAACAAGAAAGCCGCGCGCATCGAGCGGGCGACGGAGAACGACGTCGTCGCGCTGCAGCGCACGGGACTTCCGCAGCTGCCGCATTTCCCGGTCGGCTGCTCGCTGGTGTTCTCGCCAGGATGGGAGGCGGACCGGACGGGCGGTACGGCGGGATTGTGCCAGCCGGTCGAACGCGATCTGTTCGACTGCCACATCGGCTGCTACTGGCCGGCGCAGGTGCCGGATCAGTTGAATCACGCGCCCGACTGGACGGCCAAGTGCGCGGCCGCTCAGAAAGACTGGCGCAAGATCGATCTCATCTTCCCGTAGTGAGGCCGACATGTTTCGCAAAGTAGCGGCTGCTGCCGGTCTCGTCGCCGGGCTCGCGGGCGTCGCGGTCTTCGCGCAGAAGGCGCCGGCCCGGGTCTCGGCCGGCAACGGAACGCTGATCATCGGTTCGTACCCGAAGCAGTACTGGATCATCGACGAGGCGACGGAGAAGATCGTCGGGACGATTCCGTTCCAGTCCGGCATTCCGCGCCGGACGACGATCTCGCGCGACCTCAAGCGCTTCTACACGGTCGAAGCGGCGATGGAGAAAGTCGAGATCATCGACATCGCGTCGCGCAAGACGATCGATACCTTTGCGCTGAGCGAGGGCAGCAAGAAGGTCCGCATCCGCAGCCTCGAGCCGGATCCGCTGCACCGCTTCCTCGTCATGGTCACCGCGTCGGCGACGAAGCAGATCGATCGTTTCGAGATCGGGGCGCCGACGATGGTGCAGTACGATCTGGCGTCGCACAAAATCGTTCGGACCATCCCTTGGCCCAACAACGAAGAGCGGCAGAACGCGAACATCCTGTTCTCGCCCGACGGCAAGCTGATGTACCTCTTCAGCGACCAGGACGTGCTGATCTACGAGACGAACACCTTCACGCAGATCGACAAGTGGGAGCTGTCGAAGCCGGTCGAGGAGGGTTTCGGCCGCCTCGAGTTCGGATCGCGCGACGTGATGAACGACGAGCCCGGCTTCTACACGGCGCTCTTCAACGTGTCCGATCCCGTTCAGCATCGCCGGATGATGGGCGTCGGCCGCGTGAATCTCGCCGCGAAGAGCGTGGACTTCTACACGCTCGGGCCGTCGAACGGCGTGAGCTTCTCGATGGCGCCCGGCCGAAAGGTCGCGTACGGGCTCTACGAAGAAATCGGCCGGTACGAGTTCTGGAAGTTCGACCTCGAGCACCGGAAGTTCGCGGGCCGGATGGAGTTCAAGGGCCGGCCGCGCATGGGCCTGAAGACGAGCTCGAACGGCAAGGTGCTGTACATCTTCGTCGCCGGCAACACGATCGATCTGTACAACGCCGAGACGTACGAGTACATGCGGACGATCACGCTCGACGGCGACATGACGACGGATCTGTTCGTGCTTCCGTCGCCGCCGGCGGCCAGGCCGTCGCAGTAGACGCGGACCGGCCGCGACAGCACGCCACAGGACCATGCTCGATCGCGATCTCCGGCGCGCGCTCGCGTTCATCGTTCCGTACTGGCGCCGCCTCGTCCTCGTGCTCGTGCTGAGCGCGCTCAGCACGGCGCTCTCGCTCTATCTCCCGCTCCTCACGCGCGACTTCTTCGATCGCGCGCTGATCGGCCGCGATCTCCAGACGCTGATTCGCGTCGCCGTGCTGTTCACGGTGTTCGCCGCCGCGAGCTTCGTCGTGAACGTGATCAGCGGCCTGCGGTACACGCGCGTGTCGGCGGATATCCTCTTCGACATGCGGCTGCAGATGTACCGCCACCTGCAGCGCCTGTCGCCGCGCTTCCACGCCCGCACGCGCATCGGCGACGTCATGTCGCGCATCAACAACGACGTCGGCGAAATCCAGCGCATCGCGGCGGAGACGGCACTCGCGTGGGTGGGCAACGTGCTCTTCCTGTGCGGGACGATCGTGATGCTCGCGTGGCTCGACGTCCGGCTCTTCCTTGTCACGATCGCGTCGGCGCCCGTCGGCCTGTGGTTGCTCGCGCGCTATCGCACGAAGCTGGAGGCGGAGATCGCGACGCTCCGCCAGCGCAGCGCGGACATCGGCAGCTTTCTCGTCGAAACGCTGCAGGCCGTGAAGCTCGTCGTGACGTCGAACGCGCAGGCGCGCGAGGTGTCGCGGTTCCGCGAGCGGAACGCGGCGTTCGTCCGCGCGCTGATGTCCATGCAGCGGCTGACGTACCTCTCCGGCGGCTTGCCAGGTCTGATTCTTTCTGGAGGAACCGGCTTCGTCTTCATCTTCGGCGGATACCGCGTCATTCGCGGCGAGATCACCGTCGGCACATTCGTCGCGTTCATGGCATATCAGATGCGCTTCCTGCCCCCGCTGCAGGCGCTGATGGGGATGTACGCGAATCTGGCGGCCGTGCGCGTCTCGCTGCGCCGCGTCTCGCAGATTCTCGACGAGCCCGTCGATGTGCAGGAGCCGCCGGCCGCGGTTGCGCTGCCGGCTGTGCGCGGTGACGTCGCGTTCGAGGACGTCACGCTCTCGTTCGATCGCGGCGCGCCCGCGCTCGAGCAGTTGTCCTTCACCGTCCGCGCCGGGGAAGTGCTCGCCATCGTCGGCCCGAGCGGAAGCGGCAAGTCGACGATTGCCGATCTGCTGTTGCGCCTGCTCGATCCCGATCGCGGCGTCGTGCGGATCGACGGTCACGATCTCCGGACCGTGCGGCTCGACGATCTCCGCCGGCACGTCGCGCTCGTCGATCAGGAGCCGAGCATCCTGCACGCGACGATTGCCGAGAACATCCGCTATGCGCGGCCGGAGGCGACGGACGCCGACGTCAAGGCCGCGGTGCATCAGGCGGCGCTGGACGATTTCATCGCGCGGCTGCCGCAAGGTCTGGCGACCGTCGTCGGCGAACGCGGGACGGCGCTGTCGGCCGGCGAGCGGCAGCGCATCGCGGTCGCGCGCGCGTTCCTGACGAATCCATCGATCTTGATTCTCGACGAGCCGAGCGCGGCGCTCGACCCTGCATCCGAGCGGCAAGTGGCCGAGGGATACGAAGCGGTCATGCGCGGCCGGACGACGATCGTGATCACGCACCGCGCCGAGCTCGCGCGGCGCGCGGATCGTGTGCTCGAGCTCGACGGCACGCGGCTGCTGCAGCCTCATGGGGCCTGACATGACGGGCTCGTCTGCGGCGACCGGCCGCGGCGTGCGCATCGCCGTCGTCGACAGCGGCGTTCACGCGGCGCATCCGCACGTCGGTTCAGTCGCGGGCGGCGTCGCGATAGACGAGGACGGCCGCGAGCACGACGACTACGTCGATCGGCTCGGGCACGGCACGGCGGTCGCGGCGGCGATCAAGGACAAGGCGCCGGACGCCGAGATCTACGCGGTCAAAGTATTCGACCGGTCGTTGTCCACGCGCCTCACGACGCTCGTGGCCGCGATCGAGTGGGCGGCGCGGCACGGTATGCACCTCGTCAACCTGAGCCTGGGCACGGCGCGCGCGGAGCACGAGCGCGCGCTCGACGAGGCAGTGCGGCGCGCGGCCTCTCAAGGACTTGTCATTGTCGCGGCGGCCGAAGACGAAGGCGTGCGGTGGCTGCCGGGCAGCCTGCCCGGCGTGATCGGCGTGCAGTTGGATGTGACGTGCCCGCGCGACGAGTACCGCGCGGTCGGTGTCAACGGATCGACCGTCTTCCGCGCGTCAGGATTCCCGCGCGAGATTCCCGGCGTCCCGCCCGAGCGCAATCTCAACGGCATCAGCTTCGCCGTCGCGAACATGACGGGGTTCGTGGCGCGCGCGCGAGAGACGGCCCGGAACGGATCGATCGACGAGATCGTCAGGGCACTCGCTTCGTAACCTTCCCGTTCTGATCGAGAAACTCAATCCGCGGATTGCCCGTCGCGTCGAC
>JAIQFX010000028.1 GCA_020073005.1 Terriglobia bacterium | reverse complement strand
CGCAAGGGCCGCTCGTTCGGACAGCTGAACGTCGAGACGCGCCTGCTGCAGTACCCGTGCAGCTACATGATCTACTCCGACGCGTTCGACGGATTGACGCCTGATGTGAAGACTGCAGTCTACGGCCGGATGCTGGAGATCCTGTCTGGCCGTGACACGCGCGCTGCGTACACGCGCCTGAAGACCGACGATCGGCTGGCCATCCTCGAAATCCTGCGAGATACGAAGCCCGACTTCCCCGCTCACTGAGCCGGCGATTTCTCGACGCGCAGGCGGATGATCGTCAGATAGGCGCCGGGATCACCGGCGAAGATCATCCCCGGCCCCTTCACGTATTCCTCTTCGTGATCGCCGACGGCGCGGTAGCCGTTCGAGGCGATGAACGCGTGCAGGCGGTCGATGTCGGGACGCTCCGCGCTGTACGGACCGACGTGCAGAACCTCGGCGACGTCGCCGTACTCCCACGTGGCGATCGTGACGCGCATCGGCCCGGCGGGCTCGGCGGGAACCTCTGCGACCGAATCAGGCACCGGCAGCGCGTACTGCCCGGCCCATTTCTCTCTCGGCGTATCCAGCGAGAAGCGCCAGCGGGCGCGCGGCGCCGGCGGCCGTCCCACCCTCGAAACGCCCTTGAGCTTGAAGTACGTGTTGAACAGCAGCTTGATGGCGCCACCGCTGACGACGGTCGGGTCGCCGGTCGCCTCGACGACGAGCATCCGCTGCCCGCTCATGCGGGTGAAACGCGGCTCGCGGAGATCGGCGAACTGCCTTTCGCCAGGGCCGCGGCTCAGCCACCAGGCCATTCGATAGTTTATCCTTAGGGCTCCTCATGAAAGCGCTGCGACTGAACCTCGTCGTCGCCGCGGTCTGCTGCCTGCCGTTCGCCGGCGCGCAGATCGCGCCCGCTGCGCAAGCCACCGTCAACAGTTCGCCGTTCTACGCGGACATCACGGATCCGGTTTCGCTGAAAGCCAGGAGCGACGCGCATCTCGCGAAAGCGCAGCAGGCGCTCGATCGCCTGCTCGCCGTCAGGGGATCGCGGACGGTCGAGAACACGCTGCGGCCGTACGACGACATTCAGATCGAGATGGAGGCCGCGTCCGGTCCCTGCCGAGTTCTGTCGGCCCTCCATCCAGACGAGCGCATGCGCACCGCTGCGGACGAAGTGCGCCAGCGCGCCGACGTCTTCACGTCGAATCTGAACGTGAACCGCGCGGTCCACGACGCGATCGCGGCGATCGACCTGCGCCGCGCGGACGCGGAGACCAGGTTCTACGTCGAGCGCGAGCTGCGCAATTTCCGTCGCAATGGCGCGACGCTGGATCAGGCGACGCACGCGCGGCTCGCGCAGCTGAATCAGGATCTGAACGCGGCCACGCGCGAGTTCCTGCGCAACATCCAGAACAATCCGGGATCGATCACGGTGGCGAGCGCTGCGGAACTCGACGGCCTGCCCGCCGATTTCATCGCGCGCCACACGCCGGACGCGAACGGCGCGATCACGCTTACGACGAACGACAGCGACTACCGTCCGGTGCTGACGTTCGCGAAACGCGACGACGTCCGCAAGCGGCTCTACCTGTCACAGAACAATCGCGCGTACCCGATCAACATGGCGGTCCTCGATCGCATACTCGCGATCCGCACGGAGATCGCCCGCCTGCTCGGCTTCGCGTCGTGGGCCGAGTACGACATCGCCCCGCGCATGGCCGGCAGCGCCGAAGCCGCCTCGGACTTCATCGATCGCATCGTCGAGGTGTCGCGCGAGCGGACGAAGCGCGAGTTCGACGAGCTGCTCGCGCGCAAGCGGCGCGACGTCCCGGGCGCGACGACGATCGGACCGTGGGAGTCGATCTACTACCTCGAGCTCGTGCGGCGCGAAAGCTACGACTTCGACGCGCTCTCGGTGCGCCCGTACTTCGCGTACGACCGCGTGAAGCAGGGCGTGTTCGACGTGACGTCGCGGCTGTACGGCGTCACGATCAAGGCGACGCCGAATGTTCCCGTGTGGGATCCGTCGGTCGAAGCCTACGAGATGCTCGAGAACGGGAAACCGATCGGGCGCTTCTATCTCGACCTGCGTCCGCGGCGCAACAAGCAGGGCACGGGCGCGCTGACCGGCGTCGTGCGCACGGGCGTCGCGGGCCGGCAGCTTCCCGAAACCGTGATGTATGGCGCGCTGCCCGGCGGCCAGCCCGGCGACCCCGGCCTGCTGACGCACGACGACGTGCAGGTCACGATGTTCCACGAGTTCGGTCACGTCGTGCACCAAATCCTCTCGGCGCGCCATCGCTGGTTCGGCGTGACGCGAGTGTCGGAAGCCGATTTCATCGAGGCGCCGTCGCAGATGTTCGAGGAGTGGACGTGGGATCCGGCGACGCTCGCGACGTTCGCGAAGCACTATCAGACGAACGAGCCGATTCCGGCGGAGCTCGTCGCCCGCATGCGCCGGGCGAACGACTTCGGCAAGGCGATCGGCCCGACCGGATTGCGCCCGCAGATGATCGTCGCGCGCTATACGCTCGACCTGAACAATCGCGATCCGAAGTCGATCGACACGACCGCGCTGATGCGCGACGTCACCAACGCGCTCGTGCCGTTCCCGTACGTCGACGGCACGCATCGTCAGACGAGCTTCACGCAGCTCGGCAACCCGAACTACACGGCGTCGTACTACACGTACATGTGGTCGCTGGTGATCGCGAAGGACCTGTTCAGCAAGTTCGACCCGACGAATCTGCTCTCGCCCACCGTCGCGCGGCGTTACCGCGACACGGTGCTGGCGCCTGGCGGCGCGAAGCCCGCGGCGGCGCTCGTCCAGGATTTCCTCGGCCGGCCGTTCAATGCGAAAGCGTACGAGGCGTGGTTGAATCGCTGAGGCTCCTGCGCGTGGCGGCTCTCATCGCGGTGGCGGCAGGCGCCGCCAGCTCGATCTATTTCATGCTTCTCGTCGGTCATCGTCAGGTTCTGCTGACGGTTCTATTCACCATCTGGGTGCTCGCCCCGTTCGTAGCCGTCGTGCTCGCCGACGTCCTGTCGACGCGAAGGCCGGTTCTCACCCGAACGACGCTGTATGGTGTGATGCTGATTCTCGCGGTGGTGTCGCCGGCCATTTACGGCAACGTCGCGCTGGGTCCGCCGAGGCCGCAGCCCGCCTTCTGGTTCCTGATGGTTCCGTTCGGATCGTGCCTGCTCCTGGCGATCGCGATCCCGCTGGCGACGTTCCTCTCGGGCAGGCGGTGAAGGCACAGCTTCCCGCCGAGATCGACGATTATCGCGACTATCACTGGCGCCGCGAGGGGACGCAACAGGTCGAGACCGCGTTCGACGCCGAGCGCTTCATCGAACACGTCGGCTTCGCGGCCTGTCTGACCGATTCGCGGCGGCCGGGGCCGTCGCTCTACGTCGCGGTCTGCGGACGGCGCGACGCGGTGCTGCCGCGCAACGTCCAGAAGGATCCGGAGGCCTCGTCGACGTGGCTCCTGAAAGATGATCTCGTGAAGCGCGGGAAGGTTTACTACGCGAAGCTCGCCCGCGGCAAAGCGACGTTCCTCGCGCCGCGGATGATTCCCTACTTTCACGCCATCTGGGGCGTGCGCAAAGCTGAAGAAAAGACACGGCTCAGCAAGAACGCGCGGGCGGTTCTGAAAGTGCTGCGCGGCGAATGGGAGATGGCGACGTCGGATCTGCGCGACGAATCCGGCGTCAAGGATCGCGCGGCGTTCACGCGAGCGATGGATGAGCTTCAGGCCGCGATGATCGTCGTGCCGAGCGAGGTCTATTACGTGCCGAAGTTCACGTACATCTGGACGCTCGGCGTCGGAAAGTTTCCCGATCAGTTGCTGAAGCGCGTGAATCGAGAAACCGCGCTGCGAGAAATCGCCCGCTGTTTTCTCGCCAGTGCCGGCATGACGGTCCCCGGCGAGCTCGCGCGCGTCACGGGTCTGTCGCGGTCTGACGCCGGACTTGGCAACCACGCGCTGGTGGACGAGGGCTACGCGAGCAGACTCGCGCCAGGGACGTATGAATTGACGAACGGCGTCGGACGTGTAGCGCGAGGCTTTCAGCCGAGCGTCACTGAGGACGTGTAGCGCGAGGCTTCAGCCGAGCGGATGCGCCACCGACTGATACCGGGCACGATCGCGGCTCGCCGCTCGAACAACACGCGGCGCCAGCAACAAAGTCTCAACCGCTAACCCACGTACGCGGCACGAAATCGTGCCGCGTGTGGTGGCTGTCACCGCGTGTTGTGATCTGTCGATTGTCGACGAGCGGCTCGAACGCGCTCGTGCCCGGTATCAGTCGGTGTCGCTGATGTTCCCAGCGTGGGTCGCGCTCGATAGCTTGCGAAACGCGATGCCGATACGGATGTTATGCAGGTCCACCTAATCTGGTGGTCTCGGTGGCGACTTGTGCTCTAACCGCCAGTGGGTGCAGTGACTCTCCTCGGAAATGGGCGGGAGGCAATCTTGCGTTATGCTGCGAGGCGCGCAAGGCGTGTCGCAATAGGCCGGTCGGTCTACTACTGGTTGGGCTGACGTGGTGCGTAACGAATGAACATGTTCACCATTGACGACCGCAACCGTGTGCGCGACCACGTACTCGAACGTGCCAGAGTCGACGTTCGGGTTGTGGCCGGAGCTGTGGTGGGCTCGTTGGCGAACTCCGAAGGCGACCGCTGGTCAGATCTAGATCTCACGTTCGGCGTCTCAGACGGAATATCAATCGGCGAGGTCCTCGACGACTTCACCAACGACCTCCGTAGTGAGTTCTCCGCAACTCATCTTTTCGATCTGCCTAGCGGCGCTGCGATCTATCGGGTCTTCTTGTTGCCAGGCTGCCTTCAGTTCGATCTGTCCTTTGCACCGGCGTCCCAGTTTCGCGCACTCGGCCCAGAGTTCAGGCTGCTTTTCGGCGAAGCCGCAGAGCAGGCGCATGTGCAGCCCCCGCAGGAGCAGCAGCTTTTCGGCTACGCAGCGCACCAGGCGTTGAGGGCCCGGTTCTGTATCGAACGTGGTCGGCTGTGGCAGGCAGAGTACTGGGTTAGCGGCGTGCGAGACTACGCACTGAGCCTCGCGTGCCACCGGCGGGGCCTTCCGGCTTTTCACGGCCGTGGCTTCGATCTTCTTCCGCCGGAAGTGCGGCACGCCGCGACGGACGCATTGACTCGATCGCTCGACCGGAATGAACTCCTTCGGGCCCTGACCTGTGCCGTTGGCCTGTTGGCAGAAGAAACAGGAGAGGTTCAAGAACTTGCTAGGAAAGTGGTGCCGCAACTCAGACAGCTTACCCAAGCGACACTTCAGTAGATGACGGGCAGCCCAACATCCGCTTGCAGCCGACGGCGGCCGGCGCGATCATGAGCCGCCGCGGCTGAAGCGGCGCGGTTAACCTTTACAGACGCCTATTCACTTGCGCCGCCGAGTACCGCCTGGCTGCCGTCGCCGGGCGGCCGGCGGCGATTCGGCGCGCGTTCGAGCCGCTCGTCAACCACCGGCAGGTCACAACACGCGGTGCCAGCCACCTCACGCGGCACGACTTCGTGCCGCGTACGTGGGTTAGCGGTTGAGACTTTGTCGCTGGCGCCGTGTGTTGTTCGAGCGGCGAGCCGCGCGCCCGAAGCGCCGCCAGCCGCGCGGCGGAGTCTGAGTCCGGCTGAAGCCGGACGCAACGAATCGGACGCCACGAATCAAGACGAGCGGTCGCGGCAATCCGTTACGATACGCGGATGGAAGTACGGCTCTATCCGAACTCGCGGCGGCCTGGCGTCGGACTCAAACCGCGTCGCGAAGCGCAGCGGCCTCTGCTCCCGCAGCACGCGCGCCACTGCCCCGTGCTCGAGGCCGGCAGCGCGCTCGGCTTTCTCGTCTACCCGCCGCTCGAAGCGAACGAATCGTTTCATCTCGAGTTCCTCGGCGACGGGAAATATCAGTTCACGTACTTCCTGAGCGGTCCGCGCGGCAAATGGGATCCGCTCTTCTCCGTCGTCGTCTCGCTGCCGCTCGGCAGCATGGGCGCGATCAAAGAAGAGGTCACCTTCGCGGTGCCGAACCCGCCGATCTCAAAGGAAGAAGCGCTGCGCGTCGCGCGCACGTTCATCGTCCCCGAAGATCTCGGCACGCCGCCCGGCGCACTCTCGCTGCGCGGCGCGACGAACTTCCAGACATCGTCCGGCTGGGACACGGTCTACACGTCGGTCTTCAACATGATCGAGCGTCCGATGGCGCCCGCGCTCGTCGTCCGCGTCGAGACCGACTGGTATGCGCACGAGACCGAGTTCCGTTATGTCCTGGAGCCGGGAGAAGGCATCACGGCGACGCAGAGCATGCCGATCGGACAGGTGTTCTTCATGCCGCGCGAGGAAATCACGATGCGCGATTGCACGCCGGACGAGATTCAGGCGATCGAACAGGCGGCGGACACATTCGCGCGCGACAAGGCCGCGTTCAAGCAGAACACGCCGTACGGCGTGCCCTACAGCCCGCAATACCTCAAGCAGAGCCGAACCAAGATGTAAGTCCGGCTGAAGCCGGACACTACAGGTAACGGACCCAGCCGTCGCGATGCCGAGCCTTGACGCCCGCAAACCATCGGCACGGCACGTACAGGATCGCGATGACGATGGCGAACATCAGATAGAGGAGCGGAAGTCCCCATTGGTATCCGGCGGGAAGCGGCGGCGGCATCATCGGGTGATTTCCGAACAGCCACGGATTGACGTGTCCCTCGCGCACGAGCGACACGACGACGGCGGCGAAGTGAATCAGCGGGATGTGCAGCAAGTAATAGAAGAGCGGCACGCGGCCGAAGACCGCGAGCGCCTCGCCAACGGCGCTACGGGCGCGCTCCGCGAGCGGCAGCAGCGCGATCGTCGGGCCGAGCGTCATCAGCAGGAACAACTGCGACGCGGGGTACTTCTGCTGATTCAGTAACCGCAGCAGCGCGGGCGGCGCACCGGCGGGCGCCGGGTTCATGAAGACCATGAGCCCGCCCACCGCCAGGAACAACGCCGTCGCCGGCACGCCGATCCGCACGAAGAGCCGGTCCCGTTCCGCGGGCTCGCGAATCACGATCGCGCCGAAGGCGTACCCGGTCGCCATCACGCCGACCCACGGCACGATTGAGTACAGCACGGCGACGAACGGACCGCTCTCGCCGATTCTGAACACGCCGCCGAAGTACACGAACTGCCAGATCCATTCCCACGACTTCGGCGTCAGTCCCGCGACGGCGCCGACGAGGTTCTGCGCGAAGATCACGATCAGCCCGACGATGGCAATCGCGCGCGTCGGGAGATAGACGAGCGCCGCCATCAGCATCATGCAGACGCCGAGCATCCAGATGACGCCGGCGAGCATGTACTCCGCGTAATCGACGTTGAACGTCCACGCCAGGCGAAGCACCGTCAGTTCGAGCAGGATGAGCAGGGCGCCGCGCGTGAGGAGGTGCCGGGACAGATCCGGCGTGGTCCGTCTTTGTCCGGATACAAACGCGCTCGTGCCCGCGAAGAAGGCGAAGGCCGGCGCGCAGAAATGCGTGACCCAGCGCGTGAAAAAGATGCCCGGCGTCGGACCGCCCGCAGGCAGGCCGGAGTACACGCGGACGTGGTCGATGGCCATCAGGACCATCACGAGCCCGCGCATCACGTCGAGGGATACCAGACGGTCCCGTGCGTTGGTCACGGTCGCAGACATGGGTCGCCTCCGCGGGGACGGTATAAAGGGGCCTCGCTCGCCTGAAAGGCTCGCGCTACAAATCTAGATGCGGACGAAATCGATGTAGCCGCGATCGACGTTGACCTCGACGAGCCGGACGCGCACGCGATCGCCGACGTCGAGGCCGTGCTCGCCGCGCATCAGCTTGCCCTCGATCGGCGGCGTCGCCACGCGCACGAACGTGCCCTGCGGCGACACGCCCGTCACCAGCGCGTCGAACGTCTCGCCGACGCGCGACTCGACGAGCATCGCGGCCGCCGATTTTCTGACCTGGCGCTCCACGCGGTTCGCGTTGTCTTCCTGCGCCGTGCAGTGCGCCGCCAGCCGCACCAGTTCGTCGATCGCGTACGGCGACGTATGTCCCGCGAGCGCCGCTTTGATCAGGCGCTGCGTGATCAGATCCGGATAGCGGCGGTTCGGCGCCGTCGAGTGGGTGTAGTCCCGGACGGCGAGACCAAAATGCCCAGGCGGCTCCGCGCCAGGCGGATCGACGACGTACTCGCCGGGACCGAGCAGGCGGATGACCGTGTGCGACAGATCGCCGAACGCGTCAGGCGCGACTTCCTTTCGGTGCGCGAGGAACGCGGCCAGCGCAGCCGAATCCGCCGCCGCCGGCAGCGTGTCGCCGGTCAGCGCGGCCAGCGCGCGAATGCGATCCCACCGCTCCGGCGATCGCACGACGCGGCGGAGCGACGGAAACCCGCGCCCGTCGAGAAAGCGCGCGACGGCGCCGTTGGCGGCGATCATCAGATTCTCGATCAGCGACTTGGCCCGATTCGGCAGGCCGGGCCGGACCTCCTGCAGCGTGTCGCCGTCGAACACGTGCTCGACGTCGGATGAAGCGAACTCGAGCGCGCCGTGCTCGTGGCGTACCTTGCCGAGCGCCTGTGCCACGCGATCCTGAATCTTCAGTTGCCGATCCATGCCGCGCACACGCGCCGCGGCGTCCGGAAGCGGACCGTCTCCAGTCAGCCACGCGCCGACGGCGTTGTACGCGAGCTTCGCGCGGTTGCGCACGACCGCGCCGTACACGTCCGACGACTTCAGCCGGCCGTCGGACGCGACTACGCATTCGATGACGACCGACAGCCGGTCCTGCTGATCCGCGAGCGAGGTGAGATCGGTCGACAGCCGCTCGGGCAGCATCGGGAAGATGGCCGCCGGCGTGTAGACCGAGGTCGTGTTCGCCGCCGCGTGTCGATCGATCGGCGAGCCTTTCGACACCAGCGCGTCGACGTCGGCGACCGAGATGAGCAGTGTGACGGCATCGCCCGCCAGCTCCTCGGCGACGGACAATTGATCGAGGTCGCGCGACTCGTCGTTGTCGATCGAGCACCAGAGCAGCGACCGCAGATCGCGCACGGGTTCCTCCGTCGCGCTCGGCGCGGTCTTCATCGTCGCGACGGCGGCAAGCGCATCCGGCGGAAACTCGGGATCGAGGCCGCGCGCGCGCATCGCGGAGATCGCAATCGCGCGCAGATGTGCGCGATGTGACAGAGCGGTCACGCCTTTCTACCCTCCTGCCCTTCGACCTTCCTACTCTTCAGCTCTTCGATCACCACGCTCATGTCTTCGACAAGCGCGTCGATCTCTTCCTGATGCGTGCGGAAGCTGAGCACGCACACGCGTCCGAGATATCTGCCGTGCGCCGTGCATCCCGTCACCATCACGCGCCCGCGCTCTGTGGTCTGCTCCATCAGCGCTTTCGTTGCGGCGTCTTCATCGGCGCGCGACGCGCCCGGCCACGTCAGGTGAAACGCGAACAGCGACAGCTCCGGTTCCGAGTCCATCACGATGCCCGGCAGCGCCGCCACGCGGCGCGCCGCGTCGAGCGTCAGCGCGCGTTTCTCGGCAATGGCCGCGCGAAACGCGGCGGAGCCGTACATCTTCACCGACAGCCAGACGCGCAGCCCGGGAAATCCGCGCGACAGCTCCGGTCCGTGCTGGCTCGGATCGTAGAAGTCCGACGGATGTGGCATCGCAGGAAGGTACGCCGCCGTCGCCTCGTGCGCCGCGCGCAGCGCCGCGCCGTCGCGCACGAGCAACGCGCCCGTGCCGTACGGAAGGAACATGCCCTTGTGCGGATCGAGCGTCAGCGAGTCGGCGCGCGGCAGCCCGCCCAGCGTCGAACGCAGCTCGTCACACGAATAAAAGAACGCGCCATAGGCGCCGTCGATGTGATGCCAGATGCCTTCGCGCGCGCAGACGTCCGCGATCGCGTCGAGCGGATCGACCGCGCCGGTGTTCGTCGTCCCCGCGCTCGAGACGACGGCGAAGGGCGTGAGACCGGCACGCCGATCGGCGGCGATGGCGTCGTTCAGGCGATCGACGCGCAGGCGGAAACGATTGTCGGACTCGATTGCGCGCACGCGATCAGGCATCACGCCAGCGAGCTTTGCGGATTTCAGGATCGAGTGATGCGCCTGGTCCGACGTGTACAGCACCCCGCGGCGAATCTCGGCGCCGAGATGCCGCTCGCGCGCGCAGACGATCGCGTTGAACGTCGCCATCGAGCCGCCGGCCGTGAACAGGCCGCGCGTCGCCGCCGGAAAGTCCATCCACTCGCGCAGCCAGTCGAGCGCGTTCGCTTCGAGCTGGACGAGCGCGGGCGCCGCCTGCCAGACGCCGGTGTAGCGGTTCGTCGTGTCGGCGATGAAATCGGCGAGCGCCGCCGGGAACACGCCGCCGCCCGGAATGAACGCGAGATATCCGGGACCCGGCGCCGTGAACGACCGCGGGATCCAGTCGCGGAACAGCGGATCGAGCAGCGATTCGAGCGCGACGCCGTGTTCCGGCGCGGGCTCGCGCATCGATCGGCACAGCGCGGCGGCGTCGACGTCACCGCAGATCGGCTGGCGGTCGAGCGTCGCGACGTGATCGATGCAACGCCCGACGACCGCGTCGGCCATCGCGCGCATGCGTTCGGGTGAGAATTCGAGATCGACTGGCATGTCGCTCCATTTGAGATGCAGGGCGCGCCTTTCAGGCGAGCCAACGACGCTCGGCTGAAAGCCTCGCGCTACAAATCACGAAATCAGATCCATCAACCGGTAATACGCGCCGACGAGTGGCAGGAACCACGGCCGGCCGTCATAGAACGGGATCGCTGGAAATCGATCGTCGAACAGCGGATGCACCGCCGATCCGCCCGAGATGCGATCGGCGATCGCTTCGCCCAGGTGCGTCGCCATCGCGATGCCGTGTCCGCAGTAGCCGCCCGCGTAGAACACGCCGTCGATCACGCCGGCGTGCGGCATCTGATCGCGCGTGAACGCGACGTTCCCGCCCCACGCATAGTCGATGCGCGTCCCGGCCAGCTCCGGAAACAGGTCTGTCATCGCCCGTTGCAGAATCGCCGCCGCACGCCGCGTGGTGTTCTCGTCCGGCGACGTGAACTCCGCGCGGCCGCCGAACACCAGGCGCCGATCCGGCGTCACGCGGAAGTAATGAAGAAAGTTCTTCGAGTCGAACGCCATTCGCTTTTTCGGCAGAATCGCCGCGGCCCGATCCGGCGTGAGCGGCTCGGTGGCGATGATGTAGCTGCCGATGGGCACGAAGCGGCGCTGAAGATTCGGCGTCGCGCCGCCGGTGTAGCCGTTGGTCGCGGCGAACACGTTGCGCGCGGAGATGGCGCCATCCGCGGTCGAGACGCGCCAGCCATTCGATGCGCGCTGCACGCCGGTGACCGCGACGCCGGTCGCGATGGACGCGCCCGCGCGGACGGCGGCGGCCGCGAGCCCGTGCACGTAGCGCGCGGGATTGATCGCGCCGCTGTGCTCGTCGATCATCAGGCCGTGATAGCCGTCCGTGCCGACCTCAGATCGCTGATCCGCGCGCGAGACGAGCTCGACACGATGATTGAACACGCGCGCGAGCAGCGCCTGCTCGTCGCGGAACGCGGCGAAGTGTGAAGGCTTGCACGCCGCCTGGAGATGTCCTGTCCGCGTCAGCTCGCAGTCGATCGTTTCTTGCGCGACCAGCGACTCGAGCCGCGCGATCGATTCCTTCGCCACGTCGAACAGCTGCCGTGCCCGCGCCTCGCCGTGCTTCTTGATCAACGTCGACGGATCGAGCTTCAGCCCGGTGAGCAGCTGACCGCCGTTGCGCGAGCTGGCGCCCCATCCGACGCGCTCGCGTTCGAGCACGGCGACCGACGCACCGGACTTCGCGAGCAGACGCGCGGCGGCGAGGCCTGTGTAGCCCGCGCCGATGATGGCGACGTCGACACGGCCGGTGGCTGGTGGCTGGTGACTGGTGGCTGGTGCTGAGTTCTCAGTTCTAAGTTCTGAGTTCTCGCTTCCGAGCGTCCTGCTCGGCAGCGTGTCCCACCAGTACGGGTACTCGTTCACGGGCGGATATTCTTGAGCGCTGTCGATGCGGACGCGAGGATCTGTCTGCTCTTGCGCTCCTGCACGAACGCGATCACCTTGAGCCGATCGCGCTGCCAGTCCGGCGCGAGCGCGATGTCGGCGCTGGCCGACGCGGAGCCGTCCGCCGCGTCACCGATCGTCGCCATGTAGCGCGCGACGGCCGCGTGCGTCAGCACGCGCCCCTTGTTTTCGCCGCGCTTGACGTCGGTGCGCAGGCCGTCCTCGGTGATCGCGACGATGATGTCCGCCTGATCGCCGCGCGTGATCTTCGGCAGATCGGTGACCGTGAGGTTGACTCGCAACGCGGGCGGTTGTAGCGCGAGGCTTTCAGCCGAGCGATCGTTCAACGTTATCCTCACGACGCCGTGCGGCTGCGCGATCGCCTTGCCAATCGCGCGTCGCGCCGCGGCCGCGTCGCTGCCGACGAACTCGCTGCGACCATCGACGACCATCTGCGGCGTGTAGATGCTGTCGTTGGCGAAGCGCGCGGCGTAGAGGCCCTGCCGCGCCGTCAGCGCGTGCGACGAGAACCGATCCTTCCAGCCGAGCTGATCCCAGTAGTCGACGTGCTCGCCGAGCCCGATCACCTCGCCGCCGCTCACCGGCTGCGCCGCGATCAACTGTTCGAGCACCTTGTCGGCGGGCGGACAGTCCTCGCAGCCCTCGGACGTGAACAGTTCAACGAGCACGGGCAGAATCGGCGCCGGCGCCGCGGCGCGCGGCGCGGCCGCAGAACCGGCGAGCGTGAGCGCGAGCGCGGCGATCAACAAGGTGCGCGACATTGAGGGACTGACACAGCATAGCGCGGACCCCTGCCTCGGTCACGCCACTCGCGCTTCTCACTCCCCGCGACGCGATCGGCGGGCGTCGAGACGCCCGAGCGCAACCAGGATGCCGAAGATGATGGCCTCCGGGCGCGGCGGGCAGCCGGGAATGTAGACGTCGACCGGCAGGATCCGATCGACGCCGCCGGCGCTCGCGTATCCCTCGCCGACGATGCCGCCGGAGGCGGCGCACGCGCCGACGGCGATCACGATGCGCGGATCCGGAACGGCCTCGACCGTGCGACGGACGGCGGTCTCCAGGTTGCGCGTGACCGAACCGGTGACCGCGACGCCATCCGCGTGTCTCGGCGATGCGACGAAGTCGATGCCGAGGCGACGCACGTCGTACACCGGATTCAGCAGCGCCGCGAGCTCCCAGTCGCAGGCGTTGCAGGAGCCCGCGTCGAGGTGACGCAGCTGCAGCGATCGGCCGAGCACGCGGCGGATTTCCGACGAGGCGCGGTCCGCCTCCGCCAAGGCTACGGCGGACAAGGCGCGCGCCGGCTCCGCCGTCGAGCTGACGTGAATTGTCTCGTCGGCGACGACCTCGATCCGCAGGTCGTCGCGGCTGCGTGCGGCGAGCTCGAAGTCCCGTCCCATGGTCACGGCGCCTTCCCACGGATCCTCGGCGCAGCGGCCGCAGAAGACGCATCGCGCGAGATCGAGCGCGACGTGGCGACCGCCCGCATCGAAACGTTCCGTGAGCGCGCCCGAGGGACACACGTCCGGAGGCGGCAGGCGGCTGCCGCTGCGGAGCACGGGCGCGCCGCGAAAGCGATCCGGCGGGACGCCCGGCTCCGCGGGGTAGCGCGTCGTGACGACCCCCGTGCGGAGCGCGTTGATCAGAATTCGCAGCATGTCAGCGGTCCGTGCACGAATAGCAGAGCTCGAAGCTCTTGTTGACGAGCGGGAAATCCGGAACGATGGCCGTCTGGCCGGCCAGAGCCACGGCGGGCCAGTTGTGATAGCTCGGCGACCGGAGGTGGTATCGCTCCACGCGTCCGGACGCGTCGGTGCGAAGCCAGTGGACCGCCTCGCCGCGCGCCGACTCGATCGCCGAGATTCCGATCCGTCCGCCCGGCAGCGGATCGGCGAGGGCGATCTGCAGCGGCCCGGGCTCGAGCCGCCGGACGAGCTCGCCGATGAGCCGGATCGACTCGCGGGCCTCGAGGGCGCGCACGGTCACGCGGGCCATGACGTCCCCTTCGGACGCCGTCACCACGCGCAGGTCGGGCGGATCGGCGCCCCCGAACGCGCCGTGCGGATGATCGCGACGCGCGTCGCGATCCACGCCGCTCGCGCGGGCCGCGACGCCGGCGACGGCGAGGTCGAGCGCGGCCTGATGGTCGAGGACGCCGGTGTCATCGAGCCGATCGACGACCGACGGATTGGCTTCGATACGTTCCATCAAGGTGTCGAGCCCCGCGAGCGTGTCCCGAAGCGTATCGGCGAGCACGCGGAGCAGGTCGCTCGAGAGATCGAGGCGCGCGCCGCCCGGGATCACGAGGCCTCGAAGGAACCGATTGCCGGCGAGCCGCTCGTTCACTTGCTGGAGCGTCTCTTTCAAGCGACTGCCGGTCATCGTGCCGTAGTGGAACGCCGCGCCGGCGCAGACGTTGCCGATGTCGCCGACGTGGTTGTAGAGCCGCTCCAGTTCGAGCGCGATGGTCCGGATCAGCCGGGCCCGCGGCGGCGCATCGACTCCGGCAATCTGCTCGAGGGCTTCGCAGTAGCCCAGGCCATGCGCGACCGAACACACGCCGCAGATGCGTTCGGCGACGTAGAAGGCGTCGAGCGGCGAGAGTCCCTCCATCCGCTTTTCCAGCCCGCGATGCGTGTAGAACAGTCGCGCGTCGAGATTGAGCACGGTCTCGCCGACAGACGAAAAACGGAAGTGCCCCGGCTCGATGATGCCCGCGTGGATCGGACCGACCGGGATCTCGAAGACGCCCTCCCCTTCCGCGACGAGGTGCGGGAACTCGGCGGCGGGCTCGACGGCGACGCGCCGCGATCCATCGAACGCCTTGCGCAGCGGGAAGACGCCCTGCGGCCACCCGTCGTGGACCACGAGCGGGCGGGGATCGGGATGCCCGGCCGGGACGATGCCGAAGAGATCCCGCATCTCGCGCTCGTGCCAGTTGGCCGCCGGGACGATCGTCGTCAGCGACGGCACTTCCAGGCGCGCGGCATCGACGGAGACCACAAGCGTCACGAAACGATCGGGACCGCCTGGAGCGGTGGGTTCGAAGACATAGCGCACCTTGAAATCGCCGTCCGGCGTCGCCGTCTCGTCCGTCGCCACCACCGTGGCGAGCGCCATCGCGTGCGGTCCCGTCAGCTCGGCGGCCGCCGCAGGGAGATCGGCCGCGTCAACGAGGCGCACGGTACGGTCAGCCAACGACGACCTCCGTTGCGCGCTGGAGCAGCCGGTCGAGGCTCGCGGGAATGGTGAGTCCGAGCAGGATCATGATCGCCGCGAGCAGCAGCATGCCGATCAGCGGGGACCACGCTTCCGGCTCCCGGCTTGCCGTCGCCGGCGGCTCGCCGAAGACCATGGCGCCGGCGTGATGGAGGAGGCCGGCGAAGATGACGACGACCATCGCGAGAAAGATCGCGATCGCCACCCAGTGACCGTGGCCGATGCCGGCGCGCAGCACCATCAGCTCGCTCACGAAGATCGAGAACGGCGGCACGCCGGCGAGCGACAGCGCCGCGAGCATGAGGAACGTCGCGCCGATCGGCGCGACGGCGAGGAGGCCCCGGATCACACGCATATCGCGCGAGTCGTAGCGGGCGATGGCCTTGCCGGCGGCGAAGAACGCGAGCGCCTTCGTGATGCCGTGGTTCACCACGTGCAGCAGCGCGCCGTAGGTGCCGATGGGGCCGCCGAAGCCGAGACCGAGCGCGACGATTCCGACGTGCTCGACGCTGTGGTAGCCGAGGAGGCGCTTGATGTCGTGCTGCGCCAGGATGAACGGCGTGGCCACGATGACCGACGTCAGGCCGAAGACGATCAGCACGCGCGCCGGGAACGCCGGACCGCACGCGGCCGCCGCGATCGTCTGAAACCGGATGATGCCGAGGAGCGCGCACTTGATGAGCACGCCCGAGAGCAGCGCCGAGACGGGCGTGGGCGCCTGGCTGTGCGCGTCCGGCAGCCAGAGGTGCATGGGCGCGAGACCCGCCTTGGTGCCGTACCCGACCATGACGAAGATGAAGCCGATGCGAATGATCCCCGGGTCGAGCGTGGGCGCGACCTGCATGATCGCCGACCAGCTCAGCGATCCCGCGCCGCCGTGAACGCCGGCGGCGGCCGCGTACGCGGCGTAGACGAGCACGGTGCCGAAGAGGCCGAACGAAATGCCGATGGTCGTCACGATGATGTACTTCCACGCCGCCTCGAGTCCGTGATGGTGGCCGTGGTAGCCGATGAGAACGGCCGACGTGATCGTCGTCCCTTCCATCGCGATCCAGAGGACGCCGAGGTTGTCGGCGAGGACCGTCACGACCATCGTCGCCACGAAGGCGTGCACGAGCGCGAAGTACGACCGCAAGTACTCGGCCTTCATGTTGCCGACGGCCACCGCCTGCCTGAGCCACCCCACCGTGTAGATGGAGACGGCCAGCGTGAGGACGACGACAAGGAGGAGAAAGACGACTCCGAGGGCGTCCGCGCGAAAGACGCCGAGCGCTCGCGGGCCGCCGGCGGCCACGTCGCGCGCGAGGACCAGCGCGAGCGCGAGAAGCACCGACGATCCGGCGACGTCAATCGCCGACAGCACGCGGCGATCGCGCGTCGTGAGCATGAGCAGCGCGGTGACGGTCGGGACGACCGGGAGGACCCAGAGGAGCGTCTCAGCCACCGATCATCCCCTCAGCCGATCCAGGTCGGCGATGTCGGCGTCGACCGTCGAGCGGACGCGGAGCACCATGATCGTCATCACGAGCGCGGCGAGGATCACGTCGAGGATCACGCCGATCTCGATGATGAGCGGCATTCCCTGCGTGACGGCCATCGCCGTGAAGAAGATGCCGTTCTCCGAGGCGAAGAGGCCCACCATCTGGGTCAGCGCCGTCTTGCGGGTCGCCATGACCAGCACGCCCGTCAGCGTGAGGGCGATGCCGACCGGGAGCGCGTTGCCGGTGATCGCCTGACGGACGGGGCCGAGCGACGCGCTCAACTGAAACGACACCACGACGATCGCGACCGCGAGGGCGAGCGTCGCGGCGATGGGGATCACCGGCTCCACCTCGCGCCGCACGTTCATGCGCTGGACGACCCGGTGCAGCACCCACGGCAGCAGGATGGCCTTGACCGCCAGCGTGATGCCGGCAATCACCCAGAGATCCGGATTCCCGGTCGACGTCGCGAGGACGGCGGCGGCGATGGAGATGAGGAGCGACTGCGCGGCCACGGAATAGATGGCGCGATAGATCTGCCCTGCCGCGACGATGAGGATCATCGTGAACAGCAGCAGCGCGCCGAGGTCGTCGATGACGGTGTGGACCGCATCAGGACTCAGCGGGCTCACAGGATCCTCAGCGCGAGCGCCGTCAGGGCGCACACGAAACCGACGCCGAGGTACTGCGGCACGCGGAACAGCCGGAGCTTGGCGTACGACGACTCGACCAGCGCGAGGAACGTCGCGAGCACGAGGATCTTCACCGCGAACGCGCCGGCGCCGAGGACGAGGCCCGACGCGCCGCCGGCGGGTCCGATCGGAAAGAAGAGCGCCGACACCAGGCTGAGCGTCACGATCTGCCGTGTGTGCGAGGCGAGCGCCATGCAGCCGAGTCCCGGCCCGGAGTGCTCGAGCAGCATTCCTTCGTGCAGCATCGTGAGCTCGAGATGCGTGTCCGGATTGTCGACGGGGATCCGGCCGGTCTCCGCCGGGAGCAGCACGAGCATGGCCGCGAAGCCGAGGAAGTCCGCCGCGCGCCAGGCCAGGAACCACGACGTCCCGCGGTGCGCGGCCAGCGCGCCAAGCTCCGTCGTCCCGGCGGCCACCGCGGTCGAGAACACGACCATCATCAGGACCGGCTCGACGAGCGGCGCGATCGTCATCTCGCGCGAAGCGCCCATGCCGCCGAAAGCGCCGCCGGCGTCGAGCGCGCCGACCGCCGTGAGGAAGCGGGCCAGCGCGAGGAGCCCGAGGAGCATCACCGCGTCGCCCAACGGAAAGGCCGGCGGCCCCGCCCGAATGACCGGCACGAGCGCGCCCGCGGCCACGGTAGCGGCGAGCACGAGGATCGGGATCGACCAGAAGAAGCCCGATGTCGTGTCGGCCTGCACCGTGCCTTTGCGGAACAGCTTGGCGAGATCGCGGTACGGCTGAAGCACCGCGGCGCCCCGGCGGCACTGGAGCCGCGCCTTCATCTTCTGGATGGTGCCGGTCACGAGCGGCCCCACCAGCACGAGCAGGATCATCTCGACGAGCACGAGGGCGAGCGGCCTGTCGCCGATCATCAGTAGGCCACCCCGAGCAGCAGCAGCGCCACGAAGAGGGCGGCGAGCACGAACCCGATGTACCCGTAGATGCGGCCGGTGCTGCGGGCGCGAATGAGCTGCGAGAGCGCCGAGATCTCGCGCTCGACCCGGTGGTAAATGTGCGTCTCCGCGAGGTCAACAATCTCGCCGGCGTAGTGGATCCGCCGGACGACGTACGGCGTCCCGGCCGTCTCGCGGGTCACCTCGCGGCGCGGATGATAGAGCGCCGCGAACACGAGCCGGAGCGGCTTGGCGAACGCGGTCGCCGTGTAGTCGAACCGCGCCGTGGGTGTCATCCCGCACGTCCACGTCGGAGCGACGCGCGGCGGCGCACGCCGGACGCCGCGGCGCAGCACCAGCGCCATCGCGCTGAGCGCGATGAGGAGCGCGGCGACCATCGTCATCGAAATGGCCGTTCCGTTCGCGCCTGACGGCGTCAGCGCCGTCGACAGCACGAGCGGTCCCCGGGCCGTCACGACGGCGCTCGCGCCGGGGCCGTGGAGCAACGCCGCCGTGGGCGCGTCGAGCAGCCGCATCGCATAGCCCGGCGCGACGCCGAGCGCGACGCACAGCGCGCCGAGCCACAGCATGCCGGCGATCATCGACGGCGGCGCCTCGGTGGCGTGCTCAGCCTGCGATGTTCGCGGGCGGCCAAGAAAGGTGACGCCGAACGCCTTCGCGAAACAGGCCGCGGCAAGGCCTCCGGTCAGCGCGAGCATCGCCGCGGAAAAAACAATGACGAGACCGGCCGGCCCGTGAAAGCGGGTCGCGCCTCCGAGAAGCGCCTGGAAAGTGAGCCACTCGCTGACGAATCCGTTGAGCGGCGGGAGCGCCGAGATGGCGATGGCGCCGAGCAGGAACAGCCCCGCCGTCCACGGCATGCGCCGGGCGAGCCCGCCGAGCTCCTCGATGTTGCGGAGGTGCGTGCGGGAGAGCACGCTGCCCGCCCCGAGGAAGAGCAGGCCTTTGAAGGCGGCGTGGTTGACGGTGTGAAGAAGCGCCGCCGTGAGCGCGACGGTTGCGAGGGCGCCGCCCGTACTCTGGCGCCACAGAATCATCGCGAGCCCCACGCCGATGAGGATGATCCCGATGTTCTCGACGCTGTGGAACGCGAGCAGACGCTTGAGGTCGTGCTGCTGGAGCGCGTAGAGCACGCCAAGCACCGCCGATGTCGTGCCCACGAAGAGCACGGTCCATCCCCACGAGAACGGAAGCGGTCCGGCGACCGGCGCCAGAAGGTCGAACGTGAAACGCAGGAGCCCGTAGATCGCGACCTTGAGCATCACGCCCGACATCAGGGCCGACACGTGACTCGGGGCCGCAGGATGCGCGCGCGGAAGCCACACGTGGAGCGGAACGACGCCGGCCTTGGTGGCGAAGCCGCCGAGCGCCAGAAAAAAGAGTGCCGTCCGCGTCGGACCGTTGAGGCCGGTCGCGGCCGCGCGAAGGGCCGCGAAGTCGAACGCCCCGGCCCGCTCGGTGAGCGCAAGAAACGCCACGAGCAGCAGGGCCGTCCCTCCATGGGCCATCACCATGTAAAGGAGGCCCGCTCGCGCGTTCTCGCCATCCCGATCGTCGGAGACGACGAGGACGTAGCTGGCGAGCGTCATGCCTTCCCAGCAGAAGAGGAACGTCAACGCGTCGCCGGCGCAGCAGAGGAACGCCATGCAGCCCAGGAACACGTTCAGCGCGAACCCTTGCGCCGCCTGCCGCGGGGATCCGGCATCGGGCGAGTGCGCCCGGAGGTACGCCGGACCGTAGATCGCCGCGGCGACGGCGACGACGGAAACGACGAGCAGAAAGTACGCCGACAGCCCATCGATCGAGAGCGAGAGTTTCGCGAACGGGAAAATGTTTGGGAGCGGCTGGATCAGCGTGCGGCCGGGTTCGCCGAGAAGCAGGCCAAGGGAAAGGGCGAGGCCCGCGGCCGCCCCGGCTGCCGCGGCAAGATGACTCAGGCCGAGCGCGAGGCGGCCCGACCACCGCGCCAGCAGCAAGGACAAGAGCGCCCCTGCGCCATAGCACGCCGCCATCACGCCTGGGCCCGATTCGATGTTCACGGTGCCCTTTCAGCTTTCAGCTGTCAGCTCTCAGCCACCAGCCACCAGCCACCAGCCACTACAGATCATTCCCCGAGTACGACTGATTGAACGACTTGTTGCACAACGGAAAGTCGGGAACGATGTTACCCACGAGCGCCAGCGAAAGCGCGGACCAGTTGAAGAACGACGGATCGACGATCTTGACGCGATGCAGCCGGCCATCCTCTCGCGTCATGAGCCAGTGGATGATGCGGCCGCGCCACCCTTCGACGATCCCGAACGCGGGCGCGAACGCATCGATGCGTCCGGGACTCGCGCGAACCGGGCCGGTCGCCAGATTCGCGGTCGCCTGCTCGATGAGGTCAGCGGCCTCGTGCACTTCGTCGGTTCGCACGCGGAGCCGATCCTTCACGTCGCCGTTCTCGTAGACCGGCACGGCGAATCTCAGCCGGCCGTACGCCGCGAACGGATGATCGCGCCGCGCGTCGAGATCGATCCCCGACGCGCGCGCGACATACCCGAGGACGCCGTGATCGCGGGCCAGCTCGGGCTTCAGAACGCCCGTGCCTTCGAGCCGATCGAGCACGAGCGTGTTCCCCAGGCAGATCTCGACGATCTCGTCGAAATCGGCGACCAGCGCTTCGATGCGCGCGGAGAGATCGCGCGGCACGTCGAGATCGCGCGTGAGACCGCCCGGACAGAGCACGCCACGGAGCAGCCGCGAGCCCGTGAGCTGTCCGTTCACGCGGAGAAGTTGCTCGCGAATCCGGTAACAGTGCGCGTGCGCGACGGCGAACCCCGTGTCGTTGGCGATCGCGCCGACGTCCGCGACGTGATTGTACAGACGCTCGAGCTCGAGAAGAATGACGCGCAGGTACGCCGCCCTCTGCGGAACGTCGACGCGCGCCGCGGCTTCGACCGCCTGGCAGTACGCCAGCGCGTGTCCAACCGTCGTGTCGCCCGACACGCGTTCGGCGAGCTCGACGCCATCCGCCGGGTCGCGCCCTTCGAACAGCTTCTCGGTACCCTTGTGCGTGAAGTAGAGCCGAGACTTCATGTCGATGATGGTCTCGCCCATCACGCTGAAGCGGAAATGTCCAGGCTCGATCACGCCCGCGTGGACCGGACCGACCGGAATTTCGTAGACGCCTTCTCCGCCCACTTCCGTGAACGGAAACGCCCGCCCATCGTCGGCGAAGCCGGGGCTGCCCGCGTTCTTGCGCAGCGGGAAGTAATCCTCCGGCCAGAAGGCGTGCTTGACGAGCGGGCGCGGGTCCGGATGGCCCGTCACGTTGATGCCGAACATATCTCTGATCTCGCGCTCGAAGCGTGAGGCGGGATAGTGGAACGCGGCCAGCGAGGGCACTTCCGGCCGTGAGGCGTCGACGCGCGCCGACGCATGAAGAAACCAGTTCTGCGCCCGGTGCGCGAACAGGTAGTGAACGAAGAACGCGCCTGCCTCCGCGCGGCGATCGTCGGCGCCCATGAAGACGAGTTCCGCGCCGAGGTCGCGACACACGCAATCGCTCAGATCCTTGAGGTCCGCGGCCGCGACACGGCAATGCACCTCGTTTGGCCGCGGCAAGACGAGGTCGCTCACCGGCACCCGGCCGTCGCTCAGCGTGCGCCGCATGGCGTCGAATGTCATCGTCATCGGATGACTCCGCGCACCGACTGCGAGATCAGCATCGAGATCGGCTGCGGCAGCGTCACGCCGAGCACGATCAGCAGGCCGACCGACAGCGCAAGCGCGACGACGGGCCAGCTGCGCGTTTCGCCGATTTCGACGCCTGACGGCATCTCGCCGTACAGCATCCGGTTCAAGTGCGTGATCAAGGACGCGAAGACGGTCAGCAACAAGACCAGCACCACGCCCGCCACCCAGAACCGGCCCGCGAGAATGGCGGCGCGAATCAAGAGGAATTCAGACACGAAGAGTCCGAACGGCGGCAGGCCGACGAGCGCCAGGATGCCGACGGCGAACAGCGATCCCGTCCACGGCATGACGCGCAGCAGGCCGGTGACCCTGCCGATCTCCGTCGTGTCGTAGCGATGCAGAATGCGCCCCGCCAGCAGAAAGCTCATCGACTTGGCGACGGCGTGATTGACGACGTGCAGCAGCGCCGCGAACGTTCCGAGCGGACCGAGCGCGAGGCCGATGGCGACCAGCCCCATGTGCTCCACGCTCGAGTACGCGAGCATGCGTTTGTAGTGGCGCTGAATGACGAGGCTGAACGCGCCGATCGTCACCGAGAGCAGCCCGAATCCCAGAAGCAGACTATTGGTGAACCAGGGATTGACCGCCGCGTCGACGACGGCCTTCCAGCGCGCAATCGCGTACAGCGCGACGGCGAGCAGGACGCCCGACATCATCGCGGAGATCGGCGACGGCGCCTCGGAGTGCGCGTCGGGCAGCCAGGTGTGCATCGGCGCGAGCCCGGCCTTCGTGCCGTACCCGATCAGGATGAACGCGAACGCCGTCTGCAGGAGCTGCGGATGCAGCAACCGCGCCGATTCGCGGAGCACGGTCCAGTTCAGCGCGCCCGGGACCTCGCCCGCCGTCGCGACGAAATCGAAGTACGCGAGCACGGTGCCCGCGAACGCCAGCGCGATGCCGACCGAACAGATCAAGATGTACTTCCACGACGCCTCGACCGACGCTTTCGTGCGAGTCAGCGGAATCACCATCGCCGACGTGATCGTCGTCGCCTCGATCGCGACCCACATGAGCGCCACGTTCTGTATCGTCACCGCGACGAGCATCGTGAACGCGAACGCATTCATGAAGATCCGAAACTGGCGGCTCTGCGCCGGAGCCTCACCGGCGGCGTCGAGTCCAGGGCCGAGCGCCGACGCAAGAAGCGTCACGAACGCGATGCACACGGCGAGGAGCGCCGACAACGCGTCGACGCGCCAGAGCGCGGACAAGGCCACGAGATCATCCGGCACGCCGGCATTGACGACCGCCGCGCCCAGCGCAACGCTGGCGGCGAAGGAGATCGCCGCGCAGACCACGCTCACCCATCCGACCAGACGCGTGTAAGGCCGCACGAGGATCGCCAGAACGGCGGCGATCGCCGGCGGTATCAGCAGGAAGAAAAGGCTGGTGGTCACAGTCGCGTCCTCAATGCCGCAACCGCGTCAGCTCCTCGACGTCGATCGTGTCGAAGGTCTCGTGAATGTGGTACACGAAGATCTGCATCACCAGGAATCCCATCAGCGCGTCGAGGAAGACGCCGAACTCGACGAGGAGCGGCACGCCGTACGTGCCGACCGCGGCGAGCAATGCGATCGCGTTCTCGAGCATCAGGAAGCCGATCACCTGCGTCATCGCCTTCTTCCGGCTCACGACGATCAGCAGACTGACGAACAGCAAGGCGAGCGCCAGCGGCAGACCTTGCCTGGTCGGCAGAGTCGTGATCGTCATCCACGGCCTGGCGATCACGTACGCGAACAGCACGAGGGCGCCGGCGATCGCCAGCGAGGTTTCCGTGTTCACGTACGGCGTGGCTTCGCGCTCGGCGCCGAACCGCCGCTGCATCGTCGCCAGCAGCGCCGGGATCGCGATGCCTTTGAGCGCGAGCAGCACGGCCGCCACCCAGTACAGCTGCGGGTCGTGGCCGTAGTAGCCCACCGTCGCCGTGATGGCGGCCAGCAGCCACGACTGCCAGCGGTACGCGGTGACGTACGCGGGAATGCCCTTGCGCCAGAGCACGATGAGCGCGGTCAGCAGCATGCCGCTGCTGCCGAGCATCACGAGTTGCGAGAGCGGGTCGGCTATCAACGGCTACCTCACCAGGAACGTCGACATGACCGCGAGGAGCGCGAGCACGAACGACGCGCTCAACAGCTCCGGAACCCTGAACAGGCGCAGCTTCGCGACGCGGGTCTCGAGCACCGCGATCGCGACCGCGAGCACGCCGAGCTTCGCGACGAAACTCAGCAGGCCGATCGCAATGGCCGCAGGCGACAGCCAGAGCGCAATGCCCCACGGCATGAAGAGATTCGCGGCCAGCGCGAGGAACACGAGCAGCTTCAGCGCCGCGCCCCATTCGATCAGCGCGAGGTACGGACCCGAGTACTCGAGGATCATCGCCTCGTGAATCATCGTCAGCTCGAGGTGCGTGGACGGGTTGTCCACGGGCAGCCGGCCGGTTTCGGCGAGCGTCACGATGAACAGCGCGGCGAACGCCAGCAGGTGCCCGGGCCCAAGCGCCGCGCTCGGCTGCGCGAGCGTGTGCGAGACGATCTGGGAGAAGCTCGTCGACCCCGCGTTCAGCGCGAGCGCGACGATCGACAGCGCGACGGTCGGCTCGGTCAGCGCGACGACGGTCATTTCGCGGCTCGCGCCCATGCCGCCGAACGGCGAGCCCGTGTCGAGTCCGGCGAGCGCGAGGAAGAACGTGCCGAGCAGCAGCAGGTACACGGTGGCGAAGAGATCGCCGATGAGGAATCGTCCTGCCGGTGCGATGATCAGCGGCACGACCGACGCCACGAGCACGCTCGTGCCGAAGAGCACGAACGGCGTCGCGGTGAAGATCCACGACGCGGTGTGCGAGATGACCGCTTCCTTGCCGAAGAGCTTGCGCAGCTCGAAGTACGGCTGCCACGGCGCCGCCCCTCGTCGTCCCTGCAGCCGCGCTTTCAGCCAGCGGATGAAGCCGACGAGACCCGGCGCGAGCGCCATCGCCACGAGCGTCTGCAGCAGGACCGCCACGTACCTGATCATCTGAACCACCACGCCGCGACGAGCGCGGCCATCAGCGCACCGGAGAGGTACAGCAGATAGAGATGGACGGAACCGCCCTGCAGCCGGCGGACCTGCGTCGCGCAGGCGCGCATTCCACGCGCGACGGGATCGTAGAACGCGCGCTCGATCCACGGCACGACGGCGCTGGTGTACGTGATCGACCGGATGAAATACCGCGAGTCGGGATGCACGTTAATGGTGAGATCCTCGGTCGGGCGATACAGTTCCGAGAACACGCGGCGCAGCGGTTCGGCGAACGCCGACGAGGTGTACTCCATGCGCGCGGTCTGCTGGATTCGACCGCAGCCCCACGTGTCCGCGCGCCGCCACTGGAGACCGCGCCAGCGCAGGAGCGCGACCGGCACGCCGATCGCCAGCGCCGCCGCCACGGCGATCAGCAGCGGCGACACCTGAGCGACGCCGTTCGGCGCCGCGAGCCACAGGCGTCCGACCGCGGGCGGCGATGCGCTCGACCCCGCCGCGAACAGGCTGCCGGCGATCCGGAACAGGCCGTCGAAGATGCGCGGCGCCGCGAGACCGAGACCCACGCATCCGGCCGCGAGCACGCCCATCACGGCGCGCGACGACCAGTGGGACTCGCGCGCGCGAGCCGCTTCCTCCGATCGCGGCATCGCCAGAAAACTGATGCCGAACGCCTTGACGAAACACGCCGCCGCGAGTCCGCTCGTCAGCGCGAGGACGCCGATCGCGAGCGGCGCGCCAATGGCGACATCAGGCTGCGGGATCTGCACGCCGGAGAGCAGCGCCTGGAACACCATCCACTCCGACGCGAAGCCGTTGAGCGGCGGCAGCGCGGCCGCGGCCGCCGATCCGATCAGGAACAGCGCCGCGGTCTGCGGCATGCCCTTGATCAGGCCGCCCATCCGTTCCATGTTGCGCGTGTGCGCTTCGTGCAGGACGTTGCCCGTCGCGAGGAACAGCAGCGCCTTGAAGAAGGCGTGGTTCAGCGTGTGCAGCAGGGCCGCGCCGAAGCCGACGAGCGCGAGCGTGTGCAGGCCGTAGCTTTGCAGCACGAGCCCGGCGCCGATGCCGAGAAAGATGACGCCGACGTTTTCGACCGACGAGTACGCGAGCAGCCGCTTCAGATCGTTTTCCGTGAGCGCGTACAGCACGCCGCTGAGCGCCGAGATCGATCCGGCCGCGAGCACCAGTCCGCCCCACCACGCGGGGCCGGCGCCGAGGAAATCGACCACGACCCGCAGCACGCCGTAGACGCCGAGCTTGATCATCACGCCCGACATCAGCGCCGAGACGTGCGAGGGCGCGGCTGGGTGCGCGCGCGGAAGCCACACGTGCAGCGGCACGAGGCCGGCCTTCGATCCAAACGCGACCATCGCGAGAAGAAACACGACGCTCTTCGCCGAGCCGGACATCAGCGCCGCGTGCGTCCGCAGATCCGCAAACGCCGTCGCGCCGGAGCCCGGCGCCATGATCAGGAACATCGGCAGGAGGACAAGAAAACCGAAGTGCGTCATGACCGCGTACCAGAGCCCGGCGTACCGCGTCTCGGCGTACTGGCTCTCGGTCATGACGAGGAAGTACGACGTGATCGCCATCAGTTCCCATGCGAACAGGAACGTGAAGATGTTGGCGGCGCACGGCACGAGGCTCATTCCGAGCAGAAAGCCGTTGAACATCAGCCCGAAGAGGCGAAGCGAATGGCGGCCTTCGTACTCCGAGGTGTAGGTCACGCCGTACACGGCCGCGGGGAGACCGACGAGGGCGACGAGCAGGAGGAAGAACGCACCGAGCGGATCGAGATGGATCGCGACGCCGCCGGCGGCGGACACGAGCGATCCGAACGTCGCGTCCACGGGCACGCGCGTCACGAGCACGCTCGATGCCGCGATCAGTCCTCCGATGCAGCCGATGGCTGCGCCGATCGCCGTCAGAACACGAGCCGCGCGATCCGACGGCGCGAGGAGCGACAGGCCGGCCCCGGCGCCGTACCCGAGAACCATCACGACGAGGCCGAGGTTGCCGGACGGCATCACCGCCTCGCCCGGTCCGGAAAGCGATTCAGTCCTTCGAGGATGCCGCGCAGGATATCGGTCGGCTCCGGCGGACAGCCGGTGACGTGAATGTCCACGGGAATGACCTGATCGACCGCGCCGATGACGGCGTAGCTGTCCTTGAACACGCCGCAGGTCTTCGCGCAATCACCGACCGCGACGACGAACTTCGGCGACGGCGCGGCCTCGTAGGTCCGGCGCAGCGGGATTTCCATGTTCCGCGTGACGGGCCCGGTCACGAGCAGCAGATCGGCGTGACGCGGCGACGCCACGAAGTGCATCCCGAACCGCTCCATGTCGTAAATCGGGTTCGTCAGGCCGGTGATCTCGAGCTCGCAGCCGTTGCAGGAGCCCGCGTCGACCATGCGAATGGCGAGCGCCCGTCCGAACAGGCGCTGAATGCGCGCTTCGAGCGCGCGGCCGATCGCGATCGCCTCGGGATCGCCGGCCTCGAGCAGTTCGGTGGCGATGCCCGTCTTCCAGATTTTCGAGAACAGACGCATCTACCGGCGTCCCTCCCGCTTGAGCTCCTTCAACATCGTCTGGGTGTCGACGAGGTGGTTGTTGAAGATGTCGCGCGCGACGAGCAGGAGCTTGGTGACGAGCGGATCGCTCAGCGCGTACTTCGTCGTCGTGCCGAGCTTGCGGGGCGTGACGATGTTCTTGGCGCGCAGGACGGCGAGCTGCTGGGAGACGATCGGCTGATCGAGATCGAGGGCCTCCTGGAGCTCCTGGACGCTGCGCTCGCCGGAGCCGAGCGCCTCGAGGATGCGGATGCGGAGGGGGTGCGCGAGCGCGCGAAAGAAGTCCGCCTTGAAGATCTGGAGCGACCGCAACATATAGCAATATTACTATATAACAAAGTCCTGCCCGTGCGGTCAGGCGTTGCGGCGGATCCACCAGATGACGAGCACGAACGCGACGGCGACGAGCGCGGCCATCGATCCGAAGAGGATCAGCGCGCGATAGAGGATCGACTGCGCGTCCATGCGCGCTTCGAGAGACATCGGCGTCCCGCGCATCCGCTCGGTCAGCGGTTGTTCCCACGCGAGGATGTTGCCGCGGCCGACGTCGGCCTTCGTGTTGTGGAACCGGATCTTGCTCGGGATGTGCATGCGGAACGCCAGGATCTCCTGGCCGGTCCAGCCGACGGCGCCGACGTCCTTCCCCGCGGAGGCCCCGACGTCCTGGCGGTACGTGAAGAGGCCGCCGTCGCGTGTGAGCTGATACTTCGACCACGCGAACGGCGCCGTCTCGCCCAGCTTCCGGACGTCGTCGACATCCATGCGGACGCTCACGAAGCGGCGGCCGCTGCGGCGGTACGGGCTGACGCGCGTGACGTGCGTGTCCGGCGTCGTGAAGTACGCGCGAAAGGCGTCGCGATCCGTCCGCGCATTGGGCGCGGCGTCAAACGACGTCCCGCGCAGCGCGTTCAACGCCGCGATGGACGTGTTGACGTACAGCGTCGCGCTGCCGTCGAGCGAGAGGTACATCTCCTCTTCGTATTCGTACTGCCGGAAGAGGCTCGAGCCGCGCTGACCGCCGCCGCACGCCGCGCTGGCCATCGCAATCAGCGCGATGATGAGCGCGCGGGTCCGCATGACCGAATGATATAGTAAAAATTCCGCCTTCTTGATGGCCGCCAAACCGATCGTCTATCTCATCGACGGCAGCTCGCAGATGTACCGCGCGTACCACGCGCCGGTCCGCACCGCGGAAGGCGGGCTGCTGCGCAACGCCCAGGGCGCGCCGACCAACGCCGTCTACATCTTCGTCACGATGCTCCGCAAGCTGATCACCGATCACAAGCCGGAGTACATCGCGGCGTCGTTCGATCTGCCGGGCCGGACCTTTCGCGACGACATCTCCGCCGAGTACAAAGCCCATCGCGCGCCAATGCCCGACGAGCTGGCGCAGCAGATCCCGATGGTGCACGCCGCGTGCGAGGCGCTCGGCGTGCCGATCCTGACGTCGGAGACATTCGAGGCCGACGATGTCATCGGGACGCTGACGGAGAAGGCGGCCGCCGCGGGTTACGGCGTGGCCATCGTCACGCTCGACAAGGATTTCTTCCAGCTCGTGCGCGACGGCATCCGCGTCTTCAATCCGCGCGATGACGGCAAATGGTACGACGCGGACGGCGTCAAGGAGAAGCTGGGCGTCGCACCCGAACAGGTCGTCGACGTGATGGCCCTCATGGGCGACACGATCGACAACATCAAAGGCGTCCCCGGCATCGGCGAGAAGGGCGCGACGGAGCTGATCGGCAAGTACGGCTCGCTCGAAAACCTGCTCGCGCACGCCACCGAGTTGACGCCCAAGCGGCGCGAGACGCTCCTCGCCAACGTCGAGGCCGCGCGGCAGAGCCGCGAGCTGGCGCGCATCCGGACCGACGTGCCCGTCGACTTCGATCCCGCGGCGCTGCGCTACCGCGGCGTCTCGCGCGAGCGGTGCTTCGAAATCTTCAACGAGATGGGCTTTCGCACGCTCGTCGCCGAGTTCGCGCCGACGGCGAGCTCGATCGCGAAAACGTATCGCGCGATCGACTCTCCGGAGGATCTGACCGCGCTCGCCGCTCGACTGCGCGCGGCAGGGCAGTTCGCGTTCCACGTCCTGCCCGATCAGGCCGCGACGATGCGCGCGTCGATCGTCGGAATCGCATTTTCAACCGGCGTGCACGACGCCGACTACGTCCCGATCGGCCATCGCGCGCTCGGCGGCCTGCCGTGCATGCCGCTTGCGACGGCGCTTCAGGCGCTGGCGCCGATTCTCGAAGATGAACGCATCGAGAAGTCCGGCCACGATCTGAAAGGCGACGCCATCCTGCTCGCGCGCCACGGCGTCTCGCTGCGCGGGCTCGACCTCGACACGATGCTCGCGAGCTATCTGATCGACGCGACGCGCTCCGAGCATCGGCTCGAAGATCTCGCGCTCGAGCATCTGCGCTACAAGGCGCTGTCGGAGGAGGACGTCTGCGGCAGGGGCGCGAAAGCGCTGTCGCTCGCCGACCTGCCCGTCGAGGCCGTCGTCGACTTCGCCTGCGAGCGCGCGGACGTCGCCGGCCAGCTGCGGCCCATCCTGCAGGACCTTATTAACAAGGAGGCGCTGACCGAGGTCTACGACACGATCGAGCGCCCGCTCGTCCCGGTCCTCGTCGCGATCGAGCGCGCGGGCATCCGCGTCGACGGTCCGGCGCTGGCCGCGCAGGCGCAGAAGGTCGAACAGGAGCTCGCCCAGCGGACGGTGGCCATCTACGCGATGGCCGGCGGCGAGTTCAACATCAACTCACCGAAGCAGCTCGCCGAGATTCTCTTCGACAAGCTGCAGCTCCCGGTTCTGAAACGGACCGGGACGTCGAAGGCGCCGTCGACGGCGGTTGAAGTCCTGGAAGAACTCGCGCTCGCCCACGATCTGCCGCGTCAGATTCTGGAATGGCGCGCGCTGATGAAGCTGAAGGGCACCTACATCGACGCGCTGCCGCAGCTCGTCAACCCCGAGACCGGCCGCGTCCACACGTCGTTCAATCAGGCGGTGGCCGCGACGGGACGGCTGAGCAGCAGCGATCCGAACCTGCAGAACATTCCGATTCGCACCGAGCTCGGCCGCGAGATCCGGCGGGCGTTCATCGCCGAGCCGGGCAACGTGTTGATCTCCGCCGACTACTCGCAGATCGAGCTGCGCGTGCTGGCGCATCTCGCCGGCGACGAGACATTGATCGCCGCGTTCCAGCGCGGCGACGACATTCACGATCAGACCGCGCTGAAAGTCTTCGGACCGAACAGCGGGAGGAGCAAGCACGAGCTGCGCAGCATCGCGAAGATGATCAACTACGCGCTGCTCTACGGCAAGACGGCGTTCACGCTGTCCAAGGACATCGGCGTGACGCCGCAGGCCGCGCAGGAGTTCATCGACGCGTACTTCGCCGGCTTCCCGCGCGTCCGCGAGTTCATCGATCGCACGCTCGAAGAAGGCCGGCAGACGGGCGTCGTCAAGACCATGTACGGACGGCGGCGGCTGTTTCCGGAGCTGAACAGCAAGAATTTTCAGATCCGGTCAGCCGCCGAGCGGATGGCGGTCAACCTGCCGATTCAGGGCACGGCGGCGGACATTCTGAAGCGCGCGATGATCGACGTGCACGCGGCGCTCGTCCCGCATCCGGACGCCCGCATGATTCTGACGGTGCACGATGAATTGCTCTTCGAGGTGCCGAAGGGCGCGTCCGAGGAGATGGCCGCGCTCGTGCGGGATAAGATGCAGTCCGCGGCGACGCTGAAAGTCCCGCTCACCGTCGACGTCGGCATCGGTGATAATTGGCGCGACGCAAAGCATTAGTGAATTGGGTAATTGAGTAGTTGGGTAAGTGGGTAATTGAGTGAGTCATGCAGATTCGCGAGCGCATCGTTGGCGACGTCGCGATCCTCGATTTGACGGGCCGGCTCATCCTCGACGATGGGTTCGAGCCGCTGCGCGAGTCGCTCAACCGGTTGATCGGCGCCGGCCGCAAGAAGATCCTGCTGAACATGGACGGCGTGACGTATCTCGACAGCGCCGGCGTCGGCCTGATCGCGTGCAAGTACGTCACGCTCTGCCGGCACAACGGCCACCTCAAGCTCTGCAATCTGCACGCGCGGAGCTACGACGTGCTCCACATCACGAAGCTGCTGACGGTGTTCGAGGCGTTTCGCTCGGAGGAAGTCGCGCTGAACAGCTTCAAGCATCCGTAGACGCTCGGCCCACGCCTCGCGCTACGTTGCCAGCTCAAGCCTCGCGCTACGTTCCTAGCGGGCCCAGCGTTCCTTGAACTGATCCCACTGCGCCTGGAGCGTCTGGGGCGGCTGCGCGAGCACGCGCGCCCGTTCGGGAACGATGGCGCGCTGCATGAGCTGATCGAGGTCGGCGCGGAGGGTGACGCCGCCGTCGCCCGCGAGCGACGCGCGGACCCAGCCCGCCTGCGCGGCATCCCACGCGGCCTGAAGATCGCCCGCCGCGCGCGCGGCCGCGACGATCCAGTACGCCGCGGGGCCGCTGGCCGGATGCGACGCGAGCTCCTCGATCATCCGCGACCGGATCCGCTGATAGACGACGCGCCGCTCCGCGTCGGACCGCGGCCGCGCGTCACGATCGATCGCCGTCGCCCACCAGTCGACCACGCGCCCGCGCGCGATGTCGTCCAGCGGTGCGAGCACGTCGCCGCCGAGCAGGACGGTTTCGAACACGCTCGACGCGGCGCCGTACGCTTCGTCGAAGTACAGAATTTCGCCGAGGCCGACGATGAATTCCGCGCGCTCGCGAGCCGGGAACCGCCGTGGATCGAGACGGCGCAGCCGTTCGCGCGCGCCGTTCAGGTCCTCAGGCGCGGCGCCTGTGCGGAAGCGCTCGAGGTACGCTCGCGCGGCGACGAGATCGGCGGCGTCGGCGAGCGCCGGCGTCCGGCGGGCTTGATCCGCGGCCTGCAGCGCGGCGTCGAACTGCCCCTGGTTGTAGAGAAGACGGGCGCGCGCCAGCGGATCTTCGGCAGCGGCGGCAGGCGCGGACATCACCGCCGTCACGATCAGCGCCGAGATCATCCGGCCCATGCGAGGAATCGTAGCACGGGCGTCCGCAACGCCTTTGGTACAATGCCCTCCGATGGTTGAGCCGAGGATCGTGCCGCGCGAGTCGCACCCGCTCTCGCGCCGCGATATCGATCCTGACGCGCTGAAAGTGCTCTACCGTCTGCGGCAGGGCGATCACGTCGCGTATCTCGTCGGCGGCAGCGTCCGCGATCTTCTGCTCGGCCGGCGGCCGAAGGATTTCGACATCGGCACGTCGGCGCATCCCTCGCAGGTCAAGAAGCTCTTCCGCAACTGCTGGATCATCGGCCGGCGCTTCCGTCTGGCGCACGTCAAGTTCGGGATGAAAGTGATCGAGGTCGCGACGTTCCGGCGGCAGGTCGCGCCGGGAGAAGAAGTCGTCCAGGACGGCGTGCCCGCGCCCGATCCGTCGACGCCCGAGGGCGAGCACCTCATCCACCACGACAACACGTTCGGCACGCCGGAGGAAGACGCGCTCCGGCGCGACTTCACGATCAACGCGCTGTTCTACGACATCGCGACGTTCTCGATCATCGACTACGTCGGCGGCCTCGAGGACCTGCGCGCGGGCGTCGTGCGATCGATTGGCGATCCCGGCGTGCGGCTCGTCGAGGATCCCGTCCGCATGCTGCGGGCGATCGCGATCGCGGCGCGCCTGGATTTCACGATCGAGCCGGAGCTGCTGCAGGCGATCCGCACGCACCGGCACGAGATCGCGAAGAGCTCGCCGCCGCGCATGCTCGAGGAGTACTACAAGATCCTGCGCGCAGGCTCGTCGGAGAAGACGTTCCGCGGGCTTGCGGAGGTCGGGCTGCTCGAGCCGATCGCGGCCGAATTGCATCGCGGCGCGAATGCCGCGCTGTGGCGATCGCTCGCCGAGCTGGATGCATACCGCCGGCAGTTTCCGTCGACGCCCGAAACGCTGACCAACGCGATCCTGCTCGGCAGCCTCATCGTCCCGCTCGGGATTCCGCTGCACCCGCCGAGGTCAGGGTCCGACCAGGGTCGGACCGGGGTCGGACCGGGGTCGGACCCTGTAGCAAAAACTGCCATGCCGAGGCGGCCGCCGGGGTTGAAGCTCGGCGAACTGCCGCTGGCGCGGCGCGACGTCGAGCGGCTGGGTCAAATCATCGGACTGCAGCGCCGCATGCACGACCTCGGCGCGAATCCACGCACGCAACACGCGCTCGCCCACCGGCACATCTTCCGTGAAGCGCTGACGTGGCTCGAGATTCACGGCGGCGCGCCCGAACTGATTGCACACTGGAAGGCGATCGCCGCAGAAATCGCGTCGTCTGCGCCAACGCCGGACGCGCAGCCAGGCGAAGCGCCGCCCTCAGGCGGCCGGCGCCGACGCAGACGCCGGCGCGGAAGGCGCGGTCACGGAGGTCATGGCCCGCAGCAGCCACACTAAACGCTTGCGCTCGCCTGAAAGGCTCGCGCTACAACTCAGGCGGCGACTTCTTCGATCGTCTTGTAAGGTTTGGCGAGCTTCAGCGCGATGAGCAGCTTGATGATCGGCCAGGCCGGATCGATCTCGCTGGGGCGGAAGCTGAACTTCGGACTGCGCGGATACCCGTGGTGATTGTTGTGCAGGCCTTCGCCGCCGGTGATGAGCGCCAGCGAGCGGATGTTCGTCGCGGTGTTGTCGAAATTCTTGTAGCCCGTGTGATGGCAGAGTCCGTTGATCGATGACGTGAGGAAGAAGACGTACGTCACGGCGTGAATGCCGGCCGCGAGCAATCCCCACCAGAGACCGAGCACGAGGCACAGCAGCGTCGTCCCGATCACCAGTCCGGCGCCGCCGTACTGGAACGCGTGCCGATCCCACCAGCCGTCCTTGATGTCGCGCGCGTAGCGCTCGACGACGTCGGTCTTCTTGATCTCGCGAATGTAGAGGAAGACGTTGCCGAGCTGCACATTCCAGAATCCCGCAAGCCTCGGGCTGTGCGGATCGCCTTCTTCGTCGGTGAACGCGTGATGCTTGCGGTGGACCGCCACCCATTCCTTCGTCACCTGCCCCGTCGTCAGCCACAGCGAACACTTGAACATCCACTCGACCGCCGGATGCAAACTCAAAGCGCGGTGCGTCGCGGTGCGATGCAAGTAAATGGTGGTGCCGAAGACCGCCACTTGAATGACGGCGACGGCGGCGACGAGCGACAGAATGAGGTGACCAAGCACTAAACTACCCTCCGCGAACCAGCCGTAAATGATGACCAGTAAGACCTTGGAAGTCCGATTGCGGTGAAGGCGTGATCGTATCACGGAACCGGACCCCGCCTACGAATGGATCGCGGACGGCGTTACCCGCGCTTGCGCTCGAATTCCTTCATGAACGCGACCAGCGCGTCGACGCCCGCTTCCGGAAAGGCATTGTAGATGGAGGCGCGCATGCCGCCGACGGATCGGTGGCCCTTCAGTCCGTCGAGTCCCGCGGCCGTGGACTCCTTGATGAACTGTTTCTCGAGGTCCTCGGTCGCGAGGCGGAACGTGATGTTCATGAGCGACCGGCAGTCCTTCTGCGCGGTGCCGCGGTAGAAGCCGGTGCGATCGATCTCCGCGTACAGCCTGGCCGCCTTGCGCTCGTTGACCTTCGCGATCGCGGCCAGACCGCCCTGCGCGATCAGCCACTTCATGACGAGACCCAGCGTGTAGACGGCGAACGCGGGCGGCGTGTTGTACATCGATCCGTTTTCCGCGTGCACCGCGTAGTTGAGCATGGTCGGCAAGGTCGACTTCTTCTCCAGGGACCGCGCGAGCATGTCCTCGCGGATGATCACGACGGTCACGCCGGCCGGGCCCATGTTCTTCTGCGCGCCGGCATAGATCAGCGCGTGACGCGACACGTCGATCGGACGGCTGAACATGTCGGACGAGGTGTCGCTCACGAGCGGAACATCGTTCCCAGGGCCGATCGCCGGCAGACTTTTGTATTCGGTGCCCTCGATCGTGTTGTTCGACGTCATGTGCACGTACGCCGCGCCCGGCGTCAGCTTCAGCTCGGCCTGCTTCGGAATGCGCGCGTAGTTCTCGGACTTCGTGCTCGCCGCGACGTTGACGGCGCCGACCTTCTTCGCTTCCTTGATCGCCTTGTCCGCCCAGGAGCCCCCGTCGATGTAGTCGGCGGTCGCGCCGGGCGTCAGCAGATTCATCGGCACCATCGAGAACTGCAGGCTGGCGCCGCCCTGCAGGAAGAGCACGTTGTAGTTCGCTGGAATATTTCCCAGCGTGCGGATGTCCGCCTCCGCCTGCGCGAGGATCGCCTCGAATTGTTTCGAGCGATGGCTGATCTCGAGGATCGACATGCCGGCGCCCGGCAGCGCGAGCAGATCGCGCTGGATCTCTTCGAGCACGGACAACGGAAGGACGGCCGGACCGGCGGAGAAGTTATGGATGCGAGCGGTCGTTGTCATGGACATAAATGCAACCACGAAAACACGAAGGCGCGAAGAAGAAAGTCGGCTAGAGCTTCACAACATGAAGATCCAGGATGTCGCTGTTGCCGCGGTAGATCGTCTTCAGCAGCGCGCTCGACGGTTCGCCGTCGAGGTTGATCCGGGCGACGGCGGCCTGCGCGCCCTCGAAGATAATGTTTTCGGTTTCCTGCACGTTGATGTTCTCGTCGCGCAGACTGTCGAACACGCTTGCGAGGACGCCGGGCCGATCGCGGTGCCGGACGACGAGCATGTGCGTCCCGGGCGTCTTCTTGGCGAGGTTCACGACGTTCGGCACCTTGCCCGTATCCTTGTACGCAGCGACGATGCGCACGGTCTCGGCGGCGATGGCGTCCTGCGCCTGATCGGTCGACGCGCCGATGTGGTGCGTGCCGTAAACGTTCTGCAGCGACGCGATCGCATCCTTGAACTCGCCGGTCGCGGTCGACGGCTCACTCGCGAACACGTCGAGCGCGATGCGGACGTTCTTCTCGCGCGCGATTTTCTCGAGCGCCGCGTAATCGACGACTTCGGCGCGCGCAGTATTGATGAAAAACGATCCGGGCTTCAGTTTGTCGAGGACCGCGGCGTTCACCAGCCCCTTGGTCTCGCCGTTCAGCGCGAGGTGGACGCTCAGGATGTCGCAGCGCGCGGCCAGATCCTCGGGCGACGACGCCACCGTGATCGGAATCGGCTCGGCGCCGGGATCCACGCGCGCCGTCGCAAAGCGCCGGCTCCATACGACAATCGGCATGCCGAACGCGTGCGCGCGTTTCGCCATCTCCTGGCCGATGTTGCCGTAGCCGAGCAGCCCGATGGTCCGGCCGAACACGCCGCGGGCCTTCGCGTACTCTTTCTTGTTCCACTTCCCGGCGCGGAGATCGGCGACGTTGTCGGGCACGCGGCGATCGAGCGCGAGGAGCAGCGCGAAGGCGAGCTCGGCGACGGCGATGGCGTTCTTGCCGGGGCAGTTGGAGACGTAGATCCCGCGCTTCGACGCGGCCGCGACGTCGATCGTGTTGTAGCCCGCGCCGGCGCGGACGACGAGCGACAGCGCGCCCTCTTCGAGCATGGCGCCGGTCACGGCGGTGCTGCGGACAATCAGAATGTCGGCCGCCGTGTCGCGAATGGCCGACGCGAGCGCATCGTCCTTGAGATCAGGCTGGTAGACGACGTCGCAGCCGGCCGACTTCAGTCCGTCGAGACCGCTCTGCTCGAACGTGTCGGCGATGAGAACCTTCATAGATTCATTTGAGGAGCTAAGGATATGAGAATGTGAGGAAGTGAAGAACCGTTCACACTCTCCCGTTCTTCAGATCCTCACATCCTCACATCCTCAAATCACATGTATCAACAATCCATCCCGCAACTTTGGTTCGAACCACGTCGACTTGGGCGGCATGATCGCGCCGGCGTCGGACACCGCGATCAGATCCGACACGCTCACCGGAAACAGCGAAAACGCGACCGCGGCCTTCCCGCCGTCGACGAGCTTCCGCAGCTCGGCCGTTCCTCGCGCGCCGCCGACGAAATCGATGCGCTTGTCGGTGCGCACGTCGGCGATCTTCAGCACCGGGGCCAGCAACCCGTCCTGCAGCACGCTCACGTCGAGCGCACCAATCGGATCGCCGGGGTCCGGTCGCTTCTTCGATCGGAGCGTGCGCCACGCGCCGCCGAAGTACATCGCGATGTCTCCGCGCCTGGCCGGCGCGGCCGGACCGTCCTGCACGTCGAATCGTTCCCGCACTGATTGCAAGAAGCCGTCCGGGGTCAGCCCGCCCAGATCCTTCACGATCCGGTTGTACGAAAGGATTTGCACCTGGTTGTGCGGGAAGGCGACCGCGAGGACTGACGAATAGTCGGCACCGTCGCCCAGCGAGGTCCCCTTGAGGCCGCGGTCCCGGAACTCGGTCCGCGCCCGCGCCGCGCTCGCGGCGCGATGGTGGCCGTCGGCGATGTAGAGCGACGGAATGCGGCCGAAGGCCGCGACCAACGCATCGCGATCCGCGCCGCCAACGCGCCAGATCGTGTGATGCACCGCGTCGGGCGCGTCGAAGTCGATCAGCGGCTGTCCCTTCGTCACGCGGTCGGCGATGCGATCGATTTCATCCGCCGCGCGGTACGTCAGGAAGACGGGACCCGTCTGCGCGCCGAGCGCGATCATGTGACGCGTGCGATCGTCTTCCTTGTCGCGCCGCGTGCGCTCGTGCTTCTTGATGATGTCGCGGTCGTACTCGTCGATCGAGAAGCAGGCCGCGAGGCCGGTCTGCGTGTGCGCGCCCATGCGCAGCCGGTAGAAGTATGCGCTCGGCTCGTCTTCGACGACGAGCGACGATTGCTTCAGCGCGTCGAAATTCTTCGCCGCGCGCTGATACACGGTCCCGGCGTACGGATCGGCGCCGGCCGGCAGCTCGAGCTCCGCACGCGACACGCGCAGGAAGCTCAGCGGGTTGCCGTCGGCGAGCGCGCGCGCTTCGTCGGTGTTCACGACGTCGTACGGGACGGCGGCGATGCGGGCGGCTTCGGCGGGTTTGGGACGGAGCGCACGGAACGGAAGAAGAGTGGCCATGGGAAACAAGAATTATAGCCGGGTCCGGAAGGCAGACCCGTGGCGTCCGCCTTCAGGCGGACCTCAGGCCGGCTGACGCCGGCCGCCACGTGGTGACTCAGTTATTCGCGCGGCGGGCGGCGCTCGCGGCTGCGCTGTTGGCGAGACGTTCGAATGCTTGATCGCGGGCGAGCGTGAACGCGATCATCTGCGACGCGGGCACGGGATCGGACGGCGGCATCTGGCGATGCGCGGTCACGGGATTGATGAACGCGCCGTTCTTCTTCAGACGGAAATCCAGGTGCGGCGCCGTCGCGAGACCGGACGACCCGACGCGGCCGATGAGCTCGCCTTGCTTCACGCGCGCGCCCGCGTGCACGGCGATCGACGACAAGTGCAGGTACTCGGACTCGAGGCCGTTGCCGTGGCGCAGATGCACCAGCCGTCCGGAGCCGCCCGACATTCCCGCCGAGAGCACGACGCCGTCCGCGACGGCCACGACGGGCGATCCCGCCGGCGCGCGATAGTCGACGCCGAGATGCGCGCGGACCTCGCGCAGGATCGGATGCATGCGATGGCGCGAGAAGCCCGACGTCACGACCGGCTGGAACTTCAGCGGCGACGCGAGCAGGAACCGTTTCATCGACACGCCGCGATCGTCGTAGTAGCCGGACGATCCGCCCTCGGGCGCGAACCGCACGGCGCGGACGCGGCGGCCGGCGTTGACGAATTCCGCGGCGAGCACCGGACCGTAGCCGGCGAAGCGATGATCGTCGCGGTACTGCTTCTCGACGGTCAGCTCGAAGCGATCGCCCGGCTGCACTTCGGTGTTGAAGTCGATTTCGCCGCCGAAGATCTCGGCGAGCGCCAGCGTCAGGTCGATCGTCTCGCCGGCCGCGTCGAGCGCGGCGACCAGCGACGGCGTCTGCCGATCGATCTGTCCCGACACGATCTCGACGCTGCGCGTCTTGGGAATCGGCACGACGGCCGCGACAAGGCCGCCCGGCGCGTGGCCCGCGCTGTCGTTCGATCGGCCGACGCGCAGAAACCGGTCGCCGTCGATTTCGTACTCGAACGCGCGCACCGCGCCGGACATCGACTGCGTGATTCGATACGGCTGGTTGACGCGGACCTTGCGCAGATCGAACACGGCCGCGACTCTGGCGGCGATTTCCGTGGCTTCCGCGGCGACGACGTTGTGCGCGCGCAGAATCGACGCGAGCGTCGCTCCCGGCGTCACGCGCGCGGACACGGCCATCGTCTCCGGCGCCAGGGCGATGTCGCCCCTCGGCGCGCCCTGCGTCCCGCCAAATGCAGGCTTCGCGGTGCACGCCGTGGCCGCCAGGCCGGTCGCCCACAGGACTGACAGTACTAGTAGAAGGTTGCGGGGCACCTAAGTCTCTCTTATCGGCTGCACGGCGTTGGACGGCCAGACCCGTGCAAGAGCCGGCATGCTATCACGTGAAGTAGACTCTCCGGCGGAGGATTGGCACCTATGAAGATCCACCGAACACTTGCACTGACTTTCGTCCTGTCCCTGCTCGTCGGGCTCCCGCTCGCCGCGCAGTGGCCGGTCACCGAGAAGCTGGACCTCGACGCGATCTACAAGATCAAAGAAGAAGGCCTGCAGCGCTCGAAGGTGATGGAGATCGAAAGCTACCTCACCGACGTCTACGGCCCGCGGCTCACCGGCTCGCCGAACTACAACGAAGCGGCCGACTACGCGCAAAAGACGATGAAGGAGTGGGGTCTCGTCAACGTCCACACCGAAGCGTGGCCGTTCGGCCGCAGCTGGCAGAACCAGCGCTTCGTCGCGCTCGCGCTGACGCCGCGCGCGTACCCGCTCATCGGCTACCCGAAAGCGTGGACGCCCGGCACCAACGGGCCGGTGACGGGGGAAGCGGTCGTCGCCATCATCAATAATGAAAGCGACTTCGCCACCTTCAAGGGCAAGCTGCGCGGCAAGTTCGTGCTGTCGGTGCCGATGCGCGACGTGCCGGCGCACTTCGAAGCGCCGGGCCATCGCTACACGGACGCGGAGCTCGCCGATCTCTCGAAGCAGCCGGAGGCGGGACGCGGCCGCGGCCGCGGCAATGTCGGCGGCGCGCAGGATTTCACTCGCAAGAAGACGCAGTTCTGGATCGACGAGGGTGTCGCGGCGGTGCTGGACTTCAGCCGCGGCGACGGCGGCACCGTCTTCGTGCAGTCACCGCAGGGCGTGTCGCGCGATCCCAAAGGTCCCGCGCAGCCGGCGCAGGTGACGCTCGAGGTCGAGCACTACGGCCGCATCTGGCGGACGCTGGACAAGAAGATTCCGGTCACGCTGCAGATGGACATCGACAACAGGTTCTACGACGCCGACCAGAACGCCCACAACATCGCCGGCGAGATTCCGGGCACGGACAAGGCGGACGAGCTCGTGATGATCGGCGCGCACTTCGACTCGTGGCACTCGGGCACGGGCGCGACGGACAACGCGGCGGGATCAGCGGTGATGATGGAGGCGATGCGGATTCTGAAGACGACGGGCGTCAGGCTGCGCCGGACGGTGCGCATCGGCCTGTGGGGCGGCGAAGAAGAAGGCCTGCTCGGCTCTCGCGAGTACGTGAAGGCGCATTTCGCCGATCCAGAGATGATGCAGCTCAAGCCGGAACACGCGAAGCTCGCGGGCTACTTCAACGTCGACAACGGGACGGGCTTGATTCGCGGCGTGTACCTGCAGGGCAACGAAGCCGTCGCGCCGATCTTCTCGGCGTGGATGGAGCCGTTCAAGAACATGGGCATGACGACGCTCACGATCCGGAACACGGGCGGGACGGATCACCTGTCGTACGACGCGGTCGGACTCCCCGGCTTCCAGTTCGTCCAGGATGAAGTCGAGTACGATTCGCGGACGCACCACTCGAACATGGACGTCTACGAGCGCATCCAGGCGAACGACATGATGCGCAACGCGGTCATCGTCGCGAGCTTTGTCTACAACACGGCGAACCGCGACGACAAGCTGCCGCGCAAGCCGCTGCCGAAGCCGCAGCCTGCGGGCCGAGGCCGCGGCACCGCTCAGCACTGAAGGACGAAGCACGTCCGCCGTCAGTCCCTTCCGTACTGATGTGACCAGCGACGCAGCATTTCCTGACGCTCGCGCGCCTCGGTGATCTCATCCAGCTTGTCGCTCGGCCATGGCAGCCGGAACGTCCAGTTCTCCTCGGTCACCGTCGACGGCACGTTGATTCGGTCTCTCCAGCCGAAGACATCCTGTACCGGCAACAGCAGCAGATCCGATCCCGAGGCGAAGAGCGCTTCGAGCAGCACGTCGCGGAGCCGCGCGTCATAGGGCGCGTTTGCGAGATCCGCGCCGCCTGAGAGACGCGCGATCGTCGTCAGCTCACCCACCTGACGTCGCTCTTCCGTCGTCGCCTGATCCCACCACTCCGCGAGCGCCTCGGTGTCGTGCGTGCCCGACGCGGCGACCGAGAGCGGCGGATACTCGCCGGGATCGCGAAACGGCTGGCCCGCGTCGTTCCACTGCCGCTCCCACCGGAAGATCCTGAACCCCGCGATGTGGAGCGACGCCAGTGTGGCGCGCACGAAGTCCGGGATCGTCCCGAGATCCTCGGCGATGATTTCGGCGCCCGCGCCGCGGAACACGTCGAGCACGCGCTCGCCGAGCGCGCGCTGCGCCGGCTCATCGGCTGGCGTGAAGAACGGCGGATCGCCGCTCTTCGGCCGGCCCCACGTGCGGAAGAATCCGACGACGTGATCGATCCGGTACGCGTCGAACAGATCCGCGTTGCGCCGCGCCCGCGCGCGCAGCCAGCGGAACTCGTCGCGCTCGATCGCGTCCCAGCGGTACAGCGGCGTGCCCCAGTCCTGTCCGTCGGCGCTGAACGCGTCGGGCGGCGCGCCGATCGTGATGTCGAGGTGAAACTGGTCCGGCCGCACCCACACGTCCGCGCTGTCGGCGTCGACCATGAACGGCAGATCGCCCAGCAGCGCGACGCCATTGGCATCGCGACGCGCCCGCCGCCACTGCTCCGCCGCCAGCCACTGCTGGTACTGATGGAAGCGCACCTCCTGCGCGAGATCCTGGCGCGCGCGCGCGATCGACGTGTGGTTGCGATGCCGGAGCGCGGGCGGCCATTCGGTCCACGGCCGGTTGTCGCCCTCACTCACGTGAATGGCGCGGAACAGCGCGTAGTCCTCGACCCACCACGCCTGCTCGCTCACGAACGTCCGCAGCGCTGTGGCGCGATCCGTATCGCGCGACCACTCGGCGTCCATGAAATGCGCGAACGCCGCGCGCTGCGCGGCGTCCTTCAACCGGCGCACCGCGCGAAGGTCGATGCGCGGGGTCCGCCGGACCGCGGCGAGCGCCGCGCGATCGCCCGGCGACAACGCCGCTTCGCCGCCGATCGCCGCGAAGTCCGGCACGTCGGCCATGCAGATGAAGACGGAATCGATCGCCATCGCGCTGATCGCCGAGTACGGCGACTGCCCCCGCGGCGCCATTTCGTTGAGCGGAAGCAGCTGCAGCGCGCGGAGACCGGCCGCCGACAACCATCTCGCGACTGGAGCGATGTCGCCGATGTCGCCGATGCCCCAGCCCGTCGACGACGGGCAGGAGAACAGCGGCAGCAGCAGCCCGGCGCGACGAGTCACGGCGTCCTGAACCGGCGCAGGACGCGCGCGATGCCGTCGGCGAACGCGGCGGGCGGCGGCAGCAGGCTGACGACGAGGAAGGACTCGCGCGCGAAGTCGAAGAAGTATCCGGGATGGACGACGACGTTCTCGGACTGCAGCAGTCCCACGACCAGATCTTCCTCCGATTCGAGCGACGGCACCTGCAGAACGGCGTACCAGCCGCCGTCACTGCGAAGGACCGTGCACGCCGGCGCGGACGCGGCCGCCGACTGCAGATGGCGGTAGTTCGCCTTCACTCTCTCAGCGATTTGGTGCCGGATGCCGGCGCCCCGGTTCAGCAGGTCTTCCGCTGCCACCTGCACGGGCGTCGACACGGCCAGATAGGCGTCGCAGATCACTTCGAGCCGCTCGAGCGCGGACTCGACGAGCCGGTCCGGTCCCGTCACGGCGATCCATCCAAGCTTGACCTGCGGCAGACCGATGGACTTCGAGAAGCCGCCGAGCGCGAACGACAGCACGTCGCGTCGCGCGGACACGCGTCCCGCGCGACCGGCGCTTCCCTCTTCCAGCTCGTAGTCCGCGAAGACTTCATCGGCGATGATCGCGATCGCTCGCGGCGCGCAGCGCGCGGCGAGGCCGTCGATCTCCGCCCGCGACACGAACGATCCGGTCGGATTGTTGGGACTGACGATGAGCGCGGCGCGCGTGCGGGGCGTGAGGGCGCGCTCGACGCTCGCGAGATCGAGCGTCCACGTGCCGTGATACTCGAGATCGTACGGCCGCGCGGACGCGAGGTCGAGGCGCGTCAGGTGATCGAAGAGCGGATAGCTCGGCCGCGGGACGAGGACCTCGTCGCCGGCGTCGGCGAGCAGCTTGAACAGCATCGAGTAGGCGTCGCTCGTGCTCGCCGTCAGGACGATGCGTTGGGGCGCGATCGTCAGTCCGTGCCGGGCGTACTCTTTCGCGACCGCCGTTCGCGCGTCGATCGATCCGAACGGATGCGGGTCGTAGCGCAGCGCGCGCGCGTCGGCGAGCGGCGCCAGCAGATCGCGCGGATAGTCAAAGCCCGCGCGCGTGGGATTGGATTCGGTGAGGTCGATCAGTGGCCGCCCGCCCGCGCGATGGGCGGCGAGCGCCCTTGCGAAGCGATTCGGCGCCAGCAGCGCGGTCACGCGGGTGGAGAACATGGTAGTCGTTGGTCGTTGGTCGTTGGTCGTTGGTCGTTGGTCGTTCGTCGTTCGTCAAGAGTCCGTCACGGTCAGGCGCTGACACACGACCAACGACGAATGACCAACGACTATTGTCCAATCACGATTTCGATCTTGTCGATCACGTCGCCTTCGAGGACTTGGTCCACGACATCCATCCCGTTCAGGACCTGCGCGAAGACGGTGTACTCGTGATCGAGGCGCGGGTTGTCGATCAGGTCGACGAAGATCTGCGCGTCGCCCGTATCCCGGCCGCGCGTCGAGATGCCGACGGCGCCGCGCACGTGCGGCCACAGGCCGACCTCGTCGCGCATGAACGTCACGTCGCCGATGTACTCGTTCGCGCCGGGACTGCCGCCTTGAATCACGAAGTTCGGCACGATGCGGTGGAACGTGAGGCCGTTGTAGTAGCCGGACTCGGCGAGGTGCACGAAGCGCAGCACGGTCGCGGGCGCCTGCATCGTGAACAGCGCGAGCTCGAACGTGCCGGCGCCGCGGATCGTCACGCGCGCGCGCGGCGCCGCAAGCCGTCGCAAGTCCTCTGCAGTCAGATCGTTGTGCGAGGTACGCAAATTCTTCAACAGGGTCCGACCCCGGTCCGACCCCGGTCCGACACTGGTCGGACCCCGCCCGGCAGCGGGGGCGATGCCGAGCGACGCGAGCGTCTTCGCGATCGCGTCGCGCGCGTCGTGCGAGTTGTCCCGGCTTTCCGCCACGAGCCGCTGCCACGCCATCTTCAGCGCCGCGACCGCCTGATCTTTCTGCGGCGTGCCGTCGAGCGCCAGCGCGGCGACGCGCACGATCTGATTGCCCGGCCTCGCCAGTTCGGCAATGTAGATCTCGTCCGCGTCGTGTCCGGCGATCTTTCTCAAGCCTTCGACCGCCGCCTCCCGCACGTTGTCGTCATCGTCTTTCGCGAGCGCGACGAGCACGTCGCGGTTCTTGAGCGTCGCCGCCGCGCGCGCGGCGTACATCCGGAGCTGCCAGATGCGCGAGCCCGTGAACTGCGGCAGCGCCGCCGCGGCGCGCCCGGCGTCGGCCGTCGCCAGCGCCACGAGCGCGTGCGCCGCCCGGTGCCACGATCGCGGCGCGCCCGCGTTCGACAGATCGTTCACGGTGCTGACGAGCCGGGCGATCGCGTCCGGCGCGTCGCGGCACGGCGCGAGTTGATCGAGCGCGAACAGCGCGACCTGCGTCTCCGGATCGGCGGTCGCGGCGGCCGCCGCGGTGCACGCCGCGTCGCGAGTGGCCGCGACCGTCTGGAGGCCGCGCAGCGCTTCCATGCGCACGAGCGGCGACGGATCGGCGAGACCGATCTTCAGCAGGTCGCCGTCCGCCTCCGGCGGCGGCATCGTCGCGGCCGCGCGCATCGCGAGGCGCCGCATCTGCGCGTCGGGATCGCGCGACGCGGCGCGGCGGACGTTGGCGGTCGTCGCGCTCGCCGTGATCAGGGCTTCGAGCGACAGCCGCCGCACGCGCGCGCCCGTTGCGCCGTCGTTGCTCCGCCCCGCGAACTGGCGCAGCAGCGCGATCGCTTCGTCGCTCGGCGCGCGCAGCGTGCGCTGCAGGCGGACGAGCGCCTCGAGACCCTGCGCGATGCCGAGGCGATCGTCGATCGAGAGACTGCGCGCCGCCACGTCGACGAGCGTCCGCTCGGCCGTCTCGACCTGCGCCGCGGTCGTGTACGGAAGGCGGCCGATCGTTTCGCAGATCGCGGCGCGCACGCCGGCGTCGGCTTCGACGTTCAACCGCGCGACGAGCGGCGCGACCACCGCGTCCATCGCCGCCGCGGTCGGCGGCTTTTCCTTCTTCCAGCCTTGCGCGGCCTGGCCGATTGCGTTGGCCGCTTCGGCGCGAACCTCCGGAAGCGGATGTCTCAGCGCGGGCACGATGTCCGGGATGAGCGACGGGCGCTCCAGCCGGCCCAGTGCCCGAACGCCGATCTGCGCGGTCTGCGGATCGCCGCTGCGCGCGCCGGATCGAAGGATGGCGAGATCGTTCAGCGTCGCCGCGCGGCGATCCTCGGCCTGGAGGATCGCGAGGCGCGTGGGCTGCGCGCTCGCCGCAACCGGCACGAGCGCGACCGCGCCGGCGAAGAAGAATGAACCACAGAGGACACGGAGGACACGGAGCGAGACATCGGTTTGTACCTCATGCACGAGCAAACAGGTCTTCACCTCCGTGTCCTCAGTGTCCTCCGTGGTTAATGTCTTCCGGATCATCGTTCACACACGCAAATGCCGCGTAGCTGCTGAGTACTCGAGCATCTGCGCCGTCAGGTCCTGCGGATACGAGATCGTCACGTCCGTAATCTCGCCAGATGCATTCGTCGCGGCCTCGAGCCGCGGCATCACGAACCCCGTGTACGACGGCAGCTGCAGATGATCCACGCGCGCGACGACCTCGTCGCGCCGCGCGGGATCGAAATGAACGCCGTACGCCTCGACGAGCGCGCGCGCCGCCTCGTAGTCGCCCTCGCCTTTGATGCGCTGGACCTCGGCGAGCAGCCGGCCGACGCCGTCGCGGAAGGCCGCGGCGTCCGTCATCACGTAGTACGTCTTGCCGTCGCGGACCCGCACGTCGATCGCGTCCGTGTGCGCCATCAGCCAGTGCACGATCATCTGGCGGTTGCGCATGTGATCTTCTTCGATCTGCGTGCCTTCGCGGATGCGGCGCAGCTGCACGAGCGCGTTGCGCGTGTAGCCCTCGTACTCGGTCTGCACGATCGTGGCGTGATCCTCGGCCGCGACCAGCCCGAGCTCGACGAGTCTCCGATCGGGCAGAAAGTACAGCGCGACAAGATCGGCGCGCGATTCCTCGATCGCGGAGAACTGCTCCTTCAACCACATGGGCGGGTTCCCGGCTATCGTCTCGTTCACCTTGCCGGAGCCGTGGCCGATCACCTCGTGCATGTTGGTGGTCAGTTCGCTCGCGAACGCGCTCCACTGCGTCGCGCGCGCGGCTTCTTCGGGCGTCCAGGAGAATTCGCTCCGGAACTCGGGCAGCGTCGACCGCTCGTACGCCTCGGTGACGTTCGAGAGCGAGACGGACTTGCTGCCGTAGCGTTCGCGGATCGATTGATCGTTCGGCAGATTGATGCCGACCGGCGTGATGGGCCCGGACTCGCCCGTCTCGACGACGATGTCGATCGCGTTCGCGGTGGTGGCGTGGATGCCGTCCTTGCGGTACTTGGGATCCCACGGCATGCGATCTTCGAACCACTGCGCGTTCGCGGCGATGGTCTGGATCTGCTCCGTCTTCTCGTGATTGACGTAGAAGACGAGCGCCTCCCACGCGCCCTTGATGCTGCGCGCGTCGAGGTACACCTCGACGAACCCGTTGATGGTGTCGACCGGCGACGATTTGTCGGTCACCCACGCGATGTCGTACGCCTGGCGATCGACGTCGTCGCCGCTGTGGTAGAACGCGATCAGCGCGCGCAGCGCGTCCGCCATCGGCCCGGTCGCCTGCGGCAGCGCCGCTTCGAGGTGGCCGACGATCGCGCGGATCGGCGCGTCGTAGCGCCCGCCGACGCGGCAGACTTCTTCGACGAGGCGGCCGTCGCGCTTCACGAGCCGCGAGTTCAGCGCGTGGCGCTCCGTGAATCCCTCGAGATCCTTCATCGTCACGCCGACGTACAGATTGTTCGCGCTCGTGGCGAGGATGTCCTGGCCGGCCGGCGGCGTCTTGCTCGTCACCGTGGGATCGACCGCGAGATCGAAGAACAGCGGACGCAGCCGCGCGAGCATCGCGTCGAGCGTTTCGCCGCCGCGCAGCGGGAAGCGCGCGCCCGCGCGGGCCGCGGCGCGCACGGCGGACGCGAACGCCTCGGGCGTGCAGGCCAGGACGAATTTCCGCGCGGTCAGGTTGTTGTACGGGCCGGTGTTCACCCAGAAGAGCTTCGTGTAGCGGACGATCGCATCGAGCGTGTCCGGATCGATCTCACTGGCGCGCGCGTGCGCGATGACAGCCTCGAGGACGTCGCGCATCTCCAGGTTGTGCGCGTACCGCTGGTCGTAGAAGATGTCGCGGCCCGCGATCGCCGCCTGGTAGAGATGCCAGACGAGCGTTTTCTCGCGGAGCGTGAGCGCGCCGAACCCGTCGGCGTACACCTGCACGACGGCGGCTTCGCCGATTCTCTCGAGCAGATATTTCCGGTCGGCGGGCGCGCCTGTGAGCGACGGATGGGCCGGCGTCTGTCGCGGCATGTGGGGGTGGATAAAGCCTACACCAGCACCGGGCGGAGCAACTCCGCCCCTACGGGAGATCGACGCGCTCGTGGTGGGCCGCGATGTGGACGGGCCAGCCGCGCTCTTTCGTGATTCGCGTCGAGAGGGCCGCCAGCGCCGTCGGTTCGCCGTGGACGAGGTGTGTCATGCGCGGCGGACGCGAGAAACCCGACAGCCAGCGCATGATTTCGGCGGCGTCGGCGTGCGCCGACATCGAATCGATCCGCTCGATGCGCGCCGCCACCGGCAGGATGCGCCCGTGCAGCTTGATCTCCGTCCCGCCGTCCACCAGCGTCCGGCCGCGCGTTCCGGCCGCCTGGTAGCCGACGAACAGCACGGTGTTTTTCGCGCTCGTGATCCCCGCCTCCAGATGATGCAGCACGCGGCCGCCGGTCGCCATGCCGCTCGACGAGATGACGATGGCGGGCTGGCGCGACGCCGTGAGATCTTTCGACTGCTGCGGCGAGCTGACCGTCACCATGCGCGTCGTGCAGAACGCGCAGACGTGGCGCTGGCCCGGCGTCAGCTGCGGATCGAGCTCGTTCATGCGGCTCGAGTAGAACGTGAGCGCCGCGGCCGCCATCGGGCTGTCGATGAACACCGGCAGGACCGGAATGCGCTTCTCCTCTTCGAGGCGCTTCAGCCAGTACACGATCTCTTCCACGCGACCGATCGCGAACGACGGGATGATCAATCTGCCGCCGCGACTCGCCGTGTCGTTGACGATCGCCGCGAGGCGATCGCCGTTGTCGTCGACTTCATGGACACGATCGCCGTAGGTCGATTCGAGGAGCAGCACGTCGGCGGCGTCAACCGGCGACGGATCCGGAAGGATCGGCCGGCCGTAGCGGCCGAGGTCGCCGCCGAAAAGAATCGTCCGCTCGCCGACGCGCACCCGCGCGTACGCGGAACCGAGCAGGTGCCCGGCGTTGATGAACTCGACGGTGGCAGTTTTTGCAGCAGGGTCCGACCCCGGTCCGACCCCGGTCGGACCCCACACTGGGATCGGCCGGTTGTAGCCGACCGGCTGCAGGTGCGTGAGCGCGCGCGCCGCGTCGGCCGACGTGAAGAGCGGCAGGGCCGGCGCGTGCTTCGTGTAGCCGTGCCGATTGGCCTGCCGCGCGTCCTCTTCCTGGATGTGCGCGGCGTCCGGTAACACCAGCGAACACAGGTCTTTGGTCCCCGGCGTGCAGAAAATCCGCCCGCGAAAACCGGCGGCGACCAGCCGCGGCAGGTCGCCGCAGTGGTCGAGGTGCGCGTGCGTCAGGATGACGGCGTCGATGCTGGCGGGATCGATGGGAAACGGCTCCCAGTTCCGCAGGCGCAGCGCCTTCAGCCCCTGAAAAAGCCCGCAATCAATAAGGACCCGGTGGCCGTCGACCTCGAGGAGATGTTTGGAGCCCGTGACCGTGCCGGCGGCGCCAAGGAAGGTCAGTGAGAGGGATGACGACATCTGGTGACCAAGAAGGATATCTGACGTTTCACCCATGCGTGATTTTGAATCCTCAAAATCAACGATGGACTGTTGAAACCGGAGGCCGAACGGGATTATCGTTGCCCCGACCATTTCCTCTCCTTCCGAATCGGAGCTCCGGCCCGACGAGGTGATCCAGCAATGGAAGATAAGAAGATCGTAGAAGACGTGCCGAACGCTGTAAGCCGACGCAATTTCATCAAAGGAGTCGTCGCCGCGGGCGCGGTCGCGTCCTCCTCGGCGTACCTGTTCCGGACGGCGACGCTGCACGGGCAGCCGTCGGCCGCCGGCGCCGTCGAGCGCCTGATCACGCTCAACGTGAACGGCCAGGACCGTCGCGTCGACGTGATGAAACAGGAAACGCTCGCCATGACGCTCCGCTACAAGGTGGGGCTCACCGGCACGAAGATCGGCTGCGACCGCGCCGAGTGCGGCGCGTGCACGGTCCTCATCGACGATGTGCCGCGCTACTCGTGCTCGACGCTGACGCACACGACGCGCGGCCAGAAGATCGTCACGATCGAAGGTCTCGCCGACGCGGCGACCGGCAAGTTGCACGGCGTGCAGCAGGGCGTCATCGACGAGCAGGGCTTCCAGTGCGCGTTCTGCATGCCCGGCTTCGTGATGGCGACCGTCGGCTACCTGAAGACGAATCCGACTCCGACGCGGCAGGAACTCGCGCACGGCATCTCCGGCAATCTCTGCCGCTGCCAGGACTACGACAAGATTCTCACCGCGATGATGCGCGGCGCAGAGCACATGAGGAACGCCTAACATGGCTGACAACAAGCTGATCGGCCAGAACTATACGACCCCCGACCTCATCGCCAAGGTCACCGGCAAAGCTAAGTATGCCGAGGACTACCGCGTCGACGGCATGCTCTTCTGCAAGCTCCTCGTGAGCCCGATGCCGCACGCGAAGGTGAAGAGGCTCGACACATCCGCGGCGATGGCGATGCCGGGCGTGAAAGCGATCCTCACCGCCGACGACATGCCCGGCGCCGCCGTCGGCGCGACGCTCGGCGAGAACGTTCAAGCCACGGCGCAAGCCGAGCGCGGCCTGACCAACGAGCCGCTCTACTACGGCGAGCCCGTGCTCGCAATCGCGGCCGTCGACGAAGCCACCGCGGCTGAAGCGATCGAAAAGATCGACATCGAGTTCGAACCGCTGCCGTTCTCGGTCGACGTCATTGAGTCGCTGCGTCCCACCGGCGCGAACGCGCGGACGCAGGGCAACGTCTGGATGCGGCCCACCACACCGCCGGCGGCGCCGGCGGGACGCGCGGCCGGCGCAGCAGCCGCAGGTGCGGCGGCGGGTGCAGCTCCGGCGGCTGGCGCGGCGCCGGCCGCGGGCGCAGCGGCGGCGCAGGAAGGTCGGCGCGGCGGCGGTCGAGCGGAAGCTGGCGGTGCGGCTGGCGGCGCGGCGCCCGCGGGTGCT
>JAIQFX010000115.1 GCA_020073005.1 Terriglobia bacterium | reverse complement strand
CCGGTCACGCCGGGAATGATGATCGCCACCTGCGCCGCCACGGTCGGGAGCTTTTCGGGTGCCGCCCCGCCGCGCCCGCCGCGTCCGGGAGGACCCTCGCGATCCACGATCTCCGCGTCCTGAAAGCGGACGTCACCATCGGCGCAGTCCGCCACTTTGATGGCGGCCTTGGGCGCGCCCTTCACGACCACCACCTGCCTCATGTTCACGACCTTGCCGGTCGGCACGATGATCGTGGCGTTGTCGCCGACTTGCTGGCCGGCGAGTCCTGCGGACCACACGGCGAGGGGAAGAATCAACGCTCCGAGCACAATCGACATCTTTTTCATAACATCGCTCCCTTGCACGTTAGAAGTGGAGTTGCGCGCCGAACGACACCATGCGCGATTGCAGAATGCCCGTCGGCACGTCGAGCGTCGTCCCATACGTGGTCGACTGGGACGTGACCGGGTGCGAGTTGAGCGCGTTGAACAGGTCGAGCTGCACCTGCCATTCACCGCCCCTCGGCAACGGGAACTTGCGCGCGACGCGCACATCGAGCTGGTTCAAGCGCGGCAGGTACTTGCCGCCCGGGTAGATCAACGGGATGGTTTCACTCTGTCCCTTGGCCAGTGGTGAATTGGCCGACGTCGCGAGCAGGTTCACGTTCAACCAGTTGGCGTTCGTGATGCCCGATCCGAAGCCGGTGGTGCCGGGGTAGCTCTGGAACGTTCCGGCGACGTTGACGCCGTACTTGAGTGGATAGGCGCCGCCAAGCTTGAACTGCGTCACGAACGGGATGCTGTACTGCGTCTGATCGCAGAACGGCCCGGCGAAGTTCGGATCCGAGGCGGCCGTGAACCCGCCGACGGCGGCCGAGAACCCGCCGTTGAGCGTCGACGACTGGCAGAAGTTCGACACCTGCCGCTGCGAGTTCGCGCCGCCGAAGAACTGCCCCTTTCCGACGCGCGCCATGAACGTTTCCTCGAAGGCGTTGTAGACGCGCGTGTTCGAGGAATTCGTGTCGACGATCGTGCCCTTGCCGATCAGCGCGGGATTGATGGCGTAAACCGTGATCGTCGACGGCGCGGCGCCGCCGCAGTTGATCGTCCCGCCCGCGCATGGATTCGCCATCGTGACCGGCGTGAAGGCGCCCGGCTGATCGAGCACCGGGTTATCCGACGCGATCAGGTCGTACCAGGAGCGGTGGAAGTATCCGAAGCTGACGGAAACGCCCGGCCGCAGCTCGTGCGAGATCCCGAGGCTCAGCTCGACGTCGTACGGCCGCCGGATGTTCGGATCGGGGCTGCGGAAGAGCTGCCCGAAGAGCGCGTTGGTCGACGCGCTCAGCTGGTCGATACCCGGGTCGTACTTCAGGTTCTTGTTGGTGTCGGTCCACGTCCGCGTGTCGCTCGACAGGACCATGGGGTTGTAGACCTGCGGGAAGGTCGTCGTCGAGTACGCGATCATGTACTTGTTGATGCCGCCCTTGATCGCCGTCTTCCCGTTGCCGAACACGTCATAGACCGCGCCGAATCGCGGCGCCCAGTTCTTCCAGGTCGGCATGTCCAGGGCGGGGAACAGCGGCCGCTGCGCGTAGCCTTCGGTCAACAGCAGCGACTGTGACGCCACCGACACGCCTTCCTCGTCGTAGCCGACCTTGAAGTACTCGAATCGAATCCCCGGCGTCAGCGTCAGCCGGTTGAGCGTCCACGCGTCCTGCACGTAGATCCCGAGGTCGGCTTTCAACCGGTCTTCCTCGTCCAGCGGCGCGCTGTAGATCGTCACGCGGAAGGGCGCGCCGCCGTTGAACTGCTGAATGAAATTGATGGCCGGGTTCTGATAGTTCTGCTGCAGGACGGAGAACCCGTGCGAGAACTCCATGCCGGTCTTGAACGCATGCGAGCCGGTGACGTACGAGAGGGAGCCGGTCCCGGTTTCGCGGACCGGCTTGTGCACGTAGAACGGACCCTGTGGCGCTCCCCAGGACTGTCCCGTCGCGATGTCGACGCTCGGTCTCGGCGCGCACGTCCCGGCGGCGAGGCACGCTTCGAGGTCCGGCTGGAGCTCGCCGCTGGTGTACGACTCGTTGTTGACGCCGACGCCCGCCTGCAGGAGCAGCCTGCTGGTGAACGTCGTCGTCCACTTCGCTTCCGTCATGTAGTACTGCTTCGGCTGGCGTGTGCTGTACGTGTCCAGCGACCACACGGTCGGACTGGTTCCGGGCGGCGTGGTCTGCTCGGCGCCACGGAACTTGATCAGCTTGTCGAAATAGAAGCTGAATCTGTTCTTCGAGCTCGCCTGCCAGGTGAAGCGGGTCATGAAGCTCTTGATCAGGTTGCCGTCGACGACCGGCTGTGACGCGTCGGGCACGAACCCCGTCACCTGCGGCGTGTTCGGCGTCGCCGCGAACGAGTTCGGGACCGTCTGGTCGACGCCCCAGTGGCGGAACGATCCGAAGAACCACAACTTGTCGACGACCAGCGGACCGCCAGCCGACACGTTCACGTCGTGCATGCTGTGCATCGACGCCCCGCTCTTGAGGCCGCGCGCTGCGAGGTCCGCTGGAAGCGGGTTGGCCTGCAGGCTCGAGCCGGTGGTGGAGAAGAAGACGTCGGTCTTGATGGTGTTGCCGCCATCCTTCGGGATCATGTTGATCCGGACGCCGCCTCCCGATGTCTCCGCCCCGAGCCCGCCGGTCTGGTAGCTCATCTCGGAGAACATGCCTTCGTTGAAGTACTGCTGGATGGCGCCGTCGCCTTCGATGCCGTTCAGGCGAATCCCGTCGACCATGATGGTGTTGTCGCGGGGATCGCTGCCGTGCGCCGTCATGTACGTCTGCTGCATTCCGGCGGAGCCGCCGACGTCTGGCGCCGACTGCTGAACGCTGACGAGCGTCGCGCCGACCGACTGGATGTTGCGTCCGCCCATCGGCACCGCATCGAGCAGTTTCTGCGGGAGCACCTGCTGCGCCACCGCGTTGTGGACGTCGACCACGGGGGATTCCCCGCTGACGGTGACTGTTTCCTCGAGCGCGCCAATCCCCAGTTCAGCGTTGACGGTCGCCGTGAAGTCCGCGGGCAGTTCGATCCCGTCACGCTTGAACGTGTTGAAGCCGGGCAGCGTGAACACCACGCTGTACGTGCCGGGACGCAGATCGACGATCTTGTATTGGCCGTGCTCGTCGGTGACGGCCGTGCGCACCTTTTCGATGAGCACGGGGCTCGAGGCTTCCACCGTCACGCCTGGGATGACTCCGCCGGACGCATCTTTCGCCACGCCCGCGATCGCGCTCTGGGCCTGGGCCGCGCCGGCCGTCAGGATCAACAGGGCCCAGCCGGTCAGCACGACTCTCATCGCTCTTCTGCCTGCCATGTGTCGCCTCCTCCACATTTCCAAGGGACGCCGAAGAGAAACGCCGACGCCGACGCGCGCGTGAGGACTTGCTCTTACGCTGAAATCAAGGGGCCGATGTCCCAACCTCCTCGAGGAGCCGGCTGTTTCGCGGCGTTCACGCCGGTGATGTAGCCGAAGGTCGCGCCGAGGCACAGATTGCCCAGGTACACGTAGTTGTTGAAGTTGCCGATGTCCACGCCGGACGCGTACAGCCCGGCGATCGGCCGGCCGGTTCTCGAAAGCACCTGGCCGAGCGCGTTCACGCGCAGGCCGCCGTGCGTCGCCGTGATGCCGGACTGTCCGAGCACCGCGTAGAAGGGAGGTTTCTCGAGCGGAGCGGCCTGTGCGGCGATCGCCTTGGGAATCGGGAGCGCCCACGCCTTGCCGTTCTTGGCGGCCGTGTTGTACTCCGTGAGCGTGCGCATGACTTCGTCCGCCGGAATCCCGCGTCCCCACTTCTCCATTTGATCGGCGAGCTCGCGTAACGTGTTCGCCGTGGCCACACTGGCGCCGACGTCACGGAACGCCGGGAACTTGTCGACATCGCCGAGACCGCAGTCGGCGCAGGCATGCGCGACGTTCACCGCCTCGTCCCAGATGTAGGCCGCCGTCGCCTCCGGTTGCCGCGCGGTCTCCTGGCAGATGAGTTGTTCTCCGGCGCCGCGCCCGAGTTTTCTGCCGGCGATCCGGCCCTGCGTCTCGTCCGCGAAGCGCCGGCCGAACAGGTTCACGGCGACGGACCACGGACCGTGGTAGAGCGAGTAATTGGTCAGCGGATTCTGCAGCGGCTTGGTCGGCCTGGCGGGCATCATGTGGCCGTAGAAGCCGTCGAACCCGCCTTCGGAGACGGCGGCGCCGATTTCCGTGGCGCTCAGGAGGCCGTCGCCGGTGAGCAACGGCTTGCGTCCGCCGAAGCTCGCGTTGCGCTGATGCAGACTGCCGAAGTGCCGCGTGATGTTCTGGGTCACCAGCTGCGCGTTGCCGGCCCATCCGCCGGTCGCGAGGACGACGGCCTTGGAGAGGATGCGCACGTAGCCCTTGGGTCCCTCGGCGAGCACGCCGATCGTTTCGTATTCACGATTGACGAGCAGCCGGAGCATCGGCGTCTCGACGAGCAGCGTGCCGCCGCCGCGCTGGAACGTCTTGACCATGAATTGGGTCCACGCCACCGGCGGGATCGATCGCATTCTCGTCATGCCGCCGCGCGACGCCCCCAGCGGCGCATCGATGCTCTCGTAGTACTTGTAGACCTCCGGCAACGTGTCGAAGACCGTCTTCTGCACCACGGGATCGCCCGCGGGCGCATCGTTGCGGATCTCCTCGTAGCTGTTGGCGGTCCAGACGGTGCCTTCGGAGTGCGCCGTGGTGCCGCCCGGCTCGTACGCCTTCTCGAGGACGATGACCTTCGCGCCGGCCTGCTGCGCCCGAAGCGCCGCCGTCAGGCCGCCGATGCCGCCGCCCACGACGACAACGTCGGTCCGCATCTGCTGGGTGCCGCGCATCTCCTGCGCCGTCGCAGGCGCCTGCGCCGAGGCGGACGACCATCCGCTGAGCGCTCCGCCTGTAACTCCCGCAGCGGCTCCGCCCAGGAAGCTCCGACGTGACACCTTCGAGTCGCTCTTCGCATGTCGTGCCATGGCCAACCTCCAGGACCGTCGGGACGACGGCCCTACGACCGCTACACCGTCCGGAACGCTGATTTCTGCTCGAGAAGCGCCTGCTGTAATTCCGGCAATCGCGTCGTCAGGCACAAGAACCGTTCCAGCAAGAACTGGTTTGTCCAAGCTTGTGTACGCAGCGAGCGATCGACCTCGTACTCAAGGCTTTACGCGGAGAATCGGATTTGGGACACTCGGACAACGCCACTTTCAGGTGCCGGAATGACCGCATTCGAGCCGACATTCCGCCAATCTCTCGGGCAATTTCGACGGTTACCCGTCGAATCGGCGACAAACCGGCAGGTGGATGAAAAAGAGCCGCGCGTTCGCGTTCAGCTCTGATTCACTGCGGCTCGCGCTTCCAGGTGAGCCTTCAACTCGGTGAGATCGCGATCGATGAGGTCGCGGAGGTTGCCGGCGATCGCCCAGCCGAGCGGTGACTGACATCCCGGCGACCCTCCGGCCCGGTCGAGCGTGAATTCAACGAGGACGCGCGTGCCGGTGCCCGCCCATTCGAACGAGAAGACGATCTCGACAGGCACGCCAGCCTCGTCGCGCGAGAGCACGTACGTCTGGTCCTGCTCGAAGGCGATGACTTCCATCTCCGTGATAGCGAGATGGCCGGAGACGTCCCGCGTCTCGCGCCACCGGGTGCCGAGCGCGAAGCTGCCCGGTGTCAGCAATTCGACCCGTTTGATGGACGGCACGCGCTCCGCGGCGCGCTCGACGTCCGTGAACGCGTCGAAGACGCGATACGTGGGCGCCGCGATGTCGACCGCCACCGCGATCGTCGTGCTCGGCCGCTGCGGTTCATCCGGCCGGCTCGCGCAATCGGCGGCCGGATCGTCGGCCAGGCCGATGATCGCGTTGGCGGCGGCCGCGAGCTGCGCGGTCGCCGCCGTGGGAAACCGGTGGGTGAGGATGGCTTCGAGCTTCTGTCGGTCGAGCATTTCGACCTCTGACGCCCGCGATTTACTTCGGCACGAACGCCAGGAATCGACGCGGGTTGTCGACCAGAATCCTGTGCAGCATCGCCTCTGACATCCCGGCTTTGAGCAGCATCGGCCCGAAGAACGTCGACGCCTGGCCGATGCCCGCCCCGCCGTTCTTCTTGAGGGACGCCGCCGAGGCGAAGTCGGATGAGATGAGCACGTGATCGGCGTAGCCGGCTTCGGCCATGGCCATGATCATCACGACCCGTTCCGCGTCCGGCACGATGGGAATGGTCACGCGATCGAAGCCGACGAACACGCCGCGCTTGGCGAGCTGTTGCGCGACCTCGGCTTTCGGATCGTCGAGGCAGCACACGTGGCCGATCGCGATGTGCTCCGGCTTCGCGCCGGCGGCCTCCAGCACGTCCAGCTGGCGAAGCGCCGCATCGTGCGGAACGGGCGTCGCCGTCGGCCGTGTGCCGGTGTACGCGTTGTGCGTGAATATCGGCAGCCCGGTGCGCGCGTGCGCTTTGGCCACCGCCTGAAACACTTTCTTCTCGTCGTCGGTGAGCACGCCGCCTTGCTGGCCGATTTCGCCGAAGGCGCCGAGGCGTTGCGCGGCGGCTTCACGCGCGAGCTCCCCGGCAATCTGATCGGCCGACTTGGCCGCGAGCTCCGGCGGATACGTGCGCTGCATGTAATAACCGCCGCTGGCGACGATGGGAACGCCCGATTCGGTGGTGATCCGTTTCAGCGCCTCGAGACTGCGCGTCATATCGGGATGACCGCCGTCGACGATGCAGGCGATGCCGTCTTTGCCGGCGGCACGCACCTCGTCGATCATCATCGCCACGTCGTCGGTGAAATGTTCCTTCACCTGCGGCGGATAGTGCATCGACAGGTGTTCGTGAAAGAGCACCGGTCCGCCGGCGAGCGCCTGCGGCGGAAGATCCTTCAGCAGCGTGCGGATCACGGCGCCTCTGGGAAACGTCGGGGCTCTGGGGGCTGTCGCGGCATCCTGGCCGAACGCCGCGACAAGACCGGTGTCACGGGCAAGCGTCGCCGCGATGGCGGCGCTTGCCGTGGCGCCGAAGACCGTCAGCGCGTCGCGCCGAGTCGGATGAGACATCAGAATTCCAGCTGCATGCCGATTTTCGCGAGCCGGCCCTGCAGGATCTGCGTGGGATTCTGCCAGGCCGTTCCGAAGGTGTTGTTCTGCGCGAGGATGGCGCTCGAGTTGAGCAGGTTGAACACATCGAGCGACGCCTGGATCTTGTAGCGATTGACAGTGAAGCGCTTGCCCACGCGAACATCGAGTTGCGTGAAGCGATCGCCGTACATCGTGCCGGGCGCGATGAGCGCCGTCGTCGCCGTGCCGTTACCGAGGGCGCGTCCGAGATTCTGGACCTGCGCGCTCGTCACGGTGTAGGACGCGGTGATCTGCGGCCCCGGCCGGTTCTGCAGCGTCGCGCTCGCCGTGATGCCGAACCACGGCAGCGGATAGCTGGCGAAGCCCTTCACGTCAGCCTGAAACGGCGGTTCGACGCGGCAATACAGCGTGCTCGGCGTGGCGACGAGCCCGGCAAGCGCGCCCGCCGTCGAGGCGAGGACGCCCGCGACGCCCGCGTAGCCGACGCTGGCCTGGCCCGCCACCTGACAGATGTCGGTGACCTCGTGGCCGATGCTCACGCCGCCCGCGACCACGCCGCCGCGCGGCAGCCGCGCGTTCGTGTTGAAGTCGTAGCCCGTATACACGTCGCTCACGTCGCCGAAGTTGCCCGCCTTCTGCACCTGGAAGAACGGCACGCTCGCGAAGAACGACGGATTCAGATCCATGAACCCGCAGATCTGATTCCCGCCCCCGTTCGGGAGACGCGAATCCACGGGCGCCGTCACGCAGAATGAGTTGTACGCCGACGGCGGACGCGTCTGGTTGTAGGCCGCGAAGAAGTTGCCGAACGAATGGCGCGTGTACTGGAAGTCCACGGCGACGCGCGGCGTCACCTGCTGCTGAACGCCGGCCGATACCTCCTGATCGTTGGGACGCACGCCGAAGCCGGCCGTGATCGACGGATCGTAGGCCGCGGCGACGTTGAGCGAGCCGAGCGGCGCGCTGAGCGCCCCGCATGTGTCGCCGCCGGGCACGGTCTGCGCCGCCGTGTTGGCGAGGTTGCAGTCCGGCTTGAAGTTGCCGTTCGTATCGGTCCACGACCGCGTGGCCGAGTTGATGGACGTGTTCACGCGGTTGTTCAGTGTCGCCATGTTCGTCGATTCGCTCGCGATGTACCGGCTGAAGTTCGTGCGGGCGACGGTCTTCCCGTTCCCGAACAGGTCGAACGTGGCGCCGAGCCGCGGCGACAGATCCTTCCAGTTCGGCACGTCGCTGATCGCGTCGTAGTGACGCGCGGCGACGAACGGGATCGCGGCGAGATCCTGCACCGGCACCTCGGCGTTGTGATAGTCGAAGCGGAGACCCAGATTGAGCGTCAGCCGATCGACGGTCCACTTGTCCTGCGCGTAGAGACCGAGCGCGGCGTTCAGATGCTCGGTGTCGATGAGCGGCCGCGCGTACTCCGTGATCGTCGTCGGAATGCCGCGCAGGAACGTCCATGCCTGCGCCTGATTGGTGTCGTAGCGGTAGTTGCGCGTGCCCCACATGTCCGTCATGCCGACTTTGAACGCGTGGCTGCCGGTCACGTAGTTCGTCGCGAAGCGGATGTTGTACTGGTGATTCGCGGCGGTCGTGAAGAAGTTGGCCGCGCCGTACAGGATGCCCAGTGACGATTCGGTCTTCGAGACGACCGCGTCGGGGCCCAGGCCGTTCACGTTGTACGGCTCGGGTCCGAAGATCCACGTTTCGTTGTAGAACGTGAAGCCGCCTTCGAGCAGCACGCGGTTCGACAGGGGATTCGTCCAGCTCGACTGGATCAGATACTCCGGGCTGTGCGTGAAGTACACGCCGGCCTCCGGTGAGTTGATCGCGCTGCACTGATTGCAGTCCACCAGCCGCTGGTTGACATGGCCGAAGAACGTGAACTTGTTCTTCTGCGACGCCTGCCACGTCAGGTTGATCGTCTCGCCGCGCGACCACGTGTCGCCGCCCACCGCCTGATTGTTCAGATCCTGCGAGTTCGGCACGAGCGTCGTCGGGTGAAACGCGTCGCCGTACGTGCACCCGGCCGCCGTGATGCAGTACTGGGGGGCGCTCGGGCGCAGGTTGTTGAACATGCCCGCGAGATAGCTCTGCGCGCCGTTGTAGCGGATGCCGCCCAGGAACCACAACTTGTCCTGGATGATCGGTCCGCCGATGACGGGATTGAGATCCCAGAGCTTCTTCGCGCTGTTGACGGCTTTCAGCCCTTTGGCGACCAGGTCATCCGTGAGGTTGTTGCTCGCCATCCCGGAGTTCGCGAAGTTGGTGAAGAGGTAGCCGCGATACGTGTTGCCGCCCTCTTTCGGAATGATGTTCGTCAGCACGCCGCTCGAGCGCGCCTCGGCCGCGAGGCCGCTCGTCGTCACCGTCATCTCCTGCACGGTGCCCGTGTTGACGACGAGCGTCGTGTTGTAGCCGCCGCCCGTGTTGTTCATGTTGTTGAACGGCATCCCGTTCATCACGAGCGGCATCTGATCGCCGCGGCTGCCGTGCACGGCCAGTGTCTGATACCGGTCGCCGCCCGTGCCGCCCACGTCCTGGCTGGCCAGCGGAATCTGCACGCCCGGTACGAGCACGCTGAGGTTCTGGAAGCTGCGGCCCGTCGGCAGGTTGTCGATCACGTCATGCGGGAGAGACGCGCGCTGGCTCACGCTGTGGGTGTCGATGAGCGGGCTCTCGCCCTTCACCGTCACGGTTTCTTCGACCGTGCCCACGCGCATGTCCCCGTTGACGGTTGCCGTGAAGTCGGACGTCAGGATGATGCCTTCGCGCTTGTACGTGTTGAAGCCGGTCAGCGTGAACGTCACGGTGTAGGTGCCGGGCGACAGGTCGACGATCTTGTATTGGCCCTGGCCGTCGGTCACCACGCTCCGGACCTTCTCGATGAGCGCCGGGCTCGACGCCTCGACGGTCACGCCTGGCAGCACGGCGCCGCTCGTGTCCTTCGCCACGCCCGCGATGCTGCCGGTTTGCGCAAACGCCACGCCGCGGCCGAGTACGACGCACGCCACCGCGACGACGACCGCCGAATTCACGAGTCTCCGCATGTCAGCCTCCTCGTTGCCTGGTCTCGCCGCAATTGGATCCAGCGTTCCGTCGCACCGGAACTCGCGAAGCGCTGCTTATCCGGCAATCGTGCCGACGGGGACAAGAAACGTTCCAGCAAGAACTGGTTTGTCCTCCCGTTGCGGCCCGATGATCGTGATTCACGGCGTCTTGGAGCACTTTGCCGAGAAGAAACGGCTTCTCGACCCCGTACGCCGAGGTCTCTTCACTTCCGCACAAGACAGCGGACGTGCAGAGATTCCGGCAGGTTGCGTAAGCATTCCGCCGGGTTCCCGGCAAAAAGCCGAAAACCCGGCAGTGCTCGACGGATTAGGCGATCTAATCGACGAGATGCCGACAGGAAGCAGGCGCGAGGGCGCCGACTGCAAGTCGCCCGGCGTTTTCGCGCGAGCGCGCTGCGGCGTCTTTCGGGGCTGGTTTGCCACGGCCTTCTGCACGTCCTCGTCGGTGCCCTCCGCGCCGCGCGCGACCATCGCCTTGACGGTCGTGTCCCACTGCTCCTTCGTGAGCCGTGCGCTGACGACGGTCGACAGGCCGTGGCATTGGTCCGCGCACATCCGTTCGACGACCTCCTTGCCCTCGCCCTCAGGCAGTGACGGCTCCTGGCTCTTGACCACCGAGCCACACACCGCCGCGAGAATCGCGAGGGTTCCGACGAGGCGCACGAAGGACATAAGCGACGTCATTGACCGCGGCACACCGGTTGCACTCCCGCCCCCGAAGCAGATCCTGTGCCGCTCACAGATTGAGGAGTCACGAATGTCAGGACGCGCGATCTTCTTCGGCGCCGTGCTGGCGTGCCTTGTGGTATGCGCGCCGTGGACTGCGCCCGTCACCGCACAGTTGGGCGCGCAAAAGGGTGAGTGGCGCAGCTACGGCGGCGATGCGGGAAACACGAAGTATTCGCCCCTCGATCAAATCAGCCGGGACAACTTCGCCCGTCTCACCATTGCCTGGCGCTGGAAGTCCGTCGACGCGTTTCTGAGCAAGACCACGCCCGACGGCGGCGAATGGTCGGCGCCTCTTCCTGCCGTCGTGAAGCAGCTCGAGACGGAGACGCCCAAGCTCTATCGCACCCAGAATTCGCCGAACCTCTCGAACTTTCAAGCGACGCCCTTGATGGTCGGAGGCGTGCTGTACTTCAACACGCCGCTCTCGCAAGGCGTCGCGGTCAACGCGCGGACCGGCGAGACGCTCTGGATCTACAACCCGAAGAGTTACGTGACCTGGCGCGAGCGCGGTGTGGCGTACTGGACCGACGGCGCCGAGGCGCGCGTGTTCTGGGGGACGGGCAACGGCTACTTGATCTGCGTCGACGCGAAGACCGGCCATCCCTGCGCCAACTTCGGCGACAAAGGCCAGGGCCGAATCGATCTCACGATGGGGCTCCCTCGCGCCAATCGCAAGGAGCGTGACTTTCTCAACGCCATGCTCTACTCGGTGCAGTCGCCGCCCATCGTCGTGGGCGATGTCGTCATCAACGGATCCTCGATCTCCGACCGGCGCATCGCCAAGGAAGCGGTGCCCGGGTGGGTCCGGGCGTGGGACGTTCGCACGGGCAAGCACAAGTGGGATTTTCACACCGTGCCGCAGGGGCGTGAAGAAGGCGTGGAGACCTGGGAGAACGAATCGTGGAAGTACTCCGGCAACGCCAACGTCTGGTCGATCATGAGCGCCGACGAAGAGCTGGGGTACGTCTACCTGCCCGGGACCACGCCGACCAACGACCACTACGGCGGACAGCGTCCCGGGGACAATCTGTTTGCCGAGAGCCTGATCTGCGTGGATGCGAAGACGGGCAAGAAGGTCTGGCATTTCCAGGCCGTGCACCACGGGCTCTGGGACTACGACTTCCCGGCGGCGCCGAACCTGCTCGACATTAACGTCGGCGGCCGGAAGATCAAGGCCGTGGCGCAGGTGAGCAAGCAAGGTTTCATCTACACCTTCGATCGGGCGACCGGAAAACCGGTGTGGCCCATCGTAGAGCGGCCAGTTCCCACCACACCCACCGTGCCGGGAGAGGTGCCGTCGCCGACGCAGCCGTTCCCGACCAAGCCGGCGGCGTTCGACTATCAGGGCGTGACGATCGACGATCTCGTGGACTTCACGCCGGAGATCCGTCAGATGGCCATCGAGGCCGTGAAAGGTTTCACGCTCGGCCCTCTGTTCACGCCGCCGACGCTGGCGGTCGAAGGCCAGACCAAGGGGACGCTGATGCGGCCGACCGGGAACGGCGCGGCCAACTGGTCGGGTGCGGCGATCGATCCTGAGACGGGCTGGCTGTACGTGCCGTCGAGCAACGTCGCCGGTGTGATCAGCTTCTACAGTCCCGAGGCCCAGGGCGGCACGCTCCGATATACGCATGGCCCTCCCGAGTCCGCGCTGCTCTCAGGCCAGGGCCAGCCGAGTGCCACGCCGCGGATGCCCCGCGGACTTCCGCTGCTCAAGCCGCCGTATTCGCGGATGACGGCGGTCGACATGAACACAGGCGAGCACGCGTGGATGACGCCGCTCGGCAACGGCGACCGGATTCGGAATCTCCCGATGCTGAAAGATCTCAAGCTGCCGCCGCTCGGAGGCGACGGCAGGGGCGGGCCGCTTCTGACGAAGACGCTCCTCATCAGCGCGTTGTCGGCCGGCGGACACGATGATGGGCCTCGACTCGTCGCGTATGACAAGGTCACCGGCAAGGAGCTCGCGTCGGTGGACCTGCCGCGCGGGGCGATCGGCACGCCGATGACGTACCTGGTCGATGGCAAACAGTACATCGCGCTGACCATCGGCGGAGCGCCGCCCGAGCTCATCGCGTTTGCGTTGCCATGAAGAAACTGAAAAGAGAAAACTGAAAACTGAAAACTGAAAACCGAACATTCCGCCAACTTCGAGGCGGCGCCTCAGTTTTCAGTTTTCAGTTTTCAGTTTTCGGTTTTATCTTTTCATTTCCCCGGGGGTTCTTATGCGTCAGGCTTTACTGATCGTGTGCGTGAGCGTCGCTGCACTCCAGGCAGGCCTCATCGGCGAGAAAGCTCCGCAGGGCGACTGGCCGGCGTACGGCCGCGATCCCGGCGGCACGCGCCATTCGCCGCTCACGCAAATCACGCCGCAGAATGTGGCGCGCCTGCAGCGCGCGTGGGTGTACCACACCGGCGAGAAGGTGCCGAACTTCGAGGTGACGCCGGTGATGGTCGGCAACGTGATGTACCTGTCGACGCCCAGCCAGCGCGTCATCGCGCTCGACGCGACCAAGGGCACCGAGATCTGGACGTTCGAGCCGAACCCGAAAGTCGCGCGGGGCAGAGAGCATCGCGGCGTGTCGTACTGGCCGGGCGATCGCGATACGGGACCGCGCATCCTGCTGGCGACCTCCGACGCGCGACTGATCGCGATTGACGCGAAGACCGGCACGTCGATACCGGAGTTTGGAGACAACGGCGCGGTCAACCTGCGCGAAGGCGTGGCTGATAAATTCCCGCAGTCGCCGACGCCGGTCACGTCGCCGCCGGCCATCTACAAGAATCTCGCGATTCTCGGCACGTCGACGCAGGAAGGTCCGAGCAAAGGTCCTGCGGGCGATCCGCGCGCGTTCGACATCAAGACGGGCAAGCTCGTGTGGCGATTCCGTCTGGTGCCGCATCCGGGCGAGCCCGGGAACGAGACGTGGGGCCCGCCGGACGGATGGATCGATCGCTCCGGACCAAGTACCTGGGGCCTCTTCACGGTCGACACCGAACGCGGCCTGGTCTTCATCCCGACCGGCAATCCCGCGGACAGCTACTACGGCGCCGATCGCAAGGGCTCGAATCGCTTCAGCGCGTCGGTGATCTGTCTCGATGCGGCCACCGGCGCGCTGAAGTGGGATTACCAGACGGTGCACCACGACATCTTCGACATGGACGTGGCGGCGGCGCCCGCGCTCATCGAGGTCGTGAGGAACGGCCGGAGGATTCCCGCCGTCGCCGAGATCACGAAAATGGGGCTGCTCTTCATCCTCGATCGCCTCACGGGTCAGCCGATCTTCGGCGTGGAGGAGCGGCCCGTGCCGAAGACGGACGTCCCCGGCGAGGAGGCCTGGCCGACGCAGCCGTTCCCCGTGAAGCCGCCGGCGCTGGCGCGCAACAGCTTCAAGCCGTCCGAGATCAGCCGCGTCTCGCCGGAGAGCGAAGCGTTCTGCGGCAAGCTGGCCGAGAAGTACACGAATGACGGTCCGTTCACGCCGTACCGCATCGCGACGGGCACGGTGCTGTTCTCCGGCTCGGCCGGCGGCGGCAACTGGGGCGGCGTGGCGTTCGATCCGCGCATCGGGTACATCATCGTGAACACGAGCGAGATGGCCACGATCGGCCGGATGGTGGCATCCTCGCCCGGCAGCCGCGGCCGCGGCGGCGCGCCGCCGATGCCGTATCGCAACGAAGGCGGATCCACGCGCTTCGTCGATCAGGATCACTATCCGTGTCAGCAGCCGCCGTGGGGCAAGCTGACCGCCGTCAACGCGAACACCGGCGACGTCGCGTGGTCGGTGACGCTCGGCAGCTACGATGAGATGGAAGCGAAGGGCCACAAGAACATCGGCGCGGCGAACCTCGGCGGCGCGATCACGACGGCGACCGGATTGACGCTCATCGCGGCGACCAACGACCTGAAGTTCCGCGCGTTCGACACGAAGACCGGCAAGGAGCTGTGGATGACGCGGCTCGACGCGTCGGGCAACGCGACGCCGATCACGTACATGGGCCGCGACGATCGGCAATACATCGTCGTCGTGGCCGGAGGCCCCGGCCACCTGATGACGATTGGCAACACGGCGGAAGATCATGCGGACTCCGTCATCGCCTTTGCATTGCCCAAGTGAGAGACCATGACGCATAGACAACTCGCATTCGCCACACTGGTCGTGTTCGTCGCGTTGACCGGCGGGACGTGGGTGTCGACGCAGGGGCCACAGACCGCGGCCGCGCCCGACGCCCAGGCGCTGTTCACCCGCGCGTGCGCCTCCTGCCACAGCGGCGCGGCCAACTCGCGCGCGTCCAGCCCGGAAGTGTTGAAGCAGCGCTCGCCCGCGGCGATTCTCGATGCGCTGTCGAACGGCGGGATGCGCGTGCAGGGCTCGAAGCTGTCCGGCGCCGAGCGGCGGGCCCTGGCCGAGTACCTGTCAGGGAAAGCCGTCGGTGGCGATCCGACCGGCGCGGCGTCGGGCCGCTGTGCGTCGACCCCAGGGAACCCGGCATTCAATCCAGCGTCGGGCCCCATGTGGAACGGCTGGGGCGTGACGCCCGCGAATACGCACTTTCAGTCCGCGAAGGACGCGGGGCTGACCGCGGATCAGGTGCCGCGCCTGACGCTCAAATGGGCGTTCGGCTTTCCAGACGCGACGTCGGCCTGGGCGCCGCCGGTCATCGTCGGCGGCCGCGTGTTCGTCGGCAGCCACAACGGCACGGTGTATTCGCTCGACGCGAAGAGCGGCTGCATCTACTGGTACTACAGCGCCGAAGGCGGCGCGCGCACGGCGATCTCGGTCGGACCTCGATCAGGCGGCGGCTTCAACGCGTACTTCGGCGACACCAACGCCAACGCCTACGCGGTCGACGCGGCCACTGGGAAGCTGATCTGGAAGACGAAGGTCGAGACGCACGCGCTGGCGCGGATCACCGGCTCGCCGACTCTCGATCGCAACCGGCTGTACGTCCCCACCTCGTCGTACGAAGAGTCGCAGGGCGCCGACCCGAACTACGGCTGCTGCACGTTCCGCGGCAGCGTCTCGTCGATCGACGTCGCGACCGGGAAAGTCGTGTGGAAGACGTTCGTGATGACCGACGAGCCGAAGCCGCGCGGCACGAGCACGGCCGGTGTGACGCTCTACGGGCCGTCCGGCGCGTCGATCTGGTCGGCGCCGACCGTGGACGCGAAGCGCAACACCGTTTACGTGGCCACGGGCAACACGTACACGGGGCCTGAGCAACCGTCGAGCGATGCCGTGATCGCCCTCGACATCACGAGCGGCCGGATCAAGTGGATGAAGCAGTTGTATCCGAAGGACATCTTCGTGAGCGGCTGCCGGCCGAACAGCGACAACCCCAACTGCAAGGATCAGGCGGGGCCCGACTTCGATTTCGGCAACGCGCCGATCCTGGCGACGCTGCCGAACGGGAAGGACGCGATCGTGGTCGGCCAGAAGTCGGGGATCGGCTGGGCGATCGATCCCGACAAGCAGGGCGACGTGATGTGGCAGTATCGCGCCGGCGTGGGCGGCGCGCTCGGCGGCATCGAATTCGGCTCTGCCGTGGACGACGCGAACGCCTATTTCCCCGTGTCGGACATCACGACGCCCAAGCCTGGCGGCATGCACGCGGTGAGCCTGCAGACCGGCGAGCGCGTGTGGTTCACGCCGGCGCCGGCGCCCAAGTGCGGCAGCGGCCGCGGCTGCAACGGCGCGCAGGCCGCGGCGATCACCGTGATCCCGGGAGTCGTCTTCTCCGGATCGAATGACGGCGCGATGCGCGCGTATTCGACCAAAGACGGCTCGATCATCTGGGAAGTGGACACCAACCACGAGTTCCCGACGGTGAACGGCGTGCCGGCGAAGGGCGCGTCGATGCTCGCCCCGGGGCCGGCGATCGCCGGCGGCATGATCGTGTTCAACTCCGGCTACGGCGCGTTCGGCGGCCGTCCCGGCAACGTGCTGCTCGCGTACGGCGTCGAGTCGTCGACCACGTCCCGCTGAGATTCATGGACTTTGAGCCTTCGGCCAAAGTCATCGATCTGCAGCGGCGGCTCGTCGCGTTCATGGACGAGCACATCTACCCGAACGAGGCCACGTACCACCGTCAGGTCGCGGACGGCGATCGCTGACAGCCGACGGCGATTGTCGAGGCGCTGAAGCCAAGAGCAAAGGCTCGTGCGCTACGGTACCGACGCGCAGCGGAAACGATGGCTCGAGCCGCTGCTCGCGGGCGAGATCCGGTCGTGCTTCGCGATGACCGAGCCTGACGTCGCTTCGTCCGACGCGACGAACATCAGGGCGCGGATCGAGCGGCAGGGCGACGAGTACCTGATCAACGGGCGCAAGTGGTGGAGCTCAGGCGCGGGCGATCCGCGCTGCCGCATCGCCATCTTCATGGGCCGCTCGAATCCCGAAGCGGAGAAGCACCAGCAGCAATCGATGATCCTGGTGCCGATGGATGCGCCGGGCGTCACGATCCGCGCGGACATCGCCGAGTCGCGCATGGAAATCGAGCAGGCGCGGCTCCTCACGATGAAGGCCGCGTACCTGATGGATCGCGTCGGCAACAAAGGCGCGCGCGGCGAGCTGGCGATGGTGAAGGTCGTCGTGCCGCGGATGCCGATGGCCCGGACGAAGTCCATCGGGAGGCGATCGCGAAGCTGGAATTGAAGAAGGGTAGGTAGGGCAGGCAGAACGGGTGGGGCATGCGGGGATGTAGCGCGAGCCTTTCAGGCGAGCGTCAGGTTGTAGTGTCCGGCTTCAGCCGGACCGAGATCGCTTCAGCGCTGTCAGGCGTCGGGCGACGGATGACCTGCTCCGTCTGGCGCGCTCAACCCCTCCAAATCCTGGAGGCCATCACCTCGAATGAGATAGTCGATCTCTTCGCCCTCGAGAAGCGATTTCGCAACCGCGATCAAGCCCGCATCACCCGTGGTCAGAACGCGAACGAGCTTGACGTCCGGCGTCGGTTCTGGCCCGGGGCTAAAGAGGCTTCTGTCGGGCTGCGTTGTCATCGCCGTGAACGTCTAACGCGCTCGATACCCACCAGTCGATAGACGATGCGGTAGGGCCGGTCCACGATTTCCCGGACCAACGGATCGTCGAATTCCGGTACTGCTCGGCCAGATTCAGGGAAGGGTACCAATCGATCTGTAGCCGCGACGAGCCGGGAGACGATCATCGTGGGACATGGCATCTTCGATCGTGCTCACGAGCGCTACGACTGCCTAGCGCGCCTGCTGCATCTTGCCGCCGCTCCGCCCGGGGCATCCCTCCGATCGCGCCGAAGTTCGCGCGGCCGGGATTCGCGCCGGCGATGCTCGCGAAAGCGCAGGAACACGGTCCGCATCGGCTGACCCCGGCAGCAAGGCCGGCCGCGCGTCGCGGTGCGCGAATTGCATTTGTGCGCGCAAATGCGCGGATTTCCGGCGCTCGCTATTGGCGCACTAATGGTGTGCGTGTGTCCAGCGCCCGTGGCGGCACAGGCAAACCTGGTGATGGTGCCTCGCGTGCCGGTCGCGACCGTGCCGCCCACCGTCTTCACCGATCTGGACCGCGACGCTCCAGCGGCCGTGGCGAAGCGGTTGGCGGATCAGTTCTACGATCGGCTACAGCCCATTGAGCAGCGGGTCCGCGAAGACGAGCGCCTGCGGCGCGCCAGCGAAGCGGTGGGACTGAGCGCGGTCGCGCTGGGCGCGCTCCGCGGCGGGACCTCGCTGACCTTTGTCGGGACACAAGCGCTGCGTCTGGGCTTCGACAAGCAGCTCACGCGGATCCGCAACCGAACGGGATTCGCCCTCGAGCCTTCGATCGGCTATCGCTCGATTGGCATCACCGCCAGCCGGCCGCTCTTCTGACGGTCGATCCGCTCAGCCCGTCGGTCCCGCCGCGGGCGGCATGTGCTCCCAGAACTTCCGGATTTCAGCGCGCGGATCGTTTTCCACCGTTGTCGGCGTGCTGAACAGCAGCGTGGCCCGCGACCGCGCGTCGAACTGCGGCCACTGCGGAATCTTCGAGTTGTTCGGGTTCCCCGTCCTGGCGAACGCGACCCACGTGGACGAGAGTTCGTCGGACACGCGCGCCATGTCTCCGCCATCGCGGGCCTCGCGGAATGACCCGGCCACGTCCAGGCCGTGAACCGCGCCGAACTTCGGCCAATCCCACTCGTACATCCACACGGGGCCCTTGCCCTGCGCGGCCTTCAGTTCCGCCTGCTTGAAGGCTGACCGGCGGAAGCCGGCATCCGTGCTGATCATCGCCTGCACGAGGAACGCCGACTTGTTTGGATAATGCTTGCGATACAGTGCGTAGACGGCGTCGCTGTTGGCCGCGAAGCGCTGCTTCAGGATTCCCTTGAGTCCGGCGTCGTCCAAATCGAAGTTCGTGAGACTCAGCGCCGCATCCTCCAGCGTCGTCGAGACGATCAGAGGCACGGTGGCCGATTCTTCCGGCGCGGCCGGATCGAACGGGTGATGCGGCAGATAGGTGCCATCGACGACAGGCGAGAAGCCGGTGCCTGGAGTGTCGGCGGCTGCGGCGACCTGCGCCTCGAGGATCTGCTGCCAGGGGATCTTCTGCAGGTCCGCGATGCGGTCCTTCGAAATATTCAGGTGCTTCAGCAGGACTTCCGTATTGCGCGTCGCGCGATCGCGCGGCGTGAGGCGGAGCGACGATCCGCTCTGCACGGCCGCGCGATGGAAGAGTCCCTTCGCCGCCGGAACCGCGAGCATCGTGCTGGTCTTGGCGCCGCCGCCCGACTGACCGAAGATGAACACGTTCTTCGGGTCGCCGCCGAAGCTCTCGATGTTGTCGCGCACCCATTCGAGCGACGCCGTGAGATCCATGATGCCCGTGACGCCAGCGAACGCGAACTCGGGAGGCGCGCCCAGGTCCGCGAGTTGCAGATAGCCGAGGCTGGCGAGGCGATGATT
>JAIQFX010000027.1 GCA_020073005.1 Terriglobia bacterium | reverse complement strand
TGGCGGAGAGGGTGGGATTCGAACCCACGTGCCGCTTACGCGACAACACGCTTTCGAGGCGCGCCCGTTACGACCACTTCGGTACCTCTCCGCGTCGGGGAAACCGGTCGGAACAGACCTTTGATTATACCGTGCGGCCACGCTCGCCTGAAAGGCTCGCGCCACACCTACACCTGCCCTTTGCCCTCTGCCCTTCGCTCTTTGAAGAATTCCTGCATCAGCTCCCGGCATTCCTCTTCGCGCACGCCCGAGACGACATCGAAGCGGTGATTGAGACCGGGCAGCTCGCCGCCCCGGACCGTGGAAATCACTGCGCCGGACTTGGGTTCCGCCGCGCCGAAGACGAGAGTGCCGATCCGCGCGTGGACGAGCGCGCCGACGCACATGAGGCAGGGCTCGATCGTCACCCACAGCGTCGCGCCGGTCAGGCGATAGTTGGCGGCGTGACGCGCCGCCTCGCGGATCGCGACGATCTCGGCGTGCGCCGTCGGATCGCCGGACGAGATGGGCTGATTGAATCCGCGGCCGACGATGACGCCGTCGATCGCGACGACCGCGCCAATCGGCACTTCGCCGGCGTCGCGCGCACGCCGCGCCTCGGCGAGCGCGGCCGCCATCAACGCATCGTGATCAACTGTCAATGGAAGGGTTCTTCAATTACCCAACTACCCAATTCCTCGACTACCCAATTGAGCGAAGGGTCGTTGGTGGGCCCAGCAGGACTCGAACCTGCGACCTCCTGGTTCGTAGCCAGACGCTCTATCCAACTGAGCTATGGGCCCCGGGGGTCGGAACTCAACATCTTATCATGATCGCTCGCCTGAAAGGCTCGCGCGACATCAACGAGCGGGGCGATCGAGGCCGAAGCCGACCGGCCATTGCGGCGCGAGCGCGACCGGCAGCCTGCCGCCGATCGCCGCCTCGCCCGCCAGCGCGCGCACCGCGGCGCGCTCGGGCGGATCGTAGAAATCGTAGGTCAGCAGCATCGCCGGCAGCTCCGGCACGAACGACGCCGTGTAGGGATTCCCGAAGAAGCACGTGACGAAGGGCGTATTCGTTCGCTCCGTCACGCGCGCCAGATCTTTCAGCAGTTTCACGAGCTCCGGCGCGAGATCCATGCGCCCGCTGCCAGACGTCGCGCGCACGAACACGGACGCGACGATCGCGCCGTAACGCGGGACGCTGGCGCGGACGAAATCCAGATCGGAGGCGGACGTGTGGTCCGACACTTCGATCGCCGTCACCTGCGGCCAGCGTTTCTTGAGTTCTGGAATGAAGGTCCGGCTGGGCGCCGCAATCTGCCAGCCCGCCGGGTAGTCGACGACCGAGAGATACAGCACCGGCGTCTCGCGCGGCACGGCGAGCGGCACGCTCTTGCGATCGTCTTTCACGAGCGTGACGGCGCGCGTGAACGCCTCCTGCGCGATCGCCTCGCGCGCGCGGCCGCCGACGGCCGCCGGCACGGCGTCGAGATCGACGGCGCGGCGCAGATGCAATCCGAGTGAGGCCTTCGCGCGCAGCACGCGCTCGACGGACTGATCGATCTGCGCCTGGCTGACGCGGCCGGTCGTGACGCCGTCCTTGAGGCCGTTGAACGCGGCGATCGGATCCGGCGAGTGAAGGATCTGATCGGCGCCCGCCAGAAACGCGCGGACGGCGCCTTCACCAGGCGACACCAGTTTCGTTACTGCGTCCATCGACATTGAGTCGGTGTAGACGATGCCGCCGAAGCCGAGATCGCGGCGCAGGAGATCCTGCAGAATCGGTTTGCTGAACGTGGCCGGCGTGGACGCCGCGGGGTCGAGCGCGGGCAGCTCGATGTGCGCGGCCATGACGGCCTGCGCGCCCTGATCCACGCCGCGCCGGAACGGCACGAGCTCAACGCTGTTCAGCCGCGCGCGATCGAAGCTGACCACCGGCAATCCGAGATGGCTGTCGACGTCCGTGTCACCGTGGCCGGGAAAATGTTTGATCGTCGCGATCATCCCGCCGTCGCGCGCGCCCGCGACGTACGCGCTCACGAGCGCCGAGACGCGCGCAGGATCCTCGCCGTACGACCGCGTGTTGATGACCGGGTTGCGCGGATTGTTGTTCACGTCGGCGATCGGCGCGAAGTTCACGTGGACGCCGACCGCGCGCGCTTCGATTCCGGTGATCCGCGCTTCCTCGCGCACCAGCCGCAGGCCATCGTCGCCTGGAATGGCGCCCATCGCCATCTGCCGCGGAAAGCTCGTCGCGCCGAAGAGGCGGAAGCCGACGCCCGTCTCGAAATCCGATGTGTTCATCAGCGGCACGGACGAGAGCGCCTGCAGACGGTTGACGAGAAACGCGACCGACATCGGCTGGCCGAGAATGACCGTGCCGTAGCCGGAGTTGAGCAGGACGGACGGCGCGGGGATCGACGCGCCGAAGACGTGGAAGCCGCCGACGTGGTACTCACGGACGAGCCGCGTGAGCGCGTCGAACGTGTCGCTGTCGGTGCTGAGGTAGTTCGATTCGAACGAGGGGACGATGAGCTGGCCGACTTTCTCGTCGAGCGTGAGTTTCTTCAGCGTCTGCGCGACCCACTGCTCGGCGGCGCGGTCGAGCGGAAACGGATCGCGCGGCGCCGCCAGGACACCTGCCGCTGCAAGAAATGCCACCATGAACACACGAACACGCGAAGACGTACCAAATATTCTTCCTCGTGGTTTCGTGGCTTCGTGGCCACCGGCGATCGTCATGGGGCGGATCGTAACACGTGCCACACGCTACAATGGCCCCGTGTCAGACGCCGAACACAAGGCGCGCGCGCCGCAGTCGGTGCGGTGCTTCATCGTCACGGTCAGCGACACGCGCACCGCGCCGACCGACCGGAGCGGCGACGCCATCAACGATCTGCTGACGGCCGCCGGACACTTCGTCTGCGGGCGTGTGATCGTGAAGGACGAGCCCGAGCTGGTGCGAGGCGCGGTCGAGCGGCAGCTCGCGAACCCGGACGTGCAGGTCGTCATCACGACGGGCGGTACCGGCATCACGTCGCGCGACACGACGTACGAAGCGGTGACGGCGCTGCTGCAGAAGCGGCTCGACGGCTTCGGCGAGCTGTTCCGCATGTTGAGCTATCAGCAGATCGGATCCGCCGCGATGATGAGCCGCGCGTGCGCCGGCCTCGTCGCCGGACGGATCGTCATCGCGCTGCCGGGATCGGAAGCGGCGGTCCGGCTTGCGATGGATAAACTCATCATCCCTGAGCTCGGACATCTCGTCCAGCAAGCGTCGCGGTGAGACCCTTCACGTCAACCATTTCGCTGGACGAAGCGCGGCGCCGCCTCGACGCCGCCGTGCGTCCGATCGCGCGCACCGAGCGCGTGGCGATCGAGCACGCGGCCGGACGAGTGGCCGCGTCCGACGTCACCGCGCCGATGGACGTGCCGCCGTTCGCGCGATCGGCGATGGACGGCTACGCGGTCGTCGCGGCCGACACCGCCGGCGCGTCGAAGTCCACGCCCGCGCGACTGCGTCAGCTCGACCGGATCTACACGGGACAGCCTTCGTCGGTGACGATCGCGCCGGGCACGTGCGCGGAGATCGCGACGGGCGCACCGCTTCCCGCCGGCGCGGATGCGGTCGTGATGGTCGAGGAGACGGCGAAGACCGGCGACGAGATCCAGATCTTCGCGCCGGCCACGGCGGGACACCACGTCGGCCGTCGAGGCGCGGACATCGCCGCGGGCGATCGCGTCATCTCCTCCGGCGACGTGTTGTCGCCCAGCCGCGTCGGCGCGCTCGCGGCGATCGGCTGCGTGGACGTCGAGGTGTTCGCGAAGCCGCGCGTCGCGATTCTCTCGACGGGCAACGAGGTCGTCGAGCCGGGCCGGACGCCGAAGCCGGGACAGATCTTCGACGTCAACCGCTTCACGCTCGGCGCGATCGTTTCCGCGCACGGCGGCGTGCCGGAGCCGCAGCATCCGGCGCAGGACACGGTCGACGCGCTCGTCGCCGCGCTCGACACGTGCGCGCAGATGGATCTCGTCGTGTTCTCGGGCGGGAGCTCCGTCGGCGAGCGCGACCTCGTCGTCGACGCGATCGCCCTGCGCGGCGAGATGATCTTTCACGGCATCGCCGTGCGTCCCGGGAAGCCGACCGCGTTCGCGCGCGTGAAGGGCACGCCGTTTTTCGGGATGCCCGGCAACCCGACGTCGTGCCTGTCGAACGCGTACATCCTGCTCGTGCCGTTCCTGCGCGCGATCGCGCGGCTGCCGCCGCACACGCCGCGCACGGTGCAGGCGCCGCTCGGCCGCCGGATCGTGTCGGCCGCGGGCCGGCACCAGTTCTACACGGTCCGCCTGCGCAACGGCATCGCCTTCCCGGCGTTCAAGGGATCCGGCGACATCACGAGCCTGTCGCAGGCGGATGGATATATAGAGATTCCGAGCGATCAAAGCGTGGTTGAAGAGCGGGCAATGGTGATGGTCACGCTCTTCTGAGGTGAATTGGGTAAGTGGGAAGTTGGGTAATTGGGTAATGGCTGCGTCGCCCGCGGCGAAATGCCGCCGCGATTACTCAATTACCCAACTACTCACTCACCCAATTCACCGACGTCCTATCCGCCTCTCATACTCCAGTTCAAGAACATCCGCGGTATGCAGATCGAATGCGGGCGCCTTGCGTTCGTACGCGCCGCGGAATTCGCTGTGGCAGCGATAGCAGACCGTGAGATCCTTCAGCCGGCCGTAGACGACGAGATCGATCAGCGCGGCGGCGGCGAGAATGCTGTAGGCGACGAGGTCCTTGCCGAACCAGTAGAAGATGCCGCTGATGATCGCGCCGATGACGACGACGGTGAGGCCGATCTTCGGATCGAAATCCTTGCGGATATAGAAGTCGGTTCCCTCGCAGACGGGACAGCGATCGATCGCGCGGTCGGCCTTCAGATCCTCGGAGAACGTCAGCGGGATGTCGCGGCCGCAGCCGCCGCACTTGATCGCGGACGGCGCTTCACGGGCGGAGACGGGCAACCCGGCGTCGCACGCCGGGCATTTCGCGATAATCTGCATCAATCGGTCGATTATGACACTTCACCTCGCGCAGATGAACATCGGGCGCATGCGCGCGCCGATCGATTCGCCGATCATGGCGGGCTTCGTCGCGCGGCTCGCGGAGATCAACGCGCTCGCCGAGGCGAGCGAGGGCTTCGTGTGGCGCTTCCAGGGCGAGGGCGGCAACGCGACGTACCTGCGGCCGTACGACGACCCGCTGATCATCTTCAACATGTCGGTCTGGACGTCGGTCGAGGCGCTGCAGCGCTACGCGTACACGAGCGCGCACCGCGAGCTGCTGCGCGCGCGCAGTTCGTGGTTCGAGAAATTCGACGGACCGTTTCAGGCGATGTGGTGGATTCCCGCCGGCCACGAGCCGACGGTCGAGGAAGCGAAGAAGAAGCTCGCCTATCTCCGTACGCACGGCGACAGCCAGCACGCGTTCTCGTTCGCGCGGCCGTTCCCGCCGCTACTCCTCGCGTAGCGCTTCGGTCGGTTCGAGGCGCGACGCGCGCAGCGCGGGCAGGTAGCTCGCGAGCATCGCGACGGCGCCGAGGCCGATGGCGCCGAGCGCGAGCGTCGCGGGATCCCACGGCTTCAACCCGAAGAGCAGCGACTGCGCCGTCGTCGAGGCCGCCACGGCGAGCACGAGCCCGATCGCGAGTCCGGCCGCGAGCAGCCCACCGGCTTCGCGCAGCACCATCCGCAGGACGTCCGCGCGGCCGGCGCCAAGCGCCATGCGAATGCCGATTTCGTTCCGGCGCCGCGCGACCATGTACGACATCACGCCGTACAGACCGATCGCGGCGATGAGGCCCGCGAGCGCGCCGAAGATGCCGGAAAGCGTGGCCATCAGCCGCTCGCGCAGCAGCGAGTTGCGAATCTGCGCTTCCAGCGTCTGGAACTGCAGCTCGATCGAGCGGTCGAGCGCCGCCATGGCGCCGGTCACCGCGGCGGTAACGGCCGCCGTCGGCGCCTCGTAACGCAGCGCCACGCGGAGCTCGGGACGGGGCTTCGGATTCTGCGCCGCCGCGAAGAAGCCGATGGGACCGAACGTCTCTCGCAGATCGTCGTACTTCGAGTCCTTGACGATCGCGATCACCCGGAACACGGGACGCGGCACGCCTGGCGGTTCGTCGATCTGGAACGCCTCCCCGATCGGATTCTGATCCGGCCAGACTTTCCGTGCGAAGGCCTGGTTGACGATCACGACGTTCTCCGACGCGGGCGTGTCGAGCCGGACGTCGAAGTCACGGCCGTTCAGGATCGGCATGCCCAGCGTCTTGAAGTACCCGGGGCTGACGACGTTGAGGTTGATGTAATCCGGCAGAACCTTGCCGGCCACGACGATGTTCTCGTTCCAGAAGCCGCCGCCCGTCGGCACCATCCTCGTCTGCGCGGCCGACGTCACGCCGGGCAGCGCCGCGAGCCGGTCGACGATCTCCTGACGGAACGCGATCTGGCGTCCGGCCGGAACGCCGGTGTGCGTGAGATCCATCCGCACCATGAGCACGCCGTCCTGACGGAACCCGGCGTCGACCGTCATCAGGTTGCGGAAGCTGCGTACGAACAGCAGCGCGCCGGCCACGAGCACGAGCGACAGCGCGACCTGCGCGACGACGAGCGCGCGCCGCAGGCCGAACCGCTCGCGCGCGTCCGTGCTGCCGCGGCTGCCCGCCTTCATCGCCGCGCCCGGCGACAGTCCGGTGACGCGAATGGCCGGGGCGAGGCCGAACACGGCGCACGTCAGCACGGCGAGCGCCGCGGTGAACGCGAAGACGCGCCAGTCGATCGCGAGCGCGACGAAGATCGGATCGCGATCGGTGGCGAGCAGGCCCACCAGAAACGCGCTCAGCCAGCGGGCGATCAGCGCGCCGGCGGCCGCGCCGGCGACCGCGAGCAGCAGGCTCTCGGCGAGCAGCTGCCGGACGACGCGCCAGCGGGACGCGCCGATGGCGAGCCGCACGGCGACCTCGCGCTCACGCGCCGTCGCGCGCGCGAGCATGAGGTTGGCGAGATTGGCGCACGCGATCACCAGCACCAGTCCCGTCGTGCCGAGGAGGAGCCACAACGGCGACTCGTAATCGCGCCGCAGGTTCGAGACGCCGGTGTCCGCCGCGAAGGCGCCGAGCTTGAACGCGCGGTAGTGCTCCGCGTCGTCGGCGCGGTAGTCGGACGGCACGGTCCCGGCGAAGATCGCCGCCGAGAGCGTGGCGAGATGCGCGCCGGCGCTCTCCACCGTCCATCCCGGTTTCAGCCGCCCGAACATCGCCAGGAACCACGACGCGGGTCTGGTGATCGCGCTGTCGGCGCCGAGGCTCAGCGGCTCGGCGCAGAGCGGGATCGCGACGTCGAACGCACGGCCGACTTCGACGCCGAAGAACGACGGCGGCGTCACGCCGGCGACGGCGTACGCGTGGCCGTCGAGCAGGATCTGGCGTCCGAGGATCGACGGCTCGCCGCCGTACTCGCGCTGCCAGAAGCCGGAGCTGATCACGGCGGGCGGCGCCGCGCATCCGGGCCGATCGTCTTCCCGCGTCAGCACGCGGCCGGCGAGCGCCGCCACGCCGAGCGTCTGGAAGAAGTCGCCGCTCACCCACAGGCCCTGCGCGTAGCGGCCCTCGCCGCCGGTCGTGAGGTTGAAGTCGTTCGCGGCCCAGACGAACGCGCTCGAGAACGCCTGCTGGCGATCGCGGATCTGTTCCCAGATCGGATACGTGAGCATGGGGCGGCGGCTGGTGAAATGTCCCGTGCGTCCGCCCTTCGCGACGGCGATGCGCACTTCGGCGAGCTGCCGCGGATTCTGGACCGGCAGCGTTCGGAGCCGCACGGCGTCCAGCAGCTGGAAGATCGCGGTGTTGGCGCCGACGCCGAGCGCGAGCGACAGGATCGCGACGAGGGCGAACGCGGGATTCAGTCGCAGCAGGCGCACGCCGTGGCGCAGGTCCTGCCAGACGGTCTCGAGCACCGCAATCGTGTTCATGCGGTAGATCTCCTCCCGAACGAGCGTGGCGTTGCCGAGCTTGCGGCGCGCGGCGTCCCACGCCTCGTCCGGCGTCATCCCGCGCGCGACGTTCTCGTCTCTCTCGATGGCGAGATGCGCCTCGAGCTCGCGCGCGCGCTCGTCATCCCAGCGGGACCGGCGGAAGAATCGCCTGAGGCTCACGCGGGTCTCAGAATGCGGTTGACCGCGCGGACGATCTCGTCCCAGCGGCTCGTCTGCGCGGTGAGCTGCTTGCGGCCCTTCGGCGTCAGCCGGTAGTAGCGCGCCTTGCGGTTGTTCTCCGACGTGCCCCAGAACGACGCGATCCACCCGCGGTCCTCGAGCCGGTGCAGCGCGGGATAGAGCGACCCGTGCTCCACCTGCAGCACGTCCTCCGATCGATGCTCGATGGCGTACGCGATGGTGTGCCCGTGCGCCGGACCGACGACGAGCGTCTTGAGGATGAGCAGGTCGAGCGTGCCCTGCAGCATCTCTCCCTGGATGGGCGGATTTCCCCGCTTCGGCATGGCCGGCATCTTACTCCACTAGACAATCTATGGGAATAAAGTTGTGCAGCGGACTTCCGCCCGAGCGGCATTGGAGGACACGCTGGATTTCCTGCAAAGATGATCTATGGGAGGAAGCGTATCCGACAGAATCGTAATCGCACAGTGTGCGGCTGCGGCGCGCCCATAGGTTACAGTCTTGGCATATGAGTTGGCAGAGCGAGAACATCAAGTCCGCCGCGAGTTACATGCGCGAGCGGATTGCTGCAGGCGACAACGGCCCGCGCACGAAGGCGATTTACGAGGGATTGCTGGACGTCCTGGATCCGACGCGACGCGCGACGCGGGTGCAGCGGGAGATGGCGGCGGCCTCGAAGACCGCGGCCGCGGCGGCTACCAAGGCGGAGCGCGAACGGCGCGCGGCGGAACGGCGGCGCAACGCCGACCGCCGCAAAGTGAATCTCGGCAGTCCGACCGGCGTCGAGCGACGAAAAGGCGAGCGCCGGACCGGCCGCGACCGGCGCAGGCGGTAAGGTCCGGCTGAAGCCGGACGCCACGGATCCAATCACTGTCGTGGGGTCCGCCTTCAGGCGGACAGAATCATTTTCCCGGATAGAACGACGGCAGCGCGAGGTCGCGCATCGTGTGCAGGCCGGGCGCCGCGCTCAGCACCTTCGGGATCGAGTTGACGACGATCGAGGCGGTCGCCACGTCGCCGTGGATGCCGCCGGCGATCTTCATCGACAGACTCGGCGATCCTTCAATCTCCACCGCGTCATAGGTCTCCGGCGATCCGAGATACGCCTCCATGTGCAGGCGAATCGCGGGCTCGCCCTTGCGGTACCCGACGCCGTCCTGAATGATCCCGCAGACGTACCCCGGATCGACTGCGAGGAACTCGCTCGAGATCGTCACGGTGGCGAGCTTCGGCTGAATCTCGTCCGTGATGCGATCGAGCCGCCAGCCGAGCGCGTCGGCGATCATCGCGATCGATTCCGTCAGGCCGACGTGGCGGACGCTTCCGTCCTCCACCTTCTTCTGGAACTGCTCGGTCGTCAGGCCCGCGCCGATCTTCTGCTGGAACGGCAGCCGGCGGATGCGCGCGTCCTGCACGCGCTGGACCGCGACGCGATCGACGCGCTCGCAGACCGCAGTCAGCGCGATGGGCAGCGCGTCCATCGCGAAGCCCGGATTGACGCCGGTGCCGAGCACGGCGACCTTGGCCTTCTTCGCCCAGGCGTCGATCTGCTTCGACGGCCGCACGTGCGTGTAGCTCGGGTACGACAGCTCCTCGGTCGTCGAGACGATCGCGCACTTCGCCTTGAGGATCGTCTCGATCTGCGGCATCACCTTCTTGATCGACGAGTTCGTGCACAGCACGACGACGTCCGGCTTCGCCGACTTCAGCGCCTTCGCCGCGTCGCCGGAGACCTTGACGTCCAGGCGCTTCGGCAGCCCGACGACGTCGCCGAGATCGCGGCCGATCTTGGCGGCGTCGATGTCGATCGCGCCCACGATCTTGAAACCGGGGCGCGCGGCCACCTGCTTGACGATGGCGGCGCCAATCGGGCCGAGCCCGAAGTGCATGACTTTGATGTGCGGCATAAGAATCGGATTATAGCGCGAGGCCGGCCACCGGCATGCACGGCGTCCATGGGCTCCCGCCCGAGCCTGGTGTAGCATGCAGCGGATGCGCCGTGCGCTGATGGCGATCGTTCTGACCGCGGCAACTTCGCGGGCGTCGGCCCAGCCGGGCACGACCGGCGCGATCGCTCCGCCGCTCTCGCCGCGCAACGCCAACTACACGATCGCCGCGCAACTCGATCCGGCGACGCGCACGATCACCGGCTCCGAGACCATCGTCTGGCGCAACATCACGGCGACGCCCGCGGCCGATCTCGAGTTCCATCTCTACTGGAACGCGTGGAAGAACGCGCGATCGACGTTCATGCGCGAGCGCGCCTTCTCGCGGCAGGGCGGCGGACAGTCTCCCGCCGCCGACGATTGGTCGCGCATCGACGTCTCGTCGATCGTCGTCTCGCGATCCGGATCCGCGCCCGCGGCGCTGACGGCGTCGAAGCGCTTCATCGCGCCAGACGATGACAACCCCGACGACGAGACGGTGATGGCCGTGCCGCTGCCGCAGCCGGTCGCGCCAGGCGAGACGCTGACGATCGAAGTGAAGTGGACCGCACACGTGCCGCGAACGTTCGCGCGCACGGGCGCCATCGGCAACGTCTTCTTCATCGCGCAGTGGTTTCCCAAGCTCGGCGTCTTGCAGGACGCCGGCTGGAACTGTCATCAATTCCATTCCGGTACGGAGTTCTTCTCCGACTACGGCGTCTACGACGTCTCGTTGACCCTGCCGAAGGCCTTCGTCGTGGGCGCGACCGGCGTGCTGCGCGAGAAGCGCGACAATGTCTCCGGGGCCGACGGCACGACTACGCATCGCTACTACCAGGAGGACGTGCACGACTTCGCGTGGACGACGAGTCCGGACTATCTCGTGCGCACCGCGCGCTTCGAGCATCCGACGCTGCCGCCGGTCGACATGCGCCTGCTGCTGCAGCCGGAGCACGCCGGCCAGGAAGCGCGGCACTTCGACGCGACGCGGACGACGCTCAAGTACTACGGCGAGTGGTACGGCGCGTATCCGTACGGGCACATCACGATCGTCGATCCCGCGTTCCAGAGCGGCGCCGGCGGCATGGAGTATCCGACGCTCTTCACCGCCGGCACGCGGTGGCTCGCGCCGGCGCACGTGACGACGCCCGAAGGCGTCACCGTGCACGAAGCCGGCCACCAGTTCTGGTACGGCATCGTGGGCAACAACGAATTCGAAGACGCGTGGATGGACGAGGGCTTCAACACGTTCTCCACGGCGCGCGCCATCGCGCAGGTCTACGATCCCAACTACCTTGCCGTCCGGTACTTCGGCGGCTTCATCCCGTGGGTGTTCAAGGACGTCGTCGTCAGTCGCGAGACCGACGGCAACCGGCTCGCGGGCTACCGTCGAGACGCGCGCACCGACGCGCAGTCGACGCCGACGTTCCGGTACTTTCCGTCCACCGGCGGCAGCATCACGTACAACAAGACGGGGCTCTGGCTGAATACGCTCGAGCGCTGGATCGGCTGGCCCACGGTGCAGCGCATCATGGCGGCGCATTTCGAGAAGTGGAAGTTCAAGCATCCCGCGCCGCAGGATTTCTTCGACACCGCCTCGGCCGTCGCCGGCCGCGACCTGACGCCGTTCTTCGATCAGGTCTACCGCAGCTCGAACGTCTTCGACTACGGCGTGCAGAGTCTGCAGACCGCGCGCGAGGGCGACGGCTACCGGACGACGGTCATCGTGCGGCGGTACGGCGAAGCGATCTTCCCCGTCGACGTGCTCGTGACGTTCACGGGCGGCGACCACGTCACCGAACATTGGGACGGCACGGATCGCTGGAAGCTCTACACGTACCAGCGCCCCGCGGCGGCGCTGTCGGCGCAGGTCGATCCGAATCGCGTGCTGCTGCTCGACGTCGACTACACGAACAACTCGAAGACACTCAAGCCGAAGGGATCGGCGGCGGCGACGAAGTGGTCGCTGAAGTGGATGGTCTGGCTGGAGGATTGCCTGCTCTCGTGGGTGGCGCTCGTATGACCGCGCTGTCCGCGTGGCGGGACGGCGCCGGCCGGGTGAATCGCGCGCCCGCGCTGCTGGCGGGCATGTGGGCGCTGACGCTGCTCGTCAGCCTGCCGCTCACCATCGCGCTGCGCGGCATGATCGATCAGCATCTCGGCCGCAGCCTCGCGGCGGACACGGCCGCGAGCGGCGTGAACTCCGACTGGATGCAGGAGTTCAGCGATCAGGCGACCGGCCTCGGCGTCACGTTCAAGCCGACCGTGATCGGCTTCGGCGCCGTGCTGGACAACCTGAGCGCGTTTCTCGACAACACCACGCGGCCGGCGGTCATCGTCGGCGCCGCGTCCGCGTACGTCGTGCTGTGGATCTTCGTCGCCGGCGGCCTCATCGATCGCTACGCGCGCGATCGCGCGACGCGCGCGCACGGCTTCTTCGCCGCCAGCGGCGTGTACTTCTTCCGCTTCCTGCAGCTCGCCGTCGTCCAGTGGATCGTGTACGCCGTCGTGTTCGGCGTCGTCCACGGGTGGCTGTTCGATCGGCTCTACGAGCGGCTGATCCACGACGTCTCCGTCGAGACGACGGCGTTCGCCTACCGCGCGGCGCTGTATGTCGTCTTCGGCGCGCTCGTGGCCGCCTGCACGGTCGTCTTCGACTACGCGAAGGTGCGGGCGGTCGTCGAAGACCGCCGCAGCATGCTCGGGGCGATTGCGGGCGCGCTGCGCTTCATTCAGCGCAACGCCGGCGCGGCCGTGCTGCTCTTCCTCGTGAACTTCGGGGCGTTCCTGCTCGCGGTGGGGCTGTACGCTGCCGTCGCGCCCGGCGCGGGCGGCGCGGGCGTGTCGATGTGGACGGACGCCGCGATCAGCCAGGCGTACGTGATCGCGCGGCTCTGGGTGAAGCTCACGTGCTGGGCGTCGGAGACCGCGCTCTTCCAGGGCCGGTTCGCGCACGCCGGGTACGTCGCGCGGCCGGAGCCGGTCTGGCCGGAATCTCCCGCCGCCGAAGCGATTCTCTAGATCTACAAGCCCTTCTTCGCCAGCGGCGCGAGCGCTTCCGTCAGCGCGCGGCCCTGCGCGCGCGGCAGCGTGATGCCGGCGAGAAACGCGAGCGTCGGCGCGACATCGGTCGGGCTCGCCGGCGCGAGGTACTCGCCCTTCGCGATCCCCGATCCCATCAGCAGCAGCGGCACGTGCGTGTCGTACCCGTAGCCGGTGCCGTGCGTCGTGCCGTCGGCCTGCAGCATCCAGTACGGTTTCGGCACGACCGCGAGATCGCCGCTCCGATCCGCGAAGTAGCCGCGCGCGAGCTGGCGTCCGATCGGATCGCCGTCGAAGTGGCCGGCTGCCAGTTCGTCGCGTGTGTACACGCTCAGCACGCCGGGAACATTGGTGATGGCGGCGCGAACGTCGGCCATCGCCGCTGGATTCTCCCGCAGCCTCTCGTACGCGCCAGCACGCAGGTACAGCTCGGTGAAGATGATCCGGTTGACCCAGGAACCGGGACCGAAGGCTTTGGTGAGCGCGCGTTCGGCCGCGGACGTGACGTTGTTGCTCCCGATGCGCCCGGCGTCGAGCCCTACGGCGGTCGCGCGTTCGGGAATCGGCGACACGCCGTGATCGGCGGTCAGCGCGACGGTGTAGCGGCCGGGGCCGGCAAGCCGATCGAGACCGGCGAAGAAATCGCCGAGCGTGCGATCGAGACGAATCAGGATGTCCTGGATCTCGTGGCTGTTCGGCCCGAAGTCGTGGCCCACCTTGTCGAGTGACGAGAAGCTGACCGCGATCATGTTCGTGCGGCCGCCCGACGAAGCCAGCTTCATGTGATCCGCGACGTCGAGCGCCATCCGCGCGAGGTACTCGTCGGCGAACGGGCTGCTCTGCCACTGATCGTAGAACGTCCGATCGATCGAGCCTTTCGCGCCGGACAGCGCGTGCGGAAACGCCGGCGTCAGCCCTCTGGCCGGGTGCGCGCCGACCGCCGGGTCCTCGTAGAGGTAGCGGCTCTTCGGCAGCGATCGATCCCAGACCTTGCCGAAATCCTTCTCGACCGGATTGCGCGTGATGAAGTCGGCGACCTCGGGCACGGGCGCCGGCGAAAAGGCCGTCGACGTCACCCACGCGCCGCTGTCGTCGAACCACGCGATCGCGTCGGGACGATGACCGCCGAGCGTGACGGTCGATCGCGCCTTGAGCGAAAACGCGATCGTCTTGCCCGCGGGACTGAGCTGCGCGCGCAGTTCGTCGGCGAGCGCCGGCGCCAGCATGCGCGCCGCGCTCTCGCCCTGCGCCTTGACGGGCTTGCCGTAGCTGATGATCGACGCGCGGTCGTCGTCGGTGCACGTGATCTGTTTGCCCGCGCCGCGATCCCACCACGCGTTGAGGATCATCCCGTGAATGGACGGCACGGCGCCCGTGCTGATGCTCGAGTGCCCGACGCAGGTGACGGTGTTGAAGTACGGATAATCCGCCTGGCGGAACCACGCGCCCTCGGTCACGAGACGCCGCAGGCCGCGCGACCACTGCTCGTGGAACTTCTCGATGTAGTCGGCGCGCATCTGATCGACGGTCAGCAGCACGATGAGCTTCGGCGTGCGATCGTCGGCGGCGATGCGCGACGGCGCGGGTTCCTGACCCGAGACGAACGCTGCGACCGACACGAATCCCGCGAACGCGACGAGAAAGAGACGACGCATGGGCGGGGATTATACCTGTGAGCTGTCAGCTCTCAGACGTGCACGTCGGCGAACTTGTAGCCGACGCCCCAGATGGTCAGCAGGAAGCGCGGGCGCGCGGGAGCGGTCTCGATCCGGCGGCGCAGGCGCTTGACCAGCGTGTCGACGCTGCGGACTGTGACGAATGTGTCACCGCGCCAGATTTTCGAGAGCAGCGCTTCGCGACTGAACACGATCCCCGCGTGCGAGGCGAGCAGGTACAGCAGGCGGAATTCCTGATCGGTCAGGTCGACGTCGCGGCCCTCGATGCGCACGCGGCGCCGCGCCGGATCGATCTCGACGCCGTGGACGCGGATCGGCGGACTGACCTCGTCGCCGTTCACGCCGGTCATGAGACGCGCGCCCGCGGCGGCGACCGGCACGCGCGGCCGCCGCAGCAGCGCGCGGGCCCGCGCGATCAGCTCGCGCACGCCGAACGGCTTGGTCAGGTAGTCGTCGGCGCCGCTCTCCAGGCCGGCGACTTTGTCCGATTCTTCGCGTCGCGCCGTCAGCATCAGGATGGGCACGTCGTGGTTGGTGTGCCCCTTGCGCACCGCGCGGCACACCGCGAGGCCGTCGAGGCCGGGGATCATCACGTCGAGCACGATCAGATCGAACCGCTCCGCTTCGGTCCGCTTCAGCGCTTCCGGACCGTCGCCAACGCCGTCACAGGCATACCCTTCCAATCCGAGATGTAAGCAAACCAGCTCGCGGATGTTGGGTTCGTCCTCGACCACGAGCACGCGCGGCGGCACGGCCTTTTCACTGGCGATCCATTCGGGCGACACATTCATGATGTCTAACTCAGACAAGGCGGCAGGCCTGGACGTTACCTTTGGACGATGCACGCCGTGCATCGGCTTGGATTTGTGTGCGCTTGTCATCGCCACACGCGCACTCGCCCTTCCTCTCAATACGAGTGAGGACGCCCGTCCGTTTAGGGGCGTTCGGGCGGGACAGAAGGATTCGATAAAGAACTAGGCGGGGACCGCCGCGCGGACGGCGCTGACGATGTGCGACGCCGAGATCCCGAAGCGATCGAGGAGCTCGTCGGGCTTTCCGCTGCGCGGGATCTCGCGGACGGCGAGCCGGTGGACCGTGACGCCGGCGTCGGCGACGGCCTCCGCCACGGCATCGCCGATGCCGCCGGCCGCGTAATGATCCTCGACCGTGATGACGCGGCCCTTCGTCGCGCGGGCGGCCGCGACGAGCCCGGCGCGATCGACCGGCGCGACTGAATAAAGATCGATCACGCGAATCGGCACGCCCGCCGCCTTCAGCTGATCGTACGCCTTCAGCGCTTCGAACACGGTCACGCCCGCCCCAATCACGGTCGCCGCGTCGTTCGCGCTCTCGCGCAGCACTTTCAATCCGCCGATCGTGAACGTCTCGTCGTTGGAATAGATGACCGGCGTCTTCGGACGGCTCGTGCGGATGTACGCCGGACCGGGATGGTACGCGGCCAGGACGACGAGCCGCTCGGCGCTCACCGCGTCGCTCGGATACAGCACCGTGTAATTCGGCTGGGCGCGGCACATGGCCAGATCCTCGAGCGCCATCTGGGACGGACCGTCTTCCCCAATCGAGACGCCGGCGTGCGACCCGGCGAACTTGACGTTCACGTTGCTGATCGCCGCCATGCGGATGAAATCGGACGCGCGCGTCAGGAAACACGCGAACGTCGACGGGAACGGAATCGCGCCGCGCGCGGCCAGCCCCATCGCGGCGCCGACCATCACCTGCTCCGCGATGAAATTCTGATAGAAGCGATCGGGCAGCGCCTTTTCGAACTTGTCGCTGAAGGTGGAGTTCTTGACGTCGGCGTCCAGCGCGACCACGCGCGGATCCGCTTCGCCGAGCTTGGCGATCGCGACGCCGTAGGCTTCGCGCGTGGCGACCTGATCGCCCTTGGCGTACGTGGGCGGCGCGACGGGCTTCGGCGCCGCCACTGGACGCGGCGTCGACGCCGGCTTCGCGATCTGCGCGGCGAGATTCGGTCCGTTCGCGGGCGCGGGCACGAACTGCTTCTCGAGCTCCGCGAGCGCGCGATCGAGCTCTTCACCTTTCTTGAACGCCTTGCCGTGCCAGCCGTCCTTGCCCTCGACGAACGACACGCCCTTCCCCTTGATCGTCCGGGCGAGGATCATCGTCGGCTGGCCCTTGGTCCGCCGCGCTTCGGCGAGCGCGTCGAGAATCGCCGACATGTCGTGGCCGTCGATCACGATCGCGTGCCAGCCGAACGCGCGCCAGCGGCGCGCGAACTGCTCCATGTCGTGCCGCCACATCGTCGCGCGGCTCTGGCCGAGCCCGTTGACGTCCGTGATGCCGCACAGGTTGTCGAGCTTGTCCATCGTCGCGACGTCGGCGGCTTCCCAGACGGAGCCTTCCGCCGATTCGCCGTCGCCGAGCAGCACGTAGGTGCGATAGTCCGATCCGATGCGCCGCGCGTTCAGCGCGCTGCCGATCGCGGCGCAGATGCCCTGGCCGAGCGATCCGGTCGCGACGTCGACGAACGACAGCCGCGGCGTCGGATGGCCTTCGAGATCGGATCCGATGCTGCGCAGCTTCAGCAGGTCCGATCGATCGAACAAGCCGGCTTCAGCCCACGCGGCGTACAGAATCGGCGCCGCGTGTCCCTTCGACAGCACGAAGCGATCGTTTTCGGTGTTGCGCGGATCCTTCGGATCGAAGCGCATCTCGGCGAAGAACAGCGCCGCGGTGAGGTCGGCCATCGAGCAGCAGCTCGTCGGATGGCCGGTGCCGGTCTGCGACGTCGACCGCAGGGAATCGATGCGCAGCCGCGTGGCGATGTTCTTGAGAGCGGGAATCAGAGAGGCGCGGTCGGTGGACATGGGAGAAGGGAATTGTATTCTGAATTCTGAATTCTCAAATCTGAAATCTCATCGCGCGTCCAGCGCCGCGAGCAGCGCCAGCCCGTACTCCCCGGCGCCGGATCCGCGCGCGAGCGGATCCGATGAGAGCGCCGTGATTACGCGTTCGGCATCCGCCCGGTAATCGACATGCGGCGCGATGACGGCCGCGCCGCGGTACGCCTCGTCCGCGTGCAGCGCGGCGAGGCGGCTCAGCACCCGGCAGCCTTCGCAGCGCGCGATGAAGTCCGTCGCGCCCTGCAGATCTCGACGAGCGGTCTGCATCAACTCCTCGGCCAGCATCGAATAGGGCAGGCGACCGCTGATCTCGAAGGCCGTGAGGAGCGCCGACGCCGACCGCACGTGATCGCCGAGGCTCCCGCGCGCGTGCACGTGCGAATGAATCGTGTGGGCGATGCCGTCGCCCGGCTGATACGCATGGCCGACGACGCGCTCGAGCTCGTCGATGGCGGCGGGCACGAGGTCCTGCGGATCGACGAGGTTCGCGGCGCGCAGGCACGCGTCGACCGACGCCATGCCCTGTTCGACGACGTCCGTCGACGGCCAGGCGCGCCGCAGGTCGGCGATCAGCGCGGCGGCGGCTGAAGGAAGACGGTCATCGTCGGAGATCGCGCTGGCTTCCGAGAAGAGCGTGAGCCAGGCGGCGCACTCGAGGCTGCGCGTTTCGGCCGCGGCGCGCGCGAGGGCCGGCGCCAGCGCCTCGCCCAGCGCGTCGCGCAGATCGTCGCGATCGCTCGCCAGATATCGCCGGAGCAGGAAGATCAGCGCGGCGGGATCGGGAACCGCATCCGCGCCGCCGGCGCGCGCCCGGGCGAGCACGTCGAGCGCGTCCAGCACGACCGCGGTGATCGACTCCAGTTCGGCGTTCAAGAACGCAGACAACCTGCCGATTATAATGAGAGGCGTTCCGCCCGATCCTCCCATGGCCCACGCAATCACGCTCGTTCCCGGCGACGGCATCGGTCCGGAAGTCACCGACGCGGTCGTGCGCATCATCGCCGCGGCGGGCGTCGCGATCGACTGGGAGACGCACGCCGCCGGCCTGACGGCGTTCGAGCGGTCGGGCGAATCGCTGCCGGCCGCGCTCATCGACTCCATCCGGCGCAACAAGGTCGCGCTGAAGGGCCCCGTCACGACGCCGATCGGCCAGGGCTTCACGAGCGTGAACGTCGGCCTGCGCAAGGCGCTGGATCTCTACGCGAACCTGCGGCCCGTGAGCAACCTGCCGGGCGTCGACGCGAAGTTCCAGGGGCTCGACCTCGTCATCGTCCGCGAGAACACGGAAGATCTCTACGCGGGCCTCGAGCACGAGGTCGTGCCCGGGGTCGTCGAGAGCCTGAAGATCATCACCGAGCGCGCGTCGACGCGCATCGCGCACTTCGCGTTCCAGCACGCGCGGCGCCACGGCCGGAAGAAAGTGACCGCGATCCACAAAGCCAACATCATGAAGCTCGGCGACGGCTTGTTCCTCGAGAGCATCCGGCGCGTGGCGCGCGAGTACGGCGAGATCGCGTACGACGAGCGCATCGTCGACGCGGCGTGCATGCACCTGGTGATGAACCCGTCGCAGTTCGACGTCCTGCTGCTGCCGAATCTGTACGGCGACATCGTGTCGGATCTCTGCGCGGGACTCGTCGGCGGGCTCGGCGTGGTGGGCGCGGCGAATCTCGGCACCGAGTGCGCGGTCTTCGAGGCCGTGCACGGCAGCGCGCCCGACATCGCGGGCAAGCAGATCGCGAACCCGACCGCGCTGCTGCTCTCCGCGGTGATGATGCTCCGGCACATCGACGAGGGCGGCGCCGCCGATCGCGTCATGCAGGCGCTGCGCGCGGTGCTCAGCGCGCGCCGTGTCCGCACGCGGGACCTGGGAGGCACCGCGTCCACGCAGGAGTTTGCGGACGCGGTCTGTCAGGCGATTGAAGTCTGAAGTGTGATGGCTGAAGTCTGCGGCCGTCCCCGCACTTCGTGCGTGCTATAGTCCAATCTCCGATGCTGGACGACATCTCCGAGGCGGTGCTTGCGCGCGAAGAGATTCTGAAATACCCGCGCGAGCAGGTCTCCGCGTACCTGGACGAGCTGCGGACGACGCAGCGGCACAAGTTCTACCGCGCCCTGCAGCATCCGCTGTATCCGATCCTCCGCAAGATCGAGCGCAAGCACGAGAACCTGCACCACGTCGAGGCGGCGGTGCGCGAACATCGCGTCGTCTACGCCTCGAACCACAAGAGCCACTGCGACTATCTGGTCGAGCCGCTCGTGCTCGACGACAACGGCATTCGTCCGCCGCTGATGACGGCGGGGATCAATCTCTACGGCGGACCGCTCGGGCTGCTGAACCGCCACGTCACCGGGGCGATTCCGATCCGCCGCAACAGCAGAGATCCCGCGTACCTGACGACGCTCAAGGCGTACGTCGCGGAGATCGTCAAGCAGCACGATCTGTTCTTCTATCCGGAGGGCGGCCGCAGCTACAGCGGCGAGCTGAAACCCGCGAAGACCGGATTGCTCCACGCCGTGCTCAGCGCCGAGCGGCCGGATCTGGTCATCGTCCCGACCGCCATCGCGTACGACCTCGTGCTGGAAGATCACATCCTCGCGCATCAGCGCATCAAGAAGCGCCAGCGGCCGTTCACGCGCGAAGTGGCGGAGATGGTCCGCTACGCGGTCGGGTACTGGTCGCGCGCGTTCGTCACGTTCGGCGCGGCCATTTCGGTCGCCGGCTGCGACGTCCATTCGCGCACGGACGTTCTCGAGCTGGCGCGGCTGATACGCGCGCGCATCGGCGCGTTGTACAAGGTGCTGCCGACCGCCGTCTTCGCGTCCGCGATGCGGCCGTCCATCACGCGGCGCGATCTCACGGAGCGCATCGACCGGCTCATCGAGGAGCTCGCCGCGCGCCACGCCAACCTCGGCGTCACGAGCGGACGGCAGGCGATCGAGGAGGCGGCCGAGCCGCTCGAGACGCGCGGGATCGTCGTCGCCGAAGGCAGCCGCTTCCGCGTGCGCGAGCGGACGGTGCTGCGCTACTACGCGCGGACGATCGAGCATCTGCTCGTGACGACAGGCCGGACCCACTAGATGCTGGACAGCGCGTCGAAGGCGTTCTTTCACGTCCTCGCCCGAAGCGGAACCCTCAAGAAACTGGCGTCACGGTACGGCATGCGGCGGCCGTCGAGCTTCGCGCGGCGGTTCATCGCGGGCGAGAGCGTCGCCGAGGCCATCGACGCGGCGCGCGCGGTCGAAGCGCGCCACATGACGCACACGCTCGACATGCTCGGCGAGAGCGTGACGGACCTCGCGAAGGCCGAGGCCGCCACGCGCGACTACCTCGAGGTCATCGACGCGATCGGCGCCGCCGGCATCGGCCGCGGCCTGTCGCTGAAGCTCACGCAGCTCGGCCTCGACGTGGACAAGGCGATCACGGTCGACAACCTGCGGAAGATTCTGGCGCGCAGCGAGCCCGCGGGGTTCTTCGTCCGCGTGGACATGGAGAACTCGCCCTACACCGACGTGACGCTCGAGATTTTCGAAACGCTCTGGCGCCACGGCCACCGGCGGATTGGCGTCGTGCTGCAGTCGGCGCTCCATCGCAGCGAGCAGGACCTGGCGCGCCTGAACGCGCTCGGCGCGGGCGTGCGGCTCGTCAAGGGCGCGTACAAGGAGCCGAAGGCGATCGCCTATCAACACAAGGCCGACGTCGACGCGGCGTACGCGCGCATGCTGGCGACGCTGCTGACCGAAGGACACGATCCCGCGATCGCGACGCACGATCCCGCGATGATCGATCTCGCGTGCAAGATCGCGCGCGAGCGCGGCGTCGCGCGCGACACGTTCGAGTTCCAGATGCTCTACGGCATCCGCCGCGATCTGCAGGCGAAGCTGGTGAAGGAAGGCTACCGCGTCCGCGTCTACATCCCGTTCGGCCGCGAATGGTTCCCCTACTTCATGCGGCGGCTCGGCGAGCGGCCGGCGAACGTCACGTTCGTCATGAAAGGGATCTTCGGAGAACGGTGAATCGGGGAATTGAGTAAGGTTGGGTAATTGGGTAATCGCTTCCCGCCGCAATCATCGCCGCTCCGCTCAGGACTCGTCGCCAGTTTTGCATCCGCAACGAGGTTCAGCCAGTACTGACACTCGTCGGCCTCCTCGGTCACAACACTGATGTTGCCGCCTTCAGCAGTTGCCGTTTGATCGCTGTAGCTGATTGAGACGGCAGCAAGCGCGCACCCGCCGACGAGGGCAATCCATATCAGCGCCTATTGTGATCGACTCGGAAGCCACATCACTGGTGTCTCTCCACGACAACGACGGTGTCCCCGAACGAACGCGCTGAATCCGAGTGCGTTCAATCCGATACTGGCAACGTCACGGCAATTACCCACCTACCCAATTACTCAACTACCCAATTGACCCGCAGTAGTTCTTTGCCAACTCGATCAACGCGTCTCGACACGTCAACACATCCCGCACGTTGACGTATTCGACCGTCGAGTGAAGTCCAGCCCCACCCGGTCCAAAGAGGATCGAGGGAATCCCGGCGTGGCCGAGGACTGCGGCGTCGGTCCAGAAACTCGCGCCCGCGATGCGCGGCTGGCCTCCGGCGCGCGCCAGCGCGGCTGTCAGCGCGCGCGGCAGCTCATGATTCGCGGGGACTTCGTACGCCGGCCGGCTGAACCTCGCCGTCGCCGTGCCGCGGAACGTCGGATCCTCGCGCGCGAGCGCGTCGAGAATCTGCTGCACTTCCGCCAGCGCTTTCGATTCGGGCTCGCCGGGCAGCGTCCGCCGCTCCATCTGCAGCGTCGCATGATCGGGATAGCTGCTCAGCTCGTGTCCGCCTTCGATGAGCGACGCGTGCAGCGATCCGGTGCCCATCAGCGCGTGCGGCGGCTGCGCCTGCAGCGTCGCGTCCAGCGCCTCGAGCCGCGCGAGGACGCGGCCGAGCCGCAGAATCGCGTCCTGCCCTTCCGCCGGACGACTGCCGTGCGCGGCCTTGCCTTCGACATCGACGCGCACCCACGCGAAACCCTTGTGTCCGACCGCGATCGCGAGGTCGGTCGGCTCCGTCACGATTGCCGCGTCGGCGCGCCACTTCGTGACGAGCGCGTCCGCGCCGATGCTCGAGTGCTCTTCATCGACAACGGCCGCGACGATCAATCGGCCTTTCGCGAGGCCGCCGCGCGCCGCGATCTCCGCGGCCGCGCTCATCATCGCGGCGACGCCGCCCTTCATGTCCTGCGCGCCGCGCGCGTACAGACGGCCGTCACGTTCGACCGGCGCGAACGGATCGGTCATGCCCGCGACGCCGACGGTGTCGGTGTGGCCGCAGAACATCAGCGTCCGCCCCGGCGCGCGCCCCTCGAGGACGCCGACGACGTTCGGTCGATCCGGCACGACGGGCTCGATCGAAACGTCGAGACCGTGCGTGCGCATGTCGGCCGCGATGAACTCGGCGACCGCGCGCTCGCCCGGCGCGCCCGGCACGAGCGTGGGATTGACCGAGTTGATCGCGACGAGATCGCGGAGAAGCGCGATGCAGGAATCCATGGTCGTCAGTCGTTGGTCATTGGTCGTTGAGCGTTTCTCGTCAGTCACCAGCCACCAGTCACCAGCCACCCAGCGTGACAATGCTATCCTGCCAGCACATGAACCCCAACCGCGTTGTGGCGATCACCGGCGCGTCGGCCGGCATCGGCCGCGCCACCGCCGTGCGCGTGGCGCGCGACGGCGCGCGCGTCGTGATCTGCGCGCGGCGCGAGGCGGCGCTGCGCGCCGTGGCCGGGGAGATCGCCGCCGCCGGCGGTCAGGCGCTGCCGATCGTCGCCGACGTCACGCGCGAGGCCGACATGACGCAGCTGGTCGCGAAGGCCGTCGAGCGCTTCGGGCGGCTCGACGTCATGTTGTGCAACGCGGGCTTCGGCGTCGCCGGCGCGATCGACGACATCACATCGGACCAGATGCGGCGGCTGATGGACGTCAACTACATGGGCACCTTCTACGCCGCGCGCGCGGCGATGCCGGTCTTCCGGAAGCAGGGCCGCGGTCACGTCATCATGGTGTCGTCGATCGTCGGCAAGCGCGGCGTGCCGTACATGGGCGCGTATTCCGCGACGAAGTTCGCGCAGGTCGGTCTCGCCGAGTGCCTGCGCGCCGAGGTCTCCGGCTCGGACATCCACGTCACGGTCGTCTATCCCGTCTCCACCGAGACCGAGTTCTTCGACGTCATGTCGAAGCAGACCGGCCTCGAGATCACGCGCGCCTACGGTCCGCGCCAGGACGCGACGATCGTCGCCGACGCCATCGCGCGCGCCATCGATCGTCCGGTGCCGGAGGTGTATCCCTATCCGCGGTCGAAAGCGCTCGCGGTCGTCAACGCGATCGCGCCCGGCTTCTGCGACCGGATCGTCAAACGATTCGGGCGAAAGCCAGTCGGACCGCTCGCCTGAAAGGCTCGCGCCACACACAATGACAGCACCGCTCGAACACGCGCGCGCCATCGCCACCGCCGTCCGCGACGCGGGCGGCCGCGCGCTCATCGTCGGCGGTTGGGTACGCGACCGGCTGATCCGCCCTTCATCGGACGACGTCGCCAAGAACATCGACCTCGAGGTCTTCGGCGTGGCGCCCGACCGGCTGCGCGCGCTGCTCGACGCGCAGGGCAAGGTCGAAGCCGTCGGCGAAAGCTTTCAGGTCTACAAGCTCGGCGACCTCGACGTCTCGCTGCCGCGCCGCGATTCGAAGGCCGGACGCGGCCACCGCGGCTTCGTCGTCGTCGGCGATCCGGACATGTCGATCGAGGACGCCGCGCGGCGCCGCGACTTCACGGTCAACGCGATCTCGTGGGATCCACTCGCCGACGAGTACTTCGATCCATTCGGCGGCCGCGCCGACATCGAGCGCCGGTTGCTCCGCGCCGTCGATCCGGCGACGTTCCCCGACGACAGCCTGCGCGTGCTCCGCGCCGTGCAGTTCGCCGCGCGCCTCGAATTCGACCTCGACGAGCCCACGCGAACACTCTGCCGCGGCATCGCGCTCGACGATCTGCCGGCCGAGCGCATCTGGGGCGAAGTCGAAAAGCTGCTGTTCGCGCGCCGGCCGTCGATCGGCTTCGCGCTCGCGATGGATCTGCGGATCGTCGCGAAACTCTGGCCCGAGCTGCAGGCGCTCTCGGGCTGCCCGCAGGAGCCGGAGTGGCATCCCGAGGGCGACGTCTGGGGGCACACGCTCCAGGTGATCGATCAGGCGCGCACGCGCATCGACGATCTGCCGCGGCCGCAGCAGATCGCGATCATGCTCGGCGCCGTCTGTCACGACCTCGGCAAGCCGGCGACGACGGCGTTCAGCGACGGACGGATCCGGTCGATCGATCACGAGGAGCAAGGCGTCGCGCCGGCGACGCTGCTGCTCGACCGGCTCAACGTCCACACGATCGACGGCTACGACGTGCGCAAGCAGGTGCTCGGCTTCACGGCGCAGCACCTGAAGCCGGGCATGTGGTTCAAGGTGAGGGATGAGGTCGGCGACGGCGCGTTCAGGCGGCTGGCCGCCAAAGTCGATCTCGAGCTGCTCGCGCGCCTCGCGAAATCAGACTGCCTCGGACGCGAGCCCGGTCGTTTCAACTGCGACGCGATGGACTGGTTTCTCGACCGTGCGCGCTCGATCGGCGCGGATAAAGGTCCGCCCGCGCCGTTACTCCTCGGCCGCCACGTCCTCGCGCTCGGCCTGAAGCCCGGTCCGCGCGTCGGCGAGATCGTGAAAGCGGTTTACGAACTGCAGTTGGATGGACGAGTGACGAACCTGGACGAGGCCATCGAGCAGGCCACACGCATGGTCTAATGAGATATGGCGCGATACACGATGGTTTACGGAGTGCGATTGATTCCGGAGGGCACGCTGCGCGGCGTCGAGGAAGGAACGCTCAAGCTCGCTGATGGATCGACCGCGGGGCTGACGCTGCACACGTTCGACGGGACGATCCCGCAGCTGCGGCGGTCGCTCGATCGAAGTCTCGACGCCTTCTTCGATCTGCTCCCCGGAGCGGAAGAAGAAGACGTCGAGACATTCGGGGACTAGCTGGTGTGCTTCTTGAGGAACGCGATCGTCATCGGCCACGCCTGCTCGCTGGCCTTCATGTTCGCGCCGTTCTGGCCCGTCTGCGCGCGGAGAAATCCGTGGCCCGCGTTCTCGAACGTGTGCGGCTCGTACGGCTTCCCGAGCGCTTTCATCTTCGCGTCCATCGCCGGAATCGTCGCGCCGATGCGCGCGTCCGCGCCGCCGTACAGCCCGAGCACCGGCGCCTTGATCTGCGCGAGCGTGTCGGCCGGCGTGAACGAGCCCTGCGCGCCGCCCGGTGCGTTCGGCGCCGTGCCGTAGTACACGACGGCCGCACTCAATCCGGGCTGCGAGACCGCGTTGACCTTCACCCATTCACTGTGCCGCGGCGACGAGCCCAGGCGCGCCTTCGCGCCCTCCTCGTCGGCCGGGAGCTTCATGTCGTTCGGCGCGGGCGCGGCGATACACCCAGCCCGGCCAATGCCACGGCCGCGAGGGCGAGACGCAACTTCATCACTTCCTCCTTCACTTTTCAGTTTTCACTTTTCGGTTTTCAGTTCCGCTCGGCGCGCCATTCTTCCAGCAGCCGAGCGGCGTTCCCGGCGACTGACTTCAGCGTCGGCGTCCAGCCCAGCGCGCGGGCGCGCGGGCTGCGGACCAGCTGATCCAGCGCGAGGGCGTCGGCGTACGCGCCCATCTTGCTGCGCGCCTCGTCGATGGGGACGTGGCGCACGTCGGGGCGCACGGGCAGGTACGGCTTGATGGCGTCGACGATGTCGTTGACGCGCTCGTCGCCTTCGTCATTGGCGTGGAACACGCCGCCGGCATCGGCGCTGGCGGCGAGCTTCGCATAGAGATCGGCGAGGTCGCGGTCGTACACGAGCGGCCAGTGGTTGTTGCCGTCGCCGACGACCCGGACGAGGCCGTTGCTGGCTGACTTGAACAGGTCGCCGACGATGCCGTTGCTGCTGCCGTACACGACGCCCGGCCGCACGACGACCGTCCGCAGCGCGGCGTTGGCGGAGTCCACCACGAACTGCTCGTGATCCGGACGCCACGAGACGAGGTCGATCGGATTCAGCGACGCGTCTTCCGCCGCCGGATCCGGAGTCCGGCCGAGCACCCAGACGCCGGACGTATAGATAATGAAGCGCTGCGCCGGCGCCGCGGAGCCCGCCGTGCGCGGGCGCTTCGCCGCCGCGAGAATCGTCTCGAGCACCGCGCGATCGATCGCCGGTCCGCGGCCCGACGTCGAGTCGAACGCGGTGAGCACGTAGCCGTCCTGCCCGTCGGCGCTGCCGCGAAACGAGTCGGGCTCGGCCAGATTGCCGATCACCGGATGCGCGCCGCGTTTCGCGACGCGCCGCGCCTTCTCGTTGTCGCGCACGAGGGCCGTCACATCGTGGCCGCCGCGCACGAGCGCGTCGAGCACGGCCGAACCGATGTAACCGGTGGCGCCTGTCAGGAAGATCCGCATCGGGCCGTATATCATAGTTCACTCGTGGTCCGTGACACGCTCATTGACTTTTTCGGCGATCTCGCCGCCGCGCGCGGTGACTTCCTCGTGTACGACGACGGGTTCCGGAGCCGGACGTACACGTACGCCGAGGTCGGCCGCGCCGCGCACGGATTCGCCGCGCGCCTCGATCTGCAAGGAATCCGGAAAGGCGACAAGATTGTCTTCTGGTCGGAAAATCGTCCGGAATGGATCGTCGCGTTCTGGGGCTGTCTGTTGCGCGGCGTCGTCGTCGTTCCGATCGATTACCGCGCGTCGCCGGATTTTCTGGCGCGCGTCGCGCGCATCGTCGACGCGAAGGGCATCCTGATCGGTCAGGACGTTGCGCCGCCGCCGACTTCGATCACCGCGCCCGTCTGGAAGCTGAACGCGATCGACTGGCACGACACGTCGCCGGGACCGACCGCGCCCGATCAGCGGATCGCGATCGCGCGCGACGATATCGTCGAGATCATCTTCACGTCAGGCGCCACGGCGGAACCCAAGGGCGTCGTCATCACGCATCGCAACGTGCTGGCGAACATCGTGCCCGTCGAGCGCGAGATCCTGAAGTACAGGAAGTGGGGCAAACCATTCTATCCATTGAGGTTCCTGAACCTCCTCCCGCTCAGCCACATGTTCGGCCAGGCCATGGCCACCTTCATCCCGCCGATGCTCACGGGCACCGTCGTCTTCATGCGCGGCTACAACCCGACGGAGATCGTCGAGCAGATCAAGCTGCGGCGGATCTCGGTGCTCGTCTCGGTGCCGAAGATTCTCGACGTGCTGCGCGATCACGTCTGGCGTCTCGCGCCTGAAACGAAAACGCCCGGACCGACACAGCATTTCACACGGCGCTGGTGGCGCTATCGCCGCGTGCATCGCGCGTTCGGTCTCAAGTTCTGGGCGTGCATCGTCGGCGCGGCGCCGCTCGACGCCGAGCTCGAAGCCTTCTGGTCCGAGCTCGGCTTCGCCGTGATCCAGGGCTACGGCCTGACGGAAACCGCGCCGATCGTCACCCTGAATCACCCGTTCGCGATGAAGAAAGGCTCGGTCGGCAAGGCGATCGCCGGCGTCGAGATCAAGATCGCGCCGGACGGCGAGATCCTCGTCCGCGGCGAGAACGTCACGCGCGGCTACTTCAACGCCGCCGAGGAAACGGCGCGCGCGTTCGAGGACGGCTGGTTCCACACCGGCGACATCGGCGAGATGGGCGCGGACGGCCAGATCTACATCCGCGGCCGCAAGAAGGAAATGATCGTCACGCCCGAAGGGCTGAACGTCTTTCCCGAGGACGTCGAGAAAGCCCTCGCCCACGTCGCCGGCGTGCGCGAGTCGGCCGTCGTCGGCGTGTCGATCGGATCAGAGGAGCGCGTCCACGCCGTGCTCGTGCTCGAGCCCGGCGCCGATCTTGACGCGATCGTCCGCGAGGCCAACGCGCATCTGGAGGACTACCAGAAGATTCGCCGCGCGCTCGTCTGGCCCGAGCCGGCGCTGCCCCGCACGGAAGGGACCGACAAGCTGAAGCGCACGGTCATTCGCGACTGGGCGAGGACGGGCGGCGCGACGCCGCGCCCTGTGAGCATAGTCAAGGCCGGCGGCGACTCGCTGACGGCGCTCCTCGCCAAGTACGCGGGCCGGCCGGACATCTCTGCGACGACGACGATCGAGGAGCTCGGCCTCAGCTCGCTCGAACGCGTCGAGCTGATGGTGGCGATGGAAGACACGTTCCAGACGCGGATCGACGAGCGCGCGTTCTCGGAGGCGCGCGACCTCGGCCAGCTGCGCACGCTCGTGGCGCGCGCGTCGGCGAGCGACGCGGCGCCCGCGGAGCCGGTCAGCTTTCCGACGTGGAGCCGGGCGTGGCCCGCGCGCGCGATTCGCCGCGTCAGCCTGCCGACGTGGATTCTGCCGATCGCGCGGCTGTTCGCGTGGCTGCGCGTCGACGGTCTCGAGCACCTGCGCGATCTCGAGGGCCCGGTGATCTTCGCGTCCAATCACCAGAGCATCATGGACGGCCCGGTGATCATGGCCGCGCTGCCCGCGCGCTGGCGCTACCGTCTCGCGCCCGCGATGGGCAAGGAAATGTTCGCCGCGCATTTCTTTCCGGCGCAGCACGGCCGGCTCGCGTGGCTGACCAACAGCATCAGCTACAGCCTCGCCGTCCTTTTCTTCAACGCGTTCCCGCTGCCGCAGCGCGAAGCGGGCGCGCGGCAGACGCTGCGGTACATCGGCGAGCTGCTCGGCGACGGCACGTCCGTGTTGATCTTTCCCGAAGGCCGTCGATCGGAGACGGGCGCGATCGAGACGTTTCGCCCCGGCATCGGCATGATTGCGGGGCGGCTCGGCGCGACGGTGATCCCGGTGCGGCTGGAGGGGCTGCAAAAAGTGCTCGGTGTCGGCTGGCACATGGCGCGGCCGGGACGCGTGCGGGTGGCGTTCGGCGCGCCGATGCGGCTCACGGGCGACAACTATGAGGCGCTCGCGCAACAAGTCGAGGCCGCCGTTCGCGCTCTGTAACCCATTCTTCCGTATTCCCTCAGGTACCAATCGTGCATTTGACCTCCCGCGGAGGTCACCCGATGACGCTACGAGATCTTCGCCGGATCGCGACAGCCATCGTTGTAATGAGCGCATCAATTCTGATCGAGTCGGCGTGCGCCGCGCCGCGCGGGCGCATGTACGTCGTCGTCGCGCCGCCGCCGCCGATCGTCGAGGCGCGCGTGGTCGCGCCGGGGCCGGGGTACATCTGGGTGGCGGGCTACCACCGGTGGGATGGGCGGGCCTACGTGTGGATGCCGGGCGCCTGGGCGCGGCCGCCGCGGCCCCGCGCACGCTGGGTTCCGGCCCACTGGGAGCGCGAGCGGCGCGGCTGGTATTTCGTCGAAGGACACTGGCGATGATTGGCCCCGTATGGCACAATCATTGTTTGAAGGAAGGACTGCTAGCATTTGAGTAAGGATGATCTGATCGACATGCAGGGCACCGTGGTCGCCGTGCACAGCGGCGGGCTCTACCGCGTGCAGTGCGACGCCGGCCACGAAGTGCTTGCCCAGCTCAGCGGCCGCATGCGCCGCTTCCGCATCAAGGTGGTTCCGGGCGATCGCGTCACGGTGGGCGTCTCGCCCTACGATCCGGTCAGGGGCATCATCACGTTCCGCGCACGCTAGCCACAAAAACAGTTTGAACTCCAAGACAACTGGTCGAGGACAAGGGCACGGCGGACACCGCCGCGGATCACGCGGCGGTCCGCGCCGCGGGTCCAGACGGTCGGGGGACGGGTCTCCGCACGTACGTCGCTCGGAGACCCGTCCCCCGCTATCGCTCGAGCCGATCGCGTGCGACACCACGCCCGTTCCTTTCGCCTCGCTCGGCCTGGATCCGCGGCTGCTCGAAGGCACGCGCGACCTCGGATGGACCGACACGCGGCCGATTCAGACGGCGGTGATCCCGCTCGCGCTCGCCGGCCAGGATCTCATCGCGTGCGCCGAGACGGGCACGGGAAAGACCGCGGCGTTCGTCGTGCCGACGCTGCAGCGGCTGATCGCGGGGGACGGGAGTCGGAGTACAGGGGACGGGTCTCGCGCCGAGACCGCCAGCGAGACCCGTCCCCTGCCGCCCGACTCCCGTCCCCCTAACAAATCGCGCGTGCTCGTGCTCGCGCCGACGCGCGAGCTCGCGGTCCAGATCGAAGACGAAATCCACGGCCTCGCGTACCACACGAGCGTCACGAGCGCCGCGGTCTACGGCGGCGTCGAGATGGGCATGCAGGAGCGCGCGCTGAAAGCCGGCGTCGACATCATCGTCGCCACGCCGGGCCGGCTGATGGATCACATGCGGCAGCAGAACGCGGACCTGAGCGCCGTCGAGCTGCTCGTCCTCGACGAAGCGGACCGCATGATGGACATGGGCTTCTGGCCCGACGTCCGCCGGATCATCACGGCGCTGCCGCCGGTGCGCCAGACGCTCCTCTTCTCGGCGACGATGCCCGACGAGGTCGTGCACGACGCGCTGGAAATCACGCGCGCCGCGAAATACATCCAGGTCGGCCAGCGCAGCGCGCCGCCCAAGAGCATCACGCACCGCGTCGAAGCCGTCGCCGCGTCGCGCAAGGTCGAATGGCTGATCGATCATCTGCGCCGGCCGGAAGGGCCCGTGCTGATCTTTTCGCGGACGAAGATCGGCGCCGATCGCCTGGCGCGCCGGCTCGCCGCGGCGGGCGTCAAGTGCACGGCGCTCCACGCCGATCGCAGCCAGGATCAGCGGCGCATCGCCGTCGAGGGATTCAAGAGCGGGAAGTACAAGGTGCTCGTCGCGACCGACATCGCCGCGCGCGGGCTGGACATCGACGCGATCCACACCGTCATCAATTACGAAGTGCCGGACTCGCCCGATGCGTACGTGCATCGCGTGGGCCGCACGGGCCGCGCCGATCAGGTCGGACAGGCGATCACGCTGGTCGCGCCGGAAGAGCGGCGCGCGCTGGCGTTTCTGGCCAAGTCCGTCGGCGTTCCATTAGAATGAGTTCGATGTCGGATCCGTTCGGCACGTCGAATCCGCCGCCCGGCGCGCCCGCGGCGCCTGGCGCCCCGGCCGCGACGCCGAATGTCGAGATGTCGCCGGCGGTGGCGCGCTTCAAGTCGTGCCGCTGGCGGCGGCCGCCCGAAGACGGTCCGGAATGCTGCGGCCACCGCGACGTCCTGCCGATCGCGGGTATCAACTTCAACCCTGAAGCCTGGTGTCCCGACTGCACGTTCTACAAGCTCCGGCGCACGCCGAAGAAGCGCAGTCCCGACGATTACCGGTACTAATGGCTGCCATCTACTCTGAAAACTCCTTCGCCAGCTCCACCCACTCGCCCTGCGGCGCGAGCTGCTGATACGCGCGCCAGTGCGGCCGCGCGTCCTGCGAGAGCCCCATCTTCTCGAATGTGACGGCCAGGTAGAAGTGCGCGTCGGCGTAGAAGGGATTGAGCCGCAGCGCCTCGCGATAGCACGCCTGCGCCTCCGGGTAGCGGCCGAGGTCGTGATAGATGTTGCCGAGGTTGAAGTGCGCCTCGAAGAAATCGGACTCGAGCCCGATGGCGCGTTCGTAGAGCGCCTGCGCCTCGGCCAGCTCGTCGCGGCTGTAGTGAATGTTCGCGAGATTGATGATCGCGGCGACCAGGTACGGATCGAACTCGAGCGCCTTGCGGTACGCGGCCGCCGCTTCGTCCTGCGTCGACTCGCCGTCGTCGAGCGCCGACGCCGCGCGGAAGTACTCCTCGGCGAGCGCCGTGTCGCGCACGACCGGCGCGGTCGGCGACAACTCCACAGGCGCGGGCGCTGACGCCGCGGGTTTCTCGCCCGCCGGACGACGGAGCGCAATGATCTTCGCCGGCGCCGCGTCGAGCCGGAAGTCGAACTCCAGCTGGCCCACGCGCGACGCCAGCAGCGTGCGCACGATGCTCCGGAACGACGCGCCCTGATCGAGACCCTCGTTCGCCTGCTTGATGACGGCGACGTCCGGGAACGCGAAGAACGTGTCGGCGTTGGTGCGGAGCATCGGGCGCAGGACGCCGCACTTCACGAGGTACCGGACGTGATCCTCGCGCAGCGCGCGGTACCGCGCCAGCAGATCGCGCAGCGCGTGGTACTGGCGCTTCAGCGTGTCCGGCGTCGGCACGCCCGTCAGGCGGCAGAATTCCTCCTCGGTGAGAATCCGGATTGCGACGCTGCCGGCCTGCGCGTTCAGTTCCTCGGCGCGCTTCAGCTTGTTGCTCTTGTCCGTCTGACCGAAGCCCTCGGCGCCGATGACGAGCATCGTCGTCTTCGCATTGACGTCGTCGGCCGTGGCGCCGCCGAGCCGCGCCACGAGCGCGCGCGCGTCGCGGCGGCCGAGCGAGCTGAGTTTGCCGGTGAACACGACGAGTTGTCCCTCGAGCGGCGGACAACCCGGAACGTCAGGCGAGGATGAGGTCACACGGCCTCTCCGCTGAAACGCTGAGGGAGACGGAACAAAACCAAAGATGATGGAGAATGAGAGCGAAGTCAAGAAGGAAGAAGGAAGAAGGCAGAAGGCCACGAAATGATTCTCGCAGGTGACGTCGGCGGAACGAAGACGCTGCTCGGACTCTTCGAGGCGGATCCGGTACGTCCGCGCCCGATCGTCGCGCGATCGTTCGGGACGCTCGACTACGAGACGCTCGAGGCGATGATCGCGGCGTTTCTGTCCGGCGCCTCCGTCGACGCGTCGACGATCGGCGTGACGTGCATCGGCGCCGCGGGACCGGTGATCGACAACGCCGCCGAACTGACCGCCGTGCCGTGGCGCGTGGACGGCGCGCGCATCAGTCGCGCGACCGGCGCCGCGCGCGTCGTCGTGATCAACGATCTGCAGGCGATGGCGCAGGCCGTGCCCGCGCTGCAGGAATCGGAGCTGCACGTCCTGCAGCGCGGGTCGCCCGTCCCCGGCGGCAACATGGCGGTCATCGCGGCCGGCACCGGTCTCGGCGAAGCACTGATCCACCACGTAGACGGCCGCTACGTGCCGGCGGCGTCCGAGGGCGGCCACGCGGACTTTGCCGCGCGCACCGAGCGGGAAATCGCGGTCGTCCGCGACCTGACGAAGCGGTACGGCCGCGCCGACGTCGAACACGTCGTCTCGGGACGCGGCCTGATCAACGTTCATCGCGTGACGCACGCCGGCGGGTGCGCGGCCGCCGTCGACCTCGAGGATCCGCACGCGGCGGCGGCCATCACGGCCGCGGCGTTCGATCGACGCTGTCCTGGATGCGTCGAGGCGCTCGATCTGTTCGTCGAGGCGTACGGCGCGCAGGCCGGCAATCTCGCGCTGCGCAGCGTCGCGACCGGCGGCGTCTTCATCGGCGGCGGAATCGCGCCGAAGATCCTTCCGGCGCTGACGTCCGGCGCGTTCATGCGCGCGTTCCGCGCGAAACCGCCGCTCGAGAATCTGCTCGCCTCGATGCCCGTGCACGTGATCCTGAACGACAATGCCGGGCTGCTCGGCGCCGCCGTCTTTGCGGCGAGCCTGCGCTGACGTGGAATATCCTGCCGCGCCCCGGACCGATCTCGTCGACACGCTCCACGGCGTCGCCGTCGCCGATCCCTTTCGCGCCCTCGAGAACGCCGACGATCCAGCCACACGGGCATGGGTCGATGCGGAAAACGCGCTGACACGGCGGCTGCTCGACACACCGCGCCGCGAGACACTGATCGCGCGATTGTCCGAACTGCATCGCGTGCCGCGCGCGTCAGTGCCCGCCGTGCGCGGCGAGCGCCTGTTCTTCCTCGAGAACGACGGCACGCGGAACCAGGCAGTCCTGTACATGCAGGTGGCTGGTGGCTCGCGGCTGGTGGCTGGTGAAAGGCGGGACCGCGACGTCCTCGTCGATCCAAGTGCGCTCGATGCGGGCGGCACGACGGCGATTACGGTCTTCGAGCCGGACGAGCGCGGCGACCGCGTGGTCTACGGCGTGTCGCGTCACGGCAGCGACGTCCAGGAGCTTCTGATCCACGACGTGAGCCGCGGCTCGACGCTGGCCGATCGTCTGCAGTGGGTGAAGTTCGCGTCGATCGCGTGGTGGCGCGACGGCTTCTTCTACACGCGCTATCCGCAGCCCGGCGCCGTGGCGCCGGAGCACGAACAGTACTTCTGTCAGGTGTGGTTCCATCGCGTCGGCGATCCGCAGGCCGCCGATCGACTCGTGTATCACCGTCCGGATGCGCCCGAGGTCGTCTTCGACGTCGACGTCACGTCGGACGATGGGCATCTCGTGATCACGAGCCGCCGCGGCGCCAGCGACGATGCGGAGATTCATCTGGTCCGGCTGAAGCCGGACACCACGGGCCCCACTGACGTGGCGTCCGGCTTTAGCCGGACCGGGGCGCTTCCCCTCGTCGCCGGCTTCACGAGCGGCTGGCACTTCGTCGGCAGCGCTGACGGCCGCCTCTACTTCCGCACGGACGCCGATGCGCCGTTCGGCAGAATCGTGCGTTTCGATCTGAGCCGGCTGGAGGCGCCCGCCGTGATCGTCGCGGAGTCGCGCGACACGATCGTCGACGCGATGATCGCCGGCGGACGGCTGATCGTCAGCTCGCTCCGCAACGCGAGCAGCCGGCTCGAGCGGCGATCGCTCGACGGCGGCGACGCGCAGGAGATCGCGCTGCCCGGCCTCGGCACGATCGTCGGCCTGGCTGGTGAAGCGGCGAATGCCCGCGCGTTCCTGACCTTCACGTCGTTCACGACACCGCCCGCGATTCTGTCGATCGAGAACGATCGCGCTGTGCCGATCGATCGCGTCTCGCTGCCGTTCGATCCGGATCAGTACGTCACCGAGCAGGTCTGGTATCCGTCGAAGGACGGCACGCCGATCTCGATGTTCCTGATACGGGGACGGGAGTCGCCTGCCGGTCCTGCGAAGTCAGCAGATTTCCGAGCAAATCTGGCAATACCGACTCCCGGCTCCGGATCAGCGACTCCCGTCCCCGTACTGCTGACCGGCTACGGCGGATTCAACATCAGCCTCACGCCGACGTTCGATCCGTCCGACTTTCTCTGGCTCGACGCCGGCGGCGCACTCGCCGTCGCCAACCTGCGCGGCGGCGGCGAGTACGGCGACGCGTGGCACAAAGCCGGGATGCGCGAGCGCAAGCAGACGGTGTTCGACGACTTCATCGCCGCCGCCGAATGGCTGCGGACCAGCGGTCGCGCGGCGCCGGGCCGGATCGCGATCGAAGGCGGCAGCAACGGCGGACTGCTGGTCGCCGCCTGCATGGTGCAGCGGCCCGATCTCTTCGGCGCCGTCGTGTGCCGCGTGCCCGTGGCCGACATGCTGCGCTATCACCTCTTCACCGTCGGCCGGTTCTGGATCCCGGAGTACGGCTGCGCCGACCACGCGGACGAGTTCGCCTTCCTGTACCGCTATTCGCCGTATCACCAGGTGAAGGACGGCGTCGCGTATCCGCCCACGCTGGTGATGACAGCTGACACCGACGATCGCGTCGCGCCGGGCATGGCCAAGAAATTCGCCGCGCGCGTGCAGGGCGCGGCGCCAGGCGATGCCGGGCCGATCCTGCTGCGAGTGGAGACGCGCGCCGGCCACGGCGCCGGCAAGCCGATCACGAAGCAGATCGACGAACAGGCCGACTTATACGCATTCTTGTTCAGCTACCTGACACGAACGTCAGCCAGCGAACAGTGATGACTCGACCGACCAACCGGAACGCAAACTTCCAATTGCGCCGGGCTCCCGCGGTTGAATATTCTTGAAGTTCGAATGATCTGGTTTTTCGACCGCAACGGCGAGAAGCTCCGCTACGAGATCACCCGCGACCGCGCGGATGGCCGCTACCGCGTCGTCATCACCCACCCCGACGGGACCGAATCAGTGGAAGAAGTCGACGAGCCGACCGAGCTCATCGAGCGCTCCGTGAAGATCATGAACACGCTGCGCGGCGACGGCTGGATCGTCGCGTAAGGTCCGGCTGAAGCCGGACCCTAAATGTGCGGCAGCGCCGCTCCACGCAGCAAGTGATCGAGCCACAGATTCGACAGTTTCTCCTGCACCGTGTTCTGCCGCAGCCGCGCCGCGAGGTTCGGGAAGTCGACGCGGTCCATCTCCTGATCCTGGTTGAAGCACGAGAAGATGATCGTTTCCTTCCCCGTCGCGGGGTCGACGTGCTTCTGCAGGCACTGCGCGCAGACTTCCTTCATCATGCACTGCATCGGCGAGTTGATGCTCGCGATGCCGACGTGACCTTTCTTCAGGAACGGCGCCAGCGCGCCGTAGCGCGCCGCCTTGACCGCCGCCATCATCCGATCTGATCCGATTGCGATGATCCGATCGACGGAATCGAGCGGCACGAGCCGATCGCCGAGCTCACCCTTCTGATACGCGATCATCGCCTGGACGATGTTGCCGCGGAAATGCGCGTCCTGCGGACGCCCGGGCGGGATCGCGGCGCCGGTGTCCGTGCTCCAGATGACCTGATCGGTCGCCGCCTCGATGTCCTCGCGCTTGAACAGGTCTTCGCCCTTTTTGTAGCCGGCGAAGTAAATCACCTTGTTGCCGCGGTCGCGCATCGCTTTCGCGATCGAGAAGAGCACGGCGTTGCCGAGGCCGCCGCCGAGCAGCAGCACGTTCTGGCACTCGGGGATGTCCGTCGGCGCGCCCGTCGGTCCCATGACGACGACCGGCTCGCCCTTCTGCAGGTACGCGACGAGCCGGCTCGACACGCCGAGCTCGAGCGCGATGAGCGACAGCAGCCCGCGCTCCTTGTCCACCCACGCGCCGGTGAGCGCGATGCCTTCCATCAGCAGCGGCGTCGGGCCGACGCGGCGCGCGACCGATTCGAAGTTCTGCAGCCGGTAGAACTGACCCGGATGGAAATGGCGCGCGGCCGCCGGCGCCTTCACGATGACTTCGACGATCGTCGGCGTCAGCCGCACGACGTCCTCGACGCGCGCGAGCAGATCGGTGTCGAGCCGCTGCACGAGCGCCGTCCAGGCGCGATCGCGATCGGCCTGCTTCCCCGCGTCGAGCGACGCGAGGTCGCGCGCGAACAGCCGCGTCACCTGCGGGAAGCCGTGCTTGGCCGAGGCCATCGCCTTGACGACGTTTCCGGCGTAGCGCGGATGGTTGTCGCCGTAGTACGTGACGAACCGGCCGTCGGCGTCGTACGACGTGAAGAAGCCGTTCGGATCGGGCGTCAGATGGAAACGGCCGTCGCCGTTCGCGGTGACGCCGTGCGGCTGGAAGAATTTCTTCTTCGCGTCGAGCTGGAAGTGGCCCGGCGCTTCCTTCTCGCACGTGATGTTGGGCGTCGTCCCCGCCGCCACGAGCAGCGTCCGCGCAGGGAGCGTCACGTTCCCTTCCTGCCCTTCCTGCCTCTCCCGCCCTTCCCGCCTGAAGATCACTTCTTTCAGCGCGCCCCGCGCGTCCGAAACTGCTTCAACGGGATTCAGCAGCTCCGCGAACACGATGCCTTCTTCGAGCGCCTTGATCACTTCCTCGTGATTCAGCCGGTACGCCGGCGAATCGACCATGCGCTTGCGGTACGCGATCGTGACGCCGCCCCACGATCGCACGAGCGGCACGAAGTCGGGTGACTCGCCGGCGGTCGCGGCGCGCGCGCGCTCGGCGCGCACCTCGCGTCCGTGTGCGAGCGACTCGTCGAGAATCTCGAGCTCTTCGGCGTCGTACGCGCCGCGCACGCGCGCTTCGCCAATCTCGGCGACGAGCGTCTCGTACCGCCGCAGCGTCTTCTCCGCCTGCAGCGGGTAGTACGCCATCAGCTCGGTCGCCGTGTCGATCGCCGTGAGGCCGCCGCCGATGACGACCGCCGGCAGGCGCGCCTGCAGATTGGGAAGCGCGTCGCGCTTGAAGGCGCCCGTCAGCTGCAGCGCCATCAGGAAATCGCTCGCCTTCCTGATCCCGCGGATCAGGTTGTTCTTCATGTCGATGACGGTCGGCCGTCCGGCGCCCGCGGCAATCGCCACGTGATCGAAGCCGTACGTCCACGCGTCCTCGATGGGCAGCGTGCCGCCGAAGCGGACGCCGCCGTACATCCGCAGGCCGCGCCGCCGCGCGAGCGTCAGGTGCAGCAGCGTCAGGAAGTTCTTGTCCCATCGCACGGTGATCCCGTACTCGGACACGCCGCCGAATCCCTCGAGCACGCGCTCGTCGAGGCGGCGATAGATTTCGTCCCAGTCGCGAATCGGCCGCGGCGCGACGGTGTCGGTGCCGACGATGTCGCGCGGCAGCGGCTCGATCTTGAGTCCATCGACGCCGACGACGCCGAAGCCTTCGTTCACCAGATAGTGCGCGAGCGTGTAACCCGCGGGGCCGAGGCCGACGACGAGGACGTTCTTGCCGTTGTACGGCAGCGCGTACGGCCGGCGGACGTTGAGCGGATTCCACCGCGTGAGCAGACCGAAGATCTCCACGCCCCACGGCAGCCGCAGGACGTCGGTCAGCACGCCCGTTTCGATCTGCGGAATGTTGACCGGCTCCTGCTTCTGGTAGATGCACGACTTCATGCAGTCGTTGCAGATGCGATGGCCGGTGCCGGGACACATCGGGTTGTCGACGACGACGAGCGCGAGCGCGCCGACGGCGTCGCCGGCCTTGCGCAAGGTGTGCATCTCGGAGATCTTCTCGTCGAGGGGACAGCCGTCGAGCGGAATGCCGAGCGGGTTGACGACAACTGTGAGATCTTTTTCGAAGAGGCCTTTCGAGCACGAGTCCTTGTCGCGCTCGTGGCACAGCACGCAGTAATGGATCTCGCTCATCGTCTCGCGCGCATTCATGCGCGCGTCCGTGAGCAGGAAACCATCGCGGCGGCGGCGCCGCCAATCAGGCCCGAGCATCGACTCGGGCCGCCGCGGCTCGGGACGCCGGACCTCGACGAGCTTCCAGTAGTCGAGCGTCTCGGGAAAACGGAAGATCACCCAGTCGCGGTACGCGCGGTCGTGCAGACGCGACGCGCACCAGCGCTTGAGCGCATCGACCTGGCGACTGGTGGCTGGTGGCTGGTGGCTGGTGGCTTCGGCGCGCTCTTGATCGAGGAGCGCGCATCCTGCTCGTGCGACGGCGAGCTCGCGGTCGACGCCGGCCGATCGCGCGATCAGCTGGTCGACGATCGCATCGTCTTCGGGCGTTGCCGTGAGGGGCGCGCCGCCTGCTTTGTCTAGTTTGACGAGCGGCAGCGCGCGGCGGCGCACGAAGTCCACCTTGAAGCGGAACAGATCGTCCTGCGCGCGGGTGGCGTCGCCGATCGCGCGCGCGTCCGGCTCCACCTGAAACAGGCGCGTGAGGAAGCGGCTGACGTGCGGCGCCATGCTCGTGAGCAGATTCGACACCGCGAGCGGCGCGCGCGGCGCATCCGGCGCCTGGCGATACGCGTCCCACTCGCGCCAGACAACCGGATCGGCCGCGGCCACTTCCTCGCAGAAGCGCTCGTAGAGCGACGCCAGCCTCGGCGGATCGTGCAGATCGGCGAACGTGTAACCCGGCACGCCCAGTGCGGTCTCGGGCGTGGTATCAGCGGTCGGACGCGACGGCATATGGACGGAATCGGCTGCTATGAATGCGGTAAGAGTATCGAATGAAGGTACGTCGAATTTCTCAGGCGAGTCAATGTGCGCCGTCGCGCTAGAATGTCCTCTGGATCGTGTGGATTACGCTGAACGGTGACCGCACCGAGATTGCCGTCGCCGGTCCCCCCGGGGCGACAGCGAACATGAGCGTGACCGATTTGCTGGCCAGCCTGCAGATCGACGCGCGGCGCGTGGCCGTCGAGCTCAACCTCGTCGTCCTCAAGCGCGATGCGTTCGCGAGCACGGTGATTCGTGAAGGCGACGCGGTCGAGATCGTGAACTTCGTTGGCGGCGGGTAGGAATTGAGAATTAAGAATTAAGAATTAGGAATTAAGAAGGAAGAAGGAAGAAGTGAGCGCTGAAAGCCGAGTGCTGACAGCTGAAAGCTGCAGGGCAATGGACTCTTTCAAGATTGCGGACAAAACGTTCACCTCGCGCCTGATCGTCGGCACGGGCAAGTACTCGTCGCCCTCGATCATGGTGAAGGCGCACGAGGCTTCCGGCGCCGAGATGGTCACGGTCGCCGTGCGGCGCGTGAACATTTCCGATCGCACCAAGGAATCGCTTCTCGATTACATCGACACGTCGAAGTACTTCCTGCTGCCCAACACGGCCGGCTGCTACACGGCGGATGAAGCCGTGCGGACCGCGCGGCTCGGGCGCGAGGCGGGACTGTCGAACTGGGTGAAGCTCGAAGTCATCGGCGACGAAAAAACGCTCTTCCCGGACAACGCCGCGCTGCTCGAAGCGACGCACGTGCTCGTGCGCGAGGGCTTCGTCGTCCTGCCCTACACGAGCGACGATCCCATCGTCTGCCGCAAGCTGGAGGAGGCCGGCGCCGCCGCGATCATGCCGCTCGGCGCGCCCATCGGATCGGGCCTCGGCATCCAGAACGTCAACAACCTGCGCATCATCCGCGAATTCGCGCGCGTCCCGCTCATCGTCGACGCCGGCGTCGGCACCGCGTCGGATGCCGCGCTCGCCATGGAGCTCGGCGCGGACGCCGTGCTGATGAACACGGCGATCGCCGGCGCGCAGGATCCCGTCGCGATGGCCGAAGCGATGAAGCTCGCCGTGCGCGCGGGCCGGCTCGCCTACCGCGCCGGGCGCATTCCCAGGAAGATGTACGCCAACGCCAGCAGCCCGGTCGAGGGGTTGGTCGGTCGCTGACGTCCGATGCCAGGACCCGACGATCTCGCCGCGCTCAAGGCGGAACGCGACGCCGTCGAGCGCGCGTACACCGAGACGCTGACGCGGCTCGATCGCGCGCTGCAGGTGTTTCCGGCGGACTTCCCGTTCCCGCCGCCCGCGCCGGACGAGCACCAGGTCACCGCGCTCAACACGCTCTGGAAGACCGATCGCCCCGCCGCGGCGCCGGGCCTTCGAGGCTGGCTCAACAATCTCGCGAGCCGGTTCATCGCGCCGCTCTTCCGGCGGCAGGAAGCCTTCAACGCCGCGGTCGTCGATCACCTCAACCGGCAGATGGGCTTCGCCAACGACACACGCCGCTCCATCGCCGCGACGCGTGAGATGCTGGCCGAGCTGCTCGAGCTGCAGCGCCGCCTGCTGGAGTTCCTGCTGCAGATCGCGCCGTACGTCGACGCGCGCCACCGCGACGTCGCGCGCGGCCTCGCGGGCGCGATCAACGCCGTCGCCGACGAAGTGCTGAAGAAGTCGGACGCCATGCTGGCGCGCGATCGCCGGCACGAGATGCGCGTGTCGGATCTCGAAGCCAGCGTCGCCGCGCTCCGCCAGCAGATTCTCGACCTGCAGAAGACGCTCGAGCGCTGATGACGACGCTGTGCGGAGCGGCGCTCCTCGTCCCGCTCCTGTCCGCGCTGACCTCCGCCGCCGTTCCCGTCGAACTCCGGATCCTGCTCGCCGCCTTCTGGGCGCTGGCCATCGTCCGGCCGCACTGGGCGATCGCCGCGCTGACGGTGACGGCGCCGTTCTCGTCGTGGCTGCTGATCGCGACCGACACGACGCGGCTGCGGCTCGCGGAAACGCTCGTCCTCGCCGCGCTCTCCGGGCTGGCCATCGCCGCCGGACGGCCACGTCGCACGCCGCTCGGCGGTCAGCGTCCGGGACTCGTCGTGCCCGGCGCGGTGTTCACGGCGATCGTCCTCGCGTCGATCGCCGTCTCGCTCCGCGTGCTGCAGACGGGCACGCACGCGCCGTGGCCGTTCCTGCGCGACTTCCTCATGTTTCTGACGCGCGACTACCTGCTCGAGCCGCCCGGCGCGTCGTACACCGGCGTCGCCGACGGCGCGCTGCTGCTCGAGGGCGTGGCGCTCGCGTGGCTCGTCGCCCGGCACGCGCGCGACGGCGTGCTGCGGCCGGTGCACCTGCTCGCGGCGACCACGCTCGCCGCCGCCGGCGCGGCGCTCCTGACGATTCGAGCCGTCGTCGCGCACTCCGCGTCCCTGCATCAACTGCTCGCCAGCCGCACAAGCGTGCACGTCACCGACGTCAACGCGGCCGGATCGTATTTCGCGATGGCGGGGCTGATCGCGCTCACGCTGGCCGTGAACACGCGCTGGAGCCGCATGCCGCGCTGGCCGTCGTGGCCCCGCGTGGCCTGGGGCGTGATCACCGCGCTGCTGCTGGCGGGCGTCTGGCTGACGGGATCGCGCGTGGCGCTCGTCTCCGCGATTGGCGCGTGCGTGATCGTCGCGTTCGCGATCAGTCCGCTGCGTCCGGCCAGGTGGCCGGCGTGGGCGACCGCCGCGGTCGCGATCGCCGTCGCCGTCGCGCTCGCGGTTCTCGCGCTGGGAATCGATCCGCGGCCGACGGCCGCGCGCACCGCGGCCAACATGATCTCGATGCGCCGCGACTTCATGATCACGGGCCTGCGGATGATCCGGAGCGCGCCGGTCTTCGGCGTCGGCGTCGGCCGCTACTACGAGCGCTCCGGCCAGTTCATGCCGCAGTCGATCTACTGGTTCTACTTCCACGAGAACGCGCACAACAACTTCCTGCAGATCGGCGGCGAGCTCGGCCTGATTGGCGTCGCGGCGTTCGTCTGGCTGCTCGGCGCGGCGGCGATCCGGCTCGCCCGCGGCGTCCGCGCGGATCCGCGCGACGTGCTGCTGCTCGGCGCCGTCGCGGGCGTCGCCACGTTCGTCGCGACGTGGATGACGAGCCATCCGCTGCTCGTCGCGGAAGTCGCGTACCCGTTCTGGATCCTGCTGGGCGTCGCGCTGGCGCGCGCCGACGGCGACGCGCAGCCGCCGCTCGCGGCGCGGCCGCATGCGGCCGGCCGCGCGTCAGCGGGCGTCGCCGCGTGGATCGCGAGACCGGCGGCGATCGCGGTCGCGGCGATCGCCGCCGCCCTCGTCGTGTCGGTGCCGCTGCGGGCGCGGCACGAGATCGCCAATCTCGATCTGACGAGGCAGACGTTCGGCTTCTACCCGTGGGAAGCGGACAGCGGGGTGCAGTTCCGCTGGACCGCGAGGCGCGGGACCTTCTTCGTGCCGCTGAACGCGCACGCGCTGCACCTGACGCTGCGCGCGATTCACCTGGGCACGAACACGGGGCCGACGGAAGTGACGATCGCGATCGGCGGCCGCACGCTCGATCGCGTGCTTCTCCATCGCGACGACTGGGTCCCGGTGTCGCTGCGCCTGCCGCTCCTGCCCGAAGACGATGGCTACCAGCGGATCGATCTCATCACGTCGCCGACGTGGTCGCCGGCGGCCATGCCCGGCGAGCCGAAGGCCGACGTGCGGATTCTCGGCGTCCAGGTCACGAATCCGGTCACGGGACCCTGACATGGCGGAGTGCGGAGTGGGGAATGCGGATTACGCGCGCTGCGCGGTGATTCGAAACCGGCAGACGAGCGGCTCGGCGCCGGTCGCGGCTGCGGGCTTGCGCGTGTCGTCGACTTCGCCTGCAGAAAAGCTGATGCGGCAGAAGTAGCGGTCGCCGACCGGCTGGTACGTCACCATTCCCACCACGGCCGCGAGCGTCTTGTCGACCTCGATGCGCAGCGTGGTCGCGCGATCGCCGAGTTCCACGACGCCTTCGGTGATGCCCACCGCGTGACTCGCGGACACGAGGAACGACACCGCGTCGCCGTGGCTCACGCGCGTGCCGTCCAGCGGAAACGTCTCGGGCCGCGCGCCGCCGTTGTGGCTGCGGTAGAAAAGCGTCGAGCGATCGAACGCGGACGGATGGAGCGTGACGTCGCCCAGCCGCAGCGAGCCGACCGGCCGCTCGGGCCACTCCAGCCGGTACTCGAGGTCCACCGCGGACGGCGTGACGCGCGCGCGCTTGACGACGGGGCCGAGGTCGGTCGCGATCGCGCCCTCGACGACGAGCGCGCCCTGATCGTCGCGCCCGACGACCGGCTCCACGCGGTTCAGATCGGTGATCTTCGGCCGCCCCGGCGACTCCATCACCGTCATTCCCGAGTAAAAGTCGGCGCCCCAGTGGATGTCGTCGTAGAACCCGTGCGGCAGCGTGCCGCAGAGCGGATGATCGCCGCGTCCTTCGAACGACAACGCGTGAATCGCGAGACCGCGGCGGCAGTTGAGGACGAGCGTGACCGCGCCGTGCTTCAGCGTGAGGAACGCGCCGTCGCGCGTGACGCCGGGATCGCCCGATGCGATGGATTGCAGGGCGAGCCTTTCAGGCGAGCCGGCGACGCTCGGCTGAAAGCCTCGCGCTACAACCGCGGCTCGCGCTACACCATCGAGCCGCTTCCGATACGCGGCCCATCGCGCATCGGTGATGTGCGTCCGGTAATCGCTGGACCACAACTCGCAGAGCTCCCGCCACGCCGCGTCGGTCGCGCCGGGATCTTTCGTGAGCGCGGCGTATCGCCGCCAGCACGCGGTGTTGATCGCGAGCGAGTCGCGCCCGGTGACCGCCCATCGCGTGATGTTGTACTTCCGTTGTTTCTTGACGGGCGCCGGGTCGGACGCAGATTCAAGGTGCAGCCGTTGTCCCGCGTCCGGCTGATCCATGAGCGCAAGCGCGCCGGAGGGCGGAATCAACGCGAAGCGCGGGTCCGCCTGCAGCGCATCGAACAACGTGTTGATGCGATTCCACTCGCCTGCCGCCGCGACCGGCGCTTCGGTGTGATAGCGGCCGGGCCGGAAGTCGAAGATCTCGGCGTCGTTGCCGTACATCGCCAGCACGCGCGGCGTGGCGACGGCCTTGTCTCCCAGGTACGACAGGTACTCGTCGAGCGACGCTTCGTCGTGCGCGTAGCGCTGGAACTGCTGGAACGCGATCGCCGTGTTCCAGATGAGCGGAATGGTTTCGCCGTGTTGTCCGGCCGCCATCTGTGGGAAGTAGCGGCAGCCGGGGTTCCACTCGGCGTGCGCCCGCGCTGGGTTGTCCCACTCCATGACGATCGCGTCACTGCGCGCGTCGAGATAGTGCTGGATGAGGCCGGCCGAGTACGCCTGCTCGTTGACGAACGCGAGGCGCGGCCGGACGCCGAGGAGCCGTTGATAGACCTCGTGTCCGAGACGGAGGTTGGCGGCGTTGACCGCCGCGGGCACCAGCGGACCGATGATCTGCGCGTAGCCGCTCGCGACGAACTCGCACCGGCCCGCCGACACGAGGTCGCGCAGCGCGCGCAGCCACGCGGGATCAATCGCCGCCGCGGTTTCGAGCGTGAAGCCGCTGGCCTCGATGCCAATCGGCGCCCCCGTCCGCTCGATCAGGCGCACGAGCGGCCAGTAGCACCGGTGGACGACGTCGGGCCGCTGGGCCTCTTCGATCGAGGAGTACGCGAGGTTCAGATGAAAAATCGAGAACAGCTGGAGCATGTTCACGCGGCCGGCCCGGCGGACAGGACGAAGAGCGTCGGCCCCGGCACTTCGCGCAGCGCCTCGCGCAGCGTCTTGTCGAGCTCGGCCTTCGTCGCGGGCATGAGCACGCGCACGTGCGGCAGGCCCTGCCAGGCCTTCGGCTCCGTCAGCCGTCCGATCGCCAGCACGACGACCGGCACGTTGCCCGCGCAGAGATCGCGCGCGACGTGATCGAAGGCGCGCTCGAGAAACGCGCTGTCCGCGACGACCACCGGTTTGTAGCGCTCGGACACGAGCCCGACCGTCGCGGCGAAGGAATGCGGCTCGTCGAGCCGCGGCGCGAAGACGCGATCCGGCAGCTTCGCGAGCAGCGCGGCGAATCCGAGCTCTTCGGCGGGCGCCGGCACGACGACGACCAGACGCTCGTCGCGCGCCATCTCGTCGGCGACGATCGCCGCGGCCGCGTCCGCGAAGCGATTCGTGTCGCGCCGGACCGGCTGCGGCTTGCTGCCGTACCCTCGCTGCGTCTTGACGTGGACGATCGGGATCTGCGTCGAGACCCTGGCGCGATCGAGCGCCTGCGAGAGAGCTTCGACGCTGTGACCGTCGACAGGCCCGATGTAATCGAACCCGAGCGACGTAAACAACGCCTCGGGATCGCGCCGCCCGACCGCGAGCGAGCGCAAGTACGCGTGCAACGCCCCGCCGCCGGTCGAATCGCTGTTGTCGTTCAGCACGACGATCAGATTCACGTGCGGCACGCTCGCCGCGTGATTGAGTGCCTCGAGCGCGACGCCCTGCGCGAGCGCGCCGTCGCCAATGACGCACACGACCGGCCGCGTGTCGCCCTTGAGCGCGCGGCCGAGCGCGATCCCGAGCGCGATCGAGATCGACGTGCCGCCGCGCGCGGCCTCGATCACCTCCGGGCCGCCTTCCGTCTTCATCACGGCGCGGCCCGACGCCTCGAACGCCGGCGTCGCGAAGCGATCCACGCGTCCGGTCACGATCCGGTGCGTGTCCATCTGATGGCCGCCGTCCCAGACGATGCGATCGTCCGGCCAGTCGAAGGCGCGGTGGAGCGCGAGCGTCAGCTCGACGTTCGAGAGATTCGCCGCCAGCGCGCGATCCGCCTGCGGCCGGGTGCCGATGAGGAGCTGGCGGATCTTCTGCGCGATCGCCGTCAGCTCGGCGAGCGGCGCCGTCTTGAGCGAGGCCGGTGTCAGTTTCGCGAGATCGGCGGCGAGCGCGTCCTTCGCGGTGATCATGACGCGATGTCCACCCAGCGGCCGCCGGCGGCGATCGAGGCCGTCGCGGCCGCGAGCACGCGCTCGGCGAACACGGCGTGCTCGATCCACGGCAGCGTCGCGCTCGCGCGCAGCCGGTGCTGCTCGTCTGCGTCAGCCACGCAGTAGTCGAGAAAACGCGCGACGCTGTCGTAGCCGTACCCGGTCACGGTCGCGGCGCCGGTCACCGGATCGGGCAGGCGCTGGAAGAAGTACGGATTCACTTCGCGCGTGCCCGCGTCGGTCCAGACCTGATAGCCGCGCGCCGTCTGATCCGCGACGACTTTTCCCTGCTCGAAGTCGAGCTCGACGCGCTGAACGCTCTTGGCCGGCGCGCCGAGCGGGTTCGCCCACCCCACGTGCAGCGACGCCACCAGCGGCTGATTCCTGTACCGCAGCACGACGTCGCAAATCACCTTGTCGTGCGCCCGCCCGCCGACCGCGTGGCGGACCGGGCCGTCGATCGTAATCGCCATCGCGCGCTCGGCGATCACGCCGGGAAACACGAACGCGATCTGATCGAGGTAGTGGCAGCCGATGTACGTCAGCGGATCGACGTCCACGGCCCAGGCGAAGTGCTGCATCGGCAGGTCGCGCGGCTGCGAGAACTGCACGAAGTAGTGCAGCGGGCGGCCGTGCTCGCCGCGTTCGACCGACCAACGCAGCAGCAGATTCGACGCGTCGAACCGCTTGTGATAGTCGACCCAGACGGCGGCGCCCTTCGCGCGGCAGGACGCTTCCAGCACGCGCGCGGTCGCGAGATCGCCCGTGACCGGCTTCACGAGCCAGGCCGGAACGCCCGCGCGGGCGGCCGCTTCGACGTAATGCTGATGCGCCTGATCGGGCACGCACACGAAGACCGCCAGCGGCCGCCCGCCGAGCAGCCGCTCCACGTCGTCGGCCGCGACGACCGAGACCGGCGTGCGCGATCCGAGGTCGGCGGCCGCTTCAGCCGCGCCGCGCGCGGCCTCCTCGCGGCGCGCCGCAGTCCGCGACGTCAGCACGACGTCGCCCGCGCGGCCGCGCGAATCGAGCCACGCCAGAATGCTGCGCAGCACGACGCCCGGGCCGTACGTGTCGCCGATCACGTACGCGCCGCTGCCGACGACCACGATGCGATCAGGCGCGCTCATAGCTCCATTCAATCCCGGCCAGGACGTCGCGGACCAGCCGGTCCGCCTGCTCGCGATCCGCCGCGGACGCGATCGCGTAGCCGATGCGATCGCGGTGACTCCGGACCGACGGTGTGACGCCGCTCCCGAACAGTGTGTCCGATATCCGCCACTCGTGGAGGCCCGGACGCGCGAATATTCTGGAAAACTCGGGAAACCGCGTGAGAACGCGGCCCGGCGGCAGAAAGATGAATCGTTGCGACACGCCGGCCGTCCGCGTCGGCGCGAACCAGCGATCGGCGGGCGTCTCACCAAGCGCCTGCAGGATCAGCGGATACAGAATGTTGACGCCACTCGATAATGGGACGACGGTGTCCGCGAAGCGTCCGCCGGACGTGCGCACCGCCATCTCGAGCACGACGACGTCGCCGTCGCCGCGGACGACGAGGTCGCCCTTCAGGACGCCGTCGCGGATGCCGAGCGCCGTGAACGAGCGCGCGATCGCGCGATCCATCGCCTGCTGCGTCGCGGGCGCGAGCGCGATCGGCATCGAGTGGCCGTCTTCAATCAGACACGGCAGCAGATCGCCGGTCGTGTCGTAGTGGCGCAGCGCCACCGCCGTGTGGCGGACGGATCCGTTCACGGCGACGCTTTCGGTGCTGAACTGCGAACCGGGAATCCATTCTTCGATCAGAAAGCCGCCGAACGACACATCACGATCGCGAAAGTACCGCGCGACGTCGTCTGCCGTCTCGCAGCGCCGGACGCCGATGGCGCCGCGCTGATCGGTCGGCTTGATCACCCACGGCGGCGCGAGCGTCGTCGCGATCTCGAGCCACGCCGCCGCCGGACCGGACGAAGGAAGCGGCGCCCAGCGCGGCACCGGCACGCCGGCCTTCGACAGCGCGGCCACGCGCACCGCCTTGTCTGTTCCGGCGATCGCGGACTCGCGCGTCAATCCCGGGAGTCCGAGCGCCGCCGCGACCGACGCGCATTCGACCGCGAGCTCGACGGCGTGCACGAACACGGCGTCCGGCCGTGCCCGCCTGGCGGCATCGAGGAGCGCGGCTGGATTCCGCAGATCGACCGGCGCGAATTCGTGGCAGCGCGTGCCGCCTTCGGCGCGAGGATTGTTGTCGAACGCGGTCACGTGCAGGCCGAGATCGCGCGCGACGTCCATCGCGGCGATCTGCTCGAAGCCGGCGCCGAGCAGCAAAAGGCGTCGCCGCTTCATTTCCCACCGCTCCGCCGTGCACGTCGCCCGCCGCGCCTGCGCGCGATGACGAACACGTCGCGGCCCACGCCCAGTTGCGCGAGGCTCCGGTACATCGCCTGCTTCAGTCCTGATTTTCCGGCCCGCGCCAGATGCAGCTCCATCGTTTTGCGTTTCGCGTGGCACGCGCGCCCGAGTGCGTCGTTGCCGACGTAGTTGTCGCCCATCAGCAGAAACAGATCGATGGGAAACGACGTGTCGACGGACACGACGTCGAAGCGCGGCTTCAGCACCCGCTGGATCGACGGGACGTCGAAGTAGTTCACGTGATGCGGCGGCGCGACCCACCATGGACTGAAGCCGCACCCGTCGCGCAGCGCCGACTGAATCGGACTGTAGTCGTTCGGCACCATGACGGCGAGCAGCCCGCCCGGATCGAGCAGGCCGTGCGCGATCTTGACCATGCCCAGCGGATCGGGCACGTGCTCGAGGACTTCGCTCAGATGCACGACGTCGAACCGGCCGAGCGCGGCCGCGGTCTCTTCATTCAGGAACGCCTGCGTGACGTCGAGCCCGATTGTGTGACTGTGGGCGACGGCCTGCGTCGACGGCTCGAGTCCTTTGACCTTCCACCCGCCGCGCTCGACGCCGTGGCGCAGGAACAGCCCGGGGCCCGATCCCACGTCGAGCAGCCGGCGCCGCTTCAGTCCGAGCAGCCGCTCGAACGCGTCGTACCGCTCCGAGTACACGAGATTCAGCCAGTCGCGATCTTCGAGGTCGCGCTCGATGTAGAGCGGCTTGGTCGTCGAGTAGTACTCGTGCCCGTACGTGTGCTCGAGCTCGGCCGGCGTGGGAATCGGAACGATGTGCTTGAAGCGGCACGCGTCGCAATCGATGACCGTGAACTGGTCGACGGTGTCCAGCGCCTCTCCGGCGTGACCCTGCCACGCCTTGCGTTTGGGCATCGATAAAAGGTTACACGATGTCGTGGTACGCTCGCCGTATCACGGACCAGCTGCTGATCGTCGAGGACCGTCACGCGGAACGCGCGCTGCGGGAAGCGCTGGCGCCGGCGCGGCTGCGGGGCGCGTCGGCCGCCGTCCTGACCGGCGACGCGCTGCTCGCGATGCGGCTGCGCCGCGAAGGAATCGACGCGCGCCTGACGACCGACGGCCTCACGCCGGATCTCATCGTCGAGCGCGATCGCGCGATGCTCGACGGCGTCACGCGCGCCGCGGGCAAGCACGCCGAAGCCATGGGCACGAACTTCGGCCCATACCTGCAGTACACGCTCATCCCGTCGTTCAGCCGCGCCGTGCGCAACGTCACCGCGATCGACGACGAGCTGACGCGATCCGCGCCGGGCCGCCTCGTGCTCGTCGGCGGCGGGCCGCTCGTGGACGCCGCGCGCCTCGTGGCGAGCCGTCGCGGGTTGACGACCGAGATCGTCGGCGGTGACGTCCTTCAGCGCGCGGCGCAGGCGTTCGCGCGCCTTCGGGCCGGCCGCGCGACGAAGTGGGTCAACACGGAATTTCGCGCGCTCGTGCTCGAGCCGGGCTTCATCTGGTTGACGTTCTTCACGGGCCTGTGGCGCCGGATCGCGCGCGGTGCGATGCCGTCGCCAGGCGCTCGCGCGCTGATCGTCGTCGGCGATCGCTTCACCGCGGATGTCGTCGAGCGGCTTCAGGGCGCCGCGCGTCCCATCGTGATCGCGGGGGCGACGCAGCCCGGGCGCGCGCTGTTTCAACCGCGCGACCTCATCCCACTGGAAGCGTTCACCGATCTCGTCGATCCGATCCGCTGGCTGGGCGCGCTCGCCGACGCCGTGGCGCAGGCGCTCTCGTTGAGCGGCGATCGCGCGCACGCCGGCCAGTTCACCGTGGCCGGCGTGCCGTACTGGCCGCTCGTCGGCCGCACGGTGTGGCTGCACATCGCGGCGTGGGTCCCGGCGCTGCGTCACCTGCAGTCGCTCACCGACGCGTGCGCCGGCGGGCGAGTGCTCACGTCGAGCGACGTGACGGCGTACAACCGCGTGCTCATCGACACGGCGCGCCGCTTCGGCGTGGCGTCGACGGGAATCCAGCACGGCATCACGGGCGAGCCGAACGGGCATTCCGTCGCGCACGTGGACCGGCTCGCCACGTGGGGGGACTGGACCGAGACGTGGTATCGCGCGCAAGGCGCGCAGACAGCGAGCTTTGTTGTAACGGGTAACCCGCGCTTTGACGCGCTCGCCGCGCGAGTCGGGAGTCGGGAGTCGGGAGTCGGGAGTCAGTCACCAGCCACCAGTCACCAGGCACCAGCCACATTCACCGTTACGATCTGCTCCGGCTTCATGACGGACTACTCGATGGGCGCGTCCGAGTACGAGAACCTGCTGATGATCGACGCGGTCCTCGCGTGGGCCCGGACGCAGACCGACGTCCGCGTCATTCACAAGATGCATCCGGGCGAGGAAGCGGAGTACTACGCGGAGGCCGCGCGGGCGCTGGGGTGGGATCCGCTGACGTTGACGACGATCCGCGAGCCGATTCTGTACGACATCCTCGAGAAGTCGCACGTGCTCGTCGCCGCGTACTCGACGACCGTGCTCGAGTCGATCGCGCTCGGCACACCGGCGATCGTCTTCGATGCCGTCTTCCGCCGGAAGCTGCTGCCGCTCGATCGCGTGCCGGGGATCGCGATCGCGTACTCGATCGAGGAACTCGGGCAACAGCTCACCGCGCGGCGCGCCGGCGCGGCCGGGCTGGATCGCGGGGCGCTTGCGCGCAGCGCCGAGCTGCGCGCGTACGTGTCCGAGCTGGACGGCCACGCGACCGACCGCGTCGCCGCGCTGGTCGCCGAGACTCGTTGATTCACAACGAACGACGATCAACGCAGAACTCGCGGAAACCGCAGAAGAAATGAAACCACGGAGGACACGGAGGAGTTGAAGCGTGTGCGACCGGCGGCCGGCGGAGCCGGCCGTCGCACTGCGAAAAAAGGCCGGCGCAACACAAACGACGCTGCATTGAATCAACGTTTGTGATTGCGTCGGCCTTTTTCCGCAGTGTGGCCCGCTTCGCGGGCCAGTCGCACACGGAGTTTCACGGTGTCGGCCGCTCTCTGTGTCTCGGTGTCTCTGTGGCTGGATTCTCTTCCTCCGTGTCCTCTGTGTCCTCTGTGTCCTCCGTGGTTACCTTCGTCCGTCCGTCCGTCCGTCCGTCCGTCAGCTCAGTAACCGGCTGACGATCTCGTCGGCCACGCGTCGAGCGCCGCGGCCGTCGACCAGGCGCCGCGCGCGCTCCGCCATCTCGCCGCGGCGGCCGGCATTCCCCATCAGCCGCGTCACCGAGTCGGCAATCTGCTCCGGCAGCACGTGTCCGAATACACCTGCGGTGATCGCAATGCCGGCCTCGACGAAGGCAGACGATGAGCGCTCGTGGTCGCTCGTCAGGCAGAGATGGACGGCCGGCACGCCGCAGGCCGCGAGCTCATACGCGCTGACGCCGAACGCCGCGACGGCCATCCGGCTCCCGCGCATCAGCGCCGCCATCGACCCGGGCGTCCGTGCGATCCGAACGCTGTGCCGTGAGCGCGCGGCCGCGTCGATGAGCTCGAGCGCGTGGGTGAACGCCGGTCCCACCACGACGAGAACCGAGAGCGGCATCGGCAGCAGCTCGAGGGCCTGGAGCGTGAACGCCGTCATCCCCGCCGCGTCGCTCCCGCCCATCGTCACGAGCACGTCGATCGCGGGGCTCTCCCCACCAGCCCCACCTGCCCCAAACTCTCTTCTGAGAATCACCCACTCCCAGCCCGCATACCGGCGACCGGTGAATCCGGTCCAATCGATCGCCGCGACGTGCGGAACGGGCGGATAGAACGCGAGGTCCGACGCGAGCCGCCGTTCGGAGATGTCGTCGATCGTGACGATGTGGACGCCGGCCTGACGAAGACGGTCGAGCGCCGCGCGCGACAGCGCGTCGCGGACGTCGACGATCAGCACGTCAGCCTTGCGCGACGCGGTGAGGGCGGCGAGGACGTCGGGATAGTCGTGGCGATCGTCGGCCTCGATCACGTCGATTGCGTACCCCGCCGCGCGCACGGCGGCCGCGCCCGCGCCGGCGGGCTCGCGCATCGCAAACGCGATCGCGCAGCCGTGCGCGTCGCGCAGCTCGTCGGCAAGCGCCAGCGATCGGACCGCGTGGCCCATGCCGATGTCGGCGCCGCCGTCGCAACGGATGAGGATCGATCGCATCACGGCACAGGCCAATGCCACGGGTCCAGAAGCGCTTCGTCAGCCACTGCAAGCCGCCCGGCAGCGTCGGCCGTCGGCGCATCAAGCGGCCCTGCCGCTTCTGCTTCGAGCGCCGCGTCGAGCTCCGTCATCGTCCTCGCGCCCGTCAACACGGTTGCGACGCCGGGCGTCGAGAGGCAGAAGCGCAATGCCGCATCCGGCAACCGATCCCAGACGCCGCCCGCGAGCGCGTCGCGCGCGCGGATCGCGGCCTCGCGCAACGGCGCGAGCGCCTCTGGCAGCCACTGCGCCTTGGGCGTGAGCGCGCCCTTGAGCAGGGCGGAGCGGACGACGACGCCGACGCCCGCCGCCTGCGCGGCGGGCAGCACGTCGCGGGCCATCCGCTGGTCCAGCGCGCTGAACGCGACCTGCAGTTGCTCGTACTCTCCCGATGCTATCGCGGCCATCGCCGCGGCGGCGCTCAGGACCGAGGCGCCGAGCACGCGGACGAGGCCGCGGCGTTTGACGTCCAGCAGAATGTCGGTCACCTCGCCGGCGTCGATCAGCTCGCGCGTCGCGTTGTGGAACTGAAGGATATCGATCACGTCGCGTCCGAACGCGCGACGGCTGCGGTCGATCGACGCGAGGAGCTCCGCGCGAAGCGTGGGGCCGCGAAGCTCGCCGGGCCGTTCGTGCAGCGCGGAGCCGACCTTGGTCGCGAACAGCATGCGCGCGTCGCGGCCCAACGCACGTCCGACGAGGCGCTCGCTCTCGCCGTAGGTCGGCGCCGTGTCGACGAGCGTGATGCCGCGGTCGACCGCCGCGCGCAGCAGCCGGATCGCCTCCGCCTCGTCTGGCCGGCCGAATTCGCCCGGCGCCTGGATGCCATAGTCGACGCCCAGGGAAACCGTGCCGAGCGAGAGAGCGGAGACGGCGAGGCCGGTGCGGCCGAGGGGACGGTAATGCACAGTGAAATTAAGAATTAGGAATTGGGAATTAAGAATGGTTCGGAATTCATAATTCGTAATTCTTCATTCTTAATTCTTCATTACGACGTCAATCGATAAAACCCGCGCCTTGCGGACGGCCCTTTCAATCGCGATCCATAGTCGCCCGCCTTGATCGCGTCCGCGATCATCGCGAACGACGATGCGACGGCCTTCATGTACGCGTCGACGTGCGACGGCTGATGCGCGAACGACGGCTTGAACTGGCTGTACGCGAGATAGCCGCGCTCCAGCATGTCCTGCGTGAAGAGCGTCGTCAGCGCGGGCTCGTCCGGATGCTCGAAGCCGAAGTGCGTCAGGCTCGGCAGGCCTTCGGTGTGCAGCGCGAGGCCGGCCTTCGCGGCGGCGGCCTTCCAGCCGGCGAACGTCAGCTCGCCGATGCGGATCAGGTGATCCGTCACGCGCTCGCGGCGGATCTTGCGGATCGTCGCGATCGCCGCGACCGTGCCAACGCGCTCGGTCCAGTTGGTGCTGCTGATGAACGTGGATTGCGCGGCTTCCATCACGGTCGACGTGCCGATGACGGCGGCCATCGGATAGCCGTTGGCCATCGCCTTCGCGAAGACGGCGATGTCCGGGTTGACGCCGAGGAGCTTGTGGATGCCGCCGTCGGTCATGCGGAAGCCGGTCGTCACTTCGTCGAAGACCAGCACGGCACCGATGTCGGTCGCGATCGCGCGCACCGCTTCGAGGAAGCCCGGCGCCGGCGCGTCGCCGCGCCGCGGCTCCATGACAATGACGCCGAGCTCGCCGCGCGTGGCGTCGACGATCGCCTTCAGCTGATCGAGCCGGTTGTAGTGGAACGGCAGCGCCGTGCCCTTCAGGCCGCGCGGCACGCCGGCGGGATCGAGGCCGGGCATCAGCTGGCCGTCGAGCGCGCGTTCATCCGAGAGGTTGGCCGCCAGGTACCAATCGCACCAGCCGTGGTAGCCGGAGAACGCGATCTTGTCCTTGCGCGTGTGTGCGCGCGCGATGCGGACGGCCATCATCATCGCCTCGCCGCCCGAGCGCGCGTAGCGGACCATCTGCGCCCACGGATGCAGCTCGCACAACAGCTCGGCGAGCTCGACTTCCTCGGGCGCGTTGAGGGTCGTGGCGGACCCGGCGTCGATTGCCGCCTTCGCCGCCGCGTCGACGTCCGGATCGGCGTAGCCGAGCACGCACGCGCCGATCGCCATCATCGACATGTCGACGTACGTGTTGCCGTCGACGTCGGTGACCTCGACGCCGCGCGCCTTCGAGTAGTACGAGGGCCACTGATCGGGCAGGAACATTTCCGGCCGCTTCGACAGCAGCTGCGTCCCGCCCGGGATCAGCTTCTTCGCGCGGCGGTAGAGCTCCTGGCCTTTCGCGGTCGATGACTTGACCTTCACGCTCATGCAGCGCTCCACCACAACATTGCGGATTGAGGATTGCGGAATGCGGATTGAGACTCGTCGAACGTCTCGATTGCTCGCGCTGTTCCGTCGCCAGACCTCCGCGCTCCGCATTCCGCGTTCCGCAATTTCGTCACGGCGTCCACGTCTTCCTGATCGCGACCGTGGGCCGCAGACCGTCGCTCGGATCGGCGCGCCACGCGCGATCGTCGCGCTCGGCGTCCACGGGCTGCTTCTCGCCGGTGCCGTCGGCCGCGACGCCGTGCAGGATGGTTTCGATCACGGGCCCGATCTGCTTCGGCAGCCAGCAGTGCCCGGCGCCGAACTCCGCGCCGGTCCCGTCGAGATCGAGATGAAACTCGATCATCTCCGCGCGCCAGCGGTGCACGGCGCGGTAGATCACCGCGGGGCTCACGCTGTGATCGGACCAGCCGACGCGCGCGCCGGTCGCGGTCCGGATGGTCTCGATCGCCGCGAGATTGCACTGCTCCACCGGCGTCGGATAGCCGGAGGTGCAGTGCAGCAGCAGCGGATCCGCGCAGCCGGCGCCGCGCAGCGTGTCCGCGGCGCGCACGACTTCGTCGAGCGTCGCCATTCCGGTCGCGAGCACCACGGGCTTGCCCGTGCGCGCGCACGCGCGCAGCAGATCGGTCCACGGCAGCTCGTAGGACGCGATCTTGTAGAAGTCCACGTGCGGCTGCAGGACGTCCACCGCGCGGAGCGAGAACGGCGTGCAGGCGAACTGAATGCCGAGATCGCGGCTGCGCGCGGCGAGCGCCGGCAGGAACGACTCGGGCAGCTCCCACTGCGCGCGCGCCCGGTGCTTCGGGCTCTTCTCGAGGATCTCGGGCGCGAACAGCTCCTCGATCTTGAACAGCTGAAACTTGACCGCCGCGCAGCCCAGGCGCGACGCCGTTTCGACGAACGCCACGGCGCGATTGAGATCGCGGTGGTGGTTGCTCGAGACCTCGGCGACGAACGTCGTCATGATCGGCGTCGCGGGGCCTCGTCGTCGCGTCTGAACGCCTCCACGACCTTGGTCACGGCGTCGACGACATCCTGCACGTCGCGCGCGGTCATCGCCGGGAACATCGGCAGCGTGAGGATCTGCTCGTACGCGGCTTCGGCCACCGGACAGAGGCCGGGCCCGAACCCGAAGCGCCGGCGGTAGAACGGATGGTAGTGCACGGGGATGTAGTGGACGTTGACGCCGATGTTCTCGCGCCGCAGCGCGGCGAAGATCGTCGCGCGATCCGCCGACAGCCGCGCCGTGTCCACGCGGACCACGAAGAGATGGTACGCGTGGCTCGCGTCCGCGCGCACGGCCAGCGGCCGCACTTCCGGAAGCGAGGCGAACGCCCGCGTGTACTCCTGCGCGATGGCCTGGCGGCGCGCGACGCGCGCGGCCAGCTTGCCGAGCTGGCTGAGCCCGAGCGCGCACTGGATGTCCGTGAGCCGGTAGTTGTGGCCGAGCTCGACGATCTCGTACAGCCACGACGCCCGCGCGCCGCGCTGCGTCTGATCGACGGTGATGCCGTGGTTGCGGAACATGCGCATCCGCCCCGCGAGCGCGGGATCCGCCGTCGTCACGACGCCGCCCTCGCCCGTCGTGACGTGCTTGACCGGATGCAGGCTGAACACGCTGAGATCGGCCAGCGTGCCCACGCGCCGATCGCGATCGCGCGCGCCGAGCGCGTGACACGCGTCGGCGACGATCGTGACGTCCGGCCGGGTCGCCGTCAGCCGGCGGAGCGCGTCGTAGTCGCACGGCTGGCCCGTGTAGTCCACGGCGACGATCGCTCTGGTCCGCGCGGTCATCTTCTCCGCGACCCGCGCCGGATCGATCAGCAGCGTGTCCGCGCCGACGTCCGCGAAGACCGGCGTCCCGCCCTGATAGACGGCGGCGTTCGCCGACGCCGCGAACGTCATCGGCGGGACGATCACTTCGTCGCCGGGCCCGATGCCGATCGCGAACATCGCCGCGTGCAGCGCCGCGGTGCCGTTGCTGACGGCGACCGCGTCGGGCGCGCCGACGGCCCGCGCGAACGCCGCTTCGAACTCGCCGACCGCCGGTCCGCCCGTCAGCCAGTCCGACCGCAGCACGCGCGCGACCGCGGCGACATCGTCCTCGTCGATCTCGTGGCGGCCGTACGGCAGGAGCGTGGCGCGGACGGGCGCGCCGCCGTGCAGGGCGAGCTGTGCGGTTTTCAGATCCTCAGGCAAGGGACGGTATAGTTTATCAGGTGAATCGCCTCCTCGCGCGGCTCGGCGTGCGCCATCACGAGCACGTGTCGGTCGCGCGCGACTTCACGTACTCCGGCCTCAACAGCGTGTCGCTCGTCCTCCTGCTCAGCACGGCGCTCGTGCTGCGCCGCTCTCTCGGTCCGTACCTCACCGGCATCTGGACCGGCCTCGAGCTGCTGCCGACCTACGTCGGCACGTACGGGCATTTCGGCGCGCTCACCGCGGCCGAGCGCGAGCTGCCGTTCCTGCTCGGCGCGAAACGCGAGCGCGACTTCGACGCGCTCAAGCACACGCTGTTCTGGTTCGTCCACGGCGTCGGCGTGACGCTCGCGCTGGCGCTGGCCGTCGCCGCAATCGCGCTGCGATCGCGCGTCGAAGCGCAGACGTTCGCCGGCATGCTGCTGTACGCGCCGATTCTCTGGGCGCAGCTCGCGGCGACGTACTACGTCGTGCTGTACCGGGCGCGGAAGCGGTTCGGCGAGCTGAGCGCGCGCCAGGGCGGCAGCAACGTGATCAAGGCCGTGCTGCTCGTGGCCGGCGCGTACGGATTCGGGCTGCCCGGCGTGCTCGCGGTCGAGCTCGCGGCGGCGCTGCTGCTCGCGATCGTGCTCCACGCGGGACTGCGCGAGCCCTTCTCGCGCGCGTTCGACGCGGCGCTGCTGCCGCCGCTCATCGCGGCCGGCGTGCCGATGGTCGCCGGTGCCGTCGCGTTCGAAACGCTGCGCGGCGCCGATCAGATGATGATCCTGGCGCGGCTCGGACCGACCGCGCTCGGCGTCTACAGCCTGACGTCGATCGTCTGCTCCGGCCTCTTCTCCATCCCGAACGTGCTCTCGACGGTGATGTACCCGAGGTTCCAGGAGCGATTCGCGACGACCGACAGCGTGCAGTCGCTGCGGCGGTTCGTCGAGGTGCAGCTGCTCGTGCTCGCCGACGTCCTGCTGGCGGCGATCATCGTCCTTTACGCCGCGCTCCCGCCGGCGATCGCCGCGTTCTTCCCGAAGTACATCGAGACGGTGCCGCCGCTTCGCATCCTGCTCGTCGGCACGTACTTCCTGTGCCTCACGCCGCCGGCCGCGCAGTTCCTGCTCACGGTGCACAAGCAGGTGCGCGCGCTCTTCATCAGCGTGCCCGCAATGCTGCTCGCGCTCGGCGCCGCGTACATCGGCGCCGGCGACGGCCTCGCCGGCGTGGCCGCGGGCGTCTCGATCGCGTGCGTCGCGGAGTTCGTCGCGATCAACGCGTACGCCTTCAGTCACTTCGCCGGCGCGGGCATCATCGCGCGCCGCATCGCGGCCGTCGCGGTCACGGCCGCCGCCGGCGTCGGGATGGTTCTGGCGATCGACCGCTTCGTCCCGCCCGGACCGGTGGCGATTGCGGTTGTCGGCGGCTGGCGGCTCCTCGCCGCCGGCGCGCTGGCGGTCCCCTTGCTGCTCCGGGCCGTCGGCCGTGTTCGGGTTGACAGCGTGGACGCCGGCCACTAAAATTTTCTAGTCACTCCGGCGCGCTAACCCTCGATGCTACAAGATCTTGACTGAATCCAACCCCGTTCGTCGTACGTACTGCGGGTCGCTCGACTCCCGCCGCATCGCCACGAATTGCTTCGAAGGAAAGTCGGTGCTCGTCACCGGCGGCACCGGCTCGTTCGGCCGCCGGTTCAGCGAAATCGCGCTCGCTCACGCCAATCCGAAGCGGCTGGCCATCCTGAGCCGCGACGAGATGAAGCAGAACGAGATGGCGCAGCACTTCAATGACGACCCGCGCCTGCGCTTCTTCCTCGGCGACGTGCGCGATCGCGACCGGCTGCACCGCGCGTTTCAGGGCGTGGACATCGTCGTTCACGCGGCCGCGCTCAAGCAGGTGCCGGCGGCGGAATACAACCCGTTCGAGGTCATCAAGACCAACGTCATCGGCGCGCAGAACATCATCGAGGTCGCGCTCGATGCCGGCGTGAAGACCGTCGTCGCGCTCAGCACGGACAAGGCCGCGAATCCGCTCAATCTCTACGGCGCGACCAAGCTCTGCGCCGACAAACTCTTCGTCGCCGCGAATTCCTACGGCGGTGGCCACGGCACGCGCTTCGCCTGCGTGCGCTACGGCAACGTCGTCGGCAGCCGCGGGAGCGTGATCCCGTTCTTTCAGGCCAAGCGGGCGTCGGGCGTGCTGCCGATCACGCATCCCGACATGACGCGGTTCTGGATCACGCTCGATCAGGGCGCGACGCTGGTCCTCGCGGCGCTCGACTGGATGCGCGGCGGCGAGATCTTCGTGCCGAAGATCCCGAGCATGAAGACCATCGACCTCGCGCGCGCGATCGCGCCCGAGTGCCGGCTGGACATCGTCGGCATCCGCCCAGGCGAGAAGCTCCATGAAGTGATGATTCCCGCCGACGAGTGGCGCTACACGTTCGAGTTCGACACGCACTACGTGATCACGCCCGCGTTTCACGAGTGGACGCTGGCCGACTATCGCTCGAACGGCGGCCGGCCGGTGGCGGAGAACTTCACGTACGCGAGCGACACGAACGACCACTGGCTGAGCATGGACGAACTGCGAGACATCGCGGGCCAGCCGGCGGCCCCACGCGTGTGACCGACGCTGCCACGGACCGGCCGCGCTCTCCGGCCGGGTGGTACCTTCGACTCCTCTGGACTGCGCGACTCCCAATCCTGATCATCGTCGCGGCATGCGTGGCGATCGCGGCGATCGTCACCGCGCTGCAGACGCCGCTCTACGCGTCGCGCGCGCTCCTCAGCGTCCGGCCGCCGCCGGAGGTCGTCGCCGAATTCCTGCGCACACATCAGCCGAAGATCGGCGCCGACGGACGCCTCTACGATGAGAACGATCCGCTGCGGCAGAGCGGGCCCGGCCGCTGGGCGCCGCGCCTCGCCGCGCCGGGCCTCGTGACGCTCGCCGCGCGCGATGCTGGTCTGCTGTCCGCGGGCCAATCGCTCGACGACAGACAGGCGGCCGCGTGGGTGACCGCCGATGCGATCGACGGCGCGGATCTCGTGCGGCTGACCGTGTGGCAACCGGCTCCGGACGCCGCGCTGAAACTCGCCGAGGCGATCGTCGCGCGCGGGCTGGAGGCGAACCGCCGCGACGAAGCCGAGGTCATCGCGCCCGCGGTCCATCGACGCGTCGTCGTCGTCGATCCACCGGCGCTTCCGGCGGCGCCGGGCTATCCGCGCCGCGCTGTAAATCTCGCCGTCGGGTTGGGACTCGGTGTTCTGATGGCGACGGCGTTCGTCGCGGCGCGGCAGGTAATTAGGAATTAGGAATTAAGAATTAAGAATTCAGAATTCAGAATTAGCGAGAAGACAGTCAGGGATTCCATTCTTAATTCCTAATTCCCAATTCATAATTTCCATGTCGCCCATCGTCATCATCGCCGCGTGCGTCGTTGTTTCGGCCTACCAACTCCGGCGCGTGCCGCGCGTCTGGGCGTTTCTCGTCCTGTTCATCGCGCTGATGCCGAAGGTGCCGCTCGCCGCCGTGCCGGGCAACACGACGCCGATCCGCGTCGACGATGTCGTGCTCGCGCTCGTGCTGATCTGGTGGGCGCGGAAGTTCTTCAGGGTCCGGCCCGGGATCCGGCTGAAGCCGGACACCACGAATCCGGGGGACGCCACGGCGCCTCCCTCGCCCGCGACATTCTTTCTATTGATCTACTGGGGCGTCGCGATCGCGTGCACGTTGATCGGCGTGGCCGCGCTGTCGACTGAGCCGCTGACGGGCGTGTTTCACGCGGGCCGTCTCGTCCAGTACGGCCTGCTCTACTACTTCTTCTATAGCGCGCTCGCGCCGGACGAATTCAATCGCTTCGTCGAGGTCGCGCGCACCGCACTGCTGCTGATCTGCGCGATCTGGCTCGCGCAGCACTGGACGCACGCGCCCGCCGCCGGACCGCCCACGCCGTGGGCGACGCTCTATCCGACGTTCTCGGCCTCGTACGACTTCGGCGGCTACATGATGCTCGCGACGATCCTGATGTACGCGCTGTGGAGCGCCGGCGGCAGCCGCGGTCCGTTGACGACGCTGGCGCTCGCGGCCGGCGCGATCGTGACGGCGAATTCCGAGTCGCGCGCGTCGCTGCTCGGGCTGGTGCTGATCGTCGCGATCGATCTCGTCTGGCACGCGCGGTGGCGAACGCTGTTGACGATGGGCGTCGCCGCGGCCGCGGCGCCGTACGTGATCACGTCGAAGAAGATGCTGACGCTCGTGCACGGCGTCGTGTCGCTCGCGACGACGCTCGATCCCGACGTCATCCGGCAGGCGATCGCGACCGATCCGAGCCTGGCGCTGCGCGCGAAGAACTGGCGGCTCGCGTTCGATCACTGGCTCGCGCGGCCCTTCCTCGGCGACGGCCTCGGCGGCTACCTCGCGTACGTCCGCCAGTACGATCTGCCCGCCTCGCCCGACGGCTGGTACGTCCGCGTGCTGGCGGACACGGGCGTCGCCGGATTCGTGACCTTCATCGTCCTTCTCGCGGCGCTGCTGTGGATGCTCGTCCGCGCCGCGCGCCGCACTCCTCACAGTGCGGGGCCGCTGCCGCGTGCTATCGTGTATGGAGCGGCGCTCGCCGTGGTGGCCACGTCGGTCAGCGCCGTGCTCGTCGACGCGTTCGTCTCGTACAAAATCATGGGCATGTTCTGGATGGTGATCGCGGCCGGCACGCGCGTCTCGGCGGACGCGTGGCAGGCGGCTGTCTCCCCACCTGCCTTACCCGCCCCAGCTCCCCCACCCGCCCTATGATCCCCACGCCTCGCACGCAGATGTCGATGCGAACGATCGCGCTCGTCGCGCTCGATCTGGTGGCGTTGTGGGCCGGGTGGCAGCTCGCTTTCACGCTGCGGTTCGGATCGTATTGGGTGAACGACCAGCTCGTTAAGTATTGGAACGTGCTGGCGATCCACGCGGCGGTGTTCTTCATCGCCGGCATCCTGTTCGAGACCTACGATCCGCGCCGCCGGTACGCGAGCTGGATCGAGCTGCGCAAGCTCGCCGGGTGTTACCTGCTCGCCGGGCTGGCGGAGCTGCTGATCTTCTTCTTCCGCACCGAGCCCGCGGTCGGCCGCGGCGTGTTCGTCCTGAACGTCGCGATCTTCGCGGGCATCGCGATGGCCGGGCGCTTCGTCTACGCGCTCGTCGGCGCCGATTTCTTCAAGCGCCAGGCGATCGTCGTGACCTCGGGCGACGTCGGCGCGGCCTTGCTCGGCGAGCTGAAGCGCGCGGCCGGCGCGGTCTATCAGATTCAGGGCTACGTCGCGCCCGCCCGCGACATGAGCGCGCCCAACACCGCGCCGTGGCTCGGCGACGGATCGGATCTGGCCGAGCTGATCGCCAGCCGCAAGGTCGACACCGTCATCGTCAGCAGCAGCATGGAGTGCTGGAACCGGTACCTGCAGGCGCTCATCGCCGCGCGCAACCGCGGCGTGGAGATCGTCGATCTCGCCAGCGTCTGCGAGCGCTTCCTCAATCGCATTCCCTGCGATCAGATCACGGAGATGTGGCTGCTGTGGGGATTGATGGGCCGGTCGTCGCTGTACGTGACGAGCCTCAAGCGGCTCGTCGATTTCGTGCTCGCGAGCGTGCTGCTGATCGTCCTGTCGCCACTGCTGCTGCTCATCGCGCTGTTGATCCGGATGACGAGCACGGGGCCGGTGCTCTACACGCAGGAGCGGATCGGCCTGCACAACCGGCCGTTCCACGTCGTGAAGTTCCGGTCGATGGTCGAGGGCGCGGAGGACGCGTCGGGTCCGGTGTGGGCGAGCGAGGACGATCCGCGCGTCACCGGACTCGGGCGCTGGCTGCGCCGCTGGCGGCTCGATGAGCTGCCGCAGCTGATCAACGTCATCAAGGGCGACATGAGCCTCGTCGGCCCGCGGCCCGAGCGCAGCGTGTTCGTCAACGAGTTCCTCACCGCCGTGCCGATGTACAACCAGCGGCACGGCCTGCGGCCCGGCATCACCGGCTGGGGCCAGATCCACTACGACTACGCCGCGTCGCGCGAGCAGACGCGCGAAAAGCTCGAGTACGATCTCTTCTACGTGAAGAACGCGTCGTTCCTGCTCGACCTCGCGATACTCCTCAGGACGACAAGAACACTGGTCGGAGCCCGGGGAAGATAGGGAACGGTCCAATTAAGAATGGAGAATTAGGAATTAAGAATGACGAACGCTCGCAGGCGTCCCTTTCATAATTCATGATTCTTCATTCTTAATTAGCCCTCGTGAAACTCTCCATCGTCATTCCGACGTACAACGCGCACGAGTGGATCGCGCAGTGCCTCGATTCGATCCGCGCGCACCGGCCCACGGCCGACTACGAGGTCATCGCGGTCGACGACACGTCCAGCGACGACACGGTCGCGATCGTGCGCGACACATTCCCGGACGTGCGTGTCTTCTCGAACGAGAAGAATCTTGGATTCGGCAGGACCGTCAACGCCGGCCTGAAGGCGTCGAAGGGCGAGTACATCCTCGTCCTCAACAACGACACGTGGATGCACGCGGGCGCGCTCGACGCGCTGATCGGCTACCTCGACGCGCATCCCGACACCGGCATCGTCGGACCGAAAGTGCTCAGCGGCGACGGATCGCTGCAGCAGCAGTGCCGGCGCCGGATTCCCACGCCGATGGCGGCGCTCCTCTACTTCACCGGCGTCGCGAAGCTCTTTCCGAAGAATCCGAACGTGGCGGGCTACCTGATGACCGCGGCCGACGAGAACGCGACGACCGAGGTCGACTCCGTGTCAGGCGCGTGTCTGCTGGTGCGGCGATCGGTGCTGGAGACAGTGCACGGCTTCGACGAGGACTACTTCCTCTACGGCGAAGACATGGACTTCTGCTGGCGGACGAAGCTGGCGGGCTGGAAGGTCGTCTACTATCCGCAGGCGGTCATCACGCACTTCGGCGGCCAGGGCGGCACGGGCACGATGCGCGTGAACGCGACGATCGAGTGGCACCGCGCGATGTGGATCTTCTACCGCAAGCACCGCGCGCCGGCGGCGGGCGCCGTCGAGCGCGCGCTGGTCTACACCGGCATCGCGGCCAAGACCGCGCTCGCCGTCGCGATCAGCGCCGTGCGCCGGTCGGCGACACCGGGAACGGCGAAGCCGCAGTAGGGCGGTCGAATTAGGAATGAAGAATTAGGGCCATGTTCGCACGCTTATTCCGGACGATGGTCCCGATGATTGACACCAGAGCGTTGGCTTCCTCCCGAAGCGCCACCGCTTCCGGGGCTGGCCCGATGCGACAGGCTTCATGAAGGCGAAGCCTGACGTGGGCTTCACGTGCTTCTTTCAGTCCGATGCTGCATTTTGAAATGAAATCGCGATCGCTCTCAGCCGCGCGAGCCTCTTCCAGCATTGCGGCGACCGACGTGCCGCAGCTCAGTAACTGAGGCGCCATCATCCGTGCGACGCCGCCTGTCGCGTATGTTTCCTCACAGAACTTAACGATGCGGCACGCGAACGCAAAAGTCCGGTCGCGGATATCCTG
>JAIQFX010000114.1 GCA_020073005.1 Terriglobia bacterium | reverse complement strand
GCGGCTGGCGCGCCTCGACGCGGGCCAGGAGACGCTGGACCTCACCGCGTGCGAGACGCGCGGGCTCGCCGACTCCGTCGTCGCCGATCTCGCGCCCGAGGCCGCCGCGCGGCGCCAGCGGCTCGACATCGCCGTCGCGTTCGTGCGCGTCGCGCTGCCACTGACCAACGTGCGGCATCAGCTCCAGACCGTGCTCACGGCGACGCTGACCGCGCTCGGCCTGGCGCTGGCCGGCGGTGCGATCATCGCGTGGGTGTTCTCGGCGCGCATCGGCCAGCGCGTGCGGCTGATCGCGGGGGTCGCGGCGCGGTATCAGCGCGGCGATCTCACGCCGCCGCGCCTCGGCTTCGGCGACGACGAGTTGGGCGCGGTCGCGCGGGCGCTGGACGCGTCGGTGCAGGACGTCGGCCGCCGGCTCGAGGAACAAGCGCGCGATCGCACGCGGATGGAAGCGATCCTCGCCGGGATGGTCGAAGGCGTGATTGTCGTCGACGCGCAGGGCCGGCTGCAGCTCGTCAACGACGCCGCGCGCCACATGTTGAAGCTCGACGAGCCGGCGATCGGCCGGCCGTACGTCGAAACGATCCGGCTGCCCGCGATCGTCGAGCTGGTGGCCGCGGTCCTGTCGGGCCGCACGCCGGAGGCGCTCCAGTTTTCGCCGCCGCGTGATCCTTCACGCGCGATCATCGCGCGCGCGGCCGTCTCGTCCGGCGTCGCCGCGTACGGCCTGATCCTGGTGCTGCACGACATCACGGATCTGCGCCGCGCCGATCAGATCCGCCGCGACTTCGTCGCCAATGTCTCGCACGAGCTGCGCACGCCGCTGACCGCGATCCGCGGGTACGTCGAAGCGCTGTCGGAAGGCGACGCGAGCGCCGCTGAGAACAAGCAGTTTCTCGAGATCATCGCGCGCCACACGCAGCGGATGGAGCGGCTCGTCAAGGATCTGCTGCGGCTGGCGCGCCTCGACGCGGGCCAGGCGGCTGGCGCGCCTCGACGCGGGCCAGGAGACGCTGGACCTCACCGCGTGCGAGACGCGCGGGCTCGCCGACTCCGTCGTCGCCGATCTCGCGCCCGAGGCCGCCGCGCGGCGCCAGCGGCTCGACATCGCCGTCGCGCCCGGCGCCGATCTCGTCCGCGGCGATCCCGCCAAGCTGCACGATGCGCTGCGCAATCTGGTCGCGAACGCGATCACGTACGCGCCCGAAGGCACGGCCATCCGCATCGAGGCCGCGCCGGAGGACGGGCGCGTCGCGCTCTCGGTGTCAGATGAAGGACCGGGCATCCCTGAAGAAGATCTGTCGCGCGTCTTCGAGCGCTTCTATCGCGTGGACAAGTCGCGCGCGCGCGATCCCGGCGGCACCGGCCTCGGCCTCGCCATCGTGAAGCATCTGATCGAGCTGCACGGCGGCACTGTGCGCGTGGAGAATCGGACCGAGGGCGGCGCGCGGTTCGTCGTCACGCTGCCGCGAGCCTGAACCGCCTCCGTCGAGCCTACGGCGCGGCCTTCGCTTCGGCGGCCCGCACCTGCGTGCCCGCCGGCATTTCATCCGTGCCGCGCGCCGCGACCTCGTCGCCCGCCCGGAGATCGCCGAACACTTCGACCAGCGGTCCCGACGTGAGGCCGGTTTTCACATCCACCCACTCGGTGCGTCCATTCCGCACGCGCACGACGAACGTCCGCTGCGTCGTGCTCGCGACGCTGCCGCTCGGCACCAGCAGCGACGGACCGGGACGATGCACCGGCCATCGCACCTGACAGAACGTCCCGGCGGCCAACCGTCCATCCTTATTAATGACGTCCGCTTCGACCGCCATCGTCCGCGTTTTCACGTCGACGGTCTGCGCGATGCGCGCGATCTTTCCTGAGAACGTCTGGCCGGGATACGCGGGAACGGCGAACGCGATGTCCGCGCCCCTGGTCATCTCGGCGATGTAGGCCTCGGGCACCGGAACGACAAGACGCAGCCGATCGTTCTCCACCAGCCGCACCATCGGCATCGCCGCGCCCTGGCCGCTGGCCGGACCGACCAGCGCGCCCGGATGGACGTTGCGTTCCGTCACGATGCCGTCGAAGGGCGCCGTCACCTTCAGGTACGCCTCGATCTCGGCGATCGACCGCACCGCCTGCCGCGCGGCGTCGACGTTGCGTTGCGCGGCGACGATCTGACTCTGGCTCGTCTCGACCGCCTTCTGCGCCAGCACGAGATCGTTGCCGGCGACAACGCCGGGGGTCGCCGCGGCCGCCTTCAGTTTGTCGTTCGTGCTCGCGTCGGCGTCGGCCCTCGATCGCGCGACGGCCAGCTGCGCTTCCGCGCCTTGCAGCTTCGACTCCGCTTCCGCGCGCTGCGACAGCATCTCTGGCGCTTCGAGCAGCGCGAGGAGATCGCCCGCCCGCACGCGCGATCCGCGGTCGACGCCGATCGTCTTCACGAAGCCGGTCACCTTCGGATAGATCGCGACCGCCTGGTACGGATCGAGTTCGCCGGGCATCGACAGCGTGACGCTGACGGCCTGCTCGACGACGCGCACGACGTCGATCGCCGGAGGCCCGGATTGGACCGCGGCGCCGGCCGGCGTCTGCGCGCTGCCGCCACACGCGATCGATCCAAGGGTCAAGACGATGATGATCGGTCCGCCTGAAGGCGGACGCCACGTTCGGCGCGATTTCGTTCCACGCGTTCTCATACGGTCCCCTGCGTCTTGTGCGCGCTTTCCGGATCATCCGGATCCAGCGAGACGGAAGCGACGCCGGCCGACCGCTGCACGAGCGAGTACACCGACGGCAGCACGACGAGCGTCGCGAATGTGGCGGCGGCGAGCCCGCCGATGACGGCGCGCCCGAGCGGCGCCGTCGCGTCGGCGCCCTCGCCGATCGCGAGCGCCATTGGAACCATCCCGGCGATCATCGCGGCGCTCGTCATCAGCACCGGCCGCATGCGCGCGCGCGCGGCGTCGATCGCCGTGTCGAGCGCCGAGGCGCCGCGGCGGCGCGTCTGCTCGGCGAACGTCACGAGCAGGATCGCGTTCGCGACCGCGACGCCGATCGCCATGATGGCGCCCATGAACGACTGAACGCTCAGCGTCGTCCTGGTCACCGCGAGCATCAGCACGACGCCGGCGAGCGCGGCCGGCACCGTCGACACGACGACGAACGCGAGACGCAATGACTGGAAGTTCGCCGCCAGCAGCAGGAAGATCACGACGACGGCCACGACGAGACCGGCCGCGATGTTCCTGAACGTCTCGCGCATCGCCGCGATCTGCCCGCGGACGCTCACCGTCGCGCCGCGGGGCGGCGCGCCCGCCCGCGCGATCGCCTGATCGACGCGATCGGCGACGCGCCCGAGATCCGCGCCCGACACGTTCGCCGACAGCGTGACCATGCGCTGGCCGTTGACGCGGTCGTATTCCCCGACGATCGTGCCGTTCTCGATCTGCGCGACGTCGCCGAGCAGCGGATGCTGCGCGCGCGCCGCGGTCACGGGCACGACGCGCAGATCCTCCAGGCTGGTCATGCGCGGCTGCGGCACTTCCACCTGGACCTGAAACGCGATGCCCGTGCGCGGATCCGCCCAGTAGTTCGGCGCGACGAACCGGCTCGACGAGGTCGCGGCGGCAAACGATCGGCCGACCTGATCGACCGTCACGCCCAGCTGACCCGCGAGCTGGCGATTGACGTTCACCTGGATCGCCGGATATTCGAGCGTCTGCTCGACTTCCAGATCGCGAAGCGCGGAGATGTGCGCGAGCTCGTTGCGGACCTTCGTGGCGAAGGCGCGGCTTGCCGCGAAGTCCGGACCGGCGACGGCGACCTCGACCGGCGTCGGCGCGCCGAAATTCATGATGCGGCTGACGATGTCCCCAGGCTCGAACGAGAACTCCGCGGCGGGAAAGCGTTCGCGGAACCGGCCGCGCAGCGTCTCTTCGAACGCGTCGAGCCCGATCGGCGCCGCCGGCTTCAGCGCCACCTGCAGCACGCCCTCGTGCGAGCCGCCCGTCCACAGGAAGATCGTGTTGATCGGATACGACGAGGGCTGCACGCCGACGTAGCCGAGCGTGATGTCGACGTTGTCCGGACCCGCCGCGCGTGTGATCTCATCGAGGACGTCGCCGGCCAGGTGTTCCGTCGATTCGAATTTCGTTCCGGCCGGCGCGCGGAAACGCAGCTGGAACTGGTGCGCGCCGCCGCTCGGAAAGATCTCGCGGCCCAGCGCCGGTCCCAGAAACGCGACAACGGCGCCGGTCGCGGCGATGTACGCGATCACGAGCGGCACGCGCGCCGGCGACAGCGCGTGAAGGACGCGGGCGAGCCGATCGCGAAGCCGCTCGACCCAGTCCGTTCTCACGTGGCGGCCGGCTTGAGCCGGCCCCGCGTCCGCCTGAAGGCGGACGCCGCGCAACAACCACACCGACAACACGGGCACGAGCGAGCTCGACAGAAAGAACGACGCCATCATCGAGAAGCCGACGGCGAGCGACAGCGGGACGAAGAGCGAGCGCGACACGCCCGTCATGAAGAACGACGGCACGAACACCGCGACCACCGACAGCATCGCCAGCAGCCGCGGCGTCACGACTTCCCCGCTCGCATCGAGCACGCCGCGCGCGACCGGGACGCCGCGCGCCAGATGCGAGTGGATGTTCTCGATCGCGACCGTCGCTTCGTCGACGAGGATGCCGACGGCGAGCGCGAGGCCGCCGAGCGTCATGATGTTGATCGTGTGCCCGGCGCCCCAGAGCGCGACCACCGCGCTGAGCAGCGCGAACGGAATCGTGACGACGACGATCGTCGAGCTGCGCCAGTCGCCGAGGAACAGCAGCACCATCAGACCCGTCAGCAGCGCGCCGAGCACGGCTTCGCGCACGACCGCCTGCAGCGCTCCCGACACGTTCCGCGACTGATCGAGCTCGTACGACACGGCGATGTCGTCTGGCACGAGCGACTGGAACCGGCCGAGATTCGCCTTCACCTCGCTGACGACGGTCAGCGTCGACGCGTCAGGCCGCTTCGTCACCGGAATGTAGACGGCGCGGCGGCCGTTCACCAGCGCGTACGCGGTCGGGATGTCCGTGCTGTCGCTGACCGATCCGATGTCGCGCATGAACACCGTCGGGCCGGCGCCCGCGCGGATCGGCAGCTCGAGCAGATCGTTGACGTTCGACACGACCGAGTTCACGGGCGAGATGCGCGTCAGGTCGCCGACGTTCACGCTGCCCGACGGCATAATCACGTTGCCGGTCGTCACGGCGCGGATGACTTCGTCGGGCGCCATGCCGTACGCGCGCAGCCGATCGGGATCGACGCGCACGACGATCGTCCGCTGGCTGCCGCCGAACGGCGGCGGCGACGTGAGACCGGGCAGCGTCGCGAATTGCGGACGGACGCGGTTGAGCGCCAGATCCTGAATCTCGCCGAGGCTGCGCGTGCGGCTCGAGAACACGAGATAGCCGACGGGCACGGTGCCGGCGTCGAACCGCATGATGAACGGACCGACCGTGCCGGGCGGCATGAACGCGTGCGCGCGGTTGACGTAGCCGATCGTCTGCGCGAGCGCCTGCGCCATGTCGGTCCCGGGATGGAACGTCAGCTTCAGCAGGCTGGTGTTCTGAATCGACTTCGATTCGACGCTCTCAATCCCGTTGACGTAAAGGAAGTGGTACTCGTAGTAGTACGTGATGTACCCCTCCATCTGCGCCGGACTCATGCCGCCGTACGGCTGCGCGACGTAGATGACGGGCAGATCCAGATCGGGAAAGATGTCCGCGCGCATCCGGCTGACCGCGAAGACCGCCGTCAAGGCGATCGCGATCACGGCGACGATGACCGTGATCGGACGACGGAGGGCGGCGCGAATCAACCACATGGAGCGAGTGACTCCCGGTAAACGACGTGAACGACGTTACGGATGCACGAGCGTCAGAAATGGCGCGAGGGTCCCGCGCGCGACGGCCTCCGCGAGCAGCGCGCGCCAGACGTCGACGCGCGCGAGCTGGTCCTGGACTTCCGACTGCGCGAGCAGGCTCTGCGCGTCCGCGACGTCGACGATGTTGGTCAGCCCCGCCTGATACCGCGCGCGCGCCTGCGCTTCGCTCTGCTGCGCGGCGGCGAGCTGGACGGGCGTGTTCGCCGCGACAGCGCGGGCGGCCTGCACCATCGCCTGCGCCGCCTGCTGCTGACTGCCGATCGTCAGGATCGCCTCGTCGTACCGCGCGGTCTCGGCGCGCTCGGACGCGGCCGCCGCGGCCTGACGCGCGCGCAGGCTCGAGAAATCGAACAGGTTCGGAAACTGGATCTGCACGCCGGCGGCCCAGTTGGCGCGATCGAGACCGAGGCCGCCGAATCCGCCGTCGAGCACACCGTTGGGACTCGCGCCGCTGCCGCGCGCGAACACGCTCGATTGCAGGTAGAGGCGCGGACGATCGGTGCGCGCGAGCACGTCCGCCTGCGCGCGCGCGACGTCGATGGACGCCTGATGGACCTGCGCGAGCGGATGGGCCGTGGCGGCGTCGGCGCTGACGTCAACCGCCGGGATCTGCGCGAGCAGATTCGCGGCCTCGACGGTCACAGGTCCCGTCGCCACGCCCAGCACCCGCGCGGTCGTCGTCTGGGCCAGCGTCAGCGTCTCCTGCGCGCGAATCAGTCGGGTGCGGGCTGCCGCACGTTCCGCGTCGGCGCGCGACGCGTCGGCGCCCGGCCGCAGCTGGTTGTCGACGAGCGCGTGGACCGTCCGCGCGAGCACGTCGCGGCGATCGAAATCCGCCTGCGCGGCCACGACGGCACGCTGCGCGGCGACGACGCTCAGGAACGCCGATCCGACCTCCGCCTGCACGCCGAGACGCGTCAGGGCTTCACCGGCGCGCGCGCGCGTCACCGCGGCGTCCGCGCCGGCGACCGCCGCGTCCCGCACGCCGAAGTCGAACGGCTCCCACGAAAACAGCGCGCCGGTCGCGCTGCCCCACAGGCTGTCCGCCGACGCCGACGGCAGCACGGGTCCAGACATCGCCGGAATCACGGATTGCGGGAGCACCTGGCCGAAGATGTTGTTGGCCGTCGCGCGGTTCGACTGCCAGACGGCGTCGAGCCGCGGCAGATAGGCCGAACGCGCGACGCGCGCGTCGGCGGAGGTCACGTTGACTTCCTCGAGCGCCGCGCGGATCGCCGGATAGTGATCGCCGGCGTATTGCAGCGCCTGTTCCAGCGTGAAGGTCTGCGGCGCCTGGGGCACTTGTCCCGACGCGCGAGCCGCGGAACAGATCACGATGAAGACAGCCAGGGTCCGCCGCATCACTCGTCCTCGAACATCTCGCCGAACAGCTCCTGGACCTTGGCCTTGGCCTCGCGCAGCGAGCGGCGGCCGGCCGCCGTGGCGCGATAGACCTTTCGGCGGCGGCCCTCGACGAGCTGCTCGCTGGCCTTCAGGTACCCGCCGGCTTCGAGGCTATGGAGGATCGGATACAGCGTGCCCGCGCTCAGGCGATAGCCGTGGCGCGCGAGCTCGTGAATCATGCCGAGGCCGAAGATCGGATCGTGCGCCGCGTGGTGCAGCAGGTGCAGCCGGATCAGGCCGACGTACAGATTCTTGTGGTCGACAGGCATGAGGACTCGCGGATCGATACCGCTCTTCGATATCGGCCCACAATAGTCCGGAGATGCTACGCGCAGCGCGGCGGTCGTGTCAACTCAGGGATGTGTGCCGGCCGTCAAGGGCCCGGCCAGCGTGACGAGTCCGAGGAGGAGGATCGTCATCCCCACCACCTGCCGGAACACTCGCTCCGGCACGCGCGAGAGCAGCCGCGCGCCGGCGAGCGTGCCGGCGACGACGCCGGTTGTCGCGATCAGCACGAGCGTCCAGATGGCGGCGACCTCGCGCCACTCGACGGCCACGTAGACCGGCATGCGGGCGCCGTCGACGAGGAGCGCGATCGCGGTGGCCGTCGCGACGAACGCTTCTTTCTGCAGACCGAACCCCAGCATCGCGGCCGACCGGATGCCGCCCTGATTCCCGACGAGGCCGCCGAAGAAACCCGACGCGGCGCCGGCGACCCAGGCCACGCCGCCGTGAAACTGCCAGCGCCTGGCGAAGCCGGTGACGTGCGACGCGCCGGCGAAGACGAGCAGCGCGCCGAACACGATCGTGAGCGCGGGACTCGCCACCGAGGTGTGAAGCAGCGCGCCGCCGAGGCCGCCGGCCGCGCTCATCACGCCGAAATGCCAGAGGACGCCGCGATCGACGCCCGCGCGCAGACGCCAGAAGCGAAGAGCGGTGCCAATCAGGTGAGGGACGGACATGGCCGCGACCGCGATCTTGGTCCCGGCGTGCAGCGCGAGAAACGGCGTCAGCAGGCTGCCGATGCCGAAGCCGGTGACCGCGGCGATCGCTCCGCTCGCCACGGCGACCAAGAGCAGCGCGGACTCGAACACCTTACGGCCGCTTGCGCGACGTCCAGGCGAGGTACGACTTGAAGGCGTCCGGCACGCCGGGTGGCGCGATCTCGAACTGCCCCTTCAGCAGGCCGTCGGCGCCTATCGAGTACGAGAGGCGGTACCGCGGCTCCGACGCTCTGGCGTCGCTGACGAAGACGACGTCCTTCGCGCCGCGCACCTGTGCCGTGTAGCGGATGATGTGATCTTCGTTGTCGAAGTAGTCCGCCTTGATGGCGCCGCCCTCGGCGTAGATCACCATCAGATCGTCGTGGCGCGACGCCGGTCCGCGATCGCTCGCGGCGTACTCGGCGTCATTCGTCCGGACGAGCACGCGGCCCTGCACGGCAAAGGCGAACCCGAAGCGGCCCGATTCACCAGGCGCCGTGCCGATCGCCTCCCACTCCCCCGCCAGAAACTCGAGCGCCGACAGCGGCGCCTTCGGCTGCGCCGCCGCAGACGCCGCGCTCATCATCACCAGCGCGAGCGCCATCAGTGTCTTCATTTCGCGCCGCCGATACGGAGCAGCGTGTAGGCCGCCGCGGCGATCATGAACGCGGCCGGGATCGTCAGGACCCACGCCCACACGATCTGGCCCGCGACACCCCAGCGCACGGCGGACATGCGTCGCGTCGCGCCGACGCCGACGATCGATCCCGTGATCGCGTGCGTGGTGCTGACCGGCGTGCCGGTCAGCGTCGCCGTGAGCAGCGCGATGGCCGCGCCGGTTTCGGCCGCGAAACCGCCGACCGGCTGCAGCTTGGTGATCTTCGAGCCCATCGTGTGGATGATCCGCCAGCCGCCGGCCAGCGTGCCGAGGCTGATCGCCGTGTACGCGGCGATCACGACCCAGAACGGAATGTAGAACGTGTCGATGTAGTGCGCCGCGTACAGCACGCCCGCGATGATGCCCATCGTCTTCTGCGCGTCGTTCGCGCCGTGGTTCAAACTGAAGAACGCGGCCGAGATGAGCTGCAGCCGCCTGAACGACCGATCGACTCTCGAGGGCGGCGTCCACCGGAACAGCCACTGGATCGCCACCATCAACCCGAATCCGGCCGTCATGCCGATCAGCGGCGACAGGAAAATGAAAATGATCGTCTTGGTCCAGCCGCTGACGATGATGGCGCCGAAGCCGGCCTTGGCCACCGCGGCGCCCGCATAGCCGCCGACGAGCGCGTGCGACGAGCTCGTCGGCAGGCCGAAGTACCAGGTGATGAGATCCCAGACGATCGCGCCGATCAGCCCGCCGAGCACCACGGCGAACGTGACGATCTTGATATCGATCATCCCGGAGCCGACGGTGTTGGCAACCGCCGTGCCGAAGGTGAACGCCGCGACGAAATTGAAGAACGCCGCCCAGATCACCGCCTTGCCGGGCGAGAGGACGCGCGTCGACACGACGGTCGCGATCGAATTGGCCGCGTCGTGGAAGCCGTTGATGTAGTCGAAGATAAGGGCGACGAAGATGAGCCCCGCGACGATCAGCATGCGCTATCCGTGCTTGACCATGACGCCTTCGAGCACGTTGGCGACGTCTTCGCAGCGATCGGTCGCGTCCTCGAGGAAGTCGAGCGTCTCCTTCCACTTCATCACGACGATCGGATCGCGCTCGTCGTCGAAGAGCCGGCTGACGGCCTGTTGGTGGATGCGGTCGGCCTCGTTCTCGAGCCGGTTGATCTCGACGGCGTGCGACGTGAAGCCGGCGTGCTGCTGCAGCGCGCCCAGCGCCAGGCGGACGCCGTCGGCGCACAGCGTGATGACGTGGGCGAGCTCGCGCGCCCCGAAGCGGACGGTGTCGAGCCGGTACAGCCGGATGAGCGTCGCCGACGCGTCGATGGCGTCCATCACGTCGTCGAGCGAGCGCGCGAGGGCGTGGATGTCTTCCCGGTCGAGGGGCGTCACGAACGTCCGGTTCAGGCGCTGGAGGATCTCGTGCGTGAGGAAGTCGCACTTGTGCTCGACTTCCTTGATTTCATCGGCCTTGTCCCACTTCGGCCGCTCGGGCGCCAGCATCTCCTCGAGGAGGCGCGCGCCGCGCTTGAGCTCGTCGGCCAGCGCCTCGAAGTCGGTGTAGAACTTTTCCTCGCGCGGAAGAAGCCTGAACGCCACGTCGCCCCCAGACGTGCTTCGGCGGCCGAAGCACAAACCGCAGGATTGTAACAGAGTTCATTTACACGGATGTTACACGCCGACTGTTAACGTCGTGGTAACCGCTCCGTCACGACGCGATCATGCGTGGCGTGTAGTCTTCCAAGAGTCATCATCGCGAGCATAGAAAGGCAGAAGGGCGCGGGCGGACACATGGTCCGGCCGCGCTCTTCTGTTTCCCGCGGCCGTCGCGACACGCGGCCACGTCCCCTCGCGGCGACTCGGCGCGCAGGCTATTCAGCGTCCCGATCGTGCCGGGATTCCGGCACCTCGGATCTCGTGCGGGTCTTTACCGCCAATTTCCCCCTGGCCGGTCTTTCGCAGTCTCAGTTCGCATTCTTCAAGGCGCGGAACAACCAAGAGGTGCGGCGATGAGCACAATCACGATCATCAGGCATATCCCACCGCCGATCATCGGGATGTGCGGCGTCAGGCTGGACCACGTCGCAGCGACGCTCGAAAACGATCTCGATTGGCTGGAAGCGCTTGGAGTCCCCATCGAACGGCTCGATCCAGACGTCCACTCGGCGGATATTGCGCGGCACGAGGCCGCGAGGAACCTCCTGATCTCTCAGGGCCGCGAGTGCCTTCCGCTCGTCCTCGTCGACGAAGCGGTCGTCTCGCAGGGAGCATACCCGACGCGATCGACGCTGGCTCATCTGGCCGGCCGGGCGCGGCAAGACATCGGGCGTGCACGTTGACCGACGTCACCTGTCGTCCGCGGACCGGTCTGTCGTCAATCGATCGCTACCTGACGCTGTGGATCTTCGCGGCCATGGCTGGGGGCGTGGCGCTCGGCCGCCTCGCCCCGGGCATCGTCTCCGTCATCACGCGGCTGTCGGTGGGCACGACCTCGATTCCGATTGCCGCGGGACTGATCCTGATGATGTATCCCCCGCTGGCGAAGGTGCGGTACGAGCGGCTTGGCGACGTCTTCCGCAACGTCAAGGTGCTGCTGCTGTCGCTCCTGCTCAACTGGGTGGTGGGCCCGTGATCATGATCGGCCTCGCCCGCTGCATCGCGATGGTGATCGTCTGGAACGATCTCGCGGGCGGAGATCCGGAATACGCCGCGGGCCTGGTCGCGTTCAATTCCGTGTTCCAGGTGCTGTTCTACTCGGTGTTCGCCTACGTCTTCATCAAGGTGCTGCCTCCGGCGGTCGGCGTCGATTTCGGCGACGTCGATCTGTCCGGGATCACGATGGCCGCCATCGCGAAGAGCGTTTTCATCTATCTTGGCATTCCGTTCCTCGCCGGCATGCTGACCCGGTGGGCCGGCATCCGGGCCCGCGGCGTCATCTGGTACGAATCGCGGTTCGTGCCGCGCATCAGCCCCCTGACGCTCGTCGCGCTGCTCTTCACGATCGTCGTGATGTTCTCGCTGAAAGGCGACACGATCGTGCGGATCCCGTTCGACGTCGTGCGGATCGCGATACCGCTCGTCATCTACTTCGTGGCGATGTTCCTGGTCTCGTTCTGGATCGGACGGCGCCTCGGCGCGAACTACGCGCAGACCGCCACGCTCTCGTTCACCGCGGCGAGCAACAACTTCGAGCTGGCGATCGCCGTCGCCGTCGCGGTCTTCGGCGTGAATTCAGGCGCGGCGTTCGCCGCGGTGATCGGGCCGCTGATCGAGGTCCCGGCGTTGATTGCGCTCGTGAATGTCTCACGGTTCTTCCAGCGAAGAGTGTTTGCCGGATGACGCGCCGCGATCAGGCGCCGTCGCGCGTCACGCGGCAGGAGTCGACGTCGAACGTCACGTTGCCCATCGCGAGGCGCGTCTGATCGCGAAGCCCCTCGGTGAACGCGATGAAGCGATACACGTCGGCGAAATTGCTCGCCAGGCCCAGCGACACGCGAATCGCGCCCGCGCTCTTGCCGCCGCGCTGCTCCATCAGCTCGCGGAACCGATTCAGCGTGATGCCGTCGCCGGTGGCCAGCCCCGCGCGCATGTCATCGTCGGTCAGCCCTTCCGCCGTTTCCCCCGCGCCGGGATTGCAGAAGCAGCCGGTCCGCAGCGAGATGCCCTGCGCGCTGGCGAGCTCCTCCACGCGACGATAGTCGAGCAGATGCCCGTCGGGATCGTAGAGGTTCAGCGCGATCGTGCCGCCGCGCATCGCCGTGTCCGAGGGGCCGTAGATGCGCGCCATGTGACGGCCGTTGCTGTGCCGGAGCGCGAGCAGACGTTCGAGCAGCCAGCCTGTCAGACACGCGACGCGCGTCTGAATCGTGTCGATGCCGATCGACTCCAGATGCCGCAGCCCGATCTCGACCGCCGGGATGCTGAGATAGCTCAGCGTGCCGTCCTCGAAACCGGCTTCGCGCGGCGACAGCACGTGCGCGCGTCCGCGCACGGTCGCGAAGTTGACGGTGCCGCCCGCGTACCACGGCCGCACCAGCCTCTGCAGCGCGAGGGACCGGATGAGCAGGCAGCCCACACCGGTCGGGTAGCCGAACATCTTGTAGAACGAGACGCTCACGAAGTCGGGCCGGACCGCGGACAGATCGAGGCGGTTCGTCGGAACGAACGCGGCGGCGTCGAGGAGCACGTCCCACCCTTTCGCGTGCGCGCGCGCGATCAGATCGAGCGGGTGCTTGACGCCGGAGAAATTGGATTGCGCGGGAAACGCGAACAGGTTCGCCTTCGTCCGATCGGCCGCGTCGAGCAACGCGTTCAGCCGCGCCACGTCGATGCGCAGGTCGGGCGTCGTCAAGGGCGCGTACTCGACAGCCGCGTCTTTCGACTGCGCGAACTCGCGAATGCCGTTCACCGAGTTGTGATTGTCGGCCGTCAGCACGTACCGGCCGCCGGGCGCGAACGCGTACGACTCGCCGACGTGCTTCAGGGCCCCGGTCGCGTTCAGCGTGAACACCGCCACGTATTCGCCAAGCGGCGCGTTGAAGTACTGCAGGACCGCGCGTCGCGCGCGCTCGACGAGGTCCGTCGTCGCGGCCGACGTGAGATTCGTGGAGTGCGGGTTGCTGAAGACGTGACGGCTCAGCAGGCCGGCGTGCTCGCGCACCTGCGACTCGCCGTACAGGCTGCCGCCGGTATAGTCGAGATAGATCTGGCCCAGCGCGTCCAGCCGGCTGTAATCCGACGCGCGGAGCGCGTCGATACGGCCGGTACGTTCGAATTCCGGGTACTGCTGCACGAACGCGGCGCGGGCCTGATCTTCGGCAGCCGAACCCCGCAAGACGCCACTCACGCTCATGCGTCCATTATGGCGCGTCACGCAGCACTTTGCGCATGACCGTCGCCGTCGACGGACAGGCGGAGGCGAACTCGACCGAAGCCTTGACGGTGTCGGGCACGGCGTCGCGCGTGATGCGCTCGAACCCGAACTTCGGGAAATAGCGATCCGCCGTGGTCGTCAGCAGGTAGATCGCGGGCACGGCCTTCTCGCGCGCGAGATCGACGATCGCCTCCGTGAGCCGCTGCCCCAGCCCCTGCCCCTGAACCGCCGGCGCAACAGCGACGGACCGCATGAGCGCGCCGTCGCGATAGATCTCGAGCGCGGCGCTGCCGACGATGCGGCCGTCCGCGCGCGCGACGAGGGTCGTCTCGACGTGATCGCGCAGACCGTCCGGCGGAAGATGATGCTCTTCGAGCAGCTGCAGCACGGCGTCGAACTCCTGCGCTCGCGCCCTCTCGATTCGCACGTCCATCGATCAGTGCCTCGCGCCGGACGGCGCGGCGTCTCCACTGCAGCAGGGAAAGCCGGCCACCTCATCCGAGGCCGGCCGGCAGCAGCCGGTCTTCTTGTGGAGCCGCTCGGCGTCGCGGCGGACGACATCGGCGTGCGTGAGCGCGTGCCGCACGGCGCTGTCGAGGACCGCGAGCACGGCGTCGGAGTGCGTCGCGAGCCGGTAGTGCACCCACAATCCCTCGCGGCGGGTCTCGACGAGGCCGGACTTCCGCAGGTACGCGAGGTGCCGCGACGCTTTCGGCTGCGGAATCTTCAGGCTCTCGTGGATGTCGCAGACGCACACTTCCCCGGTCAACAGCAGGCCGAGGATGCGGAGCCGCGTGCCGTCGGCGAGCGCCTTGAAGAGGGTCTCCATCTCGGACAGCGCCTTACCCATATATTTGCCTTGACAAATATATCACGGGCGGCATAGCGTGTATATATTCGCCTGAGCGAATACCAAAGGAGACCGACATGTCCGAGATTCACGAGGCCGTTCGCGAGAAGTACGGCGCCATCGCCGCCGCCGTCCAGCAATCCACGAAAGAACCGGCCAAGGTCGGCTGCTGCGGCCCGACCGCCTGCGGCTGCGGAGACCCGATCACGTCCAACCTTTATTCAGACGCGGAGACGAGCGGCCTTCCTGCCGGCGCGGTTGCCGCGTCATTGGGCTGCGGGAACCCGACCGCCCTGCTGGAGCTGAAGCCGGGACAGACCGTGCTCGACCTCGGCTCGGGCGGCGGCATCGACGTTCTGCTCACCGCGAAACGCGTCGGTCCGACTGGAAAGGCGTACGGCCTCGACATGACGGACGAGATGCTCGCGCTCGCCCGCGAGAATCAGCGCAAGGCCGGCGCGACCAACGTCGAGTTCCTGAAGGGCACCATCGAGTCGATTCCCCTGCCCGATAATTCCGTCGACGTCATCATCTCCAACTGCGTGATCAATCTGTCCGGCGACAAGGACGCGGTCCTGCGCGAGGCATTCCGCGTGTTGAAGCCGGGCGGCCGCTTCGCGGTTTCCGATGTCGTCGTCCTGGGCGACGTGCCGGCCGCAGTGCGGCGGAACATGGAGCTGTGGGTCGGCTGCATCGCCGGCGCGCTCGGCGCCGATGAGTTCCGCGCCAAGCTGACCGCCGCGGGCTTCAGCGACGTCGACGTCGACGCGTGGCGCGTCTACCGGGTGGATGACGCGCGCGACTTCCTGGCCGGCAGCGGGATCGACGTTGACGCGATGGCGCCGCAGGTCGAGGGCAAGTTCGCCAGCGCGTTCATCCGCGCGACGAAACCCGCGGCGCCCGCGGCTCGCGTCGCCCCGGCAGCCAAGTCGTGCTGCGGACCGGACTGCTGCGCCTGATGGTGACGGTGCTCTTCGCCTGCGTGCACAACGCGGGCCGTTCGCAGATGGCGGCGGCGCTGTTCAACGCCGCCGCCGATCCCTCGAAAGCGCGCGCGATCTCGGCGGGCACCCACCCTGCCGATCGCGTGCATCCGGTCGTCGCGCAGGCGATGCGCGAGATCGATCTCGACGTCTCCGCCGCGACGCCGCAACTGCTGACGCCCGCGCTCGCCGCGCAGGCGCAGTGGCTCATCACGATGGGCTGCGGCGATGAATGCCCGGTCGTGCCCGGCGTCCGGCGCGACGACTGGGCGCTCGCCGACCCGGCGCATCAGCCCATCGAACGGGTGCGCGCGATTCGCGACGAGATCCAGCGTCGCGTGCAACAGTTTGTTTACAGCCGCGATCTCGCGCGCACGCTATAATCCGCCCACTGTGGCGAACAACCTGCGACTGCTCGGCGCCGTCATGTTTCTCTTTGGTGTGGGTGCGATGGTGAATGTCCCGCTGCGCGCGCAACCGGCGAAGCAAGCCATCGCCCACCGCGGCGCGTCCGGCTACGCGCCGGAACACACGCTGGCGTCGTACCGGCTCGCGATGGAACAGAAGGCGGATTTCGTCGAGCCCGATCTCGCCGTCAGCAGGGACAACGTCCTCATCTGCCTGCACGACGACACGCTCGAGCGGACGACGAACGTCGCCGAGGTGTTTCCCGATCGCCCGTCGGCGAACGTGCCGGGCCGCGCGCGCGGCAACGGCAAGCGCTGGCTCGCCAACGACTTCACCATCGCCGAGCTCAAGCGCCTCGACGCCGGCAAATGGCGCGACCCGAAGTTCGCGGGCGAGCGCATCGTCACGTTCCAGGAAATGATCGATCTCGTGCGCGGGCACGCCGGGCTCTACCCGGAGCTGAAGTCGCCGCAGCTGTACAAGTCGCGCAACGTCGATCAGGTGAACCTGTTCGTCGATCTCATCAAGAAGAACGGCCTCGAGAGGCCGGAGTCGCTGCGGACGACGCCGATCATCATTCAATCATTCGACGAGGAGGCGATCCGGCGCGTCGCCATCGATCTGCCGACGATCCCGCGCGTCTTCCTGACATCGAGCGACGCCGACCTGACGGATGCGCGGCTCAAGGAGCTGGCGACGTTCGCGACCGGCATCGCGCCGGAGAAAGCCCTGATCGCGAAGCATCCCGACATGGTGCCGCGCGCGCACGCCGCGCACCTCACGGTCACGTCGTGGACGTTCAGCGCGTCGGAGAAGACGTCCTTCCCCACCGTCCGCGACGAGATGTCGCACTTCCTCTACACGCTCGGCATCGACGCGCTCTTCACGAACAATCCGGATCAGTTTCCACGCCGTCCGTAACGGCGCGACAGGCGGAAGGGGGTATGCGGGCGGAATGCCGCGACGGCGGCA
>JAIQFX010000113.1 GCA_020073005.1 Terriglobia bacterium | reverse complement strand
GTGTCGATGCCAATCACCCGCTCGCTGTGGCGCGCCGCGACCAGCGCCAGAGCGCCGCACCCGGTGCCGACGTCGAGCGCGGACCCGACTCTCCGTCGTACGGTCAGATTCGCGAGGGCAACGGTGGTCGGATTCACGTTGAGGACGTGATCGCGCCCGAGCGACGGCTCGCCGTCGTAGCGATCGTGCGCCAGCACCAGCCCGTCGTAGGCGGACAGGCGCACGCGCGCGCGGACGCCGCGGGCGCCGGTTTCGACGAGGCCGAGGTCGCTCAAGTCGGCAATCGAGAGCGGGGTGACCGCCGACCGCGCGGCTTCCTCGTCGACCCGCTGATCGAGAACGAACAATTTGATCAGCGTGTGGAGCGGCGACGGCGAAGCGAGGCGCTTCAGGTACACCGGGAGATCGAGGCGAACGTGCGACTGGGTCGCACCGATCGGAATCCCGAACGCCGACAGGACGGCGTCGCCGGCAAAGCCGTGTGTATCGAGGACCTGCCGGAACGCGGCGGCGACGCCACGGTCGTGCGCGACGAGCGGTCCCCCAGACGGGGCATCAGTGCTCAGGATCGTCATTCCGAGACGACGCTAGTATCACCATCGAGGGAAGAAATGTCAGCTAGACGAAGGTCGTACTACCCGCCACCGGGGTCCTGCCCGTCCACGATTATTCCCAACCGGCACGTCGACCACTCGCGCCGTCAAAGCCGACGAACCAGAAATCCGAGAAGGTGTTGTGGGACTTGATGATGTCGGATTCGTCCCCAGCGGGACCAGCGCGCGGCGGGAATACCGTTTTCCCGCAGATTTAGAGCGGCGTGAGGACAAGCCCTCACCGTCCCCCGATGGCTGCCTTGTAGCCCTGCATGTAGATCCGCATCTGACATCTTCGCGAGCAGTAGATCCCCCGGTTGGTTTTCACAAATAGCCGTCCACACAGAACCCCACGCCTGGGGCTCTCGCAGCGGCGGAGCAGCGAGCACTGAGCCGCAAGTACACGCGCGACGTACGATCGAAAGCGGTTGGCGGGCGAACTGTCGATCTCGACCACGACGCAACTCCGGCCGGGGCCGTCTGGCTTGACGGACGCGTGGGGGACCGGCGGTCCTCGTCGTATATCCTCCTCATCCCAGAAAACAGGCCGGCTGACGGCGGCCGATCGACCGCCTTTTCGAACAGCGATGACTTGAGTGAGAAGGTAGGAGACTTCCCCCTGCAGGGCTTGCACCTGTCTCTCAGCTAGAACAGTCGGCATGGCCCCACGGCCGCCACGATGCAGGATCCATTTCCGCCACTTCGCTAACGTCTCACTTGTCAACTGAGCTTCAGCGAACTCGATCAGTCCTAGCAGTTCTGTGGCCATGCTGTTTTTAGCGTTAGGCATCTACTTAACGTTAAACATTCTAAGTGCGTGGTTATCGCTTCACAAGCAAAAATTGTGGACTATGGAAGAAGGAACTATCGATCTGATCACCTCTGGGCAAGTTGCCAGACTGGCCAACGTCTCACCAACAGCCGTGCAGATGTGGGTGCGGAGTGGTCGGTTGCGAGCTGCGCGAAAGACAGGCGCGACCGGGATTCGTCTCTTTTCGCTGGCGGTCGTCGAGCAATTTCTTAAAGAGCGCGCGGCCAAGCTGGCGGGTCGTGTCGCGTGATGACGCGGGACGAGGTCAGGCCGTTGATCGTCGCCCATCTCGCCGCGGCGTTGGTCGCCGCTTGGCGAAGGAATGAGGCCGCGCGCCGCGTCGAGGAGGCCAAGAAGGCTGTCGGCGAAGGGGCGTCGGCGGCATGAGCGACGCCGGCCGTTATCGGCGCGTGCACAACAACGAGTGGCTCGATCCAGCGTTTCGGCGGCTCGACGCTGCGCACCGTGTGGTGCGGTTGTACGCGAGCGCTGGCCCTCAGACGACGTCGGTCGGGTGTTTTCGATTCAGCACGGCAATGGCCGTCGAAGAGCTCGGGGGCACACCTGAAGAGTTTGAGAGTTGCCTCACCAACGTGTGCGAAGCGTTCGGCTGGGGATGGGACCCCGTGGCGCGCGTCCTCTGGATCTCCGACTGGTTTGAGCGAAACCCGCCAGCGAACAAGAACGTCGTCGCAGCGTGGGTGAAGCTGATCAAAAACGTACCCAACTCTGAAGTCAAGACGCGTGCGATCGTGAGTATCAATGACTCTCTCAAGACTCTTTACCCCGGCTTCCTTCAACCTTGGACAGAGCTCCTTAAAAGCTTTCGTAAAGCTGAGAGTAAAGCTGAGAGTCAGGCTGAGCGTCAGGCTGAGCCCCCTCAGGGAGCAGGGATCGTAGGAACAGGAACAGAGAGCAGGCGCGCGCCGCGCGGAAGTGCGGGCAGCGATGGAAACGGGGCCGACCGCGCGATCGGATCAGAGGGCGCACCGCTGACGAAGATCGAAGAACTCGCACGGAGAACGCTCGGCATCATGCGACCAATCGGTCTCATGGAGCCTGACGAAAACCTGATCGATTCGTTTTTTGCGACTGCGAAGCACGCCGGCGGTGATGACTGGCGCGACTGGCGGAGACAGGACGTCGTGGCAGCTCTGGCCGACGCACTCTCGAAGCGGGTCGCGTCATGAAATCAAACGCGGCCCTTGATTCGCGCCGGTGGCAACGGGATCAGAATGCTGAGCGCGAACTGCTCTCGCTGCTCGACGGCGACATGAGATCGCGGACCTCCGCGACGACGCCACCAGGCGGCATTCGAAAAGGCCTGGATGGGCCGGCCGATTCGGTCGAGGCGCCACGGCGGGATCCGGACTCGTCGCTGGCGCTGCGTCAAGGTTTAGGAGATAAGTGCTTTACTGACAGCAACTTGCGGTGGACCCACGGCACTTCCAGCCGTGCGGGTAGTTCGGACTCCGACTTTTCCCCAGGTATTCGAGGAAATTGACTGTGCAGTCAGGGGTGAGTCAGGTGATTGAGTCGGCCGGGGATTTCGCGTTGAACACGCCGCCGGCGCGACGGATGAAGGTGCGGGAATACGCGCGCTCGCGGAACTTCGCGCAGGAGAGCGTCCGGCGGGCGATCCACAAGAAGCGGCTGAACGCCTCGATCGGATGGGATAACGGGGTGCCGTTCATCGCCGATCCTGAGCTGGCCGACCGTGAATGGGCGCTGTTCACGAAGCACGATCGAGTCCCGCTCGCCGCGCGCAAGGCCGCTCCGGCGCCGCCGGATCTCCTGACGCCGACAGGTGGCGAGGATCGCACGAGCTCGCGCGCGCGTTACGACAAGGCGCGCGCGGATCTCGCCGAGCTGGAGTTCCGCAAATCGATGGGCAAACTAGTCGAGATCGAGGACGTCATCGCCGGCGAAGTGAAGCTATTCACCGAAGTTCGAAACAAACTGCTTGCCATCCCGCATCAGCTGCGCACCTCGCGGCCGTCGCTGACGCGGGAGGACATCGTCTTCATCGACGCGGGCATTCGCTGGGCGCTCGAGGCCCTTGCGGGCGACGCAGCGACGACGACGGAAGATCAGCCCGAGGAGAAGACCGCATGAAGGCACCTCGCGCGCGCGACGTCGAGAGAGAGTTGAAACGCATCGACGGGGAGATCGAAATGCTGCGGCGGCACAAGCAACAGCACGTAGAGGGCCGGCCGGTTGCGCGCCTCAGGGCAGACAAAGAACTGCGCGACATATGGTGGAACGTCGTCGATCTGTTGGATGACGCGATCGCGGAGTACGCGAAGCTGCGCCGCCTCGCGGCGGAGCGATGGCGGGGGCGATGACTTCACGGGAGTGGAACATGACAGAGACGAGAGCGGTCGGGCGAATCGAGGTTCTGGAAAATGGCACGTTGGTCCTGCACGGCGCCGCACCTGGCGGCGCGCCGCAGCGCGGTCGGCATTTCGAGACGACGGACGGCACGCCGCTGCCAGGGCACGATCACCGCGTCTTCGAGCCTGGCGCCGACGTCTCCGCCGAGCCGGAGCGCCTGCAGGCCATCGCGGCCGCGGTGCACACGCCCGAACTGGTCGCGGCGTATCGCGCGTCGCTGTCGAACGCCAGCCGCACCACTTCATCGACGGCGCCCGCCTCAACGCCGGCGGCGCGCCGTCCGTCCCTCGGGAAACGCGGCCGTCGATCACGGGCCGCGCGATGAACTTCGCGTACATGTCCGATCGCGACCAGCAAGCGATCATCGCCCGCGCGGGCCAGGATCTGGTCGACACACTCCGGGCCTCGCGTGCGAAAAACGCGGGACACTTGCCACCGCGCGGTACGGCGCCACGTAACGCGGCCGAGCGCGCGGCGGTGATCGCCGACTGTCGTTCGTTTGACGAAGCCTCGGTGCGCTTCAGCGCGGAGTCAGCAGCCAGACGACGACTGGCTGTCGAGACCGGCGTCGCGATGCTCCGCGCCGCCGCGGCGGCCGGGCAGGAGTGGGCGCAGACTCAGCTTCGATGCTACGAAGATCGCGTGCACGGGAATCGCGCCCCGGGTGAAACCGAGGCCGTCGCGGCATTCGCGCGAGAGCTGCAGGCCTGGTCCGCGGTGCCGCCGCCGGCGCCATCAACGACGCGCCGTACGTCGTCCGCCGCGGAGATTTTCGCACGCTTCCGCGCGTCCGAGAGTGACGACCGCAACGATCAGGCGCGCCAAGAGCGTGAGCAGCGCGAGCGAGACCACGCCGCTGAACTGCGACTGATCGACGAATTGGCGGCCGGCCGGACCGATGTACCGGCGGATCATCGCGTCGTGAATCGCGCGCGCTCAGGCGTCGAGCTCGCCGCGGCCATCTACGCGCGCATGAACCGGCAGAGCCCGCTGATCAGCAGCGGCGGAGGATTCTGAGATGGCCAAAACGATCACGCCGCCGGCGGAGACGTTCTCCGAGCGGCTCGCGAAAATTCTTGCCCTGCTGGTCGGCGGCGGGCCCGGGCGGCTCCGCCTGGACGCTCGCACCGAGTCCGGGATCGGTCACGTGCAGCTCGACATCGATCGCGTCGAGCCCGGCTGGATGCCGATCCCACTTTTACGGCTGATCGAGGAGGGCAACGATTGGTTCGTGCAGTTTCAGCCGGCCATCGCGGCCGCGGGCGGGGAGGCCCCTCCCCTCCGCATGGAGATCGCCTTCGCGCGTTTCAAATTTCCGATGCAGCTGAAGCGGCGGATGAACGTTGCCGACGCCGACGCCAAACGCGCGATTCTTCAACGGCTGGAAGGATTCGCCGCGCGTCCCACGGTGATCATCGACGCGGTCGATGAAATCGTCGCCCTGTGGAAGCTGGCCGCGCCGCTCGACTTTCGACACGAGCAGCGCGCGCAGATCTATCTGCTCCAGGACAACCTCGCCATGGCGCTGAACGCGACGACCGCCCCGCAGGAGCAGCGCAAATATCACGCCACGACGATGGAAACGAATCACCGGCCCGACTCGGTCGCAGCGAACTCGCCGTTGAGCTGGCTTCCATTGTGCGGGCGTCATCGCTTCGCCGGCGCGCACGCCGCGCGGCCGCTCGTCAAAATTCTCAATCTCGATTCGTCGCGCGTCTACACGGCGGACGCGCTCCATACGGCGACTGCCGGGGCGGCTGTGCCCCAACTCGACGGGGGAAAAAAATGAGCCTGCTCGGAGATCTGCGAAAGAAAATCGCCGCGGTGGCGGGATCGGTGTCGGAGCAAATTCAAAGCGCGCGCCTGGCGATCGAGGCGGCGAGAAACGAGCGGCGGCAGCTGCTGCGGGCGCCGCTTCCGCTCGCGGAGATCGATGAACGAATTGACGGCGTCGTCGAACGCGAAGGCGCGGAGTGGCTGCAGAAGCACGCCGCTGAGCTCCTGCGCACCAACCGGTATCTGACGCGGGCGCTCGCGCAGTGGGACGGCCGCGGCGCGATCGAGGTTCCGGGGACCGGCGACGCGGATTTCTTCGGACTGCTGTGTGCCGGCGCGCCGGCGTTCGCGGCGGAGACGTTGCGCGCGCTGATCCGTCGCGTCGAGTTCACCGCCGGCGCGCCGTCGTCTGATCGGCCGAAACTGATCGCGGCCATCGAGGCGCGGCTCGCCGCGCTGGAGCACGAAGAGGAGGCGCTCGTCGACGAGCTCAATGCGGGCGGACTGATGACGTTCCAGCACCGGCCGGAAGTCGTGCAGCGTCGCAGCGACGCCGCACGCGCGCGCGAGCTCGAGGAGCAGCGTGTCGCCGATCGTCGAGCGCGCCAGGCCGCGGTCGACGCGCAGATGGAGGCGCCGCAGCCCGGCTATCTCGCGCGAGAGCGCCCGGACAAGACCCAATACTGAGCGTGAGGCCGCGAGCGTTCCTCCGCGCGCGGCGCACGGGGACGGGTGGGCGCGCGCGTTGTGGCGGCGCGCGCGTCCGCTCGTCGTTTTTTCACGGGGTGACGATCACGCGTCAAAAAAAGGAAGAGTGAGGCAACCGATGTTCTCGAATGAAGCGTTATTTTTCATCGTCAGGATTCCGTCATGAGCGGGCGCCATCGTCGTCCGCTCACCGGCGTCAGTCTCGACGCGCAGGTCTCGCGCTGGGGCCGGCCGTCCCGGATGATCAAGTCGATCCAGTACGGGACCGTCACGATCGGGACCGGCGGCGGGCCCCTCACCGCAACCGCGACGATCGCCGCCGTCGTTGCCGCGAATGCGGTCGTGCACTGGTTCGGCGAGAGCGTCGAGGTAGCGGGAGTGGGGACGCACGGCCTCAATGAGTCCCTCTCCAGTGTGGTGATCACCAATCCTACGACGGTGACTGCGCAATGGGGCGTGAACGGTGGCAGCAACTACGCGACGGTGGAATTCATGGTCGTGGAGTACGACCCGCACGTCGTGAAGAGCAATCAGGCGTTCAGTGTCGCGATCACGAATACCAACGCCTCGGCCACGGCGACGATCACCGCGGTCAACCTCGCGGAGAGCATCATCGCGTTCGGCGGCTTCTACACGGAGGGAACCGTTCCGCTGAACGCGTTCGCCACACTGAAGCAGACCAACGCCACGACGGTGACGGGGACGCGGGTGGGCACGAGCGGCGCGCTGACGCTCAATGGCGCCGTGCTCGAGCTCGCCGCGTAACACACAAGGGAGTCCGATGCAAACCTTCGCGCAACTTGATCAACGGGCGGACGGCGCGTGGCTGGTCACCGGCACGATCCGCAATCCCATGTCCGACGATCCGCCGTTCAGCAGCCCGACGCTCGTCGACCAGCAGGTCGCGGAGGATCCCGATCATCCCGGGCAGACGGTCGCTGTCGAGGGGACGGGCCATCTGCGGCAGTTCGTCGCCGTCGTCGGCGCGGCCCCCATCGTGCCGGGCGAGACGACCTGGACGTCGGAGGGCGGCTTCGTGACGCCGACGCCGCCGACGCCGGCGCGACTCGTCTCGACGTTGTCCTTCCTCCGCGTGCTCCACCCCGCCGAATACGCGGCCTGGCAGGACGCCGCCACTGCCGGCGACGGGATCTGTTTCGCCGTGCTCGGGCTGCTGGACGCGAACTGGATCGATCCGGACGATCCGCTGCTCAGGATGGGCCTGCAGCATGCGGTCGACACGGCCCTGATCACGGCGCCGCGACGTGATGCCATCGTGGCCGCATTGGCGGCTGCAGTCTGAGCGTGCCGCGTCTTCCTGGGGGATGGTCACGACGTGTCTGACGACGTACGGCTGATCGTGAACGACGTCGAGTACGGGGGCTGGACCTCCGCGCAGATCACGCGCGGGATCGAGGCGATCGCGGGCGGCTTCGCGTTGACCGTGTCCGAGCGGTGGGCTGGCCAGGCCCGTCCGTGGCCGATCCGGGGCGAGGATCGATGCGTCGTCAAGATCGGTGACGACGTGCTCATCACCGGATGGGTCGACCGGCGCGGCCATCGGTACGATCGCGATTCGCACACACTGAGCGTCGAAGGGCGAGACGCCGCGGGCGCGCTCGTCGATTGCAGCGCGGTCCTCGCATCGACGCAGTTTTCCGGCATCGGTATTCGCGAACTCTGCGCCAAAGTGGCGAAGCCCTTCGGGATTGACGTGACCGTGCAGGACGGGCTCGTGGACACGGCGATCAGCACGTCGCCGGCATTGGCGAGCGGTGGCGGCGGCGCCCCACGAGCGGTCGGCTCCGCGGGGGCGCTCAGTAGCATGAGGATCGGCAAGGTGAAGGCGCCGTTCACCATCAACCCCGGCGAGAGCGCGTTTGACGTGATCGATCGCGCCTGTCGGATCGTCGGCGTCCTCCCGGTGTCGGACGGGCAGGGGGCCATCGTCCTGACGCGCGCCGGCGGCCTCCGCTGTACGACGCCCCTCGTTGAGGGCGAAAATATTCTGAGCGTCGACGCTTCGTACGACGAGTCCAAGCGGTACGCGCGGTATCTCGTCTCCGGCCAGAGCGCTGGCGACAACGAGGTCAACAGCCTCGCGGCATCCGAAATTGCCGCCGTCGCAACCGACGAGGGCGTGCGTCGGACCGAACGCGTGCTCCTGATCCGCCCTGAAGTCGGCAGTCTCTCCGGCGGCTTCGCGCAGGTGCGCGCGGCGTGGGAGGCGACGGTCCGAAAGGCTCGGAGCAGCACGATCTCCGTTGTCGTGCAGGGCTGGACGCAGAGCGACGGCACGCTGTGGCCGATCAACGCGCTCGTGGACGTCACGAGCCCGGCGATCGGCGTGGACGGCCAGATGTTGATCACCGGAGTGACGTTCAGCCTCTCGGACGAGGCCGGCTCGACGACGACGCTCTCACTTACAGGACCGGATGCGTTCACGCCCGAGCCAGTACAGACCGAACAGTCGTCACCGTGGCCGGAGCTGAGGAACGGGGTGTGATGAGACAATTCCTGAGCCGGCTCAGCCGTCGGCTCGACAACATCATCGCGCGCGCCGGCGTCGCACGCGTCCGGGACGACAGTACCCTGCAGACGGTCCAACTCACCATCTTGAAAGGCGAGACCCTCGATGGGTGCGAGCGATTTCAATCGTACGGGTTCACCTCCGTACCGGTCGCCGGTGCCGAAGCGGTGGTGGTCTTCGTCGGCGGGTTCCGTGATCACGCGCTTGTCGTCGCGGTGGACGATCGGCGCTATCGCAAGAAGGACCTGCAGCCAGGCGAGTCCGCGATGTACAGCGACGAGGGCGATCACGTACTCCTGAAGCGAGGGCGCACGATCGAGATCGTCGCGGGGACCGAGCTCGACATCACAACGCCGCTGATGAAATGCAGTGGCGACGTCGACGCCGAGGGGGTGGTCAAGGTGGCGGGCACGCAGGTCGTCGGCGCGCAGGGCGGCGCGATCACCGACGCGTTGCCGACAACCGCCTCCAACACCGCCCAGCTCAACAGCGTCCTGGCGGCGCTCCGCGCGCACGGACTGATTGCGCCCTGACGCTACGGCGGGGAGTTGCTCGCGGTGACCGTGAAAGCGGGTGGCGACACCAGAAAACCAAAGTCACAGCGTGAAACATTGCCGGACGGTATCACTCGAATGCAATCGCACCGCTGGCAGACCGTGGCGGCCGTCCCTGAAAAGGACGTCGAGGCCCACGTCGTGGCGGCGCGGAGTTGACTCGGACGCAGGATCTATTTAGAATCTGCAACAACCGTGATGCGGAAGCGCTATTACACCTTCATGATCGACCCGGCCTTAGCCGACGCGCTGAAACAGGCGGCGGCGAGCGAGCCGGAGCTGTCTGAAGGGGCGCTGATCCGCGAGGGGCTCCGAAAGGAACTCCAGCGGCGCGGCATCACGGTGAAGACGAAGGCGGCCTCCCGTCGCGCACGAACGCGGCGGAAGGCCTCGACACGCGAGCAGGCGTAAACTGCCGGCGAATCTGCCTGCCATTCTAGCAGCCCGAGACGCGCTGGCCCCGTCACTCGGAGCAATAACATGGTCGACGTTTCGCCGCCCCCGCCGTTGAGCGGCTCGACGCTGCGGCTGCTGAAGTTCGCGGCGCGGCGGGCAGACACGCGCAATGAGAAACCGGAGCCGGCGGAGACCGCGTTGCGGTGGCTCTTCGACAACAAACCGAGCGCGGCGAACGCCATCGCCGGGCTGATCTTCCGTCTACTCGACGTGGATGACCCGCGTCTCAAGCGCCGCCTTCATGCGGCGCACGTCGCCCGGCACGTCCGGGCAGAGGGCGTTGCTGACGTCGGAGACGCGCTACGGCAATCCGGGAATCCCGATCTAGCCGCGAAGTACGCGTCGGCCTTTGCTGATCTCACGATGGCCGCGAGACGGGTGCGGGCGGCCACCGACGCCGGCCATGTCGACGAGCCGGCCCGGGACGAGGTCATTGAGGCTGGCGAGCGGTATGAGCGCATTGCGGCCGACGTCAATGCGTGGTTTTCTTCGATCGCTTGAACGTGGGGCGGCCCGCCTTCGCAAACGCGGCGGCGTCTGGTGGATCGGGAGTCCGGCGCTGATGTTGGCGCGCGTTGCGATAGGAGCGACCCAAATGATGGAGTTGAGAGCGCTCTTGGAGACGGTGGCTCGACTGGCCGCGATTCTACATGAAGGAGCACTCTCGAACGAGGATCGGCTTGAGGCGCTCGAGACCGCCTGGTTCGCGTTCGCGGCCAACGCGAGACGGGATTCACTGTCGATTCCGGGCGGATTTCCGGCTGAAAAAAATCGTCAAGTCGAGCGCCTCGGGGCGATGGCCGCCATCGTACGTGAAGAGAACCCCGACCTTGAGGCAGAGCGGCTACTTCTGGAAAAAGACATCGGCGGGTACTGTCACCACGTCCGTCGCCAACTGGGGCCAGACTACAAACCTCCGTTAACATGAGTCCGATGATCGCCGCAATCTACGCGCGCAAGAGCACGGACCAATCCGGCGTCGCCGAAGAGCAGAAGTCGATCACGCGCCAGGTCGA
>JAIQFX010000026.1 GCA_020073005.1 Terriglobia bacterium | reverse complement strand
TCCACGACGCGCCCAGCTGCGTGAGTGCGCTGCGGCTGACCTCGGCGAACCGCACCTTCAGCAGGACCTGGTTGCTCATGCCGACGTCCTGCACGCGCAGCAGCGTGACGACGTCGTCGCGCTTGTCGACGTAGCCGGCGGCGACGCTGATCGCGCGCTCGACGACGTCCTTGGTGGTGACGACGCCGGAGAGGACGATGGATTTGCCGTTGCTCTGCGCGTCGATCTTTTCTCCGGGGAACAGCTCCTTCAACTGCGCGCCGAGCCCGGCGATATCGCGCTGCACGATGACGTCATAGCGGCGGATGGCGCCCGCGCGATCCCAGACGAACATCGAGATCGTGCCTGGCATCTTGCCGTTGATGAGCACTTCGTTGGGCGACGTCACCATCGCGTCGGCCACGTCCGCGCTCGTCAGCGAGACGCGCGCGATCGGCGAGCCGGTGTTCAGCACCATCGATCGCCCGACGGTGAGGTTCACGTTCTCGCCCTCGGCCGCGAGCATGAAGGCATCGCCGGCGATCATGATGAGCAGGACCAACCCGGCCAGCCACACCCATCGGACCAGCCCTTCCCGCCTCTCCCGCCTTTGCTGCGCCATGGTCAATGCTCCTCGCGCACGACTTCGTGCGCGCGCTTGTCGCCGCGGATGATTTCAACGGTCGGCAGATCCGGCGCGGGCGCCGGCGGTGCCGCCGGCCTGGCCGCGCGCGCGACGCGCGGCTTCCCGAGGGCAATGTCGCCGACGAGCGCCGCGGGACGGATGCCGCGCGTCGTGGGCGTCGTCTTGTCGAGCGGATTGCGCAGCGCGAGCTGAATCTTGCCTTCGCTCGCCGCCAGCGTCAGCCGCTCGGACTGCTCGGGATCGACGAGCAGCGTCACGACCGTGACCGGCACGGGCTTGTTGTGTTCGACGTCGCGCTCGATCTTCGTGCCGGCCGCGAGCACCTGTACGTTGGTCAGGATCACTTTCGACGTCATGTCGGTGTGCTGGTCGGTCGGGCTCACGGTCGCCACGACGTCCACGCGCGTGCCGGGCAGGACGTACCCGGCGACGCCGATGACTTCGTTGACGCGCACCGACAGCGCGCGGAATCCCGTCGGGATGGCCGGCGGCAGGCCCCCGCCCGCGTCCTTCGACGCGAGCTTCATCGGAAGAATCGGCTCGTTCTGAATGACCGGCATGATCAGCCCGCGTCCGATGACCTCGTCCGGGTTGCCGATTGCGGTGCTCGGCACCGCGTTCGCCGGCCAGTCGATGATGCGGATGTCGTCGCGCCGCAGCGTGGCGCCGATGTCGAGGTCGGTCGCCGCCACGACCACGGGCCGCGTCGGCAGCGTGACCGTCTTCGCCGGCGACTTCTGGACGTAGTTGTAGGTCGCGTACGCGAAGGCGCCGCCCACGGTGACGGCGAGCACGAGCACGAGAAACACTCTGATGCGAGCCACAACGGACTCCAGTTCTATTTAGCTGTCAGCGATCGGCTGTCAGCTCTCAGCGTCGCCAGCCACCAGTCACCAGCCACCGTCTCACTGCTCGTTCCGCATTTCCGCCGAGGCGACCATCGTGAACGGCGCGCCGAGCGTGGCGCCCTTGACGACGAGCTGCGCGACGGGCTGGAGCACGATGAACGTGAACGGATAGTTCACCGTCACGAGCGACGCCGCCGTCGTGGCTGCGCCGATCGAGACCGCGGCGTTTTGATCGACGACGACCGTCGCGTTGGCCGCGTTGTCGAGCTGACCGGACGCCAGATACGCCGCGACGCGGTTCTGCACGTCGGCCGCCGTCGTCCCCGGCAGCACGGCGACGCGCGCGCCTTCGCGCGCCGCGTTCGTCAGCACCTCCCAGGTCTGGAAGGCGCGGCCGAATTCAAAGATCGACACCGACACGAGCAGCACGAGCGGCAGGGTCAGCGCCGTTTCAATCAAGGCGTTTCCGCGTTCGCCGGCCAGTCGTTTCATGTCACATCCCCAGCGCCACGGCGATCGCGCCAATGGCGATCGCGGGCGCGTACGCGAATCGGCCCTCGGCCGGCGCGCGTCCAATCTCCGCGGCGAGGGCGCCGCCGCTGCGCGCGAGCGCCGCCGCGCGCGCGAAGGTCGTGCGCAGCCGGCCGCGATACACCGCGACGACGATCGCGATGACGCCGCCGGCCAGCGCGGAATACAGGAAGGCCGTGACCGTCCCCGAGGGCCCCAGCCACGCGCCCACGGCCGCCAGGAGCTTCACGTCGCCCGCACCCGTCGCGCCCACGACGTGCCCCGGCAGCATCAACGCCACACCAAGACCGAGCCCGCCGATCGCGTACCAGGGCTGCTGCCCGCGGACCAGCGCGAGCAGCAGGCCGAGCGCGGCCAGGCCGAACGTCAGCCAGTTCGGCACCCGCCGCGTGCGCAGATCGATGACGGCGCCGGACCCGGCGCCGGCAACGACCGCGCAGACGATCACGGGATCGATCATTCGAACCATCGCCTAGGGAACGATCTTGTTGGCGATGTTGGTGAACACCGTGCTCACATTCGTGCCGGTCGTGGTCAGCGCGCCGACGACGACGAGCGCGATCAACGTTATGAGCAGCGCGTATTCGAGCAAGTCCTGCGCCGCTTCGTCGCGAACGAGCGCACGCATCCAGGTCACAACACTCATGGCAATCCTCCAGCGCGCCGTGGCGCGCACTCAGCTGTCAACGGGGCATCGGGGCGGAGATGTCGCTCCGCCCCGCCCGGTGTGTCCTACCCCGCCGGTACGATCTTGTTCGCGATGTTGGTGAAGACGGTGCTCACGTTCGTCCCGGCCGTGGTGATGGCGCCGACGGCGACGAGCGCGATGAGCGCGATGAGCAGCGCGTACTCGAGCAGGTCCTGCGCTTTCTCCTCGCGAACGAACGCACGCAGACGGGTGACGAGATTCATACCTTCCTCCGGCGCGCGCCATCGGCGCGCAATGTCGAGTGTGCGAAATACGATCACGGGTCGGGACGTGATCGCGGAACGGGAGGTGACACCGCAACCGCCGTGCCATGACGCGCATCGCGAACGCCAACACGCGCGCGACGCGCCGCCTCCCTCTGTGATTCGCGACCAACTACGACAATCGGCGTACGAGGCGGCGTCGACGCCTCGAACGGCGCGCGTGGCACATTCGTAACCACGGACCCGGAATTCGTGCGAGTGGACTCGTGCTGAAACGGAACACGCGGCGGCGCGGATCGTAAGAACTCGCGGAAAGATCGGGCGAGACACGCGATCTTCATCAGTGCGCTGCCGGCGCGCGCGAGCGGGAATGAAACTTGCGATGCGTACGTCGATCGGAATGCCCGGAATGCTGTGGAGACACAACAGTGGTGCGCTTGCGACGCGTGTTCGGCGACGCGCTCGTCTCTGCCGCCGTGGCGGGATCACTGTTGCTGATCCTCGTGGCCGCGGACGATCGCGTGCGCGATCAGGTGATGGGGCGGTTTGGCGCCGCGCATCCGTCGACGGCCTTGACGCAGGCCGGCGGACACGTACGCGACCTGGCGGCCATCATCCTGGACACCGTGCGCAATCAGAGTCTGGAGCACGCGCCCCTGCTGATCTTCGTGCTGGTCGCCACGGTCTTGTTGCTCGCCATGTCCAGGACGTAGAAGTGCCATGCCGCTGATCCTGGCCATCGAACCCGACCGCCGGCAGGCGAGCCAGCTCCGCGCGATGGTGAAAGGACGGCTGCGCGCCGATCTCGTGCTCGCTGAATCGGCCGCACCCGCGCTCATCGCGCTCGGCGGGCGCGTGCCGGATCTGATTCTCGTGCCCGCGCTGCTCTCTCCGGCCGACGAAGCCGCAATCGGCGATCACCTGCGCGTGCTCGACGCCGCGTCCGCGCACGTGCAGACATTGATCATTCCGGTGCTGGCCACGGTCCGTCCGCGATCGCGCCGGCGCGGCGTGCTCGCCTCGCTCAAACGCAAGCGGGCGTCGGCGCCTGACGGATGCGATCCGAAGGAATTCGCCGAGCAGTGCGCGACGTACCTGAAGCGCGCGGCGGCCGAGCGCGCGCGACGCGCCGAAGCCGAGGCGGACGCCGCCATCGAGCCGCTCGCCGAACCCGTGGTCGAAGCGCTCGTCGAACCCGTGGTCGAGCCGCTCGCCGAACACTCCGTTGAAGCGCGCGTCATCGACCTGGTTGTCGAAGCGGCAGCCCCCGAAGAGCCCGTGGTCGAGGATGTGGTCGCCGCTGTGCCCGAACAGGACTTCATAGAGCTGGATCTCTCTGCGCTGCTCGATGAATTGTCCGAGCTTGAAATCGTGGCTCCGATGAAGAAGGCGGCGGCGCCGCCGCCGGTCTCGGTGGAATGGACGGCGGTTTGGGTCCCGCCAGGCCGCTGGTGGCCGTCGATGGAAGGCGTCGCCGTCGAGACCGAATCGCCGGTGATTCAGCCAGCGACGCATCCGGCGACTCAGCCGGCGCCCTCGCGCCGCGCCGCCGCCCAACCAGTCGCGCCCCGGAAGCCCGCGCCGAAGCCGATTCAGGATGAGTGGGGCTTCTTCGATCCGGCGCGCTGCGGCTTCACGGCTTTGCTGACGAAACTCGACGAGATCACGAAAAGCGACGAGGTCCCGATCAAGCAACGCGCCTGATCCGCGGCGCCTTCTCGCGACAGCGGCTCAGGCCTCAATCGCTCGAGCCCGGGCCGCTGCCCGATCACGCTATTACTGAATACGTGAAGGTCGCGGAGCCGGCTGACGCGAAGGCGTGCAGCACAGTCCCGGTCACCTGCAACTCTCCGCTGGTGAAACCCGGGTCGCGCGATGATCGTGGGGTCGTCACGATCGGTCTCGGCCACAAGGTGGGACAAGACGGCGAACTCTTGATCGGTCGTCGTCCCGCTCACCTGGGCGACCGCGGTGATCGCGAACGCGCCGGCGGGCGGATTCCTTGTAATGAGCAACGTGCCATTGCCGGACCCGCCGGTCCGACGGCGCCGATCCGAAGCCGATCCCTTCAACCGTCAGCGTCCCACCCGACTCACTCGCGGACGTGACCACAGGCGTCGTCTTTTGCGCGAACGCCGAGGACGCCGAACCAAGTACAGCCACCCACACCAGGACCGCGCGAATTGCTCGCGTCATTGCCAGCCTCCACTGGCGCCGGGACTGCTGAGTGGAGCGGCAGTTCTACCACGGCCGGCCTTCAACGGCCACGAACACTTCCGTCAGGAATCACACGCGCAGGCGCGCGCGGTCAGATGAGTTGGAAGGCCGTCGATTCGATCTCGGTGTACGCGCCAGGTCCTTGCGGTTGATCGGGTGCGCGCTCGATCCTCACGACAAGATTCGAGCCCTCCCGCGCGAGCTGCGATCGGTACCACGCGCTGGTGCCGCCCTCCTGGTCGGCCACCGAGGTCTTGCCCTTGTAGCCCAGCCTCCGCTTGACGTCACGCACGGCGCCTGGGATCTCACTGGCGCCCCAGCCTTTCGCACGCTCTCCCCTCCAGCTCGTCCTTTTCACCCATCTCGATGACGGCCCGAAGACGTAGAGATGGAGAGGCGGACGGCCCTGATTGAGCTCTGCCCTGAGCGTGGCCAGCAGCTCCGCCACTTGCTGCTCGGTGCTCGAGACCGTGAAGTGCGCGCCGGTGATCCGATCCGCGAGCAGGCACACCAGACCGATGCAACTGCTGATCTTCGGATGAATCAAATAAGTGCCTTCGCCGGTCACGCCGCCGACATAATCCTCGTTGATCCAGTTGTCGTCGCCGCCGAACCAGTCCCCGCGCCTCGCGCGCGCGTCGCTGACCCTGGTCAGCTGATGGTTGAGGCTCAGCCATCGCGGCAGCACGGGTCCGGCCGGGACCGGGGGCCCGGCCCCGCCGTCGCCGGCGTCGCCGTCCGCGCCGCCGACGACGAGCACGTCATCGTTTTGGCGCGTGAGGGCGCCCTTCACCTTCCGCAGTCCCTCCTCGACCAGCGTCTGCCAGCGATGCTTCGGCATGGCGTCACGCGGTCGGCGTCGGCCGATCGCCGTTCGACTCGCCGCCCCAGATGCCGACGACGCGCGTCGGCGCGCGGAAGCCGGACAGCACGTTGAGCGACTGGTTGTACAGCTTCAGCAGCTCGACGTCCTTGTTGCGCACGAGCTCGAGCAGCAGCTCGCCGCGCTGCGCCTCGACCTGCATCAGCCGGTTCTCCAGCTCCTGCTTCCCGTTGGCGAGCCGCCGGCCGCGGATCTCCTCGTCCTGCAGCCCTTCGGCGTAATGATCCAGCGCGGAGCTCTCACCGACGACGGCTTCGACGACGACATCGTCGGTGCGCATGACGATGCTCTTCGCCGAGATGATGACGCCGGGAACGCTGCGCTTGGTGCCCGTCGTCGCGACGGTATATCTGGTGACGAAGTCCTTGTTCACGCGCGGCCGCGCCGGCGTCGTCCCTTCGACCGTCCCGATGAATGGCGCCTGGGTCACGCCGCGGTAGTCCCGGATCGTCTGCACCGCCTCGAGGACGCCCTTCTTCGTCTGCGCGATCACGTCCGCGTCGGCCGCCATGACTCGCGCGAGCAGCTCGTCGAGCTCGTACAGCGGGTACTCGCGCATCGGCTCGAGTCCGTCGGTATAGCCGAGGCGGATATCGATGAGATGCAGCAGCGAGACGAACTCCTGGTTCATCTGGCGGAACACGAAATTCAGCGTCCGTCCGACGTTGATGTTGCGGATCTCGCGAATCGTCTCGTCGGAGCGCTCGGTCGTCGTCGTCTCCTGCGACGAGGTGTCGATCTGGACGTTGCGGCTGGCCGACGCGCGCGCCGCGTGCTTCGAGGTCGAGTTCGCGACGCTCTTGCCGAACTCCTCGCGCGCCGAGTTGGCCGACGCGCTCGCGCTGGCGTCGACCGATGCGCTGCCGAATCCCCACGAGCCGCTCGCCGACGCTTCGACGCTCGCCGACATCTCCTCGCTGCTCGACGACTTCTGCGATTGCTCCTGCTGCAGGGAGGACTCGAACTCGCTCGCGGTCTCCTGCGAGTACGAGTCGAGAATCGACGACGCCTGCTTGGAGATCTTCTCGGACTTCGACGCCGTGCGCACCGTGAGCTTCGTCACCTCGCCCGGCAGCAACGAGAACGTCTTGAGCGTGCGGCCGACGCCGTACGCGCCGAGGAACGACGACAGCCGGTACTCCTCGACGAGCATCAGCCGCGGCGTCGTCACGCGCGGCGTCGGCACGAACCGGTAGACGGTGACGCCCGCCATGTTGCGCTGCAGCATCACGTGCTGGCCGGCGTCGTAGAACGCGCGGAAGGTCTCGTACGTGAGGTCCTTGAGCGCCTCGACCGCCGCGCGGCGCTCGCTCTCGCGCCGCACGCCCCGCACGCGCGGAAAGACGAGCGAATCGAAGTAGCCGCCGTCGTGCGCGAGCTTGAACGCGCCCTCGATGCGCGAATCCGGCTGGCGGCGCGTCAACTGCGCGAGCTGCCCGATTGGACCGTCGGCCTGCACCCACATCGGCTTCTCGACCTTCACGGTGCCGTGGCTCTCCTGCCCGGAGAGATCCAGGATCTCGCCGCCGCGCCCTTCGTTCAGCCGCCAGCAGGCGCCGAGCATGCCCGGCGCGAACGTCGGCATCGAGACGTCCATGTTTTCGCGGATCTCGGCTTCGCTGCGCGCCACGTTCCAGATGCGCACCTCGGCGATGTAGCCGTCGAAGAAGCGGCCGTAGACCTGCTTGCCGCTTTGATCGAGGCGCGTCGCGCCGATGCTCCACGGCGCGTCCACGACGACGGGGCCGCTGCCGTACTGCGTCGCCTTCTTCGCCGCCTCGGCCGCCGCGAGCGCCGCTCTCTGGGCGGCGATCTGTTTCTCGATGATCTCGCGCTGGTACGACAACGGATCCCAGGCGAACGTGCCGCCTTTCCACAGGTTCACGTCCGCCGCCGTCGGCCCCGTCGTGGCGGTCGCCGCGGTCGACGGCCCCACGGCGTCCAGCAGGTTGCCGTTGCAGTAGAGCAACCAGGCCTGCGCCTGGGCGTGATAGACGCCGGCGAGATGCACCCAGGCGCCGAGGTGATCGTTCCTCACGCGGAGCTTCTTCTTGTCGGCGTCGCTGCGATTCTTCTGATACGTCGAGATGCCGATGTCCTCGTCGCCGGCCCACGTGCCGAACTCGTAGTGGCCGTCGTGAAGCCGCAGGAACACTTCCGCCTTCTTCTTGTCCGTCGTCTGGCCGTGGATCACGATGCTGCGGAAGCCGTCGGTCGTGCGCGTCTTGATCCACGCCTCGATCGTCAGGCTCGAGCCGTCGGAGGCCTGCAGCTGCGGCGGGTTGCCACAGTCGACGTACACCTTCTTCCCGTCGAACTGGAGAAGATCGTCCTTGGCGCGCGGCCGAAGGCCTTTCGCGTCGAGCACCATCACGTTGGTGCCCGAGTACGACGTCGGCTCCGGCAGCGCGTACGACAGCAGCGGCACCATGCCCGTGTTGCCGCCGGCCCGGAACGACGGCGTCCCGCCCGCCACGCGCATCATCGGCGCGCCCGCCGCCGGCGACGTCGCGCCCGCGATGCGTTGATAAAGGATGGGACTGAGTGACGGCTCGGCTATCTCCACTGCCGGAGCCGCAGTAGAAGATGAGCCGTCAGGGCTGGCACCGGAACGGCGCGGCTGGGACGTGCGTCGGCGTTTGGCCATGGCTTCTCCATGCGTGGAGTGATTGGGTTCACGCTCGAACTCCGATTATTGGCGTGCGACGCGGCGAGTCAAGGCATCATCCACTCCGTTTGCACGGTTTGCGTCAGCAGGCAGGCGTCCGACGTTGCGTATACTGGACGCCCATGGCCCAGGGGTCGACCGTGAGACTTCTTTGCTTTTTCCTTATCGGCGCGGCAACGGTAGCGGCGGCTGCGCGGCCGCCGGCGAGCGTCGACTTCGCGCGCGACGTCCAGCCGATCTTCCGCGATCACTGCGTCAGCTGCCACGGTCCGGAGATGCAGATGAACGGCCTGCGCCTCGACCGCCGCGCGGATGCGATGCGCGGCGGCACGCAGTCGGACATCGGGCCCGGAAACGCCGACGGCAGCCGCCTCTATCACCGCTTGATCGACAACAGCGTCGGCGCGCAGATGCCGCCGGGCGGACCGCTCAGCGACGAGCAGATCGAAATCATCCGGCAGTGGATCGACGAGGGCGCTGAATGGCCGGACGAGGTGTCCGGTGAGACGCGCGTGCCTGCGGCGGATGCCGACGCGACGCGGCTCGTGTCTTTGATTCGCGAAGGCAACCGGCCCGCGATCGACGATCTGCTCCGAACGACCCCTCGCGCCGCGACCTTGCGAGGGCCTGCGGGATCGACGCCACTGATGGCCGCCGCGTTGTACGGCGACGCCGCGATCGTGGAACAACTGCTGGCCGCGGGCGCGGATCCCAACGTCGCCAACGCCGCGGGCGCCACCGCCTTGATGTGGGCCGCGCCCGACCTGCCGAAGATGCAGCTCCTGCTCGACGCCGGCGCCAACGTGGACGCGCGATCGGACGATCAGCGCACCGCCCTCGAGATCACGAGCGGCATCGTCGGCGCCGCGCCGGCGCTGCGGCTCCTGCTCGAGTACGGCGCCGATCCGACCGCGGTCAATCGAACCGATCTGACGCCGCTGCGCGAGGCCGCGCGCGTCGACGACGTCGAGATGTTCCGGCTGCTGCGGGAGTACGGCGCGGGACCGCGCATCGCGTCCGACTTCGTGCGGACCAACTGTCACAAGTGCGCGGCGCTCGTCGGCGCCGGCGATCCGCTGCCGAAGATGCCGCCTCCGCCGGGCGCGGGCACCACCGCGCCGATCTACGACCCGGGACGCCTGGCGCGCCCGACGCCGGTCGGCGAGACATCCGTCACGCCGGAGTCGATTCGCGCCGCCATCGAGCGCAGCCTTCCGCTGCTGCAGGAGGTCGACGCCGCATTCATCCGGCAGACCGGCTGCGCGTCCTGCCATCACAACAGCCTCGTCGCAATGGCGGTTTCGACGGCTCGCGCAAACGGATACACGGTCGATGAAGCTCTTGCGAAGAAGCAGCTGAACACAATCGGCACGTATCTCGAGTCGTGGCGGGAGCGAGCGCTGCAGAACGTCCACATCGCCGGCGCCACGGACACGATCAGCTACCTGCTCTTCGGCCTGGCGTCCGAGCACTACGAGCCAGACGCCGCGACCGACGCGCAGGCGATCTGGCTGAAGCGGCGCCAGGCGGCGGATGGCCGCTGGCCGTTCGCGACGCTGCGCCCGCCGATCGAATCGAACGACGTCGCCGTGACGGCGCTGTCGCTGCGCGCGCTTCAGGCATTCGCGCCGCCGGCGCAACGGGCGGAGTATCGGACGTCGATCGATCGGGCGCGGGCGTGGCTGGTGAACGCAGAGGCGGAGACAACGGAAGAGCGCGCGTTTCGCGTGCTTGGATTGTTCTGGGCGAAAGCGCCCGCGGCGGAGATCAGTCGCGCCGCGCGCGAGCTCCTGGCCACGCAGCGCGCCGACGGAGGCTGGGCGCAGACGGAGTCGATGGGCAGCGACGCCTACGCGACCGGCGAAGCGCTGGTCGCGTTGCGCGAGAGCCGTGCGGTCGAGCCGACCAACCGCGCGTACCGAAAGGGCCTCGAGTTCCTGCTGCGCACGCAGATCGACGACGGCTCGTGGTTTCTCGAGACACGGGCGGTGCCGATTCAGGCGTATTTCGAGAGCGGCTTTCCGTACGGCGTCAACCAGTGGATCGCCGCCGCCGCCACGGCCTGGGCGACGACGGCGCTGGCCCTCGCGAAATAACGTCCGCCGTCACGCCAGGAATTCGATTCCGTACTTCGCGGCAATCGATCGAAAGTCCGTGCCCGGCCCGAGGTTGGGCCGGCCCTCGCCTCCGCTGAGCGCCGCGGCCGCTTCGTGAATAAACGCTTCGAAGATCCCGCCCGGCGAGTTGATGACGAGCTCCCGGCCAGTCTCCGTGCCGACGTTCTTGATGCTGTGCGGCGTCCCGCGCGGCGCGAACATCATGTCGCCGGGCCCCAGCTCGAGACGCTGATCGCCGAGCTGACACTCGTAGCGCCCTTCGCAGATGATGTGCGTCTCGTCGTACGTCGGATGCCGGTGCAGCGCGGCCGACCAGCCCGGAGGCTCGACCGTTTCGCACAAGCTGTAGGCGGCTCCGTTGTCGGCAGCGACGGTCTTGAACGTCACGGTGAGCCGGCCCAGTTGATACGTCTTTCCCTCGCCGCGAAGAAAGCGCTTCGGCGTCGTCACGGGCACCTCCGGCTCAGGAGTGTGGCACAATTGCGGCCGCCGACGTGACCTCCCGCGCTTATCCGCTGGCGTGCGGCCTTGCCCTCCTCGCGCTCGTCGCGACCTACGCCAACCATTTTCAGAACGCCTTCCATTTCGACGACGTCCATACGATTCAGAACAACCTGTTCATCCGGGATCTCCACAACATCCCGGCGTTCTTCGTCAACCCGCACACCTTCAGCGCGCTGCCCGCGAACCAGAGCTACCGGCCGCTGGTCACGACGACGCTCGCCGTCGACTATCGGCTGGCGCGCGGCCTGAACCCTGTCGTCTTCCACGCGACGAGCTTCGTCTTCTTCGCCGCGCAGTGTGTCGTGTTGGTGTTCTTGTACCGGCGGGTGATGGATCTGGCGCGGCCGCATCCCTGGAACCGCTGGCTCGCGCTGTTCGCGGCGACATGGTACGGCCTGCACACGGCGATCGCCGAAACGGTCAACTACATCATCGCGCGTTCGGAGATCCTGTCGACGCTCGGCGTCACGCTCGCGCTCCTGATGTTCGCGAGTACCGGCCGCGCCAGACGCTGGGGCTTGTACGTGATTCCGGCGGCCGCCGCCGTCTTCGCCAAGGAACAAGGCGCGATGGTCGTGCCGATCCTCATGCTGTACGTCGCGCTCTTCGAAGCCGACCTGCGCGTCGTCGATCTGTTTCGTCCGAAATCGATCGCGCGGCTGCTGCGCGCGACCTGGCCCGTGGTCGTCGTCTGCCCCGCCATTCTGATCGTCGGCCTCAGGCTCTCGACGACCTTCACGCCGGGTGGCGCGTCGCGCTGGCATTACCTGCTGACGCAGCCGTTCGTCATCCTGCACTACGCGTGGACGTTCTTCCTTCCGCTGACACTCAGCGCCGACACCGACTGGCAGCCGATCGCGAATCCGTTCGACGAGCGGGTGCTGATCGGCGTCGTCTTCATCGCGGCTGCGCTGTGGATCGCCATCGCCGCCTGGCGCCGCCGCGAGACGCGCCCGATGGCCTTCGGCCTGCTGTGGTTCTTCGTCGCGCTGCTGCCGACGTCGAGCCTCGTGCCGCTCGCCGAAGTGCTCAACGATCATCGCGTCTATTTCCCGTTCGTCGGTTTGACACTCGCGGTGACGTGGAGCGCCGGCCTTCTGCTCATGCGACGCGAGCCCGCCCTCGCGAAACAGCCGTGGGCATGGCCGCTTGTGATATCCGTCGCCGTGGCCGTGCTGCTGGCGCACGCCGCCGGCACGTGGCAGCGCAACATCGTCTGGCGGACCGAGGAATCGCTGTGGCTCGACGTGACGCAGAAGAGTCCGCGGAACGCGCGCGGCCTGATGGCGTACGGCGTCATCCAGATGGGAAAGAACCAGCTCGACGTCGCGCAGCTGTACTTCGATCGCGCGCTCACGCTGGCGCCGCAGTACGCCTACCTCCACGTCAACATAGGCGTTCTCGACGGCGCGCGCGGCAAGCCCGTCGATGCCGAGCGGCATTTCCGGCTGGCGCAGCAGTACGATCCGGGCAATCCGGTCAGCTACGTCTTCTATGCGCGGTGGCTCGGATCGGTCGGCCGTGTCGCCGAGGCGCTCGCGCTGGCGCAGCGCGCGCTCGACCTAAGCCCGGGCGACGTCGATGCGCGGGCGCTCGTGACGGAACTGGCCCGCAACGCCACGCGCGAGCGCACGCCGGAAGACTGGCTCTCGCTCAGCCTCGCTTACTATCAATCGCAGCGCTACCAGGACAGCATCGACGCATGCCGTCAGGCGCTGAAGCTGCGCCCGCAGTACGCCGAGGCCTACAACAATCTATGCGCGGCCGAGAACGTGCTGCGCCGCTTCGACGAGGCCGCGGCAGACTGCCTGAGCGCGCTCGCGATCAAGCCGGACTTCCCTCTCGCGCGCAACAACCTCGCCGTCGCCGTTCGCTCGAAGTAGTATTACGAACGCATGCCGACGCTCGCGGTCTACCTGCCCGCCTTCAACGAAGCAGAGACGATTGGCGCGGTGCTGGACGCGATTCCCGCGGCCATCCCCGGCATCACCACGCTCAAGAAGATCGTCGTCGACGATGGATCGACTGACGGGACGGCGGAGGTCGCGAGAGCGCACGGCGCGCAGGTCGTGCGGCACGCGCGCAACCGCGGGACCGGCCGCGCGTTCATGTCCGGCGTGCAGGCCGCTTTGGACGAAGGCGCCGACGTCATCGTCTCGATGGACGCGGATGGCCAGTTCGCGTCCGCCGATATCGCGACGCTCGTCGCGCCGATCGTGAAGGGCGACGCGGACGTCGCGCTCTGCACGCGGTTTGGCCCCGGCAGCCAGCTGACCGGACGGATGCCGGCCGTCAAGCGCTTCGGCAACTGGATGCTGTGCCGCATCATCAGCGCGACCGCCGGACAGCGCTTCACGGACGTGTCGTGCGGCTTCCGCGCGTTCACGAGCGACGCGGCCCTGCACGTCGACATCCACAGCGACTTCGAGTACATCCACGAGTCGCTGCTGACGTGGCGGCGGCACGGCCAGCGCGTCGTCGAAGTGCCGCTCGCGGTACGCGCCGAGCGGGCGATCGGCGAATCGCGGATTCTGACGAACGTCGCGGCTTACACGCTGCGCGCCGCGCCGGTGCTCATCGGCGCGATCCGCGACTACAATCCGCTGACGTTTTTCGGATCGGTGGCGCTGCTGGCGTTCGTGACGTCGATGGCGATCGGCGGCGGCGTCTTCGTTCACTGGCTGCGGACGGGAGAGACCATCCCGTACACGCAATTCATCACGGTCGCCGTCGGCGGGACGCTCCTGGCTGTCATGCTGGGCGCGGTCGCGCTGCTCGCGGATCTGATCGCGCGCCTCAAGTTCCAGGTCGAAGAACTGCTCTACAACGCCCGCCGATCGCGACGGGGCTGATCTCAGATCGCACACTCGCTGAGAGCCACCGCTTGCACTTCGAGCCCATTCAACTGACTCAGCTTCACCACTTTGAGCAACTCGAGACTCTAGTATCGGACTTTCCTCAGGCCCGCCCGTGGCATCCGACACCTCCCGTTAGGTAGAAGTGTCTACTTTATCGAGGGAAGATCCGTTAGGCCGCAGATTCGTGCTGAGGCCGACTGCCCTGGTCATTGGCCGGCAGGCGGTTGCCAAAGTTCTACCTTGTTTCCTTCTGGATCGATGACCCAGGCAAACTTCCCGTACTCGGAATCGTCGATCTTCTCGAGAACGTTGCAGCCTTCGTCGCGCAAGACTTTGACCAGGGCGTGGAGATCCTCCACCCGGTAGTTGACCATGAAAGTTGCAGTGCTGGGCGCAAACTGGTCACCTTGCGCCGAACCAATAGACCAGACGGTTGTTCCGGCAACCGGCTTACCTTCACCGTCGGTCCAGGTGAAAGCCGTGCCACCCCATTCTTGGACATCGATTCCGAGGTGCCGCTTGTACCAAGCCTGTAGTGCCGGAGCGTCTTTGGCTTTGAAGAAGATGCCGCCAATGCCAGTGACTCGCTTCATAGAACCTCCGAGGTCGGGTGGTGGTGAGGGAGAGTGTGTTTTCTGCGGCGTGACGCGTCCGCTCAGCCCGTGGCGAACGAAAGCCGAACTGGGCGACCCGCAGTGGCGTGCGCCGAGCGTGCGATTCGGCCCACACCCTACACCCGTTCGCCACGGGCTGCATTGGAAAATGTTCGCGCGACGCCGTCAGGTGCAGCCGGAGTTAGACAGCGACCGGCCGACGACGGTATCGTAGAGGTCGGAGCCACCATGCACAACGAATTCACGGCGGTGTTCGAGCGCGATGGGGATTGGCACTTGGCCTACTGCCCCGAGATTCCCGGCGCCAACGGCCAGGGCCGTACCAAGCAGGAAGCGCGCGAAAGCTTGGCCGCCGCCATTGCGTTGATTCTCGCCGACCGCCGCGAGGACGGGCTCCGCGCCGTGCCGCCTGACGCCGAACGCGAAACCGTTACGGTCGAATGAAGCGCAGCACGCTGCGCGCAAGATTTGTCGCGGTCTTGGAATTTCCGAGATCGGTTAGTTTCTTCCCGCCTGTCTAACGCCTGCGGCTCACCCGCGGCCGTTAGGCATTCCTGGCATCGCGGCCGTCGGGTGCAGCCGCATGTTAGCCGGCGGGACGTACCACGTACGTGAGGAACATCTTGGAGACTGTCGGGTTCAGCGTTTGCAGCGCTTGAAGACTTGACCTAAACGGAGGACTTCCGGGGAGTCGGACGTCTGGTTTCGCCGGCGGGTTCATTTCAAAGGTGAGGCCGACTCGACATCCAGCCGCCTCTCCTGCGGCGAGGCGTCCTTCAGACCAAGAGCGCACGGCACCTGGGTTTTCGATGCTCCCCAAGAGGAACGGACCTCCGTTGGCACGCTCGACGGTGCGCAGATCGCTACCAAGCGTGATGCCATCGCCAGATTTCCAGCGGGTTCGCTCGCCAACAATTCGCACTACTGCCGGCACCGCCCTAGCCCGCCGATCCCTCCACAAGATCTCAACCTTGGCATCGAGTGTCTGTGGAAACAGAACAGTTCCCATTGTCGAATCGCCCTCGGCGCCACCGCCGACGACGGGCATCGCCTTCACATTGGCAACTGTAAACCGCCGAATCAGGTCGGCTTCCGACACGCCCGCCGGGAACGTCACACACGAGAAATCCGGCAACTGCACCGCGGGGATAGATTGAGCCCCTGTAAGCGCGCCGAACAACGCCAAGACAAAGGTCAAGAACCGAGCGTTCACCATTTAGTTCTCCATGTCCGGCTAACGTTGTATGGGTGGACGGCGCCAACTGACGTTGTCGAGTGCGAACCGCTCACCGATTCTCGCCGGCGCCATCTCACGTGCGCGCGATCTTGCCTGAGCCACGGACGTCGATCAAGTGCCTTCATCGCACTGATTTGCGTGACGCCATTGCGCGTTGGCCGCGGATTGGCGCCGGCAGTCAACCTTGCGAAATCGGCGGGTAGGGGGACGGCGCCAATCGCCGGCCTGAGCGCCGCGAGTGGCTGACGGGCAGGATCGGAGATGCGTAAGTCGAATCAGCGCCACTCGGGCGCGTAGCCGCGCCGCCGGATCTTCGTCTCCACCCTGAGGCTGACCGTGAACAGCACCATGATCTGAATCAGCCCGATAAACGCGTAGATCGCGAAGCGCGTGAACGCGCTCGGCTCGGGGAAGCACACGAAGCCGCGCTCCAGACACGCCTGCGCCGCCAGGTCGATCTCGATGCGTTCCCGCATGATGAAGCCGACGGAGGCGCCGAAGATGATGGCCGTGCCCGCGAGGTTGCCGAGGATGGGATGGCCCTTGAGCCACACCGGATACGCGATCGCGCCGCCCGCCACACCAGGCACGGCCAGCGCGATCGCGATCCAGAACCAGTTCAGGTGAGACAACGACAGGCCCGCGCCTATCGTACCGCGATTTCGAGAGCGCTACCTACTTGCTGAAGTTCGCCTGAATCGACGTGTCCTTCGAAATCACTACGCTGCAGGTCGGCACCGGGCTCAAGCTGCAGGCGCCCGCGCCGCTCCCCGTCCAGTTGACGAACTGCTTCCCGGCCGGCGGCGTGGCCGTGAGCACCACGGTCGTGCCGTTCGCGAACTTCGCCGAGCAGTTGCTGCCGCAATCGAGCGCGCGATCCACGCCGAACGGGCTGGCCGTAATCGTTCCCGGATTGCTTCGGCCCACCGACAGCGTGAACAGCTGCTTGAACGTCGCGCCGACGGCGAGCGATTCGTTCACCGTCACCGAGCAGGTCAGGAGATTGCCGCTGCACGCGCCGCTCCATCCGCCGAAGACGGTGCCCGACGCCGGACTAGCCGTCAGCGTGACTGCGGTGCCGTCGTTGTAGAAGCTCGTGCACCCCGACCCGCAGTTGATCGACTTGTCGGCGGCGGTGACGTTGCCGTTGCCCGCTTTCGACACCACAATCGACGGCACGTTGACGTTGGCCGCCGTCATCTGCGCGCTGATGAAGTCGCCGAGCTCGCCAGCCGACGGCGCGTTGCAGGCCAGCCCTGATTCCGGGTACGTGTCCGGTTCCGCTTGCCGTTGACCGTGGCCGGCGACGCCTGCACGACTTCCCAGGACACCTCGAGCTGCGCCGGATCCTGCGGCACGATCGCGTTGTCGCCGAGCAGCTCGTCGAGGCCGACCTCGCGCTGCAGCTCGGTCTTGAACACCTTCATCCACTGCGCGTCGCCGAACTGATCTGGCGTCTCGGGCGGCTCCGGCGCGACCACTTCGGCCGCAAGCGCGGGCGCGGCGTTCACGACCGCCGGCGGTACGATGTAGTACGCGGGCGCCGCAACGGGGCTGCCGAGCGTGACCGGCACCAGCGCGCCGGGATTCGCCGGATCGGCGACGAGCCACCGATACGTCGTCGCCGACGCGTTGCGCAGCAGCGATACGCCGAAGTGCTCGCACCCGGCGGCGTCGTAGCTGGCCTGGCCGTTCCACTGGTAGCACATCCCCTGGACGAACGCGGTGCCCGGTGTGTGCGCGATCGTGGTCTGCAGGAACTGTCCGGCGCTCGCGTCGTACGCGCTCGCCCAGCGCACGGAGACGCCGGTCGCGTACGGCACGATCACCGAGGCGCCGTAGCGCTGGACGCTGAAGGTGTACGGCACGTCAGACGGCTGCAGCCCTTCGAGCTGAATCTCAAACCCGTGCGCGTCCTGACCCGAGTTGTTGACGATGTCGAAATTCCCGAGCGAGCCGTAAATCGTCGCCGTCTGCGCAGACCCGGCTCGCGGTGCCGCGAGCAGCGCGCCGATGAGCATCACGTACCACACGACTTTCTTCATTTCCGTCCTCATCTCTGTCCTCCGTCAACCGTGAAACAGGAAAGCCACCGACTGTGACTGCCATCGTGCGGCAGCGGGCCGGTCCGGTTGTCAGAGCGATGTCAAAGACCTGCAAAATCGCGACGGTGCCGTCACGGAATCACGCTCACGCCCTGGCCGGTCGATCCGCCCAGGTTGCTCTTGATGTTGACGCTCGCGATCGACGCGAGCGTCGTCTGGAAGCTGTAACCGCCACCGCCGAGGTTGGTCATGGTCCCCAGCGGGACGTTGCCGTTCGCGTTGAGCACGGCGACGATCGCCTGTGGATTCGTGCTCGTCGCGGTGATCGTCAGAAGCTGCGTCGACTTCGACCAGGTGGCTGAGGTGACGTGCAGCGTATCGGTCGGCATCACGGTCAGCGTCGCGCTCGTCGACGTTCCGGCCGGCGCGAGCACGCCCGCGTACGACGCAGTCAACGTCGTCGTCGCCGGACCCGAGACGCTGTTTCCCTGCACCGTGACGTTTGCCGAGATCTGGCCCTGCGCGAACGTCACGCTGCTCGGGAACTTCGCCGGTTTGAGGTCGCTCGCCGAGAGCGCGATGGTGACGCCGCCCGCGGGCGCCGGCTGATTCAACGTGATCGTCCCCGTCGTCACGATCCCGGGGCCGATCGCCGAGTACGGACTCAGCGTGTAGCCCGTGATCGCGAGAATCTTGGGAATGACGGTCAGTGTGCCAGCCGTCGTCGCGCCATTGAAGGACGCCGTGATCGTGACGGTTGTGGGACCCGCCACCGGCCCGGCGACTCCGGTGAACGTCGCGGAGCTCGCGCCGAACGGAATAGTGATCGTCGCCGGCACGGCCGCCACGGCGGGCGCGCTGCTGACGAGCGACAGCGTGGCTCCGCCCAGGAGCGCGGGGCCGCTCAATGCGATCGTGCCCGTGAACGTCTGTCCGGTCGACACGAACGGAATCGCGACTGACTGGATCGTGGGCTGTGGCGACGGGCTGACCGAGATGGTCGTGCTGAACGAGGAGCCGTTTGCCGTCGCCGTGACGACGCCGGTGGTCAGCTCCGGCACCGGCAGGACGGTGGCGGTGTAGGTGCCGCCCGCACTGAAGCCCAGGACGTTCGCGGGGACGATGACGGCTGGATTCGTGCTCGTCAGCGCGATCGGCGTCGTCACCGGAAACGGCAGGGCCACGTTGAATCCGACGACGAAGTCCGCCGACGTGCCGCCCGTCAACGGACCCGGATTGAACCCGCCGAGCGCGTTCACGAAGTGCACGTCGTTGATCTGGAGGTCCGGCTCGATCGTGAGCGTGGCCTGCTGCACGACGTTCCCCGTCGCGGCCGACAGAACGACCGCCTTCGGAAGGTTGCTGCAGCAGAACGAATTTGGCGTGGTCGTCACGGGGAACGACCCGCTCATCTGGCCTTCTGGAATCACGATGTGGCCTGGGAGATCCGCCAGCGCACCAGCGTTGGGGCTCGCGAAGGCGACGCTCTCACCGCCTGCGTGGGCCGGCGCCGTCAGCGTGACCACCGCCGTCACGCTGCCGCCGGGCGCGACGACAGCTGGCGCCAGCGTCAGCGACGCGATGGCATCGTCCGGTGTGCGCGGCAGGACCGTCAGCGTCGCCGAGGCTCCGGTGTACGCCGCTTGAGCGGACAGCGTCACGGTCGATGGTGCAATCAGAAAGGTGTCGGCGTTGGCTGATACCGTGAACGTCGCACTGGTTTGCCCTTCTGGAATCAGTACCGGAAGGGGCGCGGCCACGAGCGTCGGATTGCTGCTGGTGACGCTGACGAGCACGCCGCCCGGCACCGCGGGCCCCCGCAGGGTCAACGTTCCCGTGATCGTGTCACCTGCAGTCGGTGTGGACGAGTTGAGCGTCAGCGTTGCGAGCGACGCGCCCGGAGTGGGCACGAGGAGAATCCCGATCTCGTTCACGACCGTGGGCACGCCGTTGAACGTCTGCTGGGCATAGCCAACGATGGTGCCGTCCGCATCAGCGCCGGTGATGGTCAGGTGCGTATATCCAGCGGGCAAGTACTGATTCAGATCTTCGACGCTTCCATCGCGATGCCACAACAGACCATGGCGCGTCGCTCCGGGAGCATTCGCCGGACCGCCGAGCCAGCCGTCGCCGACCGCGAAGAGCGTCGACATCCCGCTCACGCGCGTGTCGACGTACCCGGGCGCGGACATCTGCACAAGACTGGCGGCGGTGCCGGACCAGAGCGCGGCCGTCGTCGCCTTGCCATCGAGAGAAATCCAGCCGCCTTGCCGGACGCCGTCGGTGGCCAACGCCGAGGAGGACGAATACCCGGCCGGGTGCAGATCCACCATGCTCGCGGCGGTTCCGAACCACGCGGCGGCGTGGGCAAAAGGATTCTTCGCGGGCGAGGAGTCGATCGGGTTGCCGACCACGGGGTCGAACACGGGAGTGACGACGGTGAACACAGGAGCGGTCTCGCTGACTTGACCGGCCTGCACTCCACCCCTGCTTCCGCGGACAATCGTGCAGCAGACGAGATCGCTCAGCGCGGCCGTCGGTGTTGCGATGTCGCCGAGCCACGCGGTTTCGTGCTGCGTCACTTCTTCCGTGCCTGAATTCTGTCCTGTCGCGAATTTCAGGAACGTCTGGTCATACGTCGTCCCGGCCGTGACGCCGTTGTCGATGCTCGTGCACCAGGACTGACCGAGAAACGTCAGGAATCGACCGAGAATCTGCACCAGGGGATCCACGACGGTTTGAATGCCCGACGGCCCTTCGGTCCATACGATGCAGTGGGCCTGCGGCGGCAAGCTCGAGTTGGCGCCGGGAAGAACGACGTAGCCGACGTGATTTATTCCGTCCGTGCCGAGAGGGGACGACGCGCCGCCAGGGTTCGGCAGCCAGTTCCATTGATTGGTGCTCAGGTCGTAAACGATCGGATGCGTACCGAGAAGCGCATCGATCCAGATGCCGGTGGCTTTGCCGCCGGCCGTCGACGTGAGCTGAAATCCCGTGCTCTGACTGCCGGCCGGCAGGTCCTCGCCGACGGTGATCACCGTGAACGGGCTCGCGGCCGGCGCCGTTTGAGCCTTGCCAATCGCCGGCGTGAGCAGAATGCCCGCCACCAGCGACGCAGCCATCGTCCACGCACAAACTCTGAACATTTGGAAAGTTGTCATCTCTCCCCTCACGCATGGCCCTCGTCGGGCGGACGTCGAAATTTGGGGGCCATCTTGCGGCGGCAGACCCGTCCTCGTTGTCAGGACGATGTCAAAGAGTTGTCAAAACGTGGGCAGGGGGCTCGGCGACGAGCGCGGCTACTTCTTGTAGATGGGGCTGGTCGGCTTCGGCGGGTTGTAATCCTTGCCGTACTTGTTCTTGTGCGGCGCGATCACCTGATCTGACTCGATCAGACGGATGACGCCAAGCGACGTGCTCGCTTGAGAGATTCTCACCTCGCGCGGGTACTCGTCCGGGCGCTCCGGCTTGTGCCGCTCGTGCCACACGGATAGCGCGTATCGCCCCGGTGGAACATTCGGCACCGTGAACTCCCCCGCCCGGTTGGAAACGGCGTAGTAGGGAGTGTCGACGACGACGACGACCGCGCTCATCTCCGGATGGATGTTGCAGAAGATGTAGCAGATGCCGAGGTTGGTGAACGCGACACTGCGGGACGTGCCCGCTTCATACAGGCCGAGGTCGAATCGCTTACCGTCGAACAACGAGAAGACGTTGTGGAAGAACGGGTCCTCGTTGGGAAAGTCGACGACGGAGCCGACCGGCACGACCAATAGGCGAGGCTCGAAGCGCTTGTTGTGCTGGAGGATCTTCAGCCGGAGGCGAGGAAGCGCGAGTCCGGCGGCGCGACCGGCCTCGGCCACCGGCTTCAACCAGATCGCGACGTCGCTGTTGTCCACCGCGCTTTTCGTCTTGCGCACGACCGAGACGACGCCGTTCACGGCGGGAAATTCATCCGCGACGGAACGCGCAGTCCCTGGAAATCCGCACACGCAGAGTACGACGATCGCGGCGGCGAGGCGTGCCGTGCCGCTCGACTTCAAAATACGATCCCCGTGCTCAGACTGATGTGATCCGCCGTGTGCTGCACATCGTCGAACCCGGTCGTCCACAACCGGCGGTACTCGACCGAGAACAGAAGGTTCGAACGCGCCTGATAGATCGCGTTCAGGAATCCGCTGCCGTTCCGGTTCACGGCGGATGGATCCAGGCTCCCAATCGCGAGAAGCCGGGCGATGTCGTCCCGCGTCGAGTGATCCTTCCCGTACGCCGCGTTGAATTCGAGCCGGCTCACCGGCTTGAACTTCAGCTGCGACCATCCGCCGGTGCTCCTCAACGCGAGGACGGCACTGGCCGGCGCCGTCGGCGCGCCATCGAACAGCACGCTGCCGCTCGCGCCGCCACCGAGACCGCCGATCGCCTGACCGCGGTACAGCTCACCCGACAGCGCGAACCACGGACCGAGCGGCACGTCCCAATCGGTCATCGCCGCCCACGCGTCCACGGTGCGATCGAAGCCCCAGTTCTGACTCGCGTGGTATGCGCCCGCGCCGACAGCGACTGGCTGATCGCCCGCGCGCTGCCAGCCGATGCGGACCGCCTGCGCCGGCGCGCGGCTGCGCTCGCCCGCGGTCGCCATCCGGCTGTACTCGCGGGCCGGCAGCTCGCCCGTGAACGCATCGAGAATGCCACCGGCGAGCGTCAGCGTCGAGTCATCGGTCAGCGGGATGCGATGCTCGACATGCACCTGCGGCGTCCACGTCCACAAGTTGCCGGACGAGGACAGCGCCGGATACGCCGTCGACGCCAGCGACGTCGGCGACCTCGGTGAAAAGAACAACCCATCCTGGCCGGCGACGACCGACGTGTTCTTCCACTCCAGCGTGAGCTTCGTCGTCCGGAGACGGACCAGCGGCGAATTCACGCCGTCGTTCGTGGATGGGAAGCCGCCGAAGAAGTCGAACGTCACATCGCCGCTGGTCTTCGCGCCGCCGAACGTCGGTCCGAACACTTCGAGGCCAATGAGCGATTGACGGACGCCGGCGCTGAAGCTGCCGCCGGATTCTCCAGGCTCGGTCGCTTGCGCGATGCCCGGCAGGTCAAGACTGTCGATGGACCCTCGCGTGCCGACGATATTCAGGAGCGCGAGGCCGGAAAGACGCACGTGGTACTTGGAGCCGCTCTCGACTTTCGTTTGCTCCTGATCCTCCACCTTCGCCTTGAGGAGATCCTGTTCGACCGCCACGGCGTCGATGCGATCGCCGGCGCCCGGCGCTCCGGAGGGCGGAGTGACCTGTGCTCCTGTTGCGCGCTTGAGCGAGTCCAGCTGATCCCGGACCGCCTGCAGTTCGCGGCGCAGCTCTTCGGACTCCCGGCGGGAACCGGCGACCTGTTCCTGCATCGCGTCGAGCGCAACGCGAAGTTCCCGGATCTGAGCAACAAGGCTTTGGATCTGGTCGCTGGTCTGTGCGGCGGCCGGCGCCACGGAGAACAGGCACGCGGCCATGGCGAGTCGAATCGTGAGCTTCTGGTGGCATCCGATCATCGTGCTCCTCGTGTGGTGCGTGTGCACGTCAGGGAGCAACATCGGTGCCGCGCGCTCGCGAACGCAGGCGGACGAATCAGCGGTCAAGCCGCGCTGCCGGGAATCTCGCGGTGCCGGAAATCCGGCAGCATCGACTGGCCGCAGATCCATCACAGCGCCGGCGCGGGGAAGAACAACCGAATCACGGTTCCGCTCGTCCCGGTGCTCTCCAGATACACGTCGCCGTGGTGCTGGCGCATGATGTTCTGCACGACGGTCAGGCCCAGTCCGATGCCTTTTTCTTTTCCGTGGCTGACGAACGGCTGAAACAGGCTGCCGCGGATCTCCTCCGGAATGCCCGGGCCGTTGTCGGACACGCGGATCTCCGTGCCGCGATCGGAGACGCGGCAGCTGACGTCGATGCGTCCGCGCGCCGGGACCGCTTCCGCGGCGTTGAAGAGCAGGTTCAGGATCACGCGCTCGAGTTTCGGCGGATCGAACCAGCCGACACATTCGTCCGCGTGCGTGACGGTGATCGCGATGGACTCGTACTCCGGCAGCGCCTTCACGGTCTTGATGGCCCTGTCGACCACGGTGTCGACGCGCGCGTACTCGGGATGCAGCGCTTCGCTCTGCTTGGAGAACCCGAGCAGCGAGTTGATCTCGTCCATCATGCGATTGACGGCGATGCGAATCTCCTGGAAGAAATCCTTGCGCTGGACCTCGGTCAGATCGCGCTCCGAGAGGAATTCGGCGTAGGCCAGAATCGCCGTGAGCGGATGGCGCAGGTCGTGCGAAATCGTGCTCGCCATGCGGCCGATCGTGGCCTGCTGCTCCGCGTCGAGCAGGCGGCGTTGCGTCTCCTGCAGCGTTTGCCGCATGCGCTGGAACGCGGCGGTCAGCGTCGAGACTTCATCGCTGCCGCGCAGATCGAGCGGATAGGCGAAATCGCCCTGCTCGAGGGCGCGCACGCCCGAGACCAACCGGCCCAGCGGCGTCGTGAACGTGGTCGACACGAAGAACACCAGCAGGCTTCCGGCGAGGACCGCGACGACGCCAATCGCGACGATCCAGCGGTTCAGGTTCTGAAGGAAGGCCGTGGCCTGGTCGAAGGACTTCAGAAAGGTCAGGGTGACGAGCGGCGCGTTCGCCGACGACAACCGGACCGAGGTCGCGAGAAACCGTTCCTGATCGAGCCGGATTTCGTCGGGCACACCGTCGCTGATGGCGATCTGCTGGACGTGGCGGGCCAGCGCGGCACGCTGCGAGGCCGGCACGGAGCTGATGACGAGGTTCTTCTCGTAGCCAAATCCGACGAGGCTCGACGCGACGCGCGTCACGTCGGCCGCGACGCTGGCGTCGATTTCGTAGCCGACCGCCAGAATGCCGATGGGATAGTCGGCCTCGGGCGCGCCGAAGTAGATCGGTTCGAGGAAGACCTGAAAGAGATGGCCGCCGCCGAACCACCACGCGCGTGATTCGCCGCCGGTCAGGTACCGCCGGATCGATGCCTGGGCGTCGTCCGCGGTGAAACCCGGCGACTCGGTGTGGAGTGCCGCGAGCGTGCCGGATCGATCCGCCAGGACGAACACCTGGCTCCCGGCCAGCTCCCAGAACATCGTCGACGCGTCCTGGATGGTCGCGAGGTCCTGCGACGTCATGACCGCTTTCAGCGGCGGCAGCGTCGCCAGCAGCGCGGCCGATCGGCCCAGCGCCGACTCGCGCTGCTGCTGGAAGCTCTGAAACGTCACGACGGAATCGCGGAGCGCCTGCGCGATCTGCTCCCGCTCGTGAATCCGCACGCGATACTGCACGGTCAGCAGCACCGCCGACGTCAGCAACGCTGTGATCAGCGTGAGCGACAGGAGGAACTTGGTTCTCAGCGTGCCTTTGAACAACGTGGTGCTCCGCGCGCGTTCACGGGACGAACTTGTAACCGGCGTTGTGGACCGTGACGAAGTGCACGGGACTGGCGGGATCGCGTTCGAGCTTCTGCCGCAGCGTCAGGATGTGCGAATCGACCGTGCGCGTCGACGGATAGGAGTTGTAGCCCCAGACGTCGCTCAGGAGTTGATCGCGCGAGATGACGCGTTGCGGATGTTGCGCGAAGTATTTCAGCAACTTGAATTCCTGCGGCGTCAGCGCCACCGATTTGCCGGCGCGAGACACTTCCATCTTCTGAAAATCCACGGAGACGTCGTCGAAGTACAGCTGCTCGACCGCCGGACTCCGCCGGGCGCGGCGCAGCACGGCCCTCACGCGCGCCAGCAGCTCCTTGGGGCTGAACGGCTTCGTGACGTAATCGTCCGCGCCGAGCTCGAGCAGCAGGACGCGGCTGATTTCGTCGCTCGAGCCGGTCAGGATCAGGATCGGCACTTCCTCGGATTCCTTTCGAATCTGTCTGCAGACGTCCTGGCCGCCAAGTTGGGGCATGGCGAGATCGAGGATCACGAAGTTCGGCCGTGCCGCGCGGAACATCGCAAGACCGTCCACGCCGTTCTGCGCGACGTCGACCGAGTACCCTTCCGGCTCGAACAACTGCTGGAGGGCCTTGCGCGTCGCGCGGTCATCCTCGACGACGAGGATCTTTTCCATACGGAGGCAGGACGAAGCAAGACGAGCGCCACCAATCGTGGCGCCCGCCCCGGGTCCAAAGACGACCAAACGGATTCACTCTCTCACGGGACGATCGCGATGCCCTGACCCGTCTTCCCGCCGAGGTTGCTGATGATGTTGACGCTGCTCGGCACGCCGCTCGCCAGGCTGAGCTGGAAGCTGTAGCTGCCGTTGCCGAGATTGACCATCGTGCCCATGATCGCGTTCGTGTTCGCGTTCTGCACGAGGATCGTCGCGGCGGCATTCGTGCCGGTCGCTTTCACCTGCAACAGCGCCTGCGACTTCGAGTACGTCGCGCTCGTGATCTTCAGCGAATCCGACGGCGCGACGGTCACGCTGGTGCTCGCCGTTCCGCCGTTGTACGTGGCTCGCAGCGTGACGGTCGTCGTCACCGACACGCCGTTGCCCTGCACGGAGAAAGCGACCGACGTCTGCCCCGCAGGGACCGTGACGGCCGACGGGAACTTCGCCGACTTCGTATCGCTGGCCGACAGCGTGATCACGGCGCCGCCCGCCGGAGCCGGCTGATTGAGCGTGACCGTCCCCGTCGTCACGACACCTGGTCCGACCATCGTCCACGGACTCAGCGAGTACGTGACGGGCACGATCGGCGGGTTCGCCGTGAAGGCGAGGCCCGTGACGTTGCCGCCGTTCACCATCGTGATCTGCGCATTCGGAGCGAACGCGAACGACGGCGAGACCGGAGTGATCGTGTAGGCGCCCGTCGGCAGGCCCGTGAGCACGAACAAACCGGTCGCATCGGTGACGGCCGTCGCGCTGCCGCCGGCGCCCGTCGCGTTCACGGTCACGCCCGCCGCAGGATTTCCCTGCGGAGTCTTGATGACGCCGTTGACGCTGAACGTCGCCGGGCCGGCGGGCGCGGCGAGCGCGTAGACGCTCACGGTGCCGTTCACGCTGGCCACGTAAAGCGTGTTGTCCTGTTCGTTGACCGCGATCGCGATGGCGCCACCGAGCGTCGTAATCGCCTGGCCCGCCACGTCGAAGAACGTATTGCCCGGTTTGATCTCATACAAGAGCGTGGTGGGCGGAAGCGGGAACGGCTGACTGACGACTGCCCCATCCGGCACCGGGATGGCAATCTCGCCGGTCAACGTGTTCGTGTTGCCATCGAAGATCGAGATCGTGCTGCTGACCGAGTTGACCACGAAGATCGTGTTCGTCAGCGTATTGACCGCGACAGGCCGAGGCAACAGCAGGGGCATGTATCCCGTGATCAGGTAATCCGCCGACTGATCCGGCAGACCGGGAATCGAGGCCACGACTTGATACGTGCTCGCGTCGAGCACGTCGAGTGACGTCGGGCTCGTGATGCCGACGGCGTAGACCCGGTTCGTGTTGGGGTTCACGGCGAGACCGGCCGGCGACCCGCCCGGCGCCGCCGAGCCGATCGGAGCCGTGGGAATCTTGACGCTCGCGTTGCTCAACGCGATGCCGTCATACACGAGGACGGCGCCCGCGGAGCCGCCAGCGACGTATGCGCGGCTGGTCATCGGATTCACGGCGACCGCATCGCTGCCGCCGCTCGCGAGCAGGAACTTCAGGTTGTTGACGGCGAAGAACTGCAGGCCGTCCGCGCCGTACACGTTATCCGTCACCGGATCCCACGCGCCGCCGGACTGCATCGCGCGCGCGTTGACGCCTTCGACGAACGTCGTGCCGCTGAACTGCGCGCCGCCTCCGTGCCCCATGAAGATCCAACGATTCGTCGCTGGATTGGCGAGCACTACGTTCGGCGCCGTCCCGGGGAGGGTCTGCGTGGCGCCGATGTCGGCGGTCGAAAAGAGCCCGTTCGTGTACACCGCCGACGTCACCGTGTTGGTCACGCCGTCGAGCAAGTACACGTTCGTCGTGGCGTAGTCCGCGACGTAAAACGTCTTGATCGCCGGGTCGAACGCCATCGACGTGAGCGAGAAGCCTGGCGCCGGCTGCGGCGGCGGCGGCTGCACGATGGTGACCGGGACGCCGGTCCACGCACCAAGATCAATCGTCTGCACCAGCGTCGCGGGGGCTGCGGCGGGCGACTGTGCCTGCGCCGCACCGCTGACCGCGAGCACTCCCACGACGAACGCCATCAACTTCCTCATTGCTCGTTCCTTCCTCCTGCGCGCACGGTGTGCCGCAGTTGTGAAACCCGCGTCCCGACTCAGGGCTTCAGCTTGAGGCAACGGGTCCGGCCCGTTGTCAGAACGATGTCAAGAACGTGTCAAAACTCGAGGGGAGGAAGCGGACGAACACGCGATCGTGTGAAGGATTCGATACAGGCGGCCACGAGGACGGCCGCCTGGACGATCTGTGCGTCAGCGGCCTTTGCCTGTCACGACGAAGTCGACGTCCAGGTTGTCGAGCGTCGTGCTGCCGGCCTCGTCGTGAACGATTTTCAGGGCCGAGAGCGTCTGGACCGAGCCAAGCGGGCAGCTTCCGTCCACGCCGGCCAGCACCTGCACGTCGGAGCAGCTGAACGTCACACGCTCCCAGCCGCTCCCAGGCAGATCGATCTCGCGGACGCCCGCCGAGCAGCCGAACGCGTACACGCCGCCATCGGTCGTCTCGACGACCCAGCGCGGCGATCCGCCCGAGCAGTGCGTCCCGATCTTGTGATCGAACGCGAGATGCCGCAGCGTGTGGCCCTCACCCGGCGTCACTTCCGCGACCGCCGACGCGCCAGGCGGATACGCCACCGTGTCGGAGATCGAGAGGACAAGTCCCTGATCATCGTGTGAGTCGGCGGTCCTGTCGGGAACGCCGATCCCCGGCGTCCACGCCGCTTTGATCTGCACGTCGACGCGCGCGGGGTTGAACGCCGACGGAACCACGTCGAAGCCGGCGTCGGCCGCCGTGCGAGTCGAAACCGCGAGGGTCGCCGCCGTCATGACGAGAAACGCGAACCGCCCGACAGTCACGCCCATGATGGCCTCCTATTGCGGCTGACGATGGAACCGGGCGACGAGGACCGCTTTGCCGAGCACGTGGCCGTCCATCGCGTTGACGACGGCCGTGCGCGTCGCGGCGGCGTCCTGCGGCGTGCCCTGCGCGACGTCGAGCTTCGTGTCCAGCGCGAACAGCTCGAACGTGTAGTGATGATACGGACCTGCCGGCGCGCCCGGGCCCATGTAGCTGTTCGATCGGAGACTCACCTGCCGGGTGCCGTCGGGCAGCTCGCCCGCCTTGACGCCTTCGGCAAGACCGGTCGACGTTCCGGGAATATTCCAGACGAGCCAGTGCGTGATGTCCATCTTCGAGCCCTTCGCGAGCACGGGCTCGGGATCGTGCAGGAGGAGCACGAAGCTCTGCGTGCCGGGCGGCACCTGCGACCACTTGAGCTCCGGCGACGGCGCCGTCGCGCCCGCCGCCTGCGTGAACTTGTCGGGAATGACGCCGCCGTCCTCCCACGCCGAGGACGTCATGATCAGCGGCGGCACCGCCGGTCCGCGCCCGCCGCCACGCTGTCCGCCGCCCGCCGGCACGCCGGCAGGCGCCTGCGCCCAGCCGCGCGCGGAACCCATCGTCAGGCCGGCCACCACCGCCAGTAGGCATGCCACCACTCGCCGCATGTTGATTCGCATGTCGCGTCTCCTCGCGCGCGCGTGGCGCGCTGACCTTCTTCTACTGCTGCCGAGTCATCGGCAGAGTGCCATTCAGGAACGGACCCTCGCACGAGTCCGCGCCCGAGTAGATCGCCGTCAGCTGATTCGCGGCCGGCATCGACGCGGACCCGGACAGCGTCGCGTCGCATTCGGGCGTCGGGTCGCCATCCGCGCCAGCGGCAAAGTGCATCGTCAACATCAGCGTCGCGCCGTCGATCGAGCCCGAGAACGTGCCGCTCTTGTTGCGGTGGCACGACCCGCACGATCCGTCGTTCGGATTGACGGCCTGCGTCTTCACCGCGCCCGACACCGTCGATCCGGTTTGCGTCAACGTCCAGGTGACGATCGTCGCGCCCTGCGAATCGGAGCCGGTGCCCCGCCATACGCCGCCCAGGGCGCCGGTGGTGATCGGCGTCGTGATCGCCGTTGTCGTAGTCATCGTCGCCTGTGGCGTGGTCGAGGAAGGCATCGTGACCGACGAGCCGCACGCGATCGCGGCGGCGATGACGCACGCCGACGCCAGCAGGAGCCAGGGCCTCATCGCACCGAAAATCCAGCCACGGTTTTCGCGATCGCGCGCGTCAGCCGATCGTGAACGGTGATCTCCAGCTCGTATCGCCCCGGCGGAAACGCCGCCAGCGGCACCGACTGCATCGCGAACGCCTGCGTGCCGAGCAGTGACGGCGTCGGCAGGTCGTCGTCTCCGAGCGGCTGCGGCTTCGTGCCGTTGAAGTACTTCCGCGGGCCGTTGTCCATGCGATAGAAGCTGTAGTCGGCTGACAGGTCCGCGTCCGGCGCGCCGTAGTTGCAGATCTGATAGACGATCGACAGCACGTCGCCCGTCGAGAACTCGCGCGCCAGGCGGATCGCCGGCTCGGCCAGTCCGAACGCGTACGGATGCTCGATGCGCGCTTCCTCGGCGAACGGCGCCTTCAGGATGCGCACGTCGTTTGTCAGGATCACGCTGCTCAGCCGAAGCTCGTCGTTCCAGAAATCCGGCACGGTGACCGTGCGCGAGACGACGACCGGCTTCGCGTCCTTGATGTGCCCGCGATCGAGGAGCGCGACGTACAACTCGTACTCGCCGCGCGGCAGCGCGAGCGCCCGCGCGATGCGGCGCGGTCCCGCGGCGCGCGACGCCTTGCCGTCGAAGAAGTAGTACTCCTCGAACGGGAACAGCGACGCGTCGCGTTCCTTCCGCGCCTTCCGCGCATCCTCGGCGCGCTGATTCTCGGTGTCCTGCTCGATCGCCCGCAGCTTGACCGCGCTCTCGCCCGGCACCGAAATATTGCGCTTGCCGGATGTCATCGCCGGCCCGCCGATCGGCATGCCGCCTTGCGGCATGTACACCGAGTCGCCCAGGCGCGTCGCGGTGGCGGCGCCGCCCTGAATCCAGGCGCGCACTTCGGAATGCTGCTCGGCCACCTGCGGCGGCCGCGGGCGCGTCACGGCGCGAACGTACAGGGCGCCCGACTTCAGTGCGGTGGGCAGCGTATCGAGTGACATCTCGAACGGCACGTACGCCGTCATCACACTCGACTTCAGGACGTGGCTTTCCCAACGAACGCTCTCGTCGGCGGCGACGCGTCCCTGCTGCACGGCGTCCACGGCGTCGAGCAGCGCGAGCACGGCGGTGCGCTCGCTCGGCGCGAGCGGCGCGCGATTGGGATCGGTGGCGTGAAGCGCTTGCCCGGCCGTGAGGACGGCGGCGGCGGCGACGCCGGCAGGAATCGACGTCAGAAAGCGGGATTTCATGGCCGTACGTAGCGGATTATAAGGGCTGAATCCGGATTTGCGGCTCGAAGAGCCGCGTGCCGCGGCACGCGGGACATTTGCCCGGCTTGGCCAGTTTCTCTTCGTCGAACGTGAACCCGCACGTCTTGCAGCGCGCGGGCACGACGACGATCGCGTGGCCCGCCGCCCGCGCCGAGCGCAGCGCGTGACGCAGATCCTCCTCGACGTCAGCCCGGCGCAGTCCCATCTCGCGCGCGAGCGACGACACCGAGCGGGGCTCCTCGGACAGCAGCGCGATGAAGTCCTTCCTCAGCGTCATCTCGACTCCCGCTGCCGGATTCCCGGCAAGCTTCGAGCGGCGGCGCGGGATCGCACGTCCACGTCCGGCGCAATCGATGGCACGACTCTTCCGTACACGATCGACATGGACAAACGCGATGAAGCGGCGATGCCTGCGGCAACGCCCCACCCGCCGGCCGGCGCCCCGGGCTTCTTCTGCCCGTCCTGCGAGTGTCCGCTGCATTACGAGGGCAGCCACGCCAGCGATCGCTCCGGCCGCCTGAGCGACCTGACCGACCACTACATCTGTCCGGCCGGCTGTGGCACCTACGAATACGAGCGCCACACGCATCGTCTGCGTCTCCTCGACGCGGGCTACGCGGCAGGCGCCAGCGGCAACTGAAGGTACGCGAACGGCATCCCGCTGCCGAGGTAGTTCTCGAACCGATCCAGCACGGTCGCCGCGCGCAGCCAGTCGGGTCCCGTCTCGCGCACGCGATCCTCGATGAGCGTCGACAGGAACTCGAACCCCGCCGCGGCCGCGCGGCCCCGCACCAGATCCAGCAGGTGGTTCTCCAGCTCGACGGCGTTCTGCACGGTCGGCAGGACCGCCATCGCCTGAAGATAAAACGTGTTGTTCTCGCCGAAGCGCGGGTCCGACGCCACGCCTTCCTCGTCGTGATCCTCGAGTGCGCTGCCGAGCGCGTAGCCCACGAACCGCCCCGACACGCGATCGCGCAGGCCGACGCCGATCGCGCGCGCAGTCGCTGCCGTGGACTCCAGGGCCTCGAGCGGATACTGCAGCAGCGTCCGGTGTCCTTCCGGGGACGCCTCGGGCGCGGCCGACGCGCCGCCGTACCGCTCCTGCTCCACCGCCAGAATCTGCAGCTTGACCGCCTCGAACGCGTCGCGCGCGATTTCCACGGTCTCGATCGTGTCGAGCGGGATCTCCAGTGTGCCGACCCGCAGTCTCGGCGCCGGCATGTTCTCGGGAACCACGCGGCCGCGTACGAGATCCCCGATCGCGAGCCGCAGAATCGCCAGCGCCTCGTCGATCGCGGACGGCTCCATGTCGTACCGCGGATAGAAGCGGACGCTGCGCTCGCCGGCCGCCAGGAGCACGAGCCCGCGCCGGAACGCGCGGTCGAGCAGCGCGTGAGACCAGTCGGCCCGGACAACGTCGAACGCGAGCATGACGCCGAAACCGCGGGCGTTCTTGATGATCTCGCGATGCTCGCGCGCGAGCGCCTCGAGCCCCTGCCGCGCGCGCTCGCCGGTCCGCCGCACCTGCTCGAGATCGAGCGCGTCCAACTGCGCCAGCGCGCGCACCATGCCGACCGAGTCGCCCTCCCACGTCGTGTTGAACTTCTTCTCTTCCTGAAAGAACGTCGCCAGCGCCTCGCTCACGAACAAGACGCCGTTCTGAGCTTTCTTGGCCCACGTCACGAGATCGGGCGGGCACGGGAGATCGAACCACTCGTGCGCCCACATCCGGCCCGTCATGCCCCAGCCGGTCTGCACCTCGTCGAAGATGAGCGGCACGTCGTAGACGCGGGTCAGCAGCCGCAGCCGGCGCATGAAGCGCGCGCTCGCCGGCCGCACGCCGCCTTCGCCCTGAATCGGCTCGACGAGCACGGCGGCGACGCGCTGCGACCGCCGCACGACGTCGGCCGTCAGCTTCGCGCGCTGCTCCTGGACGAACGCCCGCACGGCGTCGGCGTCCAGCACAGGCCGGGCGAGACACGCATCGATCTCCTCCATCTCGCGCAGGAACGTGTCGCGGCTCTTCTCCGCTTTCGGCAGGCGGCCGGAGACCAGCAGATCCCAGATCTGCTTCAGGCTGCGCTCTTCGCGGCGAAGCGTTTCCTTCGGCTTGCTCGCCTCGTCGACCGGAAACAGGACGCTCGGCCAGTCGAACGTCGGGAAGCCGAGCCGCGCTTTCTTCCGGTGCGTGACGGCGAGGCTGCCGAGCGTCCGGCCGTGAAACGCGCCGTCGAACGAGATGATGAACCCGCCGTCGCCGTCGCCCGTCGTCTTGACGCGGTTCAGCAGCACGGCCTTGATCGCGTTCTCGACGGACTCGGCGCCGGTGTTGACGACGAAGTGGCGCGGCGTGCCGGCGGGCGCGACGCGGTTGAGCGCGGCCTTGAAGCGGAGCGACAGCGCCGTCTGGTACTCCGAGTGCGCGTAGCGCGACGCGACGAACGGCAGCGCCTCGAGGATCGCGCGGACGCAGGCGGGATCGTTCTCGCCGAACGCGTGCGTGGCGATCTGCGCGCCCATGTCCAGGAAGCGGTACGGCTCGCCGGCGGCGTCGCGATCGACGATGGCGAGGTACGGCCCGACCGACTCCGCGGGATCGAACGCGAGCGGCAGCGAGTAGAAGAGCCCGTGCGACGCGCCTTCGAGCGCGGCCTGCGACGCGGGGAGGTACTGCGCGACCAGCGTGTCGAGCGGCGCTTCACTGTCGTGAAAGGCGTCGGGCACGTGCGCGCGGATGTCGCCCGCGCGATAGAGGCGGTTGAGCTGGACGATGCGGTCGAGCGCCGTCGAGACGCTCGAAACCGTATGGTCGAACGGGCCGGCGGGATCCACGTCAGGCTCCGGGAGTGCGGCGTGTGCGACGTCTGCCCCCGGGGGTCAGCGCTTCTCGGGATGCAGATCGTGGCAGGTGTTGCATGTGGTGTTCAGCTTGCCGAACGCCTCGTTCGACTGATCGAACTTCCCCGCCTTGCCGAGTGTCGCGACGTCCTTCGCGTGTGAGCGGGCGGTCTGCGCGAGTGTGACAACGTCGGCGGCCTTCTTCGCGGACCAGTAGGCCTCGGTCTTCGCCATCAGCGCTTCGATCTTCGTCGCGGCGTCGGCGATCTTCGCGCCGTCCTGCGCGCGCATCGCGTCGCGGATGTCTTCCTGCAGATCGGTCGCGTCGTTCATCCACGCCTTGTGGGCGTCCGCGTCGGGCGCCTGCGCGGAAACCGTGGCGTCCGGCTTCAGCCGGGCCGCCGCCGTCAGCGTCATCGAGCAGGCCAGGACCGCGACCGCGAACTTCATAACCTCTCCTACTTCGGCGCGGCCGGCGGATCGCCCTTCTTCAGCCGCGCGCGCGCCTTGTCGACGTCGCGATGGAAGACGAAGAGCCGATCGGCGTTGCCGTCCGGATCGGTGAAATCGTACTTCTTTCCCTTCTTCAGCTGCACCTTGAGATTCTTCTGGAGGTAATCCACCTCGAACGCGTCAAGGTCGAGGAGCCCGGCACTAAACGCATCCCCTTTGTCCGCCGTCTCGTAGCGCAGGCCCTGCGGCGTCGCGACGAGCCGGCCCTTGCACGAGCCGATGCGGTGCTTGTGCACGACGTCGATGTGCGCGTCGAGCCGGACTTCCTTCAGCTTGACGAGGATGTCATGCGGGCCGGAGGTCACCGTGATCGGATCGGAGATGCCCTCCCAGCCCTGCGCGGAGACGTTGAGCTGGTGCGATCCAGGCGCGACGTTCGGCGCGATCACCGGCGCCGTGCCGAGGAACACGCGATCGAGAAACACCTGCGCGCCCGGCACGTCGGCGTCGATGTGCAGGACGCCGGCGTCAGGCGACGGCTCCGGCGACGCGGGCTCGGGCGCGGGCGCGGCGGACGGCTTCGGCGCCGGACGCTTCGGCGCGCGCGGCTCGGGCGACGCCATCGTCGGCAGCGGCCCTGACAGGAGATCGCTGACGGGCGGAGGCGCGGGCGCCGCCGGCTTCGCCGCCGCTGTCGGCGCGGGCGCCGGACGCGACGGGGTCAGCAGGTAAAGGATACCGGCGGCCAGGACGACGAAGGCGCCGAAGACACCGGAGACAACGACGAGGACGCGACGATTCACGAAATGGCGTGGAACGCGGTCACCCGCGCGTGTCTTTCGTCTGATTGCTGATCTGGAGATCCCAGCCGTCGGGATCCGTCACGTGGTAGCTCTTGAAGTTGTCGCCGACCATATCCGGCCGCGGCTTCAGCCCGCGCTTCTCCAACTCGGCCTTCACGCCTTCAGTGTCCCACGGCTGGATGCCGTACGACACGTGATTGATCACGCCGGTGAGCGGCGGGCGGCCGGGCTGCGACGGTTGCGGATTGGCTGCGGCCTGGCGAGTGTTGCGAATGATGATCTCGCCGATGTCGCCGATCTTCAGCGTGCACTGGTTGTTGCCGTTGTCGTTCCGGATGTCCCAGCCCATCAGGTCGCGGTAGAACGCCGTGCTGCGGCGGTAATCGGAGACGGCGTAGGAAATGTGATCGAGCCAGACGGTCTTCCACGGCGCTTTCTCGAACGCTGCAGGAATCGGCGCCGCCGTGGCCGCGGGCGCCTGCGCCGCGAGCGCCGCGCCGGGAGCGACCGCCGCGGCCGCCATCGCCAGACTCTGGATGAGCTGCCGGCGGGTCATCTTCCCGTCCTCGAAGTCCTTCAACAGGCCGGCAATGACGGCTTCCATGGGACCTCGCTCGCCTGAAAGGCTCGCGCTACAAGTCAACCTAAGGGGCTCGCGCTACAGCTCACCTAACACGACACGCACTTGTGGCTGTTCTTCGAGCCGAGCTTCTCGAGCAGCGCGACCGTCGCCGGGAACGGCGAGATGCGCTGCACCGGGCCGTTGGCCATGTCGGCCGTCGTCTGGCCGCTGCGCGCGACGGCGCTCACGTCGGCGCCTTTCGACACGAGATATAGAATCATGTCGTTGTCGCCGCGCGCGGCCGCGTGATGGAGCGCGGTGTAGCCGTCGTTGTCGCGCGCGTTGACGTCCGCGCCGAGCTCTTCGACGAGGTACTTCACCACCGCCATCCACGCGTCGGGCGCGTGCCGATGCGCGTTGCCCGCGAAGCCTTCGCCGTACTCGACACCGGCGGCCGCGTGCAGCGGCGTCGCGCCAGGACCGCCTTGCGGCACTGGCGGCGCGTTGAACTTCGCCTGATCCGCCGCCGCCGTCGGCGCAACGGGGCCGCCGGCGCCCGCGGGCGGTCCGCCGCCGCCGCGCCGCACGGGAATCGCCGGTGCGGTGGTCGGGATGTTGGGATCGGCGCCGTACGCAATCAACAACTTCATCGCCTCGAGATCGGTACCGTAGGCCGCGCGCCAGAACGCGGTCGAGCCCGACGTATCCGCGAGGCCGCAGTTGCGATTGCCGCAGCCGCTGTAGACGAGATACCAGGGGTGCGACTTGATGCGCGCGTTCGGATCCGCGCCCTTCGCGAGCAGCGCCTGCATGACGTCGAGGTACGTCGCCTTCTGCTGCTCCATCTCCTGCGGCTGCGGGAAGCGCGTGCGCGGCTGCCACGGCGCGTTGATCGCGGCCCAGAGCGGCGTGACGCCGTTGCTCGCCGCGGCGAGATTCGGGTTCGCGCCGCGCTCGACGAGCAGCATCGCCATGTCGAACTGCCCGTTGACGAGCGCCGTGATCAGCGGGCTCACGGCCTCGCCGGCGCTCACCTGATCGACCGGCGCGCCGCCGTCGAGCAGCGCGCGCGCCGCGTCGAGATTCCCCTGACGCGACGCGTGCAGCAGCGCCGTCAGACCGCCCTTCGCGGAAACCGCCGGATTGATTTCCTCCGGATCGAAATTCGGCGGCCGATCGGCCGGGTTGTCTCCGGGGGCGGCGCCGCCACCAGCGTTGCCGCCGCGGCCACCGCGTCCGCCGCGGGCGCCTCCTGGGGCCGCCGGATCCGGCGGCGGAATCTTGCCGGAGGCAAACAGATCGCGTGAGGCCTGAATCGCCGCCTGCACTTGATCGGCGGTCGGCTGCTGCCCCTTCGGCACCGCGGCCTCGAGGACCTTCCGTTGCGCCGTTCTGGCCGCGGCGTCGAGCTTGCTCTGCGTGGCGATGTCGATCGACTTCGACGTGATCTTCGGATCGGCGCCGCGCGCGAGCAGCATCTTGATCGCGCCGGCGCGATTCTCGGCCGCGGCGAACATCAGCGGCGTCTGTCCCCACTCGGACTCTTTCGCGTTCACGTCGGCGCCGCGGTCGAGCAGCAGCTTCACGACGTCGGCGTTGCCGGAGGACGCCGCGAGGTGCAGCGGCGTCACGCCGCTGGTCGACGTCTTCGCGGACACGTCGGCGCCGGCCTTGAGGAGCGCCGCGACGGCCGGCGCGCTGCCGGCGGTGCTCGCCAGGTGCAGCGGCGTGTACTGGCCGACGCGCGTCACGGCGGCGGCGTTGGCGCCGGCGTAAGCGAGCATCTCGATCATGGCCGCGTCGCCGCGCTCGGCCGCCCAGTGCAGCGCCGTCATGCCATCGCCCTGTCCCGCGCTCGCGTCCGCGCCCTGCTTCAGCAGCGCGCGCACGGCGTCGCGGTCGCCCTTCATCGCCGCATCGGCAACCGGGGAAAGCGAAGGTGCAGCGCGCAGCAGCGCGGCCGTCACGCACAAGGCGACGGTGAGATTCAGACCCAGTCGTCGTTTCATGACGTCTCCGAATCAGCCCGCAACGGTCGTCGTCGCCGGCGCCGACAATGAAAATTCTCCGTTGCTGTCGCCGAACGTCTTCACGTCGTCGAGGCCGAGGTTGTGCAGCAGCGTCAGCATGACGTTCGCCATCGGCGTGCCGTCCTCCGCCTTCAAGTGCACGCCGCCGGTCAGGTGGCCGTTGGCGTGGCCGAGCAGGACGAGCGGGCAGCGGCGATGGTTGTGGATGTTGGAATCCGCCATCGGCGAGCCCCAGATGACGAGCGACTTGTCGAGCAGCGTCTGATCGCCGTCGACCGTCGCGTTCTTCATCTTGTCGAGGAGGTACGCGAGCTGGCTCACGCGGTACTTGCAGATCTTGTTGTATTCCATGATCCGCTCTTCGCGATTGCCGTGGTGCGAGGCGGGATGGAACGGCTGGTTCGATCCGCTCTCCGGGAACACGCGGTTCTGCGCGTCGCGGCCGGTCTTGAACGAGATGACGCGCGTCATCTCGGTCTGCAGCGCGATGACCTGGAGGTCGAACAGCAGCTTCATGTGCTCGGAGAACGAGTCGGGCACGCCGGCCGGCGCATTCGGCAGCTCGCGCGATTCGCCGCTGCGGTTGTGCGCCTCAACGGCCTGGATGCGGCGCTCCACTTCCCGTACGTTGTCCATGTAGCGATCGAGCCGCGCGCGATCGCTCGCGCCGAGCTGGCGGCGGACGCGCTCGACTTCGCCGCCGACCCAGTCGAGGATGGAGCGCCGCGTCATCAGCCGCGCCGCGCGATCCTCGGGCGTGCTGCCCGCGCCGAACAGCATGTCGAACGCGATCCGCGGATCGCGAATCATCGGCAGCGGCTCGTTCGGCGACGCCCAGCTGATCGAATCGGTGTAGGCGCAGGAGTAGTTGTAGGTGCAGCCGCCCGCCTGATCGAGGTTTTCGACGCAGAACTGCATCGACGGCAGCGGCGTGTCCTGGCCGAACTTCTTCGCGTACATCTGATCGAGCGACGTGCCGGCCCAGATGTCCGAGCCCTGCGTCTGTTTCGGGTGCGACTGCGTCAGGAACACGGCGCTCGACCGGAAGTGGTCGCCGCCGATTTCCGGCAGCAGGAACGCCTCGGCGTTCCGCGCGTCGGTGTTGCTGACGATCGTCATGTGACTGCGGAAGGCGTCGATGGTCGTCAGCGGATTGTCGGGGACGAGCGTGAAGTCGCGGCCGGCGGTCTCCGGTGCGAACAGATGCTTCGTCGCGCCCCAGTTGTTGCAGCCCGGGAGGCCGTGGACTTCCTCGATGCACACGAGCGGCGTCTTGCCGGTCTGCGACGCGGCGGCCGCGCTCGCGCGCGTGCCGCCGGCCGGCATCATCGATTCCAGAAACGGTAACGCCACGGTCGCACCCACGCCGCGAAGGAAGGTCCGGCGGGGCAGGTGTTTGCCAGTGATGAAATTCACGCTCGTCTCCTTGTCGTCGTTATCGTTGGATATCGTTCCCAGGTGCCTTCGTCTCCGTGGGCGCTGCGGGCTCGGCCCGCTTCATCTGGAACGCGTCGCTCTTGATCACGCCGAGAATGAACGCCGACATCTTGTCGTTGTCCGCGTCAGCGGCCTTCACGATGGCGCGAATCGCCGGCTGATCGTAGTACTCGGTGCGGCGGCCGAGCGCGTAGGCCAGCAGGTTCTCGGTGAACGTGCGCAGCAGCGGCGTCGGCCGCTTCATCAGCGCCGCCAGCAGTTCGGCGGGCGACGTCACCGGCGTGCCGTCGTAGAAATCGCCGCGCGTGTCGAGCGGCTGGCCGTTCTCGCGCACGCGCCACTTCGCCGTCACGTCGAAGTTGTCGAGCGCCAGCCCGATCGGATCCATCATCTTGTGGCACGAGCTGCACGTCGGGTTCTTGCGGTGCAGCTCCATCCGCTCGCGCGTGGTGAGCATCCGGCCGTCCTTCGCCTCGCCCGTATCGTCGAGCGGCGGGACGTCGGGCGGCGGCGCCGGCGGCGGCGTGCCCATCAGCACTTCCATCACCCACTTGCCGCGCAGCACGGGCGACGTGCGGTTCGCGAGCGAGGTCTGCACCAGGATGCTGCCCTGCCCCAGCACGCCGCGGCGCGTGTTGTCGGGATACTGCACGCGCCGGAACTCCGAGCCCGAGACGTTCGGGAAGCCGTAGTGCCGCGCGAGGCGCTCGTTCACATACGTGAAATCCGCGCGGAAGAGATCGAGCGCGCTGCGATCGTCGCGGACGAGACTGTTGAAGAACAGCCGCGTCTCCTGGCGCATGTCCTCCGCGAGGTTGTCGTCGAAGTTCGGATAGAAATTCGGATCGGGGTGGACCTTGTCGACGTCCTGGAGCCGCAGCCACTGCGCGGCGAAGCGCGTCCCGAGCGCCTCGGCGCGCGGATCCGCGAGCATCCGCCGCGCCTGCTTCTCGAGCGCGCCTTCCGCGGACAGCTTGCCCGCGCTCGCGATCTTCAGCAGCTCGCTGTCGGGCGGCTCGCCCCACAGGAAGAACGAGAGCCGCGACGCGAGATCGAGATCGGCGACGCGATAGCTCGCGCCCGCTTTCGCGAACTCCGGCTCCTTCTCGAGACGGAAGATGAAGTACGGGCTCGCGAGAATCGCCTCGAGCGCGGAGCGGATGCCCTCTTCAAACCCACCCGCCTTACCCGCCCCAGCGGCCTTCGCGCCTTCCTCGTAGAACGGCATCAGGCGATCGATTTCGCTCGCCGTCAGCGGACGCCGGTATGCGTCGCCGCCCAGGCGCGACACGATCTGCCGCGCGCACGGGCGCTCTTCGCTCGGCACCGTCGGACGGCAGCTGAAGATCTTCTGCCGGCTTGGCGTCTCGGAGATGCCCGTGATCTTGTACGGCCCCTTGATGACGAAGTCCTTCACGTGCGGCAGCGTCGTGATGCCGGGGCCGCCGGAGCCGCCGCCGGCAAACGACCAGTCGTGCGGACGGATCAGATCCTCGTACGGCCCCTCGGTCCGCCGCACGAACGCCGCCGCCACGCGGTGCTGGCCCGCGCGAATCAGCACGGGCTCGGTCCGCATCGGCACGGCGCCGCGGCCGTCGGCGCCGCCGGCCGGCCCGGTCTCGTACTTGATCAGCGCGACGCGCTCGCCGTTGATCGAGATGTCGATGTCCTCGAAACGCGCGTTGGAGCCCGCCACGAGATCGACCTCGAAGACGTACTCGGCGTCGGCCGGGAACACGTGATCGACGACCATGCCGCCGCGCGTGCCGTACGGCGCGCCGTCGACGTGATCCCACGGATGCTGCGACACGTAACCGGGCGCGCTGTAGGTGTGATCGACCGTCGGCGCGTGGCGATCGCCGATCGCCATCAGGCTGACGGCGTTCGCGGCATTCAGATACCCCTCGAGCAGCATCGGCGACAGTGCCTGTGCGTCGGCGATGTTGTCGAAGTTCGCGCTCTTCTGATCGAGCGGGAGCCAGCTGCCGGCGTCGACGTCGAGGCCGAGCAAATCGTGGACCGCGCGCGCGTACTCGGGGCGATTGAGACGCTGGAACGTGCGCGCGCCCGGATTCGGTTTCGCCGCGGCAGCCGCATCGACCGTCGTCTCGAGCGCGTTGACGAGTGCCGCATGCGCCGCAGCGTCGGGCCGCGGCGATCCGGGCGGCGGCATCAGGCCGGCCTGCAGCTTTCGGATCATTTCTTCGGCGGTCTCGGCGTTCTGCGCCGCGCGCGCGACGTCGAAATTCGCCAGCACGAGGCCGCCGGACTTCGTGCGCTCGCTGTGACACGAGGCGCAGTAGCGGCGGACGACGGCGTTCTGATCAGGCGCCGATGCAGGTTGCGCGGCGGGCTGAGCCTTGGGCGGCGCGGCCTGCGCGGCGAGACGGGTGGACGGGCCAGTTCCAGCCAGAACCAGCCACGCGATGACGCCGGCCGCGCATGCGGAAGTCCCTTTGTTCATCCGGTATTAGCGGCAAATTCTACACCTTATTGGGTCGAATTTGACCGCTTCCACCGCGCCAGAAGCGCCTCCCGATCCAGCCGGGCGCCGTCCAGGTAGACGGCCGAGATCTCGCGCGTATTCCGAATGTTTTCGAGCGGATTGGCATTCAGCACGATGAAGTCCGCGCGCTTGCCGGCGGCGAGCGTGCCCATGTCCTTCAGACCGAGCAGTTCCGCCGGCCGCGACGTCGCCGCGACGATGGCCTGCGCGGGCGGGATGCCGGACTTCACCCATCGTGACATCTCGTGATGATCGGCCCAGCCGAACGCGTGACGCGCCGTGATACCCGCGTCCGTCCCGAGCACGAGACGCGCGCCCGCCGCGACGTACTGCGGAAGGTTGGCGGCGAGGATCGCTTCGCGGTTCGCCGCGTTCGGCGCGACCGGTCCGCAGGCCGTGGACGCGCGGATCTCTGCGAGCGTCTTCGCCGGATACGTCCGATCGACGAACGGATCGTTGTCGCACACCTCGCTGCGATCGCCGAGTCCGATGACCGTTATCCAGTACGGCTTCTTCTCGCGCAACAGCGCGAGGAGCTCGTCATCCAGCTGCTCGTTCTGCACCGTGTGCACGAGAACGTCGGCGCCGGCGCGGACGACGGCTTTCTGATCGGCCATCTGGATCGCGTGCGCGTGCACGAGCATCTGATGCGCGTGCGCTTCCGCGATGATCGCGTTGTAGACCTCCGGTGTCATCTTCGGATACGTGCCGCGCCGATCGTCGACCCAGATCTTGACGCTCTTCAGCTGCCGCGCGGCCATCGTCCTGACCGCGGCGCGCGCCTCGTCCGGCGTGGACACTTCGTTGACCGCCTTCAGCACGCTCGTGCCCTTCAGCAGGATCGCGTCGGGCCCGCCGTTGGGCGGCGCCATGCCCGGCATGAACATGAACTTCGAGGCCGGCGCGAACTTCCCCGCGTCCTGATCGCGCACGAACTGGATCGCTTGATCGGTCGGGCTGCTGCCGACCGATTGGGTGACGGCGATGCCGTAGAAGGCTTCGCGCTGCAGGTGGTCGAGCACGTTCTGCGGCGTGTAGTTTTCCGCGCCCCAGCTCGTGTAGCCCTCGTAGCCGATGTGGACGTGCGCGTTGATCATCGCGGGCATGACCGTCTTGCCCGCGAGATCGACGCGCGTCGCGCCGGCCGGCGCGGCGATCGCGCCGCTGCGGCCCACGGCGGTGATGCGTCCGTTCGAGACGACGAACGCGCCGTTCTCGATCGGCGCCGAGCTGTCACCAATAATCAGGCGGGCGCCTTGATAAACAACGGTTCCAGACGCGCCGCGCGTCTGCGAATGGACGACCGACACCGTCGACGCCGCGACCAGACACGCCAGCAGGCTCAGGCGACGCATGCCGCACCTCCGTTGCCGAGATTCTAGCGCCGATCTGCGGTAGATTTGCGGCGTGATGGTGCCTCGACTCGCGACCGCGCTCACGGCTGCGACACTGCTCGTCGCCACGGCGAGCGCCGGTCAGTTCCGGCCGAACCGCGTGCCGGATGCGCCGTTCGTCCCGACACCCGACAGCGTCGTCGACGCGATGCTGGAGCTCGCGCACGTGACGTCGGCCGACGTCGTCTACGACCTGGGCTCCGGCGACGGCCGCATTCCCATCACCGCGGCGAAGAAGTACGGCGCGTTCGGCGTCGGCATCGAGATGGACTCGCTGCTCATTCGCCGGTCGAACGACAACCTGAAGCAGGCCGGCGTCGGCGATCGCGTGCGCTTCGTCTACGGGGATCTCTTCGAAACGGATCTGAGCGGGGCGTCGGTGGTGACGATGTTCCTGCTGCCGCGCGTCATCGACCGACTGATTCCGAAGTTCAAGCGCGAGCTGCGTCCGGGGACCCGCATCGTCTCTCACAAGTTCGACATGGGCGAGACATGGCCCCCGGAGCAGTCGCAGGACGTGAACGGTCTGACGATCTATCTCTGGACCGTGAAGTAGCTACATCGTGCCGCGCGCGGCCTTCAGCCTCCGGATCTCGTTCACGGCGTTGTTGACCGTGATGTCGATCAGATCCTTGCCAATCTCTTTCGTCGACGGACGCGGATCGCCGGTCACGCCGTTGTTCACGCGCGGCGGCGCATTCGGATCCTGACCGCGGCCACGTCCGCCGCCACCGCCCCGTCCGGCCTGCGCCGGCGGCGGATTGCCCGCAGCGATCGCGGCTTCACGCGCGAGCCTCGCGTCACGCGCCGCCTTCCACTGCTCGGGCGTCTGGCCTGTCGGATCGGATGGCACCGTCTTGTAGATTGGACGGACGTAAATGCCCTGGGCTGGCTCGTAGTACAGCATTTCCGAGGTTTCCATCATCGCGCCGTGACCGGCGATCGGCAGCTTGTGCTCGTAGAGGTACAGGTCCACGTCGTCGTGCGTCTTGTTGTAGAAGTCGCTGACGTAGTACACGCGCGTCCCCTTCGCCGACCACTTCTTGTCCATCTCCGTGGCGGCCTCTTTCATCTCGGCCTGACCGCCGCCGTGATCGCCCATCACGTAGATGTCCTTGAAGCCGCTGCGCGCGAGGCTGTCGATCTCGGCCAGCTCCACCTGCTTGAAGACGTCGGCCGGCACCTGCATCGCGCCGGGCTGATCGGCCATCTCGCGGCTCGCGTTGAGGCCGGTCGCGTTGACCGCGATCGGCAGGACCGGCGCGACGAACGTCTTGCCGAGCGTCTGCGCGATCTGAATCGCGTGGCGGCGCGCCATGATCGTGTGGCCGCCGAGCACGTCCTGCGGCCCGCGCTCTTCCGTGCCGCCGGTCACGAGGAGAATCGACGTCCAGCCGTCGTGCATCTTGTCCGTCACTTCGGTGTGCGTGTGGAGCTCGAGCTCGACGAGATCCCTGACGTTCAACGTTGTCTGCGTCTGCGCCGAGACGATCATCATCGCCAGCGGCAGCACGCCGGCCACGGCCATTGCTTTTCTCATACGCCCTCCCGGAAGTCGTCCGTCTTGACTTCTTCCCGTGACCGGCTACTGTAGCCGCGGGAGTTCCGATTCTGCAAATCGTCGTGTTCGGCGCGGGCGCCATCGGCAGCGTGTACGGCGCAAGACTTTCGACGGCGTACGACGTCACGCTCGTCACGCGCGAGGCGCACGCCCGTACGATCAACACCGAAGGCCTCCGGGTGACCGGCGCGGAGGAAGGCACGCATCGCGTTCGTGCCGTGCCGGCCCTCACGGCGCTCGCGCCGGACACGCTTGTTCTTCTGACGACGAAGGTCAGCGACAACGAGGCGGCGGCGCGCAGCCTCGCGCCGCTCGTGCGCGCGGACACGATCATCCTGTGCGTCCAGAACGGGCTGTACAGCGAGGACGTCGTCAAGGCGGCGATCGGCGGCCGCTGCCGCGTGCTGCGGGCGATCACGCACTTCGGCGCGATCTTCCGGACGCCGGGCGTCGTCGAGCTCAAGGTCCGCAGCTACACGTCCATCGAGAACAGCCCCGTCAGCGCCGCCATCGCGGACGCCTTCACGCGCTGCGGGCTGGATGGCCGCGTGACCGATCGCATCAAGGACGAGATGTGGCGCAAGCTCGTCGTCAACTGCGTGATCAACCCGATCAACGCGATCACCCGAACGGAAGTCGGCGCCATCGCCGACGAACGGCTGAACCCGCTCAAGCGTTTGATTGTGAATGAATGCGTGCGCGTCGCCCGGCGCGACGGCGTCGAGCTCGAAGGCGATCTCGTGTCCGCCATCAACGACGGTTATCGCGCGTCGAGGAACCTGTCCTCGATGCAGCAGGATCTGTTGAAAGGGCGGCGAACGGAGATCGAGTTTCTGAACGGGGCGGTCGTCCGGCTCGGCGCGAAGTTCGGGATCGCGTGTCCTGTGAATCAGGCGCTGACGGCGATTATCAGGCAGATGGAAACTGAAAAGTGAAAAGTGAAAAGAGAAAACTGAACACCTCCCAGTTCTCTCTTTGCAGTGTTCAGTTTTCAGTTTTCTCTATTGCATCCGCGCGATCGCGCGCTCGGCGGCCTGCACGACGAGCGGGTTCTTGTCCTTCAGCATCGGCTGGACCAGCGGCAGCCCGCGCGGATCGCGGGTCACGCCAAGAATGTCGGCCACGTCGGCGCGCAGCCGCGGGTCCGGATCGATCGCGTAGGCCAGGAACTTCGCCGGGCGCAGCGTCGCGACTTCGATGAGATACGCGAGCGCCAGGTCGTGCCCCGACGCCTTCAGAAGCCCCTCGCCCAGCGGGTCGATTGTGGTGTTCTCCAGCATGATCCACGCGAAGTTCACCGACAGAAGAACCTCGTCGGACCGCTCGAATGCCAGATTGTCGACGATGTCGGCGAGCGCGCGTCGATCTCCGCCGCGCGCGAGGCCCGCGATGGCAATCGCGCGCAGCGGGGCTTCCGGGCTCGTGATCAGGCTCGTGAAGAGCGGCATGCTCGACGGATGCGCGATCCGCGCGAGGGCATCGGCCGCGGCCTCGGCCACGTCGCCCTTGCCGCGCGCCGTGAACAGATCCGTCAGCGGCTGCAGCGCGCGCTCGTACCGCATCCCGCCGATGCCGCGCGCCGCCACGACCTTGACCGCGTCGTTGACGTCGCCAAGCGCCGTGACCATCGCCGGTCCCACGGATTCTTCCAGATTCTCACCGGGCCACCGCGCGTAGAGACGGCCGATCACGGCCACGGCGGCCAGGCGCATCTCCATCTGCGAGGAGCCGGCGAGATCGGCGAGGTACGGGCCGTTCGCCGCCTGAAGCTCCTGCCGTGCGGTGCCCTTCACTTCGGACGCCAGCGCGCCGAACGCGTACAGCGCCTCGACCGCGACGCGCGGGTTGTCATCGTGTGCCGCCGTGCGCAAGGCCGCGAGGACCTGCGGCGGCGCCGGACGGCCGGTGCTCGTCATCGGTCCCGCCCAGAACGCGTCGGATGCCACCTCGTGCCGGACTTCGATCAGGAAGCCGACGCGGCGCTTCGGAACGGCGTTCTTGTTCAGGAAGATCGCCACTTCGCCGGCGATCCCTTCGAGCTGCACCTCGTCCACCGGATCGGCGATGAGCGTCGCCAGTGGCAACGCCGCGCCGAAGCAGGCCGCCTGCCGGAGCACGCGGCCCGCCTTGAGGCGGATCTGCGGATTCGGGCTGACGAGGTCCTGCGCGACGTCGGCCACCGGGCACGGCGTGGCCGCCGATGCTGACACTGCTCCCGTGGCGCAGAACAACAGGCCGCACAAGACGGCGATGCAGGTGGTCTTGACAGTCTTCACAGGCACGAGGCCTCCTCTTAGCCGCTTCTCTTATCGGACGAAGTCGCTGCGTTCTGGAGGGCGCGGTCTGGGGGGCGGCGGAGTTCGGATGCTTGGAGGGATCGGCGACTTTTGTAACCGGCACGAGGCGAGGTCTCCCCGCCCCGTGCCAGTCTTGTTTCTCAGTGACTTCTGAGTTCTTACTTCGGGAACAATATACTTGTGACATCAAGGCCAGAGGTTCACAATGAACCCTCCGGCCGAAACAGGCTATTTCGACCGGCTCCTAGAGATTCTATGCCCTGACGGGCGGGGACTGGTCGCCATGATGGAAGCCTACTTCGATGAGAGCGGCACACACACCGGGTCGCCTGTCATGTGCGTGGCGGGTTTCTTGTTCAACCCTCGGAACTGTCGCGCTCTCGAAAGGCAGTGGCGCTCGAAGTTAGAGACCGTTCGGCGGAAGCACCCAAAGGTCAAGTATTTCCACATGAAGGAACTTGCGCCCGGCGGCGGCCAGTTCCTCGGCGTGCCTGACGATGAACGTCAAGAGATTGAACGGCACTTGGTCGGGTTGATCAATCAGCGGAAGACCTACGGGATCGTCGTGGCCACTAAGCCAGACGATTTCTACAACACGATGCCCACGAAGTGGATCGAACAATACGGCCACGCCTATACGACGCTGTGCCGTCATTGCGTTCACGTCATGGGCCACTGGGCAGATAAACATCACCACCACGGACGCATCGCTTATTTCTTCGAGTCTGGAGCGCAACATCAAGCGGAAACGAATGGCCTACTGGCCGGGATCGCCAGCGACGCGGTGTGGTCGAAGAAATTGCGTTATGGCTCACACACGTTCGCGGACAAACGTGTCGTCTTGCCGCTTCAAGCGGCTGATGTCGGTGCGTGGCAGTTTGTAAAGTTTGAAATCGACACGCGGATAAATCAGCGCCGTCCGGCTAGAAAGTCGCTGGTCGCGCTCATGGGTGGACGCGGCGACGACAGCGCGTACCAATTGCAGTACTTGACTGCGGATAATCTCAAGGGACTGCTTGCGGCTAATCCGATCCGTTGAGGGTCATCGGGACTTTATGCGCTTTACGCCACGTGCTTTTCGCCACTTCTGTTCTTCGCGTTCGACTTCTTCTTTCGGAACGGCGATGACGCGCTTCGTGAGATTCGACAAACGCTCCATCGGCGTTCGACCAGGGACAGAGATTTTCATGGTTACACCTAGTTTGCCGAGTAGGTCCACCCCGCGCATTTCTTCGTCCTGCAATCGTGGGGAAAATGCGATTGAACTGCACTCTCAGCCGCTTCCTTCGCGGCGTCAAGCGTCGGATGAGTGGTGGCGTACGGCTGCGAATGTCCTTTCGGTGGCTTTATCGTGGCCCAAAAGTCATCGAACCCACGGACAAAAAATGCGTGAGCATCGACGTCTCCAGAATCCGTATGGTGGCGCCGAAATGCTCCTGAAGATTTATTGTCGGTCATTTTCTTCTTACCTTTCCGCGTTGCAATTGAGGCCACGACTTCTTAACACGTTTGCGGGAGTTCCTTCCCGGTTAGGGCGGCATAGGTGAGACGTTTGCCGAAGACGGACGCGCACGCTTCGAGGAACCGCATCCCATCGGACATCTTGCGGTTGTTGAAGCGATACACCTGCTCATCGAGGTAGCGGAACAGATGAAACGGTTCCACCGAAACATAGGTGCCCTTGAGGGCACGCTTCAAGAGACTCCAGAAGTTCTCGCAGCTATTGGTGTGGACTTGCCCATCGACGTACTTCTCGGCGTGGTCCACGAAGCCGTGAACGTAGCCATTGGACAGTCCGCGATACGAGTAAAAGGCGTCGGTGTAGACGTTCGATCCTTCTTCGACGTGCTGGCGGACCTTGCTCTGGAGCGAACCCTTTTTGCGGCCCGCGAGGATTTCGGTCCGGACTTGACTGGTGCCGTCCTTGCCGTGTCGGTCGAGCAGGGCCATGACCGCGACCTTGCCCGCCATGCTCTTGCCGCGCTTCATGCCGACGCGCTTCCGTTTGTCGGCGTGCATGTTCCGGCTCTTGCCACCGATGTAGGTTTCGTCCACTTCGACGTCGCCGTTGATCTTGTCGAAGGACTTCGCCTGAATCGCCAGCCGCAGCCGGTGCAGCATGAACCACGCGGTCTTTTGGGTGACGCCAAGGTCGCGGGCGATCTCGTAGCTGCTGACGCCGTTCCGGCAGTTCACCAGCATCCACATCGCGGGCAACCACTTCGAGAGCGGAATCGGGCTGTCCTCGAAGATGGAGCCGACTTTGACGGAGAACTGCTTACGGCACTCTTTGCACTGCCAGATGCGGCGGGAGGCCACGAACGCGACGTTCTTGTCTTCGCAGTGCGGGCAGGTGACGCCACTCGGCCAGCGGAGCGAGGCGACGAACTGAGTCGCTACGTCGATGTCGTTGAAGTAGGTGATTGCGCCCAGCAGGGTGTCGGGAGTGCCGTTCTCGGTAGCCATGAGTAGAGACTACCAAGAACGGCCTGATGTGTCAAGTATATTATTACCCTTACTTCTAAGTTCTCACTTCCAAGTTCTTACTTCCCGCCTGTCGTGGCCGGCTTCACATTGACCGCAACGTAGGCGTTGGACCAGCAGCACTGGAAGCCGCCGCCGCCGTTGCCCGTGCTGTCGTTGCCCTGCACGCGGAGCGTGTAGTCGCCCGGCACACTGAACGTGGCCGTCGTCGACGCCTTGCCGCCGTTCGGGATATCGACGCGCGGCGACACCGGATCGAACTTGACGGGGCCCGGCCCGCGGAATACGTGCCACGACACGGCGAGGGGCGGAGCCGGCTGAAATCCGCCGGCCGCGGCATCCGCAGCGCCGATGGCGCCGGTCGCACCTGCCGCCCCGCGCCCGCCACGTCCACCTCGCCCGGCGCCAGCCCCAGCGGCCGCATCGCCGCCCGTCGCACCGGTCGCACCCGTCGCTCCGGCCGCGCCTCGTCCGCGGCCGCGGCCGCGTCCCTCGGGGATGTTGATCTTGGGGCCCTCGTCGGTCGCCCACGTCGTCAGCGTGAGCGGCTCGCTGACCGTCGCGCTGTAGGTCGCCGCCGTCACCGTCGGCGGTCCCGTGAACCACTGGCCGTTCGGATCGAACTTGATCTTGGGCGGCGTGTTCTTGTTCGCCGCGTCCTCGAACGGCTCGACGACGTAGTCGGGCTGCGTGTGGAGCGTGATGGCGTTGGTGAGACCGTTGGCGACGATGGTCCACGTCAGTTTCTTCGTGCCGAAATCCTTCGGCACCTTGATCGTGAACACGCCCCACTGCCGGCCGGTCTCGAAATGCGTCGGCTGGCCCTGGTCAGGACCGCCCGGTTCGATCCGGTTGTTCGGGCCCGCGGGAATGTCGAGCTCCTGCTTCGTGTTGCGATTGAAGTAGCCGACGAGGACGCGGACGCTGCCGTCCTTGTCGAAGTACCACCCTTCGAACGCGCCCGTGACGCTCGTGCCGCGCTCGCGAATCGTGTTCGAGAGCGGGAACTGGCTCGGCGTCTGACCGACGCCCTGCTGACCGGCCCGCACGAGCGCGCCTCCCACGAGAAACGCCACCATCATCCCTGCGACGGCCACTCGACTTCCACGCATCCGTGACTCCCCTGGTTCAAAAAAAAGAGGCGCCGTCCAAGAAATCTGGAACGGCGCCTCAGGGTCCGATGAATCCGCTCTTACTGCTGAGGCTGCTGACGGTCAGCGGCCGTCGACGTCGCCGTCGCCGCCGCGCGCTTGGCCGTCTCCGCCTTGAATTCTTCGTCGCTGAAGTAGGTGATGTTCAGCCACGCGTGGCCCATCTCGTCGACCGTGCGGTCGCCGTAGCCCACCCACTGATCCGGATCCGGGTTCGACTTGTTGTTCTTCGTGTTGTCGTACCACGCGATGAGGTGGAGGATCGTGCCCTTCGCGAGCAGCGGCGCCACGTCATCCGCGTAGATGTACATGTTGTGCCAGTTGAAGTTGAAGTCGCTGATCTGGCTCAGCAGCTCGCGACGGCCGTCCGGATAGATGGCTTCCATCGACATGCCCTTGCCGCGCAGGTGCATGTGGGCCTGGAAGTTCTCGATCCGCGCGTTCTGCTTCAACGTGATGAAGCTCTCGGTCGTCGTGATCTGGTTCGGCTGGATGTCGAGGGCGCGCGCGCCGGGCGAGTTGCCCGAGAACGAGTTGAACAGCGCCAGCACTTCGCGGTGCTTCGGCTCCTGCCCCTTCGGATAGAACCACACGGCGAGCTCGGTGTGACCCGAGATTTCCTCGCCGACCGCGTGATAGTGCATCTCCCACACGATCTTCGAGCCGGGCAGCATCAGGCGGCCCGAGTCCGGACGCATCTCGTCGGCGTTCTTGCCCACGGCCCATTCCATGAAGAGGCCGTCGCCGGCGACGTTCGGATCGTTGGTGAAGAGCGCCGGATCCATATCCTCCGGCTGCTGCAGGCGCGCGAGCGCGTGATGCGTGATCTTGCGGGCGCCTTTGCCGACCGGGCGGATTTCAATCGCGCGCACCCACCGCGGCTCGGTGAGACCGGTCGGCACGCTCGGCCGCCACCAGGCGTCCTGCGCGACGGCGGGCATCGTGTATTCCGGCGACTTGACGACCAGATCCGGCGGGCCCAGCTTGGTCGCCTCCTGCCAGACAGTGTCATCCGCCCAGACTTTCGGCGCCGGCATGTCCTTGGGATCGCCCTTCGGCGCGCCCGCGGCGGCCCAGCGGAGGATCGTGTCGATCTGGTCGTCGCTCAGCGACCGATCGTTCTTGAACTTCTGGATGCCGACCGTCTTGTCGATGTGCCACGGCGGCATCTGGCGTCCGCCGACGCGGGCCGCAATCGACTTCACCCACGGGCGCGCTTCTTCATACGTCTGAAGCGACATGGGCGCCATGTTGTCCGGGCGATGGCAGGCCTCGCACTTCGCCTGGAAAATCGGAGCAATGTCCTTCGTGAACGTCGGCGTCTTCGCCGCGTCAGCGGCGCGCGCCGATCCCGAAAGGATCAGAACCGCGCCTACAGTCAGTGCGCTTAAAGACTTAACCATGCCCACTCCTTTTGACGATCGGCGACCTATATATATGGATAGGCGATCCAAAACAGAGATCGCGGGAGTTTAACAGAGATCTGTCGGGTCCACAAAGTCCGATAACAATTTCTCGGCGATTTCTCATCGTTACAAGTCGAGACAACACGCAGATCAAGTCCGCGCGTCGAGCGCCGCCTTCACTCGGTCCGGCGTGAACGGGACCTGCCGGACGCGCGCGCCGGTCGCATCGAAGATCGCGTTGCCCAGGGCGGCGGCGGCGATGGTGATCGCGGTTTCACCCGAGCCCGTCGCCTCGACGCCGGTGCGGTTGATCAGCACGCTTTCCACGACCGGAACGGCGAACCCCAGCGGCAGACTGCGGTAGGTGCGCCAGTCGACGGACGTGACTTTCTGATCGTCCCAGGTCACTTCCTCCCCGAGCGCCCGGCTCATCCCCTGCAGCGCGCCGCCTTCGATCTGATTCTTCATCCCGTCCGGATTGGAAATCGGTCCGCAATCCTGCGCGATGACCAGACGCTTGAGCGTCACCGCGCCCGTCGCCTGATCGACGTCGACGTCGGCCACCATCGCCGAGTACCCGTTGTCGCCTTCGTACGCCACGCACGCGATCCCGCGACCGCGGGCCACGCCGGTCCTGCTGAGATTCGGACGCGGCGAGGGCCGCGCCTCCCACTGCGCCGCTTCGGCGGCACGCGTGACGACTGCTCTCAGACGCGCGTCGCTCAGGTGCCGCACGCGGTACGCGACCGGATCGGCGCGCACGTGCGCCGCGACTTCGTCGATGAAGCACTCGTGCGCGAACGTGTTCTGCAGGCGCGACGGCGATCGCAGCGGTCCCGTGAAGAACGGCGACGCGATCGTGTGCGACAGGACGCGCTCGCTCTTGACGATGCCCGCTCCGCCACACCGGCCGGCGACGCAACCCGTGACGTACGACGGCGCGGCGTTGCTGTTGTTGTTGAATCTCCCGCCCGGCTCGGGCGCCGGCGTGCGGGGCGCGAACGGCTGCGGCTCGTATCCGAGGAGCATGCCGGTGACGACGTTCCCGGGCCGATCGTAGCCGGGCCTGCCGCCGCGCGTCGGCGACCACGCTTCGTAGTCCCACGCGAGGATCGCGCCGTCCGCGCCGACGCCGATGCGCTGATCGATGACGTACGCGAGGCCGTAGTTCTCCCACGCCATCTCGTCTTTCCGCGACAATTGGACGCGCACGGGCTTGCCGACCGCCTGCGACAGCACGGCCGCGTCGAACGACACAGTGTCCGCGCCGTTGATGCCATAGCAGCCCGACCCGCGCGTGAAGACGACGCGCACGTTCTCCGGCGCGAGCCCGAGGATCATCGCGGCGCCGCTGCGCACGGGATACGCCGACTGCGTGGGCGACCAGATGGTCGCGCGATCGCCGCGCACGTCCGCGACGGCGCACGAGCTGCCCATCGATCCATGCATCTGATACGGATACAGATACGTCGCCGTGATCACCGAGGCGGCGCGCGCGAGCTGCTGATCGACGTCCTTCGAATTGACCAGCAACGCGTCGCGCGACGGCTGGCGTCGCATGAAGCCGTGAAAGTCGCGGTGAGCCGGCAGGCCGGCGCCGGGCGTCCACGCCGCCTTCAGGTGTTGCGCCGCCTGAATGGCCTGCCACGGCTTCTCGCACACAACGCCGACGAAATTCTTCTTGACCACGACTTTGACGAAGCCCGGCAGACTGCGGACAGACGCTTCATCGACGCTGACGAGCGTCGCGCCGACGGCCGGCGGCCGCACGACGCGGCCGTGCAGCATCCCCGGCACGCGGACGTTGTGCACGAACTCGAACTGCCCGGTCGCCATCGCCGGCATGTCGACGCGTGGAACCGGCTTGCCGAGCACGGTCCACTCGCTCGCCGGTTTCCGCTTCGCCGTCGTGCTCAGCGCGAGGTTGAACCTCTTCCCGCCGATGAGATCGCCGTAACCAACTCGTTTCGAGCCGTCGCCCCTGGCGCTGATCACGCCGTCGGACGCGGCGAGCCGATCGACCGGCACGGCGAGACGTTCGGACGCAAGACGCAGCAGCGCCTCGCGCGCCGTCGCGCCGGCCTGCGCGAGATTGCGCTCGTTGAAGTTCGTCGGCGTCGACTGGCTTCCCGACGTCGTGCCTTGATCCGGCGTCACGGACGTGTCGCATTGAATCAGCTTCACGCGCGACAGCGGTACCGAGAGCTCCTCGGCGATGAGCTGCATCTGTACCGTGTACATCCCCTGCCCGAGCTCGCACTTGCCCGTGTACGCGGTCACGGAACCGTCGGCGGCGATCGCGATCCAGGAATCGAGCTGCGCGCCGACCCGCGCGTTCTGCGTGCCGAACTGTCCCTGCCCGACGCCGAGCGCGTCCGCCAGTCGCGCGGTGCTGGCCGTGCTGAAGGTCACGACGAGCGCGCCGGCGCCTTTGAGCAGATCGCGGCGCGAGAATCCGGCTTGCGCGAACGCCTGACGGGCGTCGATGGTGAGCTTCTTCATCACGCCCTCCCCGCGTATCGCTTGATCGCGCGGAGCATGCGCGTGTGCGCGAAGCAGCGACAGAGCGTCGTCGCGAGCGATTGCGAAATCTGCGCGTCGCTCGGCTTCGGATTCTGATCGAGGAAGGCCTTCGCGGTCAGGATGACGCCGTTCAGGCAGAAGCCGCACTGCGCCGCCTGCTCGTCGATGAACGCCTGCTGGATCGGATGCGGCCGCTCGACCGTGCCCAGCCCCTCGAGCGTCATGATGTCCGCCCCAGGCGCGCCGGCGACTGTGCTGACCGGCGTCACGCACGACCGGACCGCGCGTCCCCGCACGATCACCGTGCACGCGCCGCACTGACCGAGGCCGCAGCCGAACTTCGGTCCGTTCAACGCGAGGTCGTCGCTCAGCACGTACAGGAGCGGCGTGGCCGGATCGACGTCGACGGTGTGCGCGCGACCGTTGACGTTGAGGGTGATGGCAGCCAAGAAATCCTCCAGGGGGATTTCAGAGTTCAGATTGCAGATTCGCCGACGTCGGACTTCGGACCTCAGACTTCACACTTCAAGTGAGACCGCGGCCACTGATAGATCCACGGCCTCGACCGCGCGCCGCGTCAACGCAATCACGGCGACCAGCCCGAGCGTCGCCGCGAGCGACAGCCACAAACCGGGCACGGCTCGGTTGCCGGTGCGTTCGATCAGGTACGTGCAAATCGCCGGCGTGAAGCCGCCGAAGATGGCGGTCGCCAGGCTGTACGCCATCGAGAATCCCGACGTGCGCACGTCGCGCGGCATGATCTCGGTGAGGTACACGACCATCGCGCCGTTGTAGCTGCCGTACAGGCACGACAACCACAGTTCGACCGCGAGCAGCCGCCAGAACGACGGCGCGGCGACGAGCCACTGCAGCGCCGGATACGCCGTCACGAGCGTGAGCGTCGTGCAGGCGACCAACAGCGGACGCCGTCCCACGCGATCGGACAGCGCGCCCATGACCGGCAGCCAGATGAAGTTCGAAATGCCAACGCACAGAATCACGATCTGCACGCGGCTGTTCGCCAGATGCAGCACCGTCCCGCCGAACGTCGGCGTGTACGCCGTGATCATGTAGAACGCCACGGTCGTCATCGTCGTCAGCAGCATGCCGAGGCCGACGAGCGGCCAGTGGGCCGCGACCGTGCGGACGATCTCCGCGCTCGACGGATGGCGCCGGCGCGACTGGAACTCTTCCGTCTCGCCGAGCGAGCGCCTGAGACTGAACAGCACCGGCACGATCGCGCAGCCGATGAGCATCGGCACGCGCCAGCCCCACCGCGTGATCTGATCCGGCGTGAGCGTGAACGCGAGCGCGATGCCGATGACGGCCGCCAGCGCGACGGCGACCTGCTGGCTCGCCGACTGCCAGCTCACGAAGAACCCTCGCCGCCCCGGCGTCGCAATCTCCGAGAGATAGACCGACACGCCGCCGAGCTCCACGCCCGCGGAGAATCCCTGCAGCAGGCGGCCGACGAGGATCAGCACCGGAGCAATCCATCCGATCGCGCGGTAGCCGGGCATGATCGCGATCGACAGCGTGCCGATCGCCATCAACGCGAGCGTGACGAGCAGGCCCTTGCGGCGGCCGTGGTGATCGATGTACGCGCCGAGCACGATCGCGCCGAGCGGTCGCATGAGATAGCCGGCGCCGAACGTCATCAGCGCTTTCATCAGCGACGCGAATTCGCTGCCGCTCGGAAAAAACGTCTGGCCGATGGCCGCGGCGTAGTAGCCGAAGACCATGAAGTCGTACATCTCCAGGAAATTGCCGCTGGCGACGCGCACGACCGGCCACGCTTTCGATTCACGCATGTGAGGGGACTGTAATTCTTGCACGCTTTCGGGTAGTTCCCGGCCTTTCGGCCGCGGCGATCATGCGGGCCAAGAACTCGATCAACCTCCTGAAGCCGTTCGAGTTAGCGCCGACGTCGCGCGTCTGGCGTGGTGTTTGCCACACGGTGAAGCGGAGGTCGGTATGCGTCTTCTATCTCGAACACTGATCCTGTTTGTCGCGATGATGTGGACGGGCTGCGGAGGCTCGCCCAGCTCCCCGTCGTCGTCCGCGAACCTGACGGTGATGCTGAAGGATTCGCCGTACAGCGACGCGAAGGCGCTGCTCGTCACGTTCAGCGACGTCAGCGCGCACGTGGCGGGCTCGGCGAGCGACAGCGGCTGGACGACGCTCCCCTTCGCGGGCGGCGCGACGTCGCGGACGTGCGACCTCAAGAAACTCGTCACCGCTCAGGACGTGCTGGGCACCGGCTCGCTCGCCGCCGGCCACTACACGCAGATTCGCCTGACGGTGTCGAACGCGATTCTGTACTTCGACAATGCCTCGACCGGGGCGGCGTGCGCGCCCGCGATCGCCGCGCCGGCGGGACAGTCCGTTCAGGTCGGCGTGCCGTCGGGTGAGGTCAAGCTCAACCGCGAGTTCGACGTCTCGTCCAGCGGCGCCACGACCATCCTGGTGGACTTCGACGGCGACCAGTCGGTCAGACAGACAGGCGCCGGCGCGTACCTGATGACGCCGGTGATCTCCGTCGTGAGCGTGCAGTAGCCCGGCAGCGCGCGTCTAGCCCTGATAGCCGTTCGCCGAGAGCTGGACGCGCGCGTTGTCGGGGCCGTTGAAGTAGATCTGATCGCCGCCGCTCGTGCGATTCGCGGGATTGCGATCGATGGTCGCGGCGACGCCGCGCTGCTTGAGCCGCTCGGCAATCTGCTCGGGATCGTAGTTGTCGACGCCGATGCAGATGTGATTCACCGTGCCTGGGTTCGGCAGCTTGTAAAGGCCGAGGAAGCTCGTCCCCAGACCGAGGTTGATGCCGCCGTTGCCGGGGCGGCTGACGACCTTCAAGCCAAGCAGCGTTGAGTAGAACTCCGCGGCTTTCTCGACGTCGGTCACCGCGAGCGACGCGTGATTCAGCGATCGCCCCTGCACGGCCGCCGGCGTCTGCGCGGCGGCTCCGGAGGCGCCGGCGACGAGCGCCGCCAGCGACGCGACGAGCTCGCGCCGCGTCAAGCGGCGTGCTTCGAATTGATCGACAAGGTGTTCAATCGCAGCGCTCACGGAGACTCCTCTTCAGTTCTCAGTTTTCAGTCTTCTGTTTTCAGTTGACAGCGAAGCAGTACAACAACCCCGCGCCGCCCGTGGCCACGAGATTCGGCTGGCTGCAGCCGCGGCTCGGATGCGACGAGTTCCACGAGCTGTTGCCGCCGCCCTGCTTGTCCGAGTGGCCGAGCTGCGCGGAGCCGCGACCGTCGGCGTTGCTCGTGTAGTTGCTGCAGGTGTGATCCGCGGCATCCGTGTACGCGCGGCCGTCTGGCATCGAGCCGGTCAGGATGTCGTGCTGGTTCGGCGTGTCGCCGACGCCGTTGACGATCGTGTTCTTCTCGGTCAGCGAGATCTGTTTGCCGAGCGCGTTGCCGATCCGCGCCTGCTCGATCGTGTCGCCGTGCAGCTCGGCGAGGTTCGCCGCGATCCGTCCGCCCCGCGCGTTGAACCAAGGCCCGTTGCCGATGCGGTCGCGTGCGTTGACCGCGCCGGGACCCTGCGTGCTGAGATACGCGTGCCACGTCGCGCTGCCGCGTCCCGCCGCGGTCGCAAGCGATTGACAGTAGGCGTCGGCGCCTGCGAGACCGCCGTAATTCGCGCCGTCGCCCTTGCCGACGCTCGTGACGAAGAACGACATCGGCTGCGGCGGCGCCTGCGCGCCGCGTCCGGCCGGCGCGGCCGGCTGCTGCGCCAGCGCGAAATACGATCCGAACACCAGCGCGACAAGAAATGTGATGGGAATGATTCGCATGTTCAATACCCCAGTTTGACTGTTCCCTGCTGCGTCCCTTTCACCGACTCCTGCGTCAGCCACTCGAGCGACGCGCGGAACAGCAGCAGATGGTTCTTCTCCCACATCGCGTTGTGCGACGAGCACGCGAGATCGATGAACACCTTGTGCGGCGCGCCGAGATCCGCCAGCAGCGTCTGCACGCGTTCCGGCGGGACCTGTTTGTCGTGCGCTCCCGACACGAGCAGCGTCGGGATCTGTGTCTTCGCGACCGCCGCCGCATTCCACCCCCACGTCGTCGTCAGCGGCGCGCGCCGCACGCCGGGCCCCCACGTCGCGCCCACGGGATCGGACGCGAGCATCGCGGACCACACGGCGTCGCTCGCCGCGGGCTCGTACTGATCCGGACAGCCGACCTGGCGATCCCAGTTCGCGTTGAATTCCGCGCGCGACTGCGTGTTCATCGGCACGCCGTCCGGCGGCAGCGGCGCGGGCGGCGTCGCCGGCGCCGCGCGGTTGTACGCCGGCGCGAGCAGGATCAGCTTCTGCACTTTTTCCGGATGCAGCGCCGTATAGCCGCCGGCGCGCGGTCCACCGAGCGACCACGCGACGAGGCTCACCTTGTCCACGTGGCGCAGCGCACGCACGTAGTCCACGACAGCGCCGACATCGTCCCAATCGGATGCGATCGTCGTGAGCTGATGTGGATACGTGGGCGGACACGGCGCCGGCATCAGGCTCGGCACGAAGGCCGGCTGGCTGTTCTTCGCGAGATTGCAGGGATCGTTCATCGGCGCCGGACGCGTCGACCGCCCGTAGCCCGTCGTGTCCATCGAGAACACGTCGAAGCCGGCGTGCGCGAGAAACGCCATCCAGCTGTAGTCCGCGTACGGCACGTCGAAGGCGACTTCGGCCGGCGTGCCCGCGCCGTGCACGAACAGCACGACGCTATCGCCCATGGACGGGGCGCGCAGGACCGCGCCGGCCTCCGAGCGCTCGCGCACGTAGATTTGCGCGATCTGACCGGCGATCGCCGGCACGGTCGACTTCACGCGGACGTAGTGATCGATTGTCAGCAGTTCCTCGCTGTCGTCGCCGGACGCAACGCCGACGGCGCCGGCGGCGAGCGCGATCGCAGACAGAATCCCCAGAGTCGTGACGGCACGCCGCATGAGTCCTCCTGGCAATTGGGTAGTTGAGTAATCGGGGAATTGGGTAATCGAGTGCTCGCGCAACGGCCCGCGTCTGCGATCAGCCGATTACCCAATTACCCAACTACTCAATTACCCAATTCGCTTTCAGTGCGTCAACCCGTAGATCAGATAGTTCACGCCGAGCTTGTACGCTTCGTTCGTCTGATCGAACGGGCGCAGGCCCCGGCCCGACCATTCCCAGAATTGTGAGATGTCCGTGTTGTAGTTGACGATCATCTGCAGCCGCTTCTGCGGATCGTTGTCCTCGTACACGCCGCGGAAGACCGGCGGTCCCGCATTGTAGGCCTGCGGGAAGTCGTTGAGCGATTCGATTTCGAAGAAGGAGTGAAAGATCGGATGCCGCGCGTCCATGTCGAAGAAGCGCACGCCGGGCAGCACTTTCTCCATGTTCGCCTGGAACGGCGCCCAGCCTTCGCTGCCGAAATCGCCCGTGGCCTTGAAGTCGTCGACGATGACGAAGCCGCCCTTCTGCATGTAGGCGCGCAGGGCCTCGGCCTCGCGGGGCGTCATCGCCCACCAGCTCACTTCGATGATGTACGCGACCGGGTACTTGCCGAGCTCGGGATCGTCCAGCGTGAGGGAGTTGATCTCGTCGTCGTGCGCGCCAAGGAAGCTCACCTCATTCATGATCTTCATGAGGTTCTGCTCGGCGAGCGGATAGCCGTGCGCCCAGGCGGGCAAGCCGCGGTACCAGTAGCCGCCCGCGGCCGTGTCGTAGTTGATGCGGACGAAGGTGAAGCGGCCGTCGTAAGGAATGTTGGGGATCGGACGGCCGCGTCCTGAGAATCCGCCGAAGCCGCCGAACCCGCCGCCGCCGAATCGCCGGCCCTGCGCGAGCGCGGTGACGGCGACCAGCACGATCAGCGCGACGACGGGTAACACGCGCGTGATGGCTCTGCTGCGGCGCGACACGTCTGGCATTCCAGTGTCCGCCAAGCATAGCACCGCGCGCGGCGGCTACTTCTTGTCCTGCAGCGTCTCGAGGTACTTCACGAGCGAATCGATGCGCTGCCGCACGGCTTCGGCGTTCGAGCTCTCGCTCGACTTCACGAACACGTCGCCCCACGTCGGCATGTCCGGGCCGCCGTGTCCGCTGACGGGCGTCCTGCCGTCGATGGTCTTGAACACCATGTCCGCGGGATACACGCCGTTGTTCCGCAACGAGAGCTTGGTCAGATCGGCCGGCTTTTTGCGGAACGAGTTGGCGATCGGGCCATCGCCCTTCGCCGAGGACCCATGACACGAGGCGCAGTACGCGTTGAAGTCGTTCGCGCCGCCGTAGGCGGATGTCTGCGCGGCGCCCCGCAGGACGGGCGTCAGCGCGACGATCAAGGCCGCCGCCAGAATTCCATAACCTTTCATGAGACCCTCCTGCCGGAAATCCGGCAATAGTCCGTGTCTGCACAAGCTAGGGGCAAGTCTGATGCCGGGTCCGTGACCCGGAAAACAGGCCGAAAAAAACCCTGCCCGCCGGACCGCCGGGCGCGATACGATTCGCGGGCAGTTCCCCGTGGCGCTGCTCGCAAGGTGTCAGTTTTTCAGGAGGCTCTGATGTCACGTTCAAGGCATGTGAAGGTCCCCGTCGCCGTGGGCCGCGTCGCCGCGGCGGTCGCCGTGATGAGCGCGCTGGCGTTCGCGCAGGGCGACATGAAACCGACCAACGATCTGCCCAACCCGTACCAGTCCATCGAGGGCTGGGCGAAGCTGCCCGAAGGCCGTACGTGGGGCTCGACGAGCGCGGTCGACGTCGACAAGGACGGCAAATCGATCTGGGTCGCGGAGCGATGCGGCGGCAACAGCTGCGTCACTGACGCCACGACGGGACAAATGTCGGAACTGCCGACTGTGCTGAAGTTCGATTCGACCGGGAAGTTGGTGAAGAGCTTCGGCGCTGGCCTGATGGTTTTTCCGCACGGCATTCACGTCGATCGTGACGGCAACGTCTGGGTGACCGACGGCCAGGACAACGCGCCGCGAGCGGCGCGGGGCGCGCGCGGCGGCGGTGGCGCGGCCGCAGGAGGCGGCGCGGCAGCCGGCGGACGCGGTCGCGGTCCAGCGGCGCCTCCCGGACCGGGCGCGGGCGCCACGATCGGCCATCAAGTGATCAAGTTCAGCCCGGACGGCAAAGTGCTGATGACGATCGGCAAGAAGGGCGGCATCCTCTCCGACGATGAGTGCTGCTTCCAGCCGAACGACGTGCTGGTCGCGCCCAATGGCGACATCTTCGTGGCGCAGGGCCACTCGTCCGCGCCCGGCTCGAACGCGCGCATCTTCAAGTTCGACAAGACGGGCAAGCTCATCAAGGCCTTCGGCAAGTTCGGCGCCGCCCAGGCAGGCGAGTTCGACCAGCCGCACGCGCTGGCGATGGATTCGCGCGGCCGGCTGTTCATCGGCGACCGCAACAACAACCGCGTCGTCATCTACGATCAGAACTTCACGTTCATCGCCGAGTGGAAGCAGTTCAGCCGGCCGAGTGGCGCGTACATCGACAAGAACGACAACCTCTACGTCGCCGACTCTGAATCGGAATCCGTGTCCCGGAACCATGACGGCTGGAAGCGCGGCCTCCGCATCGGCAGCGCCAAGGACGGCAAGGTGAAGTACTTCATCCCCGATCCGAACGACAAGGCGACCAACACGAGCGCCGCGGAAGGCGTCGTCGCCGATTCGCAGGGCAATATCTACGGCGCCGAAGTCGGACCGAAGCGCGTCATGCGGTATGTGATGAAGAAGTAGCTGTCAGCTATCAGCTGACAACCGGAAGCTGAGAGCTGGAAAGGCACTTGTGTTGTCTGCGCGAACGATCCGCCGCGTTCTGATCGCGATCGCCGCGGTTGCGGCGCTCTCGGGCTGGCGTGCGTTCGCGCAGGCGACGGTTCAGCCGATCAACGATCGGCCGAATCCGTATCAAACCACCGCTGATGACTTCAAGCTGCCCGCGGGCCGGACGTGGGGCTCGACGAGCGCGGCCGAAGGCGTCGCGGTCGACGCGCGCGGCAACATCTACGGCGCCGAAGTCGGCCCCAAAGCCGTGAAGAAGTACGTCAAGAAGTAGGAGACGCCTGACGGTTCATGGCCCCGCCCGTTGTCCCCGCTGAATGGAAGCCTGTCGGCAGCACGATCAACACCCGCTACTTCGAGGCCGGCCGCGACGTCCTGATCGTCATGCCCGAGCAGGGGCTGAAGGATGACGGCCCGTCGGCGCGCGCCAACATGGATTTCCAGACCCGCCACGCGCTCGCGAGCGGCAGACGCTGCGCCGTCGTCGTGATGATGAGCTCGCTCGTTTCGCAGGACGGCGACGCGCGCCGCGTGTACGCCGCGGGCATGGATCCGAAAGTATTTTTCGCCGCGGCGCTCGTGGTCACCAATCCGCTCGCGCGCGCCATCGGCAGTTTCTTTCTCGGCCTCACGCGGCCCGGCGTGCCAACGCGGCTCTTCGAGTCGATCGAGTCGGCGCTGGCCTGGGTCGACACGCAGCGCGCCATGCCCATTGCGTCATGAGTCCCGATACCTCCGCGTGGACGCCGATCGGGCGTTCGTCGAACGCGGACTTTTTTGAAATCGAGCCCGGCGTGCTGGCCGTCGTCCCTTTCGACGGCATCACGGACAATGCGGCGACGGCGGCCGAGAGCATCCGCGTTCAATTGGAGTACCTGCAACCGAAGGGAATACGCGCGGGCGTCGTGGTGTTCATGGATCGCGTGGCCCAGCAGGATTCCGGCGCGCGCGCCGTCTATCGTGACGCGCCCGATCCCGCGTTTCAGGCGTGCTTCGCGCTGGTCGGGAGCACGATCTTCGGACGGGCCGTGAGTTCGGTCTTCATCGGCCTGCACCCGCCACGTGTGCCGACGCGGATGTTCGGCACGCTCGAGGAGGCGCTCGGTTGGATTCGCGAGATCGTCAAGGCCTGAATATTCCGGGCACGCTGCCCGCCGCGCTGGTCGAGGGCTTCTTCCGCCTCTGTCAGGGCGACTTCTCGTACCGCCTGCCCCGCACGCTGGCGCGCGACGAAGAGGATACGGCCGCGTTCTTCTTCAACACGATTGCCGACGAGCTGGACCGGGTGCTGCGCGCCTCGCGCGACAACGAAGAGCGTCTCGCCTGCGCGGTCGAGAAGCTCGCCGACGCCCTCGTGCGGGTCGCCGCCGGCGACTTCACCGTGCAGGTCGACCGCGATTTCCGCGGCGACGCCGCCGACGTCCTCGCGTTTCTCGTGAACAACACGATCAGCGAGCTCGGCGCGCTCGTCGGCGCGGGCGAGCGGCGCGCCGAGGAAGATCGGCAGCGTCTCGAGCATCTCGTCGATCGGCGCACGCAGGAGTTGCGCGAGAGCGAGGAGAACTTCCGGACGCTGCTCGCGGCGGCGCCGGTGCCCGTGCTGCTGGTCGGGCTGGACGACGACCTCGTGCGCTTCTCGAACGAGCGCGCGGCCGACCTCTTCGGCACGACCGTCGAGGATCTGGTGGGCCGGCGGATGCCGGCGCTGCACGCCAGCGAGGAGGACCGCGCGCGGTTCCGCGAACAGCTCGAGCAGGAGCGCCGCGTCGACGCGCTCGCCGTCCCGGTGCGGACGCTGGGCGGCGAGAGCTTCTGGTCGCTCCTCAACGCGCGCACGCTCGTCAGCGCGGGCGAGAAGCTCGTGATGATCACGCTGACCGACCTCACCGAGCAGAAGCGCGTCGAGGAACAGCTGCGCGTGATCGCGACGACCGACGCGCTGACGGGCACGCACACGCGCCGGCATTTCTTCGATCTCGCCGAAGTGGAATGCGGCCGATCGTCGCGGCACCAGCGCCCTATCTCGGTGGCGCTGCTCGACCTCGATCATTTCAAGCTGGTCAACGATCGATTCGGGCACCATGTCGGCGACGAAGCGCTGCGGCTCGTGGCCGAGACCGTGCGCGACAAGCTGCGCCGCCACGACCTGCTGGGGCGCTACGGCGGCGAGGAATTCGCTTTGCTGCTGCCGGAGACGCCGCTCGCCGGCGCGACGCTGGTCGTCGAGCGCATCCGGCAGGCCGTGGCCGCGCTCGCATTCGAGCACCAGCGCTCGCTCGTGACGCTCACCATCAGCGCGGGCGTCGTCTTCAGGCGGGCGGAGGAGCCGCTCGCCGCGGCGCTCGAGCGCGCCGATGCCGCGCTCTACGCCGCCAAAGATCAGGGCCGGAATCGCGTCTGCGCCGTCGACAATCCACCTTCGTCAGTCTGATTTCCGCGAAATAGTTCTCGATCCGCGAAAAAACCCGCGCCACTTTTCCGCAGGATCCGCGACAAATCAGGTGCATCTGCTCGGCATCCTGATTGCACGAGCGCGGGCAATCCGTTTCCTCGAAGTGGCTGCTACAAAAGGAGTGCGTGCATGGGTATTCCGAGACTCGCGTGCGGAGCGCTGGCCGCCATCGCCTCTCTGATCGCGCCCGCGGCGATGGCCGCCGATGCGTCCGCGCCAACATTCACCAAGGACATCGCGCCGATCTTCCAGGACAAGTGCGAGGCCTGCCACCGGCCGAACCAGATGGCGCCGATGTCGCTCATGACGTACGAGGAAGTGCGGCCGTGGGCGAAGTCGATCGCGCAGCGCATCGGCACGCGCCAGATGCCGCCATGGCACATCGACCGCACGATCGGGATCCAGAAGTTCAAGAACGATCGCTCGCTGAGCGACGATCAGGTGGACACCATCGTCCGCTGGGTCAACTCGGGCGCGCCGAAGGGCGACCCGAAAGACATGCCCGCGCCGAAGAAGTGGAACGACGACCAGAACATCTGGACCGAGCAGGTCAAGCTCGGGCCGCCCGACCTCGTCATCAAGTCCACGCCGTACACGATGCCCGCCGTCGCGCAGGACGCGTGGTGGAAGCCGAGCATCCCGACCGGCCTGACCGAGCCGCGCTGGGTGCGCGCGATCGAGATCAAGCCGTCGACGGTGCAGGGCCGCAAGATCACGCACCACGCGCTCGCCCGCCTGCAGCAGCCGGAAGACATGGATCCGGCGCTCTTCACCAACGATCCCGACGTCGCCGGCGACGGCCTCTTCATGGAATGGGCGGTCGGCAAGAACGCGGACGAGATGCGGCCGGACTCAGGGCGCCTGATGCTGCCCGGCTCGAAGATCACGTGGGACATTCACTATCACGCGGTCGGCGAAGAGATCACCGACACGGTCGAGCTCGGCATCTGGTTCTACCCGAAAGGCCAGGAACCGAAGCACCGCGAGGTCCTCGCGCTCTTCAACACGTTCACGGGCGGCAACCGCGCCCTCGACATCCCGCCGAACCAGATCACGACGACCGAGAGCTTCGTCGTGCTGCGGCAGAACGCGCGCATCGAGAACTTCCAGGCGCACCTGCACCTGCGCGGCAAGGGCATGTCGATGGAAGCGATCTACGCCGACGGCCGCCGCGAGATGCTGAGCCAGATCAGCGACTTCAATTTCAACTGGCACAACATGTACATCTACGACGATGACGTCGCGCCGCTGCTGGCGAAGGGCACGATCCTCCACTTCGTCACGTGGTACGACAACACGTCGAACAACAAGGCCAATCCCGATCCCAATCAGTGGGTCGGCTGGGGCGATCGCACCGTCGACGAGATGGGCCATGCCTGGCTGAACATCACCTACTACACCGACGAGGAGTTCAAGGCCGAGACGGCAAAGCGTGCCGCGGCGACGAAGACCTCGACCGTCAACAACGAGCGGCAGTGAGCGGCGAAGGAGACTTCGAATGAGAATGCATCGATCGACCTTCACCGGCCTGATCCTGCTCTTCGGCGTCGCCACGGGCGCGTTCGTCCGCGGCCAGCAGCCGTCAGGTCAGGCGCCGGCGCCGTATCCGCTCTCGCCCACGATTCGCAACGCGGGCCAGGGCGTGACGGCGGCCTTCGAGGGCTGGTTCTACAACAAGGATGGCAGCCAGAGCCTGCTCGTCGGCTACTTCAACCGGAACGCGAAGCAGGAGCTCGACATCCCGATCGGGCCCAACAACCGGATCGAGCCGGGCGGGCCTGATCAGGGTCAGCCGACGCACTTCCTCACGGGACGCCAGTACGGCGTGTTCCCGATCAAAGTCCCGAAGGATTTCGGGACGAAGCAGCTGACCTGGACGCTCGTCGCCAACGGCCAGACCAACGTGATCCCGATGCATCTGAAAGCGGATTGGGTCGTCGAGCCGTACCTCGATGCGGGATCGCAGAACACGCCGCCCGTGCTGAAGTTCCAGGCCGACGGCCCCGCGTTCACCGGACCGCCGGTCGGCATCGCCGCGAGCTACAGCACGACGGTCCCGAATCCGCTCGCGCTCACGACGTGGGTGACCGACGAAGGCGCGAGAGTGAACGTCGGTGAACGGCCGACGCCCCAGCGCGGACGCGGAGCGGCCGCGGGCCGTGGCGGCGCGGGCGCGCCTCCTGCTCCACCCGCGTTGTCGATCACATGGAGCATGTACCGCGGTCCCGGCAGCGTGAAGTTCGACAGCGTGAAGCCGTCGATCGATCGCGCCGACGGCGGCAAGGCGTCGACGACCGCGACGTTCAGCGCGCCGGGCGACTACATCCTGCGCGTGCAGGCCAACGATCAATCCGGTGAAGGCGGCGGCGGCTTCCAGTGCTGCTGGTCCAACGCGCACGTCGCCGTCAGCGTGAAAGGCGGAGCGTCGACGACGTCCCGGTAAGCGCTACTCTTTCGGTCCCTCGATGGCCTGACGCAGATCCCAGAGCTGTTGCTCGGATCCTGTGAACATGTCGACGGGGAAACGTCGGTACCGCAGCATCTCGGCGTAGATGCTGCGGCCGACGTGCAGGTTCAACCCCAATCCCGCCAGATACTGCAGCCGGAGGTCGCGATCGCGCGTGATCGCGGCGTCCGCCAGCCACGGCGCGAGATCGGCCGCGCGCCCGCCATAGTTGCCGAGCAAATCGATCACCGAGTGGATGTCAATCTCGCCAAGCGATTGCCGGACGCCGGCGTACTCGGGTTGCCGCCAGCCCCATTCCATCCAGTCGAGATCGAGCGCGAGCGGCTCCACCGATCCCATCAGCACCAGATCCTCTGCCTGCCCCTCGAACGTATTGCCCCAGACGACGCCGTTCGGATAGACGTCGAAGAAGGTCGCGACTTCGCTCTTCACCGCCGCGGGACTGCTCTCGTAGAGCTGCACGAAGAGCGTGACGACCCCGCCGGGATTGAGGCGCCGGCGCGTGAGCTCGAAGAACTCCTTCGTGTAGAGCGTCGCGGCGCCTTTCACCCACGGATCGAGCGGGTCCGACGTGATCGCGTCGAACGTCTCTCTCGACGTGAGCAGATAATGCCGCGCATCGTCGATCTGGATGCGCGTTTTCGGATTGCGCACGACGTCGGCGTTCGCGCCGCTGAAGTGCGCGGAGATCACGCGCGGCACGAGCGGTTCGATCTCGGCGATGGTCACGCGCTCCACTCGCGGGTTGACGCTGACCGCGCCGGCCGTCACGCCCGCGCCGCAGCCGATGACGAGCACCGACCTCGGGTTCGGCGCCACGAGCGTCGTCAGGTGCCCGAGGACCCGCTGTAGGCGCATGTCCTGCGGCTGGCTCGACGCCTGAATCTTGCCGGCGTTGTGATAGTTGAGGACCCCGTCGGTCGAGCGTGACACGGCGACGGACGAGTTCATCCCTTCGCCGACGTAGAAGATCTCGCCGGTGTGGCCCGCCCACGCGGCGGCGTTGCGTCCGTACGCCACGAGCACGCCGGGCAGCGGCGGCACGGTCGTCATCAGCAGCGCCGCCACGGCGAGCGCGGCGATGCGGATGTAGGGCGGAGATGACATATAGGGCGGGCCCTGTGGACCCGCCTGCCTTGCCGGGTCCGGAAGGACCCGGCCTACAGATCCCCATGCGCACACGGCAGCCAGCGAGGCGGCCGCCATCATCAGTTGCTGCGTGTGCTGCGAGCCGATCGACGCGACGAGGAACAGGCTCGCGCCGACCGCGCCGAGAATGGCGCCGATCGTGTTGGCCGCGTACACGCCACCGACGATGCGCGCCGGGTCGTCTTCGCCATCGGCGGCGGCGGCCAGCGCAAGCGGGAGGCTCGCGCCCCAGAGGATCGGCGCCGGCAGGACGGCCCACAGCGCGCGCACAAAATCGATCCGGAAGTCCACCGCCATGCTCTTCGAGATGGACGCCGCGCTCGGCCAGTACGGGAGCGAGGTCATCAGCGCGTGCGCCGTCCACGCGATCGCGGCGACGGCCAGCCATTGGCACCACGCGAGCGCGAACCGTGCGCGCGCGGGCGTACGCGACCACGCGGAGACGGCGGCGCTGCCGAGGCCGAGGCCGATCAGGAACACCGCGAGCACGATCGCGAACGTGTAGACGGTCGCGCCGAACAGCAGCCCGAGCAACCGGGTCCAGACCACTTCGGCGGCCATCGCGCAGAAACCCGACAGCGCGATCGCGACATGCACCGGCGTGACCGCGAACGAGACGCGAACGCGCGCCGGCCTCGCCGGAATCGGCGTGCTCGCGCGGGCAAGGACGAATGCGACGGCGGCGACGGCGACGTTGACGGCGACCGCGAAGTACGACGCGACCGCGACGTCGAAGACGCGCAGCAGATAGAAGCCCGCGAGCAGGCATCCGGCGACGGCGCCGGCGATGTTGCCCGCGTAGAACCGTCCGAGCCACGACACGCCGGGCGGCGTCATGGCCACCCAGCGTGCGATTGCGGGCAGCGTCGCGCCCATCGCGAGCGTCGGCGGCAGCAGACAGACGCCCGCGACAAGACCGCGCACCAGGAATCCCGCGACGCCCTGCCCGCCCCACGCCGTATAGACGCGGCCGACGAGCGGCATGACGCTCAGCAGCAGCACTGCGGCGACACCGATCGCGAGCTCGAGCCACGCGTACACGCGCAGCGGATGGCGGCGCTCCGCGATCAGGCGAGGCACGAGCAGGCTCCCGAGTCCCATGCCGCCCATGAACGTGCCGAGCAGCACGCCCATGGAGATGCTCGACGATCCGATGACGAGCTGGAGAAGCTGAAACCAGACGACTTCGTAGATGAGCGCGGCCGCACCGCTGCCGATGAACAGCAGCAGGACGATGAGGCGGGAACGAAGCACTGACGTGCGACGCGTGATGGAGCGACGCGTCATCGCGTCGCTCCATCACCCATCGTCGGCTCTACTACTTCTTGATCGCCGGGTTCACGTAGCCCGCCGTCAGCACGCGAGCCGACGGACGGAAGCTGAGATAGTCCACGTGATCCGTGATACCGGTCCAGCCGTGCGGAACGCCGGCCGGGATGATGATGATGTCGCCGGTCTTGACGGCCTTCTTCACGACGTCGCCGACCGTCGGGCCGCTGCACGACGGCCCGTTCAGCGTCGTGGTGACTTCACTCTCGGGCCCTGACCTGCGGCCGTTCACGATGTGGCCGCCGGTGACGAGCGTGCCGCCGCCGGACACGATCAGGTAGCCCTCGGTCTGCTGATCGTGCGCGATCGCACCCGGCGTCGCGTCGGCCGGCGTCGTCGCCATCTGCTGGCCGCACGCCTCGCCCTGCTGGGCCGCCCCGCGTCCCGCCGCCGCGCCGCCACCGGCGCCACGTCCCGCGCCGCCACCGGCCGCCGCGCCGCGACCCGCCGCCGCGCCCGCGC
>JAIQFX010000025.1 GCA_020073005.1 Terriglobia bacterium | reverse complement strand
GCTCGACGTCGCGCGGCGGACGAAAAGCGCTGCTGCAGCTGACGCGCGAGCTCGAGACGGGGAGGCCGGCCGGATTCACGATCGACGGCCCGCGTGGTCCGGCGCGCGTCGCGCAGCCGGGCGCCGTGTGGCTGGCGAAAGCAACTGGCCATCCCGTCCTGCCGTTTCACCTGGAAGCCGATCGCCACTGGACACTGCACAGCTGGGACCGCACGCAGATCCCGAAGCCGTTCTCGACGGTCGCGATCGCGATGGGCGAGCCGTTCGACGTGCCGGCGGATGCCGACGAGGCCGGCATCGAAAGCGCGCGACTGCAGCTGGAAGCCCGCCTGCAGGAATTGGAGACACGAGCACGCCAGATGCTGGAGAATTCGAACCGAGAACCCTGACCCAAGAACCCGGAACCCTGAACCCGGAATCCTGAACCCTGAACCCGGTACCCTGAACCCGACCATGTCCGTCATCCTCATCCACTCCGATCGCCTCGCCGAGCACCAGACGCCGCCCGGCCATCCCGAGCGGCCCGAACGCGCCGAAGTCATGGACGCTGTCGCCAATCGCTGGCGCAAGCACGGGGTCGAGGTCGTGTCGCCGCGCGAAGCGACGAAAGAGCAGCTCGCGCGCGTGCACGACGCCGACTACATCCGCCGCATCTCGGAGACGACGGGCCGCGCGAAGGCGCTCGATCCGGATACCTACACGTCACCGGAGTCGTACGAGATTGCGCTGCTCGCGGCGGGCGCGGCGATCGACGGCGTCGAGCGGGTGATGGGCGGATCGCACGCGACGGCGCTCGCGCTCGTCCGGCCGCCGGGCCATCACGCCGAGCGCGATCGCGCGATGGGCTTCTGCCTCTTCAACAACATCGCGGTCGCCGCGGCGCACGCGCGCGCGCAGGGCGCGGGCAAGGTCGCGATCGTCGACTACGACGTCCACCACGGCAACGGCACGCAGCACATGTTCGAATCCGATCCGTACGTGCTCTACGTCTCGGCGCATCAGTTTCCGTACTATCCGGGCACCGGCGCCGCGAACGAGATCGGCCGCGATCGCGGTGAAGGCTTCACGATCAATCTGCCGCTCGAAGTCGGCGCGGTCGCCGAGGACTATCAGCGCGTGTTCGCCGACGTCGTCGCGCCGGTGCTGCGGCAGTTCGAGCCGGATCTCATCCTCGTCTCCGCTGGCTTCGACGCGCACGAGCGCGATCCGCTGGGCGGCATGCGTCTCACGACCGACGCGTTCGCGGCGATGACGCTGGAGCTGCGGACGGTGGCGGACGAGTGCTGTCGCGGTCGGCTCGTGGCCGTGACGGAAGGCGGCTACGATCTGCAGGCGCTCGCGGCGTCGCTCGACGCCGTGATCGAAGCGATGAATGGTCCGGCGGCCCCACCGCGCTGGCCGTCGAGCGGCGTCGAGTCGACCCGCGGACGCGAGTGCGTCGCGGCGGTGCGTCCGGCGCTCGCCGCGCACTGGACGCTCTGAATTCGTGGAGGGCGGCTTTCGCCGGCCTTCTTCTTCGCGATAGACGCGGACCGCAGCGCGTCGATCAGCCGCGCGTCGACGAGGCCCGGCGCGTCGCCCTGATAGTCGAGGTCCTTGTCCTTGCGGAAGTTGTCCACGGCCGCGACGGTTTCTTCGTCGTACTGCGAGTAGTTGCGCGTGTACTCGGCGGCAGCGCGGCGCGTGTCGGCGATGATCCTGTCGTATCGCGCGCGGTCGGTTCGCTGCAGTTCCTGCATCTTCGGCGTGTTCGTGGGTGCTGGTGGATCGGGAAACGCCGCCATCGACGGACGCCAGTAGCCGGGCGCGTGCAGCATGCGCTTGAGCTCGATCACATCTTGTCCCTCGATGCGCGAGAAGCTGCGGTAGCCCAGATGCCGTCCAGTCGTGATCGCGCATCACTTCAGGATTTCCCCCAATGAGCCGAGGAAGGATGGACTCGTCACAGAAGAACCAGACGCCCGCGTTTCAGCCGCGGCGCGTGTGATCGCGACGGCGCCGAGCGTGTTAGGGAGCTCACGGCCCGCTACCTGGTCCTCGGTGTTCGATTCGCGCCCGCCTGTTTAGACGCCGGCGGGGTCAAGCCTTCGCAGGCCTGTCCCCAAGCGTAGTGGAAGTCGAGCGGTTCCTTAGTCCTCTCTCTTGGCAAAAAGGTCGATCCGAAACACTGCGTACGCATTTGGACGCGCCTCGACAAACCAAGTAAAGGCCTGATGAATCGATGCGCCTGGCGGATAGGATTGAACCAAGGGACCTTCGAGGTACTCATCAGAGTCAGCTGGCACCCCGAGATCCCGCTTCACTAGTGGATCGAAGTACACGATACCTTTCAGACGGCGCGTGACGCCACTGGATCTCGTTGTCGGCCGACCACGGGACCGCCAGCAAGCAATGATGCACGGCCGTCAACTCCGTGTCCGCGCCGGAGTCGGTGACGTGGTCGCCACGTTCATCTCTCTGCGCATGACGTCGGCGATTGGGCGCCTGACTAGTGCACGCGGCCAACCTCAACCGCGAGTCGCTCCATATTCTGCTCGTTGGAAGTCTCGAGAAATCGGCGGGCATTTTCGGCGAACGCGCTGTTCTCAAACACGCGATACCAAGAGACAAGCGGACCGTGCATGGTGAACAGCCAGGATCCACCGTCTCGAAACTCAAATCTGTGAAACGTGTTCGTGTTTCCATTCGGACCCCACCAGCGCGCAAGCCATGTGGGATCCTGAAAGGCCGCAAACACTGCTTGGGGTGTCGCCGGAATTTCGCGGGAGCTGCGGAAGACGGACACGCTGACCTCCTCAGTGAACTCTGCCTAACGGTTGCGCTGAGTCGCGACGCTCGAGCGGCACAACAAGCATTTCGATTGGCGAAACGCCGCCAGCTCCAGCGCAAGTCAGACAGCAGCGACGATGCTAGAATGCCCACATGACGCGGCGCACGCACGAGGAACGCGTCGTGGGCCTCGGTATCGAGTTCTTCGATGCGGTGGACGCCGTGCTCGACCAAATTGCCCGCTTGCCGAAGGCGGGCGCGCTCTCCGACGGGTGCCGGTCGACTTGCAGGTGCGCCGAGCGCCAGTAAAGCGCTTCCCCTACCACGTGGTCTATCTCGAAACGTCATCGACTATCCGCGTACTGGCCATCGCGCACGACCGGCGCCGGCCGGGTTATTGGACGTCCCGCCTGTAGCGTCTCCTTCTTCTCTCCGATTGCTGTCTAACGCACTGCCGATGAGCCGCGAGCGGCACCACTAAAGTTACGAGAGAGGGCGCCTGAGCTTCGGTATCCGGTCCGGCCGACGCGGCTGCAGTGTCGCGCGGTGGTGCAGGGGCCTCAATCCGTTAGAATGGTCGTCAGTCGTTGGTCGTGAGTCGTTGGTCGTGAGTCATCCGCGCCAGCCACCAGCCACCAGCCACCAGCCACCATTCTTCATGACCGACTACAAACCCCAGGAACTCGACAGGAAGTGGCAGAAGCGGTGGACGGATTCGCGGGCGTTCGAGGTCGTGACCGACCCGGCGCGGCCGAAGTTCTACTGCCTCGAGATGTTCGCGTACCCGTCGGGGCACGCGCACGTCGGCCACGTCCGCAACTACATCATCGGCGACGTGATGGCGCGCACCAAGCGCATGCGCGGCTTCAACGTGCTGCATCCCTTCGGCTGGGACGCGTTCGGTCTGCCGGCGGAAAACGCGGCGATCAAGACGGGCACGCATCCCGAGACGTCGACGCTCGACAACATCGCCCACATGAAAGGGCAGCTGCAGCGCCTCGGCATCAGCTACGCGTGGGAGCGCGAGATCGCCACGTGCCTGCCGGACTACTACAAGTTCAACCAGTGGATCTTCCTGAAGATGCTCGAGCGCGGCCTCGCGTACCGCAAGCGCTCGACGGTCAACTGGTGCCCGAGCTGCAACACGGTGCTCGCCAACGAGCAGGTCGTCGACGGCGCGTGCTGGCGCTGCGGGACCGTCGTCGAGCGGCGCGACCTGGAGCAGTGGTTCTTCCGCATCACGCAGTACGCCGACGAGCTGCTCAAGGGCCTCGACACTTTGACCGACTGGCCCGAGAAAGTCGTCGTCATGCAGCGCAACTGGATCGGACGCTCGGAAGGCGCGCGTGTCACGTTTCCGATCGCCGGCCCCGTCGCGGGCGCACCCGCGGGTATCGAGATCTTCACGACGCGCATCGACACCATCTACGGTGCAACCTTCGTGATCCTCGCGCCTGAACACGCGATGGTGGAGAAGCTCGCCGCCGAGAGTCCGGATCCGGCCGCGTTCCGCGCGAAGAACGCGAAGTTCCGCGCGCTCGATCGTCAGTCGCGGTTGACGGGCGACATCGTCAAGGAAGGCTTCGACACGGGGCGCAAGGCGATCAACCCGTTTACGGGCAAGGAAGTTCCGATCTGGGTCGCCAACTTCGTCCTCGCCGAGTACGGCACCGGCGCGATCATGGCCGTGCCCGCGCACGACGAGCGCGACTTCGAGTTCGCGCGCAAGTACGACCTGCCGGTGCAAATCGTCGTACGAGGGGGACGGGAGTCGGAGCAGCTGGACAGCCGACTCCCGTCCCCGTCCGCCGCGACAACGAACTACGGCACGCTCGTGAACTCCGGGCCGTGGGACGGGCAGGAAGCGCCCGCGGTCATGACGAAGATGATCGCCGACGCGGAGAAGCGCGGCATCGGCAAAGGCGAGATCCAGTATCGACTCAAGGACTGGGGCATCTCGCGCCAGCGTTACTGGGGCACGCCGATTCCCGTCATCCACTGCGCGAAGGACGGCGTGGTGGCGGTCCCGTACTCGGATCTCCCGGTCACGCTGCCGAAGGTCACGACGTTCACCGGCCGCGGCGATTCACCGCTCGCGCAGGTGCCGGAGTGGGTGAACGTGAAGTGTCCGAAGTGCGGCGGTCCCGCCAGACGCGAGACCGACACGATGGACACGTTCGTCGACTCGTCGTGGTACTTCCTCCGGTTCTGCGATCCGAAGAATACGGAGCTGCCGTTCGATCCGAAGGACGCCGCGTACTGGATGGCCGTCGATTTCTACAGCGGCGGCGTCGAGCACGCGATCCTCCACTTGCTGTACTCGCGCTTCTTCACGCGCGTCCTGCGCGACGTCGGCCTCGTCACGTTCGACGAGCCGTTCAAGCGCCTGCTGACGCAGGGCATGGTGCTCAAGAACGGCGCCGTGATGTCGAAGTCGAAGGGCAATGTCGTCGATCCGGACGACATGCTGCAGAAGTACGGCGCCGACGCGCTCCGGCTCTACGTGATGTTCGTCGCGCCGCCGGAAAAGGAAGTCGAGTGGAGCGACGCGGGCCTCGAGGGCAGCTTCCGGTTCCTCGTGCGCGTCTGGCGAATCGTTGATCACTGGGCGGCGTCAGCCACCAGCCACCAGTCACCAGCCACCGTGAGCGCGCTGACCGACTCTGAGCGCGCCTTGCGTCGTAAGACACACGACACGATCCGCCGCGTCACCGTCGACATCGAAGAGCGGATGCACCTCAACACGGCCGTCTCGTCGCTGATGGAGCTCGTCAACGAGCTCTACACGTTCAGCGACGGCACGGCGCACGGCCAGCCGACCCGCGGCGAGGGATCGGCGCAGCGCGCGGCGAGCGCTGAAACCACGGCGACGCTGGCGGTCGTCCGCGAAGCGCTCGAGGCGCTCGTCGTCATGGTGTCGCCGTTCGCGCCGCACACCGCCGAAGAGCTGTGGGGCATGCTCGGCCACGCCGAGGGCCTGGCGAAAACGACGTGGCCGTCGTTCGACGCGGAGGTCGCGAAGGCCGACGAGGTCGTCGTGCCGGTGCAGATCAACGGCAAGGTCCGCGCGCGCATTACGGCGCCGGCCGATGCGGGCGAGGATCGACTTCGCGAGCTCGCGCTGGCGGATCCTGTGGTGAAGGCGCACACTGAGGGAAAGACGATCCGGAAAGTGGTTGTGGCGAAGGGACCGCTCGTCAGCATTGTTGTTTCATGACTGAAGGCCAGACGGTAACCACGGAGGACACGGGGGACACGGAGATGGGAACGTGGAAGCGACACATTCTCCTCCTCCGTGTCCTCAGTGTCCTCTGTGGTTCATTTCTTCTTTCGTCCTGTGGCTACTCTCTGGCGGGCCGCGGCGCCTTCCTGCCCGAGTACATCAAGATCGTCGGCGTTCCGACCTTCACGAATCGCACGGCGATCTTCAACCTCGAAACGACGCTGACGCAGAAGGTCCGCGCGGAATTCATCGGCCGCGGCAAGTATCAGATCCTCCCGCAGGCGACCGGCGTGGACGCGTTGCTGACGGGCGAGGTGACGAACGTCTCGATCGTGCCGGCGAGCTTCGCCGCGAACCAGCTGGCGTCGCGCTACGCGCTGACGATGACGGCGCGGATCGAGCTGCGCGACATGCGCGAGAACAAGGTGCTCTGGGAGAATCCCAGCGTCTCGTTCCGCCAGGAGTACGAAGCGACCAGCGGCCGCAACGCCGTCGACGCGGCCGCCTTCTTCCAGCAGGACACGAACGCGCTGGACCGCATGGCCTCGGAGTTCGCGCGCACGATCGTCAGCGCGATCCTGGAGGCATTTTGATTTCAGATGTCAGATTTCAGAATTCAGATTTCGAATGCCTCTAGTGCTCCCGGCCGCCGTTCGCAAGCAGATCCAGTCCGGCAATACGGATCCGATCTACCTGCTCCTTGGCGAAGAGGAGGTCGAGAAGTCGGCGCTCGCGTCTGAGTTCGCGGATCTGGTCGAGGAGGGGCTGCGCGCGTTCAACGTCGAGCGGATTCACGCGGGTGATCTGACGACCGGCGACAAGCTGCTCGACGGCGTCGCGTCGCTCGTCGCCTCCGCGCGGACGCTCCCGATGATGTCGCCCCGCCGCGTCGTCATCGTCTTTCAGGCCGAGACGCTGCTCGCGCCCAAGCGCGAGAGCGACGCCGCCAACCGCGCGCTCGAGCAGCTCGAGGCGCTCCTCAAGACGCCGGAGCTGCAGACGACGCTCGTGCTGGTCGCGGCGGCGATCGACCGGCGCAAGAGCATCTTCAAGCTCCTTCAGAAGCAGGCGACGATCGTCGAGTGCGGATCGCCGGAAGATCTCGCGGCGGCGGAACGATGGGTGCGCGAGCGCGTCGCCAAGGCCGGCGTCGAGATCGAACCGGCGGGCGCGCGCGTGATGGCGGCGCTGGCGGGATTTCCCGATCGCCCGCAGAAGGACGGCAGGACCGGCGACGTCAAACGGCTGCGCGGCGAAGTCGATCGTTTGCTGATCTACGCGCTCGGGCAGAAGAAGATCACGGCCGACGATGCGCGCGCGATCGCGGGGCCCGCGGCGATTCAGGATCACTGGGCGATGACGAACGCGATCGAGAGCGGTCAGGCCGGCGCCGCGCTGCGGCAGCTGTCGCTGATGCTCGAGAGCGGCACGCCGCCCGAGATGATCCTCGGTCAGCTGGGCTGGGTGGTGCGGGCGAAGTTCCCTGAAATCGCGGCCGCGCAGACGCGCGGCGCCGTCGAGTCGCTGTTCAGGACCGACGTGGACCTCAAGCGGTCCGCGGGCGATCCCCGCGTGCTGCTGGAGCGTCTCGTCGTCGAGCTGTGTGCGGGAAAGCGAACGGCTCGCCGCTGGTAGCCGCGAGCCGTCGCGCGGGCCTCAGGCGCGGGCGGTCAGGCGCTTGGTGAGCCGCGACTTGTAGCGGCCGGCCGCGTTGCGGTGAATCATCCCTTTGCTCGCCATCCGGTCGATGAGCGAGATGGTCTGCTGCAGCGCCGCCTTGGCCTTGGCCAGATCGTTGCCCGCGACCGCGGTCCTGGCGTCCTTCAGGGCGCCGCGCAGGCGCGCGCGGAACTGGCGGTTGTGCTCGCGGTTCTTTAGACTCTGTCGATGCGCTTTGAGCGCGGATGCGTGCGTAGCCACGTAATATCTAACCTCCGGAACCTCTAATCGTAGCATAGCCCCCAGACCCATGGCCATTTCCGTCGACCACTTCGGCCGCACCTACAGCACGGCGACCGGCACCTTCACGGCCGTCGACGACCTCTCGTTCGAGGTCGCCAACGGCGAGATCGTCGGCCTCATCGGGCCCAACGGCGCCGGCAAGACGACGACGCTGCGCTCGCTGGCCGGGATTCTGCGGCCCACGTCGGGGAAGGTGCGCATCGACACGCACGACCTCGTGGACGATGCGCTGCAGGCCAAGCGGCGGCTGGCGTTCATGCCGGACGAGCCGCATCTGTTCGAGTACCTGACGGTCGAGGAGCACCTGCGCCTCGTCGCGCGCCTCTACACGGTCGACGATTTCGATCGCCGGGCGCGCGATCTCATCGCCGAGCTCGAACTGACGGGGAAAGAGAAGTCGCTGCCGGGCGAGCTGTCGCGCGGCATGCGGCAGAAGGTCGTGATCGCGTGCGGACTCGTCCGGAACGCGACGACGTTGCTCTTCGACGAGCCGCTGACGGGCCTGGATCCGCTCGGCATCCGGCGGATGCGCGAGACGATCGTCGCGCGCGCGAAGGCGGGCGCCGCGATCCTCCTGTCCTCGCACCTGCTGCACCTGGTGCAGGAGGTTTGCACTCGCGTGATCATCATGGACCGCGGGAAGAAGATCGCCGACGGCACGTTCGACGAACTGGCCAGCCGCCACGATCTCGCGGCGGCGGGATCGAGCCTCGAGCAGATCTTCCTGCGCGTCACGGGTCACGACTGAGCGCCCGGCAGAAAATGTTCGCCGCCTCCCTCTACATCATCGTGTGCAGCATGCGGAACCGGCTCCGCGTGCGCCTGCGACGGCTGCGCGAGCCGCGCTACCTGCTCGGCGCGATCGCCGGCATCGCGTACTTCTACTTCGCGATCTTCGCGCGCCTGCGCGGCGCGCGCGCGGGCACCGCGCGCGCAGGCCGCAACGGGCGGCCGTTGCCCGTCCTGCCGCAGACGCTGCTCCACGCCGGCGGCCCGATCGCCGGCGCCGGGCTGCTCGTGCTGGCCGCGCTCGCGTGGCTCGTGCCGGCGAAGAGCTCGCTGCTCGAGTTCACGGAGCCGGAGGTGCAGTTCCTGTTTCCGGCGCCGGTGTCGCGCCGCGACCTGCTGGTCTACCGCATCCTGCGCTCGCAGATCGCGCTGGTGTTCGGTGCCGTCATCTCGGCGCTGTTCGTGCCGGCGGCCGCCATCGCGCCGCGCCTGCGGTTTGCGGCGGGCATGTGGGTGCTGTTCGTGACGATTCGCGTGTACTTCGCCGGCGTCACGCTCGCGCGCTCGCGCCTGGCCGGATCGACCGGCGAGGCACGCCGCGTGGCGTGGGCGCCGCTCGCCGTCATCGTCGCGGCGCTCGGGATCGTCGGGACCGCGATCGCCCGCGTCTTGATGACGCAGCCGATGGAGAGCCCGCGCGACGTCTTCGTGGCGCTGGGCACGGCCCTGGACACCGGCGCGGCCCGCGTCATCGTCATGCCGTTCCTGATCCTCGTGCGGCCGCAACTGACGACAGGCCTCGAGTTCGTCAACGCGCTCGCGTGGGCCGCCGCCGTCATGGTCGCCGTCACGCTGTGGGTCGTGCGCAGCGACGCGGCGTTCCAGGACATGGCGGCCGAGTCCGCGGAGCGGCGGGCGGAGCGGAAGGCCAGCGGCGGGACCGCGACCAAAGTGCGCGCGGTGGGCTGGACGCTCGCGCCGTCGGGACCGGCCGAAGGCGTCTTCCTGTGGAAGAACGCGATGCAGATGCTGCGGAACACGAGCGGACTCACGCTCTTCCGCTACGTCGTGCCGCTCTTGATCTTCGCCGTCGGGATCAGCTCGGCGATGATGTCAGGGAACCGCGCGCGCGGCGGCGCCGCGGTCTTCTGCCTCATGGGGGCCGCGATCGCAGGTTTTGCCGTGCTGCTCGGACCGCAGATCGTGCGCACGGACATGCGCGACGATCTCCGTCACCTCGAAGTGCTCAAGACGTGGCCGCTCCGGCCCGCGGCGGTCATCCGCGGCGAGATGCTGTGGAACGGCCTGCTCATCACCGGGATCGCATGGCTCGCGCTGATCTGCGCGGCGATCTTCTCGGCGGCGGCGTTCCCCAATCTTTCGATCCTGTGGCGATCGTCGCTCTCATTGACCGCGCTGCTGCTGACGCCCGCGCTCGTCTTCGGCCAGCTCACCGTGCACAACGCGACGGCCGTGCTCTTTCCGGCGTGGGTACCGCTGGGGAGCTCGCGGCCGCGCGGCCTGGACATGATGGGGCAGCGTCTGCTGCTCCTTGCCGCGGTCCTGATCACGCTCGCGATCTTCATGCTGCCCGGCGTGATCGTCGGCGGTGCGCTCTGGTTCGCGTTCAGCCGGTTCATCGGCGCGGCCGTGCTCGTGCCCGGAGCCGCGATCTGCCTGGGGATTGTGGCGATTGAAGTGCTGGCGATTACCGAAGCGCTGGGACCAGCGTATGAGCGGCTCGATCTGACAGGCATCGAGCGACCAGAGTGAATTGGGTAATTGAGTAGTTGGGTAATCGGGTAAGTGCTAGCGGGCGTCGACGATTTCGTACGCGCCGGTCGCCGGCCGCTTGTCCGTGTACTTGATCACGGTTCTTCCGTCGACCACATCCTTCAGCTTGTAGATCACCTTGCCGCCCGGCTCGGCCGCGTGGCCCGCCAGCTTGTTCACGCTCGCGACGTAGTTCTGCGTCTCACGGTAGGGCGGGACCGCCTGGCCGTGATCGTCGACCGCGCCCGGCCCGGCGTTGTACGCGGCGAGCGCGAGCGTCTCGTCGTTCTGATACCGATCGAGGAGGTCGCGCAGGTACGCGACGCCGGCGCCGACGTTCTCGACAGGATTGAACGGGTTCTTCACGCCGTACCGCTTGCAGGTCGCCGGCATCAACTGCATCAGCCCCAGCGCGCCCTTCGGCGACCTCGCGTAGGTGTCGAAGCCCGATTCCACCTGGACGACGGCTTTCACGAGATCGGCGCGGACGCCGTTCAAGGTCGCGTGATCGCGGATGAGCTGGTCGTAGAGCCGGCTCTGCGCGGCGGTGACGTACCGCGTCGCGCGCACGCGCGCGGCCTCGAGGACGGCGAAGGACTGCACTTCCGCGCCCGGCTTAGGCCTGGTGCGGGAGAGCACGAGCTTGCCGTTGGCGTCGCGCCACGTGTAGATCTGCGAATACGCGGGGGAGGCGAGGCCGAGCCAGAGGAGAGCGAACGCGAGCAGGCCCACGGCCGCGCGGGCGCCGGCGTTGTTTCTCAGGCACGTCCATACGAATTTGTAACGGGTTCGGTCCGTCAAGGGCATGAGTGTACAGCGGTTATCGGATGCAATAGTCGGGTCGGGTAGGGCGGGTGAGGCAGGTAGGACTGGTAGGGCAGGTGTGGAAAGAGGATGTAGCGGGGTCCTTACGGACCCGGCATCAGCCTAACAGTTTTGCAAGGACGCCTTCGCTGGCCTTGAGCATTTCGTCGATCTTCTCCGGCTGTTTACCGCCCGCCTCGGCGAAATCCGGCCGTCCGCCGCCGCCGCCGCCGACGATCGGCGCGATCTCCTTCACGATTTGGCCCGCCTTGACGCGGCCCGTGAGGTCCGCGGTCACGGCGACGACGATCTGGACCTTGCCGTCGCTCGCCGACGCAAGGACGACGACGCCGCTCTTGATCTTCTCCTTCAAGGAGTCGGCGACGCCGCGCAGCGCGTCCTTATCCAGATCGCTCAGCTTCCGCCGCGCGAGTTTCACGCCGGCGACCTCGATCGTGTCGTCAGCGCCAGCGCCGCCAGGGGACGCGCCGCCGCCCATTGCAATCTTCTGCTTGAGCTGCGAGACCTCGCGCCCGAGGCGCTTCGACTCGCCGTGCAGCTTGTCGATCGCTTCGACGGCTTGCTCCTCGTTCACGTGCAGCGCTTCGACGATGCGGCCGAGTGTGCTGCGTTGATGCTGCGCCCACGCGACCGCGCCACTGCCGGTCAGCGCCTCGATGCGGCGCACGCCGGCCGCGACGCCGCTCTCAGCGACGATGACGAAGAACCCGATGTCGCCGGTCGCGCTGACGTGCGTCCCGCCGCACAGTTCGAGGCTGACGCCGGGGACGCTGACGACCCGCACCTTGTCGCCGTACTTTTCGCCGAAGAGCGCCATCGCGCCCGCGCCGATCGCTTCCTGCGTCGACCGGACCTCCGTCGTCACGGCCGTGTTGCGGTAGATCTGCTCGTTGACAATGCCCTCGATGCGGTCCAGTTCGTCGCGCGTCACGGGCTGAAAATGGACGAAGTCGAAGCGCAGGCGATCGGGCGCGACGAGCGAGCCGGCTTGCTTCACGTGCGTGCCCAGGACCTGGCGCAGCGCCGCGTGGAGCAGGTGCGTCGCCGTGTGATTCCGCCGCGTCGCGTTGCGCGTCTCCGCGTCGACCTCGGCCGTGACGATGTCGCGAACTCGAAGTGCGCCCGACTCCACGCGCACGTGGTGCGCGCGGGGTGTTCCTGCTCCGGTCTTTGCCAAGCCCTCAACCGTTGCCGACGCGCCGCTCGCCTCGTTGAAGATCCGGCCGGAGTCTGAAACCTGCCCACCAGCCTCAAGGTAAAAGGGGGTCTTCGCGAGAGCGAGGTAACCTCGCTGCCCACTGGTCAACGCTTGCGTTGGATGTCGCGTTTCGTCCCACAGCCCGACGACGGACGTGCCAGGGACCCTTGTTGTTGTGTATCCCTCGAAGTTATCGCCGACCTGAAGCGATGAATCCTCAAGGTCGAGAAGGAACTTGTCATCCTTCTTTCCACCGGCGAACGCGCTGCCCGCGCGCGCCTTGTCGCGCTGGCCTTCCATCGCCTTCTTGTATTCCGCCTCGTCGACCTTCACGCCTTGCGTCGCGGCCGTGTCCTCGATGAAGTCGTACGGCACGCCGAACGTGTCGTAGAGCTTGAAGGCGACGTCGCCGCTGAGCGTCTTCGAGCCGGCGCCGAGAACCTTGTTGATCTCCGCTTCCAGGCGGGGCAGGCCTTCGGTCAGGACGGTCTCGAACCGGTGCTCTTCTGCCAGGATCGTCTTCTCGATCATCTCGCGGTTGCGACGGACCTCCGGGTACGCGTCGCCCATCTCGCGATCGAGGACGCCGACGAGCCCGTGCATGAACGGCTGCGTGAAGCCCAGATGCTTGCCGTGCCGCATCGCGCGCCGCATGATCTTGCGCAGCACGTACCCCCGCCATTCGTTGGACGGGATCACGCCGTCGGCGATGAGGAACGTCGTCGCGCGCATGTGGTCCGCCACGACGCGCAGCGAAATGTCGGACGGCGACATCCCGCCGGTGCCCGGCGTGTGCGTATGGCCGGACTGCTTGCCGATTTCACTCAGTAGCGGGGTGAAGAGATCCGTGTCGTAGTTGGATTCCTTCTTCTGGAGCACTGAAGTGACGCGCTCGAAGCCCATGCCCGTGTCGATGCACTTGGCGGGCAGCGGCGTCAGCGTGCCGTCCGCGCTGCGCTCGAACTCCATGAACACGTTGTTCCAGATCTCGATCTCGGGGTCTTTACCCGTGCCGCGGACGAAGTAGATCTCCGAGCAGCGGCCGCAGGGTCCCGTGTCGCCCATCTGCCAGAAGTTGTCGTCGGTGCCGAGCTCCAGGATGCGATCGGCCGGCACGCCGAGCTTCCGCCAGACGTTGTACGCCTCGTCGTCGCGCGGGATGCCGTTCTCGCCTTTGAAGATCGACACGACGAGCTTGTCCGCCGGCAGCTTCCAGACTTCCGTCAGCAGCTTCCACGCGAAGGGCAGCGCCTCGTCTTTGAAGTAATCGCCGAACGAAAAGTTGCCGAGCATCTCGAAGAACGTGTGATGCCGGAACGACGGTCCCACGTTGTCGAGGTCGTTGTGCTTCCCGCTGACGCGCATCACCTTCTGCGCCGTCGTCGCGCGCGTGTAGTCGCGCTTCTCGCGGCCGAGAAACAGGTCCTTGAACTGGTTCATCCCGGCGTTGGTGAACAGCAACGTCGGGTCGTCGGCCGGGACGAGCGGCGAGCTCGGCACGACGCGGTGACCGTTCTTCTTGAAGTACTCGAGGAAGGAAGCCCTGATCTCGTTCGACGTCATCAGCCTAATTGAACCACATCTTCATTCGTCGTGGTCTTTGTGGTCTTTGTGGTTCCTCTTCCCGTGCCGCCTCAGCGCGGACAGCGCCTTGTCACTCTCGAAGCCCTGCCCGACGAGGAAGCGGTAGAGCCGTTGGAACTCGCGGTCGTCGGCGATCGCGTCGCGGCCGCGCAGCCGCTTGCGCAGCGCCGCTTCGATCTGCGCCTCGTCGTCGATCCCGCCGAACACCTCGTCGACGGTCTTGCGCGCGATCGCCTTCGCGATGCCGGCCCGCTCGATCTGCATCCGGACGCGCAGCCTGCCGCGCTTGCGAATGGACGTCTCGGTCCGCGCTATCGCCTCGGCGACGCGCGCGTCGTCGATCGCGCGCTCCTCGCGCAGCCGCGCGACCGCCGCGTCGATGTCGCCGGCGCTGTGTTCCTTGCGCGCGAGGCGCTGGCGGACCTGGGCCTCGGACAGCTCGCGCCGCGCGAGCATCCTCAGGCCGTCGATGTAGGCGGACGCGTCCGGCTGAAGCCGGACGCCACGAGGGTGTTTCAAGATCCGAATCGCGTGATTTCGGGCGTGCCGACGATCGTCTTCGCCATCGAATCGCGGCTCATCTCCGAGGTCGAGGAGATGCCCTGCACCTTCAGCTTGAACTCATCGACGTTGCTCGCCCAGCGCAGGGCCTCCTCGTAGGACACGAGGCCCTGCTCGAACAGCCCGAAGATCGACTGGTCGAACGTCTGCATGCCGTACTGCGACGTGCCCGACGCGATGGCGCCGTGGATGAGGTGCGTCTTTTCCTTGTCGACGATGCAGTCGCGGATGAACGGCGTGCTGATCATGACCTCGACCGCCGCGGCGCGGCCCTGGCCGTCGGCTCTCGGCATCAGGCGCTGCGAGATGACGGCCTTGAGGACGGCGGCGATCTGCAGCCGGATCTGCTTCTGCTGGTGCGGCGGAAACACGGCGATGATGCGGTTGATCGTTTCCGTCGCGTCGAGCGTGTGCAGCGTGGAGAAGACGAGGTGGCCCGTCTCGGCGGCGAGCAGGCCCGTCTCAATCGTTTCGAAGTCGCGCATTTCGCCGACGAGGATGACGTCGGGATCCTGCCGGAGCGCGGCGCGCAGCGCCTGCGCGAACGACTTCGTGTCCACCGAGACCTCGCGCTGGTTCACCATCGCCAGGTGATCGCGGTGCAGGAATTCGATCGGATCCTCGACCGTCATCACGTGCGCGGAGCGCGAGTGGTTGATGTAGTCGATCATCGCGGCGAGGCTCGTGCTCTTGCCGCTGCCGGTCGTGCCCGTGACGAGGACGAGGCCGCGCTCTTCCGACGCGATCTTCTTGAGCACCTGCGGCAGGCCCAGATCGTCGATCGTCCGGATCTGCATGGGGATGACGCGGAGGACCATGCCGACGGTGCCGCGCTGCTGGAAGACGTTGCAGCGGAAGCGGCCGAGGCCCGGCACGCTGTAGGCGAGGTCGATCTCCTGCGAGTCCTTGAATTTCTCGCGCGCCGCCGACGACATGACCGCCGCGCTCATGGCGACGACGTCCTCGTGGTCGAGCCGCTTCTCCTGCGTCGCCGGCGTCAGCGTGCCGCGGACGCGCATCATCGGGTAGGAGCCGACCTTGAGGTGCAGGTCGGAGGCTCCGCTGTCGACGGCGATCTTCAGGAGATCGTTGACATGCATGTGTGTAGTCCAGCTATCAGCTGTCAGTCAGTCACCAGCCACTAGCCACCAGCCACCACGGGTTCTTTGGCGTAGACATACGTCAACCAGCCGTGCGTGTCCGGCCGGGCGCCGTTGATGACGTCGAAGAACGCGCGCTGGATCGCCTCGGTGATCGGGCCGCGCCGGCCTTCGCCGACGACGATCTTGTCGATCGACCGCACCGGCGTGACCTCGGCCGCCGTGCCGCAGAAGAACACTTCGTCCGCGATGTAGAGCGCCTCGCGCGGAACCACGCTTTCAGCGACCGTGAAGCCCAGATCCTTCGCCAGCGTGATCACCGAGTCGCGCGTGATGCCGCCGAGGATCGACGAGCCCAGCGCCGGCGTGTAGAGGACGCCGTCGCGGACCAGGAAGAGATTCTGTCCGCTGCCTTCACTGACGTTGCCGTAGACGTCGAGCGCGATGCCTTCCGAGTAGCCGTCGGCGATCGCTTCCATCTTGATGAGCGCGGAGTTGGCGTAGTTGGCGCCGCTCTTCGCCATCGCGGGCAGCGTGTTGGGCGCCATGCGCGACCACGACGAGACCCGCACGTCCGTGCCCTTTTCGAGCGCATCCTGGCCGAGGTACTTGCCCCATTCCCAGAGCAGAATGGCCGCGTCGACGGGGCAGTGGATCGGATTGACGCCAAGCTCCTCGTACCCGCGATACACGATCGGACGGATGTAGCACGCCTTCATCTGATTGGCGCGGATCGTGTCGAGGACGGCCTTCTCCCATCCGCTCAGATCCAGCGGGTATGCCATCCGGTAAATCTTGGCCGAGTGCTGCAGCCGCCGCATGTGCGCGTCGAGCCGGAAGCACGCCGAGCCTTTCGGCGTCGCGTAGCACCGCGCGCCCTCGAACACGCTGCTGCCGTAGTGGACGACGTGGGACGCGATATGAATGGTTGCGTCCTTCCAGTCCACCAACTTGCCGTTCATCCAGATTTTGCCAGTACCAGGAAAAGCCATAAGAGACCCTCGAACGAATTCTATTGGGTAATTGAGTAAGGCAATTAGCGCGTTCACAAACCCAACCCTTTAATCGTACCAGAGTCTCAACTGACGCGGGGCCGAAAGGCCCCACGCCCCTTTCCACGCTTCCCGCTCAGTTCGGGCTAGGGCTTGCTGGTTGCTTGTAGGTGAGGCGCTTGCCTTCGGCTCCGGCGACTAGCAACGCGGCCCGCTGGCCGTCCGTGGTCTGGCGGTTCTCATACCGGAAGGCAAACTCGTCACAGTAGCGGTTCAAGTGACCCCGGCTGACGTGATGGAATGTTCCGGTGATGCCGCGCTTGAGCAGCGAGAAGAACCCTTCCGCTGTATTCGTGTAGACGTCGCCACGGACGTATTCGTCCTTCGAGTGATTCACGGTCTGGTGGTTCCGACGTCCGAGGGCCTGATACGCGGAGAACTCGTCCGTCATCATCATGGCGTCCGGGTGGACGTTGGCGCTAATCGCTTCGCTCAGCGTGTCGGCGGTGACGCGGGGCATGGTGAAGGCCCGGACGCGGCCTGAGCCGCGTTCTACGAGGGCCACAACCGGCGTCTTGTGTGAATCCGGGCCGGGACGTCCACGCTTCGTGCCGCGCTTGTTACGCGCCCCGACGTAGGTTTCGTCAACCTCAACAACGCCCTTCATCAAGTCCGACAATGGCCCGCTCCGCATCGCGTAGCGCAAGCGGTGCATCATGAACCATGCGGCCTTGTAGCTGATGCCGAGGTTGCGGTGAATCTGATGCGCGGACATGCCCTTCTTGGACGAGCCGATCAGGTGAATCGCCAGCAGCCACTTTGAGATCGGAATCCGTGAATCCTCGAACACGGTGCCAACCGTCACGGTGAATTGCTTGCGGCACTGGCTGCACTTCCAGAGGCCCTTGCGTGTCTTCGCGCCCGGCTTGCGGGCGACCAGCCTGTAGGGATTCAGCCCGCCGCAATGCGGACACGTCGGGTTATTCCCCCAGCGCATGTCTTCCAAGAGAGCGCGGGCCGCGTCTTCATCGCTGAAGTACTTCGCCAGCTTCGAGAGATTCAAGGTGCCGTCCATGGTGTGTAGAGTACTAGTTTTACGTGGGTATGTCAAGTACTAATATTGGAGAGCACCGGGATCGAACCGGTCACTGTCTGAATCCAGAATCCGACTGTGGGACCAACCGCCCCCCCGCCGTCATGGGAAACGGCTACGACTGGTGGCGGGCGAGCGAGCGAAGACTACGTGAAGTAGTTCATTTGCCGATAGAATGGTTGCGGGTGGCGGGACTCGAACCCGCAAATCCCTACCAGGACGACCGGTTTAGAGCCGGTTGCGTTTGCCAGTTTCGCCACACCCGCCATTGACGGCCAGCCTCAAGCTGGCCGTTTCGCTTTTGTGACGCCACCGATCCTAGACAATACAGTCGAATATTGTCAAATTATTTGCAATATTATAGGTCACAATGTACAGATAAACTTCAGTAACTTATTGTATTTACGGTAGTTACTTATAGTAATTCAATATTATTTTCTGCTTCAAAAAGAGCGATATTACTTGTATGATTTAGGTGTTATGGATACGGCGATTCAATACGAAGTGCCCCGCTCATGGATCAAGTATGACCACGACGAGATTCGCGATGAACTCCTCACCGCTAAGGCATCGATTCTGGCGCTGAAGGCGATCCCTTTTCAGCGTAGATGGGTGAAATCGATTCAAGACATCCAACTAAAGATGGAGGTTGGTGGCTCCTCAAGAATCGAAGGGGCAGATTTCGCAGCAAACGAACTAGAGACGGCGATCAAGGCTGAAACGCCGGAAGAACTGGTCACTCGCTCACAGCGGCAAGCGTTGGCGACAACCAAAGCATATCGGTGGATCGTGAACATCCCTGACGACTACCCGATTGACGTGGATTTGGTGTGTTCCATCCATCGGATCATCATCACGGACTGCGATGAAGATCATTGCGAACCTGGTGTTGTTCGCCACGGCGACGATCAGGTCACCTTTGGTATTCCGAAGCATCGCGGCGCACGGGCCGGAGATGAATGCAAGGACGCGTTGCAACAACTCACGGAGGAGGTCAAGACAACCTATCGGAATCATGACGCGCTAGTTCAAGCGCTCGCCCTCCATTACCACTTTGCTGCGATGCACCCATTCGTTGACGGAAACGGGCGCACTGCACGCGTGCTTGAAGCGCTCGCATTGCAACGCGCAGGTTTGAAGGATTCTCTCTTTATCGCAATGTCGAACTACTACTACGATGAAAAAAAGGACTACTTATCGTCTCTCGCTGCAGTGCGGGCTGGAGATCATAATCTCACTGCTTTTCTCAAGTTTGGCCTAAAGGGAATTGCGCTTCAGACTCAACGCCTCACGAATCTCGTCAAGAACGCCGTATCGAAAGAACTCTTTCGTGGCCTGATGGGCGATCTCTTTAGTCGGCTAGAGAGCACTCGGAAACGTGTCATCGTAAAGAGGCAACTGATGGTGCTCAACCGATTGCTTGAGCGCGATGGTGAACAGGAAGTGGAGTGGTCGCAGCTTGTGGACGAGGTCGCCCGTTACTATGCATCGCGGAAGAATGCATCAACCGCAATCGTGCGCGACGTCAACCGATTGGGCGCGTTAGGTGCGATCACGGTACGGCGCGAGCAAATCGATGAGAAGCGTTCTAGGTTTTGGATCGGGGCCAACCTGAACTGGCCGAGCCAAATTACTGATACGGAGTTCTTCATGAAGATCGAGCAACTCCCACGGTCAAAGACAAGCACGTTCCCGACACCGACTACGAACGGATTGTGAATTGGCTAAGAGGCTCAGACTCCCATCAGATTTCAAGGCGACGTTGAGCGCGCTCCTCCGCACGCCTCCACCACCAGTAGGCGATCCGTCTACGCGGAAAGGTGTGAAGAAGAAACGGTCGGCGAAGAAGAAGTGAGCCGGGCCGGGCTAACGCGGTCGCGGCCTAGGCGAACTTGAGAAGCTGTTGCTGTACCGCTGCCAATCCCACCTTTGCCATTTTGGGATCTGGGAAGGTCATGGTCCGGCTGTTGGGTTGCTGCGGACGCTTTCCGTCGAGAACGTCTTTAACCGTCAGAATCTGTAGGCCTGGATACAGGCTGTCGTCGTGTGAGCGGTAATGATCGGCCGTCGCAGCTTCTTTCCGCATCGCTGCAGTCGGTTCATGCAGAGTGACCAACACTCCTATCTGCGCTTGTTCACGACGGACCACCCCAGCCAATTCACGAACGTTGACCGGACTCAGGATGCCGCCCTTCACGGAAAACACTATCTGACGCGGTCTGCCTGTATCTGGGCCGTCAAAAAAGAACAATCGTCCATCGATGCCACGATCCGCGCCGCGTTTTTGGTACAGCGGGTTGATGCCAAGATGCCCAAGAATCCAGCACTGAAAACCGAAAGGATCTTCATCGGCGAGCGCGGCGGCTTCATCTTCCGTTGCCGGGAGCCATTTCGCCTCATAGCCAGCGTCAACACCTTGGTTGTGAAGGCGCCCGCGAATGACACCAATCGCTAGCTTCGCAATATCGATCCCGATCCAGTCACGTTCAAGCCGCTGCGCTACAGACACCGCAGTACCGCAGCCGCAAAATGGATCAAGCACCATGTCGCCCTTCTTGGTGCTCGCCGTGATGATGCGCTCGAGGAGGGCCTCCGGCTTCTGAGTGGGATAGCCGAGCATCTCCTTTCCAAGATTGTTCATTCCTCGAATATCGGTCCACACGTCGCCGATGGCCACGCCCGGCATTTCATCGAGGTACACCTTCCGAAACGGCACTTTCCCTGTAGGCCGAAACTCAACAAGACCCTTCTTGTGGAGTTGTTCCATCTTTTCCTTGTTGTAGCGCCAGTAACGCGTCACTCCGAGGAAGTCATATTTCGGATGGCCCCGCGAACCTTGGCCTGGCGCGGTCAAATCTGACAGTCGGTAACGCCGCCCGTCTGGGTCCTTAAACGTGTAGAACGTCTCAAGATAATGCTCGTCATATGGAGCAAACGGTTGCTGAAAACGCTTCGCGGCGCGGGCCGCAGAAGTAGAGCGGTGGTACATGAGGAGCACGTCATGCACGCGCGGCCAGTTAACAGCGCCCTGCTTGTAATCGTTCTTAGTGGTTGTCCGACGCCAGATGATTTCATTAGCGAAATTCTCATGGCCGAACACCGCATCGAGCACGGGTTTCAGGTAGTGACTCGCGTTTGGGTCACAGTGTAGATACAACGTGCCGGTGCGCTTCAGGACTCGATGAAGTTCGGTTAGGCGCGGAGCCATCATCGCGAGATACGCCATCATCGGTACGGGACCAAGGAAAGCAAAGAACGCACGTAGGGCATCGGCTATTGGTCCGCCGTTTTGCACGACCTCTTGAAAGGCATCTTTAGCGGGTTGCTCCCAGACCCAAGTGTCCTCAAAAACTCGTTCTTGAGCCTTTGCCTTTCGGCCATGCTCGGAATAAATTACATTGAAGGTTTGGTCGCTATTGAAGGGCGGATCGAGATAGACGAGATCAACGGACTCGGGCGCGATCTCCTTGCGGAGTACGTCGAGGTTGTCGCCGCAGAACAAGCGGTTCATGCCGCCAGACTTTTCGGCGGACGGCCCCTTGTCGAGTACGGTACAAGATGTAGTGGTTTTCTGGCGTCGTCGTGGGAAACGCCGTAAAGGGCGACGGTTACTCACGGCGCGACCCTATTGGGTTTGTAATCGCGCCAATCCCCTTGAGTAATTTGGTAGTTGGGTAATCGCTGCGAGCGCCGTCGCTCGATTACACAATTACCCAACTACTCAATCACCCGATTCGTCGCGCGCTCACTGCGCTTCTCCGCAAAAAGGACATCTGTCCGACCGCGCGTGGAGGGGTTTTCTGCATTGCCAGCAGAAGCGGGGCACCGTCGCGGTTTCGCGCGCCTTGAGGCGGGTCTGAATGTCCTGGCTCTCGTCGACCGCGCCGCCCGCGGACGGCGGTGTCGCGCGCGGCGTCCGCCGCGACCCGCCCTCGCGCAGGGCGAGCACGTCGTCCAGCAGGTCGCCGGCCCGCTGGTAGCGCGCGTGAATCTCCGGCGCCATCGCCTTCAGGACGATGTCGTTCAGCGCCTTCGGGATCTTCGGATTCTTCAGCCGCGGCGCGGTCAGCAGCTCGCCGCTCATCAACCGATCGAGATCGGCTGGCGACGGCGTGTCGTACGGCAACACACCCGTCAGCATCTGATACATCGTCACGCCGAGGGAGTAGATGTCCGACGCGAAGACGGCCTTGCCGTGGAACTGTTCGGGCGCCATGTACGGCGGGCTGCCGATCACGGTCGTGCCGTGCGCCGCGATTTCGAGGAACCGCGACGTGCCGAAATCGGCGACCTTCAGCAGGCCGCTTTCGCCGACGAGGACGTTCGACGGCCGCAGGTCGCGGTGCAGGACGCCCTGCTTGTGCGCGTAGTCGACCGCGTTGCAGATCTGGCACGTGTAGTCGAGCGCCCGCGGCAGATCGAGCGCGCCCTCGCGCGCGATGATCGATTCGAGCGTTTCGCCCGGAACGAACTCCATCACGATGAAGAAGACGTTCTCCTGCTTCTCCGCGGTGAGGATCGCGACGATGTTCGGGTGGTTGAGGGTGGCGAGCAGGCGCGGCTCGCGCAGCAGCTCGCCGAAGTCCACGCCCTGCTTGTGCGGAACCTTGAGCGCGACCTTCTTGTCGATCCAGGTGTCTTCGGCGAGGTAGACTGTTCCAAAGCCGCCGCTGCCGATCGTCGAAAGGATTTTGTACTTCCCGATGATCTGGCCGCGAAAGAACATCGGCGGCGAGTATAGCAGACGCTCACCAGGGTGCCTGGCGCCTGGTGCGAGGTGCTTGGTGCCGTGCTGAGTGCCAGGTGCTGAGTGCCAGGTGCTGAGTGCGCGTCACGCACACCGCGCCTCGCACCGCACCAAGCACAGCACGCTGCACTCCGCACCTTGCACGGGCACGCAGCACCCGGCACGGCACCCGGCACTCAGCACCTCGCACCCAGCACCTCGCACCCAGCACCCTCGTTATACTCACCCCGTGTCATATCCGCGTTTCTTTGCTCCCACGCTCGATCCCGGTGACGAGACCGTCGCGCTGCCGCGCGACGAAGCGGAGCATCTGACGCGCGTGCTGCGCCTCGGCGTGGGCGACACGGTCGCGGTGTTCGACGGACGCGGACGCGAGTTCCTCGCGCGCGTCGCCTCCGTCGTCCGCCGCGACGTACGCCTGCAGATCCTGTCGCGCGTGGAACCGGCGGCCGAGTCCGGCGTCGCCGTCACGCTCGCGCAAGCCGTGCTCAAGACGGACAAGATGGACGAGGTCGTGCGCGACGCGGTGATGCTCGGCGTCGCCGCGATTCAGCCGATCGTCTCGAAGCGGACCGAGGTGACGGTCGCGGCGCTGCTGAAGGGCGCGCGCGTGGAGCGGTGGCGGCGCGTCGCCCTCGCATCGGTGAAGCAGTCGCGCCGCGCGGTGCTGCCGGAGATCCGCGTGCCGCTGACGCTCGAGACATTTCTGGGAGAACCGCCCGCCGCGCTGCGCGTCATGCTCGTCGAACCTGGCGCGACAGCGGACGTCGAGCCGCTGTCCGCGCTCCAGGGACCGCCTCCGCCCGCCGACGCCGCGGTCCTCGTCGGCCCCGAAGGCGGATGGACGGAAGGCGAGTGCGGCGCCGCGCGCGCACGAGGCGTGCGGCTCGTGACGCTCGGCCATCGCACGCTGCGCGCGGACGCCGTGCCGGTCGCGGCGTTGAGCGTGCTGCAATTTATCTGGAAAGAGTTGTGAAACTGAAGAGCGAAAACTGAAAAGAGAAAACTGAAGTGAAAACTGAAGTGAAAAGTGCGTGTGCCTCTTTACTTTTCAGTTTTCACTTTTCAGTTTTGAGTTTAAAGTCCTGCGTCTTCACGTCGTTGTCGCCGAGCGTCAGCCGCGCGGCGCCCGCGCGGTGCTCGTCGAGATACGCGGGCTCGAACCATTCGCCCTGCTCGGCCGGATCGACCGTCGCCAGATAGTAGTCGCCCGGCGGCAGACCGCGGATCCGGTACTGACCCGTTTGATCGGGCCGCGCCGTCATGATGTGCCGCGCCTGCGGCCGCCACAGCGTTGAATCCGTCGGGAACGCCAGCACGGTGTACTCGGACATCGGCGTGCCGTCCTGCGTCGTGATCGTGCCGTTGATCTCGCTCTGCGCGTCCGTGAAGACGATCGACACGTTGTTGAGCGTCTGGCCGCTGCGGATCTCGATCGGCGTGTCCGTCACGTCGCGCGCGCCGACGGCGACCGATTTCAGATTCCACCCGCGCCCGCCGCCTGCCGGTCGAAACAGATGCAGCCCGGCCGGCACGCCCGAGAGCGTGAAGGTGCCGTCCTTGTCGAGGCGCGCGTTGGGCTGCGGGCCGAAGGACGAATTGTCGGTCGACGGCGCGGTCACGCGGAACTGCGTGGGATCCGGCGGCGGCGAACTGCCCGGCAGGAACGTGACCGTTCCGCTGATCGTCGCGCCCGTGTTCAGCATCACCATGAGGTCGGACACGTCCGAGCCGCTCACCGTCAGCGGCTGCACCGCGAAGAGCGAGGCGTCGTTGTCGTCGCCGGCGCGCGCGCGCAGGATGTAACGGCCCGGCGGCACGTTCGCGAGCGTGAACGTGCCGTCCCACCCGATGCGCGATCCGTAGTTCATTCCAATCTGGCCGCCGCGGCCCGCACCGTCGTTGGTGAGGTTCACGTTGCCGCTCCACGCGGCGCCGCCGTCGGGATTGGTGACGTGCCCGGTGATGCGCGACGTCCGGACGAGCTGCAGGTTGAAGTTGACGTCCAGCACTTCCTGGCTGATGCCGACGGTGATCGGCCGCGCCTCTTCGACCGTCGTCACGCCGGGATAGTAGGTCGGCGCGTAGTTCAACTGTTCCTGGTCGTCACTGCCGGCGCCGCCGCCCGGTCCGGGCGGACCGCCGCGTCCTCCACGTGCGCCGCCGGAACCAAATCCGCCGGGACCGCCGCCCCCTGGAACAAAGCCGCCGAATCCGCCGGGGCCGCCGCCGCGCGTGAGCGCGTTGACGTAGTAGTCGCCCGGCATCAGACCCCAGACGCGATACTGGCCGCGATCGTCGGTCTGTCCGCTGCCGGCCGGCGACAAGCGGCGATCGCCCTGCTGATACTGGTACCGCATGATGCGCACGTTGGCGCCGACGACCGGCTCGCCTTCCTCATCGAGCACGCGGCCGGAGATCACGCCGCCGCGCGGCAGCCGGAACTCGATCCCCTTGAGCGGTTGTCCATCGGCGAGTTGGAGCGGCGTGCCCGCCATCAGCGGACGCCGCTGTCCGTACGACAGCGAGATGAAGCCGGACTTGGACACGGAGAGCGTGTAGCGTCCGGCGGGGAGCTCCGTGAAGTCGAAGATGCCCGTGTCGTCGGTCAGGATGCCGCGGCCGCCCTGCAGCTCGGCCGCGTTGATGAAAACGCGCGCGTGCTTGACCGGACGGCCGCTGTCGGCGGTCAGCACGCGGCCCGTGATGCGTCCGCTCGGCGCGGGCGGGGCGTCCTTGGACTGTGCGGGCGTGTCGCGCACGGGTTGCTGGGGAGCGGACGTCGTTCCCTGGGCGCCAAGGCCGATGGCGAGCGCGCTCACCAGACCGACGATCGTCGATGCCCGCTGCAGCATGCTGTACCGATTATTAGACGCGTCCACGGCTGCAGGGTTGACTGTCACGATATTTTCATCGTCAGGCCGAGCCAGCCGTCCTCCGCGCGTGCCCGGCATACCGCCGCCGGCGTGAACGCGCGACACACCTCGTCACGCTCGTGCGCGAGGAGACCGCTCAGAATCAGCACGCCGCCCGGCTCGGTGGCCGCGAGCAGCAGCGGCGCGGACTTCACGAGGAGCGCGCCCGTCAGATTCGCCGTGACGACGCGTGCCTTCGGCAAGGCGGCCGATGTCAGGTCCGCCATTTCGAAGGTCACGTTCCGCGCATCGGGATTCATGGCCAGATTCTCGCGCGCGGATTGGATCGCATCAGGGTCGACGTCGATGGCGACGACGCGCGCGGCGCCCAGCCGCGCGCCCGCGATCGCCAGCACGCCCGATCCGGTGCCGACGTCGAGCAGCACGGCGCCCTTCAGATCGATCGCCTGCAGCGCATCGAGGCACAGCCTCGTCGTCGCGTGATGGCCGGTGCCGAAACCCATGGATGGAAGAATCGTGATGACGATCGGTGGCTGGTGACTGGTGGCTGGGGGCTGGGAAGAGACTGACCACGGCGGAGCCACGGTGATGCGGCCGACGGTGATTGGCGTCAGGCCTTCCTGCGATCGCTTCGCCCAGTCCTCGTCGGGCACATCGATCGCTTCGACGATGAATTGCGTGGCGAGCGCAGCGCACGCCGTGTCCCTGATCTCGGTCGTCGCAAAAAACACGCGGACCGAGTCGTCGCGTTCCTCGATCGCCGTGGGAGAGTAGTCGTCGACGGCGACAAGCAGGAGATCAGTGGAATCGCCGCGGACGTCGATCGCGGGGTAGTACTTCACTAGCCAAACATGTCCTTCACGCGGTCGAACAGGTTCCGCTCGTTCTGGGCGTCGCCTTCGCGCGTCCGCGGCGCGAACTGTTCGGCCGGCAGCGCCTTGCCGAGCTGTTCGAGCAGCTGGCGCTGTTCTTTCGTCAGCTTCTTGGGCGTGTGCGCCTGCACGGTCGCGAACAGATCGCCGCGTCCGCGGCCGCCGACGTCCGGCATCCCCTTGCCTTTGAGGCGCAGCGTCGTACCGGTTTCGGTGCCCTCGTGGACTTTCACTTTCTCCACGCCGTCGAGCGTCGGCACCTGGATCTCGCCGCCGAGCGCGAGCGTCGGGAAGTTCACGGGAATCTCGCAGAAGAGATTCAGGCCGTCGCGCCGGAAGAACGCGTGCTCCTGCACGTGGACGACGACGTAGAGATGTCCGGCCGGACCGCCGGCGAATCCCGGTTCGCCTTCGCCCTGCAGGCGGAGCTGCTGTCCGCTCGCGATGCCCGCCGGAATCTTGACCGTGATCTTGCGGTCCTTCGCGACGCGCGCGGCGCCGCGGCACGCCGTGCACGGCTTGGTGATCACCTTGCCGGCGCCGCGGCACTGCGGGCACGTGCGCGCGACGGTGAAGAAGCCCTGCTGGAACCGGACCTGGCCCTGACCGCGGCACTGCGGACACGTGCTCGCGGACGACCCGGGCGCCGAGCCGGTGCCGTGGCATTCGTCGCAGTGCTCCTGCCGCTGAATCTGGATCGCGGTTTCCGCCCCGCGCGCGGATTCCTCGAACGTGATCTCGAGGTCGTAGCGGAGATCGGCGCCGCGCTGCGGGCCGCCGCGCCGGCGGCCGCCGCCGAAGAGATCGCCGAAGCCGAAGATGTCGCCGAGGCCGCCGAGGATGTCCTCGAAGCCGGTGAAGACCGTCGGATCGAATCCGCCGCCGGCCGCCGAGCTGACGCCCGCGTGCCCGAACCGGTCGTAGGCGCTGCGCTTGTCGGTGTCGGCGAGCACGGCGTACGCCTCCGCCGCTTCCTTGAAGCTCTCCTCGGCCGCGGCGTCGCCCGGATTGCGATCCGGGTGATGCTTCATGGCCAGCTTCCGGTAGGCGCTCTTGATTTCGGAATCGCTCGCCGATCGCGAGACGCCGAGGACGTCGTAGTAGTCCCGCTTGCTGACGCTCTTGCTCACGCCTTCGCCACCTTCACCATGGTCGGCCGCAGCAGGCGATCGTTGAGCGTGTAGCCCTTCTGCAGCTCGCCGATGACTTCACCTTCGCGGTGATCCGGGCTGACTTCCTGAATGACGGCCTGATGGATGTTCGGATCGAAATCGGCGCCGAGCGCGTCGATGGGCCGCACGCCCTGCTTGCGCAGCAGGTCGTACAGCTTCGCGTGGATGAGCTCGACGCCTTTGCGGTACGCGGCGGCGCCGTCGCCGGCGTCCACCGTCAGCGCGCGATCGAAATCGTCGACGACGAGCAGCAGTTCGCTCAACAGATCGACGACGGCCTGATCCGCCTGCTCGCGCCGCTCGCGCTCGATCCGCTTGCGGTAGTTGTCGAACTCGGCGGTCTTGCGCAGCCAGCGATCCTTGAAGTCGTCGCGCTCGCGCTCCAGCGCCCTGGCACGATCGTCGCGCTCGTCCACTGGCGCGACGCCGACTGGATCGGTGCCGTCCGGCGGCACCTCCGCCGGACCGTCGTCAAGAGGGTCAGCCATATCCGTCCTAATTGGGATCGCGCAGCACGCGCGCCACGGCCTGCGCGGCGCCGTCGACGACGGAGATCGCGCGCGAGTAGCGCATGCGGGTGGGACCGATCACGCCCACCGTCCCGATGCCGACGCCATCGTCGAAGGTCGACAGCACCAGGCTGAACGGGCGGAGGCTGGGATCGAGGTGTTCCGCGCCGATCACGACGGTCAGCCCGGGACCGTCGATGTACTCGTTGAGCAGCTGCAGCAGCTTTTGCTTTTCTTCGATCATCTGCAGCAGCGCCTGCAGCGTGCCGAGCGTCAGTCCCGTCGTGTCGTCGAGCAGCGACGCGGCGCCGTCGACGTAGATCGTCTGTTCGTCCGGCAGATCCGTGAACGTCGACGTGGCCAGCCGCATCGCGCGCGCCATGAGGGCGTCGTAGAGCAGCCGCTCTTCGTTGATCCGTTCGAGCACCGCCTCGCGGGCGCGGTGCAGCGGGAGCCCCGAGAATTCCGCGTTGAGGTAGTTGGCGGCCTGGCGCAGATCGTCGGTGCCGAGCGGCTCGCCGATGTCGATCGCCTTCTGAATCACGTGGCCGCCCCTGGCGACGATGACGACCAGGACCTTGGTCGCGCCGAGCGGGACGAACTCCACGCGGTCGAACACCGCGACTTCGTGCGCGGGCCGGCTCGCGAAGCCGATCGTGTGCGAGGCCTGCGACACGACGTGCGAAACCTGCGGCAGCAGCGCATCGATGAGGCCGGCGGGACTTTCGCGCCGGAGCCGCGCTTCGACGGCGGTCGAGGCGCGCCGCGACCGCTTCGACTCGAGCAGCAGGTCGACGTAGAAGCGATAGCCGCGATCGGTCGGGATCCGGCCGGCCGACGTGTGCGGCTGCTGGACGTAGCCTTCGTCCTCGAGGCGCGCGAGCAGGCTCCGCACCGTCGCCGACGAGACGCCGAGTCCCGCGGCGGACACGAGTAAAGAGGAGGCGACCGGTTCACCCGAGGCGATGTACTCGCGGACCAGCGCCGCCAGTACCCGTCGGGAGCGATCGTTGGCGTCAAGCATCTTACGGTTCTAGTCTTTAGCGGGGTCTGGTTGGCACTCTGCGCCAGAGACTGCCAATATTATACAACGCCCGCTCGGGCCGCGAGATCGCGGGCGGCGGCGCGGGCGGCGCTGGCGACGTCCGCGCGATCGACGCGAACGGGCAGGAAGTCGTCGACCAGCAACTCGCCGTCGACGATCGTGGCGCGGACGTCGCTGCCGCGGGCCGCGTAGACGAGCGTCGAATACGGATCGGGCCCCGGCGCCAGATGCGGACGGTCGCGATCGACGACGATGACGTCGGCGCGCTTACCGGATTCGAGCGATCCGATTTCGTGTTCGAGGCCCAGCGTCCGCGCGCCGGCGCGCGTGGCCATCCACAGCACGTCGCGCGCGCGCAGGACGCCCGGGCGCTGCCGCATCGCCTGCAGGATCGCGGCGAGCCGCATTTCCTCGAACATGTCGAGCCGGTTGTTGCAGGCGGCGCCGTCGGCGCCGAGCGACACCGTGATGCCGCGCGCGCGCATCTCCGGCACCGGCGCGATGCCGGAGCCGAGCTTCAGGTTCGAGCCGGGGCAGTGGAGGACCTTGACGTCGTGGGCGGCGAGCAGCTGCTGCTCGCGATCGTCCACCCACACGCAGTGCGCCGCGCACAGATGCGGCGACGCGAGGTGCACGGCGTCCAGATACTCGATGTTCGTCATCCCGCCCGACGCCTTCTTCACGAGCGCGATCTCGTCCTTGGACTCCGACGCGTGCGTGTGGACGAGCGTGCCGTGCCGGCTCGACAGGCTGGCGACTTCCTCGAGCAGATTGCGCGAGCACGAGACCGCGAAGCGCGGCGCGAACGCGGCGCGCACGCGGCCGCCGGCCTGGCCGTCCCAGCGCGCGCGGATCGCGAGGCTCTCGTCGATCGACGCGCGCGTCGTCTCCTGCAGGCGCTTCGGCACCTGCGCGTCGAAATCCATCATGCACTTGCCGATCGTCGCGCGCAGTCCGCTCTCGGCGACGGTTTCGAACACCACATCCGTGTCGTGCACGGTCTCCATCGTCAGGACCGACGTCGTGCCGCTGCAGAGGAGCTCGGTCGTGGCGAGGCGCGTGGCCGCGCGGAGCGACGGCGGCGTGTGCGCCGCTTCCATCGGCCAGACGCGCCGCCGCAGCCAGTCCATCAGCGGCAGGTCGTCGGCGAATCCGCGAAACAGCGTCTGGCAGAGATGAATGTGCGTCTGGATGAGGCCGGGAAGGACGTAGCCGCCGCGCGCGTCGACGACCCGATCGTGCGGCGCCGTGATGTTCGAGGCGATCGCCGCGATGCGGCCGTCACGGATCGACACGTCGCCCTCGAGCACCTCGAAGGCGTCGTTCATCGTGACGACGATGCCGCTGCGAATCAGCAGGGACAAGCTACGTTTCGCGCACGAGCTGCGGCGGGTTCCACTTCATGGCCGCGGGGTGCGTCTTGCCGTGCTTCACCGCGATGAGCTCGGCCAGGATGCTCACTGCGATCTCCTGCGGCGTGACGGCGCCGATGTCGAGGCCGATCGGCGCGTGCACGCGCTCGAACAGATCGGCGGACATCTGGCCGGCCGTCAGCGCGTCGTAGATCCGCGCGACCTTCGCGCGGCTGCCGATCAATCCGAGATACCGCAGCTCTCGCGGCGCCAGCGCGCGCAGCGCCTCGAGGTCGTTGGTGTGGCCGCGGGTGACTATGACCACGTAAGAATGCGGCGGCAGATTGGCGCGCGCGAGCCACGACGGGATGTCGTCGACGATGATCTCGGCGGCGTGCGGGAAGCGCTCGGCGTTGGCGAACTTCTCACGGTCGTCGGCGACGTGCACGCGAAAGCCGACCTCGTTCGCGATCCGCGCCAGATGGAATCCGACGTGGCCCGCGCCGATGATGTAGAGCTCGGGCGACGGCTCGATCGGCTCGATGTAGACGTCCATCTGCCCGCCGCAGATGAGCCCGGTCTCCTGCGCGAAATCGTCCGAGAGCTCGTAGCGCAAGAGCAGCGGCTTGCGCTGCACGATCGCGTCGCGCGCCTTCCAGAACGCGTCGTTCTCGTAGCAGCCGCCGCCGATCGTGCCGACGATGCGGCCGTCGGCGAAGACGAGCATTTTCGCGCCGACGCGCTGCGGCGTCGAGCCGGTGGCCGAGACGATCGTCACGAGCGCCGCGGACTCGCCGCGTTCGAGCGCGTCGGCGACGGCGGCGAAGACTTCCTGGTTCACGAACTGATTATAGGGTTATAGGGGCGGGTGGGGCAGGTAGGGCAGGTAAGGCGGGTGGGGTAAGCAAGTTAGTCGCGCCCGAGGGTGAACAGGCCCTTGACGGCGTTGAGAATCCGGCCGGCCAGGGGACCGCGATGCCGTTCACACGTTTGCGTGGGCACGGTGCCGGCGATGAACGATTCGCTGAACGTCCGCGGGCAATTCGGCGTCGCGAGTTGGCCGGTATCGGGGTCGATGTCGGCGAAGACGACGCCCTCCGGGGCCTCGAAGGGCACGCTCGGCCGGCCGCCGAGCGCGCCCTTCATGAACTGCGTCCAGATCGGCAGCGCCGCCAGCGCGCCGCTGAGGCCGACGGGCTGATTGTCGTCGAAGCCGACCCAGACGACGGTGAGCAGCTCGGGTGTGAAGCCGACGAACCACGCGTCGCGCAAATCGTTGGTCGTGCCCGTCTTGCCGGCCGCATCGAGCGTGAAGCCCATGCTGCGCGCGCTCGCGCCCGTACCTTCGTTCAGCACGCTGCGCATCATGTTGGTCACGAGGAAGGTCGTCTCCGGCGCGGCGACGCGGCGCGGCGCGGACGGATCCTTGCGCGTGACGTCGACGCCGCCTTCCGTGATCTTCAGGATGTGCTTCAGCGGCCGGATGACGCCGCCGTTCGGGAACAGCGTGTACGCCGTCGCGATCTCGTACGGCGTCGCCTCGAACACGCCGAGCGCGATCGACGGATACGGCTTGGGTGGAGCGCCGACGCCGAGGCTCTTCCACAAATTGGCGACGTGGTCGTAGCCCGCGGCCTGCGCGACGTGGATCGTGCCGAGGTTGCGCGAGTGGGCGAGCGCGCGGCGGAACGTGATCGGGCCGTCGTAGGTCTTCTCGTAGTTCTCCGGCGTCCACACCTGGTTGTCGAACTCGAACGTTTCCTGCTCGTCGTTCGTGATCGACGCGGGCGTGATGTCGGTGCGGCCCTGCTTGACCGCCTCCTCGAACGCCGTCAGGAACACGAACGGCTTGAAGACGGAGCCCGGCTGCCGGCGCGAGACGATCGCGCGGTCGTACTGCGACTGGTTGTAGGACCGGCCGCCGACGAACGCGAGGATCTCGCCCGTCCGCGGGTCGACCGCGATGAGCGCCGCCTCGGCCTTGCCGCGCTTGCGGCGCGCGAGCAGTTCGTCGACGTGCGTCAGGCCGGCGCGCACGGCGTCCTGCGCGATCCGCTGCATGTGGAGATCGAGCGTCGTGAAGACGTCCACCGCCTTCGTCGTCGTGGTCGTCAGGCCGCGGTATTGATCGTCGAGCGTCTGGCCGACGAAGTCGACGAAGTACGGCGCCTCGGACTCCAGCGCGCGCTGGACGACGACGAGCGGCTCGTGCGCCGCGCGATCCGCGGCGTCCTGCTTCACGTAGCCCGCGTCGACCATCGCCTGCAGGACGACGTTGCGCCGATCCCTGCAGCGTGCCGGATTGTTGAACGGCGACAGCGCCGACGGCGACTGGAAGACGCCGGCGATCGTCGCCGCTTCCGCCAGCGTGACGTTGCTCACGTCCTTGCCGAAGAAGAGCCGCGAGGCTTCCGCGACGCCGACGATGCCGAACGACCCGCGCTGGCCGAGCGTCATGTCGTTCAGGTACATCTCGAGGATTTCGTCCTTCGACGCGCGCTGCGTCAGGATGATCGAGACCCACATCTCGAGCAGCTTGCGCCGCCAGGATTTCTCGCGCGCGGCCTGCAGCGTCATCCCCGGAAACATCTTCGGCAGGAACTCGTTGCGCGCGACCTGCTGCGTGATCGTGCTCGCGCCCGCGAGGTACGCGCGCTTGCCGCGGATGTTGGCGATCGCGGCGCCGACGATGCCGATCGGATCGATGCCCGGGTGCTCGTAGAAACGGCGATCCTCGATCGCGAGGACGGCCTGCGACATCCGCGGCGGGATGACGGCGAGCGCGACCGGCCGCCGCTTCTCGCGTTCGCCCGCGGCGAGCGACGTCAGGACCGGCGCGTCGAGCATGAGGCGGTCCGCCGGTTTGCCGTCGAGCTCGAGGTCCAGCACGCGATCGGCCTGGCGCGGCGACGGCGCGCGGCGCGCGGCGGCGCCGCGGCCGGCGGGCACGCGCTGGAAGACGACGCGCACGACCTTGCCTTGCGTGTCCGGCGCGCGCGCGAGGATGGACACGGCCCCGGGCGCGAGCGCGAATTCTCCGGGCTTCTGGACCGCCGGCCGCTGCGCGTACCCGAGATCGTTGAGGCGATCGATCAGCTGGCGATCGCTGAGCGCCTGGCCGCGCCGCAGCTCGAGCGGACGGGCGAAGACGCGCGGCAGCACCGTGTCGCGCTCGCCGTGGAGGCGCGTGTCGATGAGCCGCGCGAAGCGGACGTAGGTGTAACCGGCCGTGAAGAACAGCACCACGATCGGCACGGCGAGCACGGCCGCGGCCATCCGGACCCAGCGCTTGCGCCAGAGCCCCGCGAGCCGATGTCGCCACCGCGCGAATTTCGATTTAGATCGTGACAATCCAGTGACGCCCCAGGTCGAGCGGCAGCTCTTCGTCGAGGCGTTCGACGAGCGCCGGTCCGTACTGGTTCAGGAACGACACGAAGCCGATCGTGCGCTCCTGCGCGTGGCTGCCGGGGAAGGCGAGGTCGCGGGCGTGAATGAACTGGCGCCGCAGCGTTTCGTCGCGCCGCTTGGCGGCCTGGATCATCTTGCCGTGCAGCGTCTGCAGATCGCGCTGCATCCGCTCGAGCGTGGACCGCGCGGCGCCCTCAAGCGTCGGATCGAGCGCGGGCATCGCCTGGATCACGCGCGTCATCTGCGTCTCGATCGTCTGCGCCGCCTCGGCGAACGATTCCTCGACGGCCGGCGGAATCTGCGTCTTGAGCAGCTCGTTGAGCGCGGCTTCGTCCTGCGGCTGCAGCGCTTCGAGCGGCAACTTGTACTTGTTGAGGAACCGGAGCGCCGCCGAGTCGAGCAGCGTCGCCGTCGCGCGCGGATACATCAGCGGCATCGGCACGCCGAAGTGCTGGTAAACGCCGCGCAGCTGTCCGAGATACGCGAGCTCGTTCGGGCCGGCGACGTAACAGATCGTCGGGAAGATCGTGTCCTGCACCAGCGGGCGGAGCAGGACGTTGGGGCTGAAGCCCGCCGGCTGCTCTCTCGCCTGGCGCAGCAGCGTCTCGGCTGGATACGTGGTCTCGCCGACGACGAACTGGCCGTCCTGCTTCCGAATCGCGCGGCGCCCGCTGTCGGCATCCAGGTGAAAGAGCGCGAGGCTGTCGTCGTGTCCGTGCACCTGCGCGTGGTAGCCGCGGGCCGTCAGGTCCGATCCCGCCAGCGCCGCGAGCTTCGCCGTCTGGCCCGGCATCGACAGCTCGCGCGCGAAGAGCGCGCCGACGAGCGGCTTGGCGGCGACATCCGACGAGTCGTACACGACCAGCCCGCGCGCGCCGAGCACGTCTTCGAGCCAGCGGCCGAACGCCTCGGCCATGCCCATGCCGGGCGCGTACGCGCGGCGCAGCGATTCGAGGAGCGCGGGGCGAAACTCGGTCGGCGGCAGCAGCTGGGCGAGCTCGTCGAGCGCGCCGACGATCGAGTCGTCGAGCCGGACGGTCGCGACCGGCGCATGTTCGGCGCCGATCCGGCCGGGCAGCCCCACGGCGCGCGGGGCGAGCGTCTCGTCGAACACCGTGCACGACCGGACTTCCTCCCAGTCGTGATCCTCGGCGTCGATCCAGAACACGGCGACCGCGGGCACGTTGTGGTCGCGCGCGACCTGCTCGGCGAGCTTGAGCGCGGTCAGCGCCTTGAGCAGCGTGAACAGCGGGCCGCCGAAGAGACCGGCCTGTTGACCGGTGACGACGGCGACCGTGCGGCGATCGGCGAGCAGGCGGCCGGCGTCCCGCGCCGCGGGCGGCGCCTGCCGCCGCTCCTGCTGGCTGGCGATGATGGCGGCGATGTCGGCGCGGCGGCGATCGTGGGCCTGGGTGCGCGCGATCGCGTCCGCCCACGCCGCGCGATCGGCGGGATCGCCCGAGAAGAACGGCGCGACCGCGCGGAAATCGTACGCGTAGTCGACGGCCAGGCGGCGAATCCAGGGGAAGCGCCGGACATCGACCGGAATGCGCACCGAAGATTCGTCTGGACGCGCAGACGGTTTTACGGAATTGGCCGGCACCAGAGGGCTACTGTCTCAAAGCGTTGCTCGCACTGTCAAGCAAACGAAAGTGTTCGCACGCGCGCGATTCGACAGCTCTAAGACGCGCGCATGCGGGCGCGGGGTGCCTTTTCTCCGCTTATCAATTGAACCGACTCGTTCAGCGTGTTACGATTCATCACCTTCCTACAGGAGCCCGTCAACTGCACACGGAAGCCGCCGGCACGACGCCTCCAGACGCGTTCGGACCATTTCGAGTTCTTCATCAAATTGGCGCGGGGACGTTGGGACCGGTGTTTCGCGCGTACGACGCGCAGCGCGAGCGTCTGGTCGCCGTCAAAGTTTTCACGCTCGACCTTCCTCCGGAGCAGGTGCACCGGCTCGTCGCCGAGCTCGAACGGCTCGTCGCCGCCGATCTCACGCATCCGTCGATCGCGGCGCCGCTGGCGGCCGGCATCACCGGCGTCTCGGCGTTTCTCGCGCAGGATTACGTCGCCGCGGAATCGCTCGACCTGTCGCTGCGGCAGTACGGACCGGCGTCGCCCGCCGACGCGCTTCGCATCGCGGCGCAGCTGGCCGGCGCGCTGGACTTCGCCGCCGTGGCGGACGTCGATCACGGCGCGCTGCACCCGCGTGACGTGCTCACGTCGACCGACGAGACGCGACTGACGGGCGTCGGCGTGGCCCGTGCGCTGGAACGGGTCGGCGTCTCGGCGCCGGTTCGCCGCCCGTACACGGCGCCTGAGCGCATGGCCGGCGGACCCTGGGATCGGCGCGCCGACGTGTTCAGCCTGGCGGCGCTGATGCACGAAGTCTTGTGGGGCCGGCGCCTGTCGGCGACGGGCGAGCGTGCCGCCGAAGGGCTGACCGAAATCGAGGAGGCGCACCTCGCGACGCTGCAGGCCGCGTTCGCGCGGGCGCTCGCCGACGATCCGGCGGCGCGATTCGAAACGGCGCTCGAGTTCGCCGAGGCGCTCAAGGGCGCATTTCCCGACGTCACGCTGATGGCGCCGGTGCAGTCGGCGGTCAAGCGACGGAAGAGGCACGCGCCAGTTGCCGCACCGCTGTCGCCTGAAGAGAGTCACGAGTCGCAACCGCCGGTCGCGCCCGAAGATCTGAAGCTGCCGCTCGACGATCCCGAGCTCTCGGCCGCGGACAGTCGGTCGCCGGTCGTCGACGTGCGGCTGACGTCAGTCGCCGTTGAGGCGGCGGCAGACGACCTGGCGCTCCAGATGCCCAACGACTTACGACCAACGACTAACGACCTACGACCAACGACTAACGACCTACGACCAACGACTAACGACCTACGACCAACGACTAACGACCTGCGGCTGGCCACTCCTGAGGCGCCCGTGACGGCGCCGCCGTCGGGGTTCATCACCGGCCACGACGCCGGGTCGTCCATGCTCGAACGTTCGCGGTCCGCCGTCTGGCCGCTCGGTCTCGCGCTCGGCGTGGGCATCGCGCTCGGTTTTGGCGGCGGCTATGGCCTGGGCGTGCGCGATCGCGCCGCGTCTCCGGCGTCCGGGTCACCGCCCGTTCCGGGACGCGAATTCACGGAACGTGCAGTCGCCGAGCCGACGAGAGTCGAAGATCCGAAGCTTCAGCTCCCGCCGGAGCCAGCCGAGAAGATCGAGCCGGTCCGGGCGAAGCCGGACGCCACGGAGGCCGCGAGGCCCGCGGCGCCGGCTGCGCCGACGAAGCCCGTCGAAAATCGAAGCGCAGGGCCGGGCCGCCTGCTGATCCGCTCGACGCCGGCGGGCGCGCTGGTCGCCGTCGACGGCCGCGAGGCGGGCAAGACGCCGGTCACGGTTCGCGAGCTGGCGACGGGCGCGCATCGCGTGCAAATCACACATGAAGGCTTTGCGCCGGCGGAAAGGCGTGTCACGATCACACGCGCGCGGCTCGCGCAGTCGATGGCCGTCGCGCTCGACCGCGTTCGCGTCGCTCCGGCGGCGTCAACCTCGCCCGCACCGTCGACATCGTCTGTCGGGTCCGGGACGCTGCAGGTGGAGTCGCGGCCGGCTGGAGCGAAGGTGTACGTCGACGGCAAGATGATCGGCACGACGCCGCTGTCGCAGGGAGTGATGTCCGGCGAACACGGCGTCAGGCTCGAGCTGAGCGGCTACCGCGACTGGACGTCATCTGTCCGCGTCGCGGCCGCCGCCACGAGCAGGGTGACGGCATCGCTTGAAAGATAAAAGTCAAAAGTGAAAAGAGAAAAGTAGGATGGAAGCGATTCTCGCGTTGGAAGACGGCACCTGGTTTCGCGGCGCGGCCGCCGGCGCGGAAGGCGAAGCGCGCGGCGAGGTCGTGTTCAACACGAGCATGACCGGGTATCAGGAAATTCTGACCGACCCGTCGTACTCCGGGCAGATCGTCACGATGACGTGCCCCGAGATCGGCAACTACGGCGTCTCGCCGGACGATGTGGAGTCGCGCGCGCCGCAGGTGGCGGGTTTCATCCTCCGCGACGAGTCGCCGGTCGCCAGCAACTGGCGCGCCGAGCAGACGCTGCGCGAGTACTTGATCGATCACAACATCGTCGCGATCTGCGACATCGACACCCGCGCGCTCACGCGGCAGCTGCGGTCGGGCGGCGTCATGCGCGGCGTCATCGTGACGGGCAACGCGCTCGATCCGAAGGCGCTCGTCGAACGTGCGCGATCGATTCCGCAGATGGAAGGGTCGGATCTCGTCAAGGACGTCACGACGCCGAACGTCTTCGACTGGCCGCAGGAAGATCCGGACGAGTTCGGCATCACGCCGGCGCGACGCGCCCTGGGGAAAACGTCGCGGCTGAAGATCGCCGCCTACGATTACGGCATGAAATTCAACATCCTGCGCCGCCTGAGCGCGCACGGCTGCGACGTGCGCGTGTATCCCGCGGCGACGCCCGCGAAGGAGCTGCTCGCGACGAAACCCGACGGCGTGTTCCTGAGCAACGGCCCCGGCGATCCCGCGCCGCTGACGTACGCGATCGACAACGCCAAGGTGCTCGTCGCGTCCAAGGTGCCGGTGTTCGGCATCTGCCTCGGGCACCAGATTCTCGGCCTCGCGATGGGCGGGAATACCTACAAGCTGAAGTTCGGCCACCGCGGCGGCAATCACCCGGTGAAGAAGCTGGCGACCGGCAAGGTCGAGATCACGTCGCAGAACCACGGCTTCGCGGTCGACCCGAAGTCGCTGCCCGCGGACGTCGAGGTCACGCACGTCAATCTGTACGACGGAACCGTCGAAGGACTGCGTCACACGACGCATCCGGTGTTCTGCGTGCAGTATCATCCGGAGGCGTCGCCGGGCCCGCACGACGCCGACTATCTGTTCGACGACTTTCTCCAGCTGATCGAGGGGACCCGAGCCTAGTGCCCAAACGAACCGACCTCAAACGCGTCCTGATCATCGGCTCCGGTCCGATCGTCATCGGCCAGGCCTGCGAGTTCGACTACTCGGGCAGCCAGGCGTGCAAGGCGCTGCGCTCGGAGGGACTCGAAGTCGTCCTCGTGAACAGCAATCCGGCGACGATCATGACGGACCCGGAGCTGGCGGATCGCACCTACGTCGAGCCGCTGACGCCGGAAGTCCTCGCGCAGATCATCGAACGCGAGCGGCCCGACGCCCTTCTGCCGACGGTCGGCGGCCAGACCGCCCTCAATCTCGCGGTCGATCTGGCGAACGCCGGCACGCTCGAGAAGTACGGCGTGAAGCTGATCGGCGCCTCGATTGCGGCGATCCGGATCGCCGAAGACCGTCAGCTGTTCAAGAGCGCGATGCGCGAGATCGGCCTCGACGTGCCGAATAGCGGCGTCGCCGAGTCGCTGCCCGAAGCCGTCGACCTGGCGCGCACGCTCGGCTTCCCGCTGGTCATCCGGCCGTCGTTCACGCTGGGCGGCATCGGCGGCGGCATCGCCTACAACATCGAAGAGTTCCGCGAGCTGGCCGAGCGCGGACTCGAGCTCAGCCCGGTGCACCAGATCCTCGTCGAGGAATCGGTCATCGGCTGGAAGGAATTCGAGCTCGAAGTGATGCGCGACGTCGCGGACAACTTCGTCGTCATCTGCTCGATCGAGAACATCGACCCGATGGGCGTGCACACGGGCGACAGCATCACGGTGGCGCCGATTCTCACGCTCAGCGACAAGGAATATCAGCGGATGCGCGATGCGGCGCGCCGCATTATTAGTAAGGTTGGGGTCGAGACCGGCGGGTCGAACATCCAGTTCGCCGTCAACCCGGCGAACGGCCGCATGGTCGTGATCGAGATGAACCCGCGCGTGTCGCGATCGTCCGCGCTCGCGTCGAAAGCGACCGGCTTCCCGATCGCGAAGATCGCGGCCAAGCTCGCGCTCGGCTACCACCTCGACGAGATCCCCAACGACATCACGCGCCTCACGCCCGCGTCCTTCGAGCCGACCATCGACTACGTCGTCGTGAAGATCCCGCGCTGGAACTTCGAGAAGTTCCCGCAGGCGGATCGCACGCTGACGACGCAGATGAAGTCGGTCGGGGAAGTGATGGCGATCGGCCGGACGTTCAAAGAGGCGTTCATGAAGGGCGTGCGGTCGCTGGAGCTCGGCCGCAGCGGCCTGCTCTTTTCGGCGTCCAACATGGACGACGAGGACGACACCGCGCTGCGCAAGCGCCTCGCGATCCCCAGCGACCGCCGGATGTGGGATCTGTTCCGCGCGCTCCGGCGCGGCTGGAGCGAGGAGCAGCTGCACGACGTCACGAAGATCGATCCGTGGTTCCTCCGCCAGTTCGCCGAGATTTCCGCGATGCGCCAGGCCGCGTCGGAGCAGACCGTCGACGCCATCCCGGCCGCGGATCTGCGCCGGCTGAAGCGCGCGGGCTTCGGCGATCAGGAAGTCGCGCTCGCGCTGGGCACGAACGAAGCGGCCGTGCGCGAGCGGCGCGCGAAGGACGGCCTCGCGCAGGTCTACAAGCGCGTCGACACGTGCGCGGCGGAGTTCGAGTCGTTCACGCCGTACCTCTACAGCGCGTACGAGCCCACGTGCGAGGCCAATCCGACGCCTGAGAACAAGGTGGTGATTCTCGGCAGCGGGCCGAACCGGATCGGCCAGGGCATCGAGTTCGACTACTGCTGCTGTCACGCGGCCTTCGCCCTGCGCGAGGAAGGCCTCGAGACGATCATGGTGAACTGCAACCCGGAGACCGTGTCCACCGACTACGACACGGCGGACCGGTTGTACTTCCAGCCGCTCACGTTCGAGGACGTGATGTCGATCATCGACACTGAAAGGGCGGCCGGAGGCCGCGTTTCAGTATTGGTCCAGTTTGGCGGGCAGACGCCGTTGAAGCTCGCGCTTGCGCTGCAGGAGGCGGGCGTGCCGATCCTCGGCACGTCGCCGGACTCGATCGACCTCGCCGAAGATCGCAAGCGCTTCGCGCGACTGTTGGACGAGCTCGAGATCACGCAGCCGGCGAGCGGGACCGCGACGTCGAAGCAGGAGGCGCGCGACGTGGCCGCGTCGATCGGATTCCCGGTCGTCGTGCGGCCGTCGTACGTGCTCGGCGGACGCGCGATGGCGATCGTCTACGACGTCGGCACGCTCGATCGCTACATGACGCACGCCGTCGACGCGTCGCCGGAGCATCCGATCCTCGTCGACAAGTTCCTCGAGGACGCGTTCGAGTTCGACGTCGACGCCGTCGCCGACACGACGGGCGCCGTCGTCATCGGCGGCATCATGGAGCACATCGAGGAAGCCGGCATCCACTCCGGCGACAGCTCGTGCGTCGTGCCGCCGTTCATCTGTCCCGAGCGGCATCTGGCGACGATTCGCGATCACACGCGCCGCATCGCGCGCGCGCTCAAGGTGATCGGCCTGATGAACGTCCAGTACGCCATCAAAGATGACCTGGTGTACGTGCTCGAAGTGAATCCGCGCGCGTCGCGGACGGTGCCGTACCTGTCGAAGGCCGCCGGCGTGTCGCTCGCGAAGGTCGCGGCGAAGGTGATGGCGGGGAAGACACTGGCCGAGCTCGGCCTGACCGAGGATCTCCAGGTCGCCGGCGTCTTCGTCAAGAGTCCGGTGTTCCCGTTCGTGCGGTTCCCCGGTGTCGACACGATCCTCGGGCCGGAGATGAAGTCGACGGGCGAAGTGATGGGCGGGTCGACCAGCTTCGGCGTCGCGTTCGCGAAGGCGCAGTTGTCGGTGGGGCAGCGGCTGCCGGAGAACGGGCGCGCGTTCGTCAGCGTGAACAACAAGGACAAGGCGAACCTGCTGCCGATCGCGCGCGATCTGTCGGAACTGGGCTTTCACCTCATCGCGACGCGCGGAACGGCCGCCTACCTGCGCGCGTACGGCCTCGACGTCGCCGTCGTCTACAAGGTGAACGAGGGACGGCCGAACGTCGCCGACGAGATCGTCAACCGGAAAGTCGACCTCATCATTAATACGCCGCTCGGCCGCGAGTCCTTCTTCGACGACCGCACCGTGCGCCGCGCCGCGATGATGCACGAAGTGCCGTGCATCACGACGCTGACCGGCGCCGCTGCCGCGGTCAGCGCGATCAAAGCGCTGCGCGAACAGGGCCTCGGCGTCCGCGCGCTGCAGGACTACTACGCAGGAATTGCCACCGAAAAGGTCTGATCGCCTGGCATTTTCTGCAACAGGCGAGCGTGCAGCGCCTGTGAGCCACGAAGACACGAAGCGCACGAAGTTCTTCTGAAGGAAGAGATTCGCGACGCTTCGTGTGCTTCGTGCCTTCGTGGCCCGCCGCCGCCCCGAATCTTGCACAACGCTTCGGCCGTGCAGACGGTCGCCGCGATTCCTGCTGTCGCTCTTCTCGCCGGCGCGGCCTTCGGCCTCGTTCTTCCTCCTCCGCACGTCATCGTTCTCTACGTTCTCCTCTCGTCCAGCGTCGCCGGCGCCATGTTCGCGTGGGCGCTGCGGCGGAGTTGGTGTCTCTCGGCGGCGGTCGCGCTCGGGTTCTTCATCGGCGGGTGGATGCTGTCCGCTGTCGCGTGGCAGCGCGCGTGGCGGCCGCCGCTGCGCGTCGCGTTCGAAGATCTCGCGCGCACTCAACGCGCGGAGGCGGCGGCTGAAGGCCGGCGCGTGCCCGAAGACGACGAGGCGTTCGCGATTGTCCGGGGCACGCTGAGATCGGACGCCAGTCCGAGCGCGTCCGGAGTCTCGTTGTCGCTGGACGTTGATCGCCTCTGTTGTAGCGCGAGCCTTTCAGGCGAGCGAGACGCGAGCGGCGGCATTCTCGTCACCGTCGTCGGCGCGCTCGCGGCCGAAGGAATCGACGAATGGCGCGCGGGGCGACGCGTGCGGCTGCCGGTCATGCTGCGGCGTCCGTCGCGCTATCTCGATCCCGGCGTGCCCGACCACGAGCGCGCGCTTGCCCGGCGCGGGACGGCGCTCGTCGGGACGACGAAGAGCGGCGCGCTCGTCGAAGTCCTCGCGCGCGGATCGTGGATCGATGAAGGTCTCGCGTCCGTTCGCGCGTTCTCCCGCCGCGCGATCGGCGACGCGGTCGGTCGCTGGAGTCCACGGTCGGCGGCGATTGTCGCGGCAATCGTCATTGGCGATCGCGCCGGGCTCGACGAAGACGTGCAGCGGCGCCTGCAGGAGGCGGGGACGTATCACGTGATCGCGATCTCGGGCGGTAACATCGCAATCCTTGCCGGCCTGTTGCTCGGCGCGTTTCGCACGGCCGGCTGGCTCGGCCGCGGCGCGATGGTGGCCGCGATCGCGCTCCTGATCGTCTACGCCATGCTCGTAGGCGGCGGCGCGTCGGTGGATCGCGCGACGCTGATGGCGGTCGTGTACTTCATCGGCCGCGCGCTCGATCATCGGAGTCCGCCGCTCAACTCGCTCGCGGTGGTCGCGGCACTGCTCGTGGCGGGCGATCCGCTGTCGGTGGCCGATCCCGCGTTCATCCTCACCTGCGGCGCGACGCTGGCGATTCTCGTCGTCGTGCCCGCCGTGACGAAATGGAACGCAGAGTCCGCAGAGCACGCAGCGAAATCCATTGGCTCTGCGGTCTCCGCGCTCTCGGCGGTCAAACGCGTGGCGTTAGCGATGTTCGCGGCATCGGCGGCCGCCGAGGCGATGCTGTTTCCGGTCGGCGCGATCGTGTTCTCACGCGTGACGTTCGCGGGTCTGGGCCTGAACTTCATCGCGATTCCGTTGATGGGCGTCGCGCAGATCGCCGGCATGGCGGTCGTCCCGCTGGCGACTCTCTGGACGCCGCTGGCGTCGATCGCCGGTTGGGTTGCGCATGCCGGCGCCGCGGGGCTCGTCCGGTCGGCGGACCTCGTGCGCTTCGCGCCCGCGATGACGTATCGAGTGGCGCCGCCGTCGCCGATGGCCGTGGCGATCTATTACGCCGCCGCGATCGCGTGGTGGACCGTCGCGCGAGGCGCCAGCCGAGCGACGCGGTGGACTGCGGCGGTCGTCGCCGTAGCGGCCGCGTTCTGGATCCTGATCGATCCCCGAGCCGTCCTCGCCGCGCGCGGCGACGGGCGATTGCACGTGACGTTTCTGGATGTAGGGCAGGGCGACGCCGCCTTCGTGCGATTTCCCGGAGGCTCGACGCTGCTCGTCGATGCCGGTGGACTCTCGTCGTCGTCCACCTTCGACATCGGCGATCGCGTCGTCGCGCCGGTCATCCGGGACGCCGGCTTCGCGCGGCTCGACGAGATCGTCCTGACGCACGGCGATCCCGATCACATCGGTGGCGCGCCGGCGATTCTCCGCGAGTTCAGGCCGAAAGAAGTGTGGGAAGGCGTTCCCGTGCCGCGGTTCGAGCCGTTGAACGCGCTTCGCGCCGCGGCGGAAGCCGGCGATGCGCGCTGGACGACGATGTATCGCGGCACGCGGCGCGTCATCGACGGCGTCGAGGTGATCGCCCGTCATCCCGCGATGGAGGAGTGGGAGCGGCAGAAGGTCCGCAACGACGACTCGATCGTGCTCGAGCTGCGCTGGGGCGACGTGTCAGTGCTGCTGACGGGCGACATCGGACGAATGGTGGAGCGCGACATCGCGCCGCTGATTCCTCCGGCGCGGCTGCGGATTCTCAAAGTACCGCACCACGGGAGCCTCACGTCGAGCTCGAACGAGTTCCTTGCGGCGGTACGACCACAGGTCGCCGTCGTGAGCGCCGGCCGGAACAACCACTTCGGCCATCCGGCGCCAGAAGTGTTGGACCGCTACCGCGCGATCGGATCAGCGATCTTCCGAACGGACCAGGACGGCGCCGTCACGGTCGATACCGACGGCAAGACGATCGACGTCCACACATTCCAGGGCCGGCGCTTATTACTGAAGGGCTGACGGGGGCCACGAAGACACGAAAGCTCGAAGAAGAGGAGTATCCTCGCGCGTGGGTTTCGTGCGTCCGGCACCTACACATCTCTCTTTCTTCGTCTCTTTCCTTCGTGTGTTCGTGTCTTCGTCGCCACCGTCGCTTCTAATCAGCTCGTTGCTGGGACTTGGCTCGTTGCCACTCCTGTTCGAGTTCTTCGAGCGTCATGTCCTTCATCGCGCGCCCTGACGTGCTGACGGCGTGCTCCAGCGTCGTGAAGCGCTTCGTGAACTTGTCGTTCGCTTTGCGCAGCGCGGTCTCGGGTTCGATCCCGAGCTGGCGCGCGAGCTGGGCGATCGAAAAGAGCAGGTCGCCCATCTCCTCCTCGGCGCGGACGTCGCTTCCAGGGTCGCCGGCGCGGCCGTCGGCCACCTCGTGACGGAGCTCGTCGACCTCCTCTTGAATCTTGTCCACGACGTCCGCGGTCCGCGACCAGTCGAAGTTGACCGACGCCGCCCGCACGCCGATGTGGTACGCGCGCAGCAGGGCGGGGAGCGCCGGCGCGATCCCGCTGAGCAGCGTCTTGGGTGTCTCGACGTCGCCGCCCTTCGACGTCCGCTCCTGCGCCTTGATCTCTTCCCACCGCACGCGGACCTGGCCCGCGGAATCGAGCGACGCTTCGCCGGTGTCGCGCGCGAACACGTGCGGGTGGCGCCGCACCAGCTTGTCGGCGATGCTCTGCAGCGAATCGGCGATCGTGAAGTGTCCGGCTTCGCTTTCGAGCTGCGCGAGGAAGACGGCTTCGAAGACGAAGTCGCCGAGCTCCTCGCAGAGCGCGGCGTGATCGTGCCGATCGATCGCCTCGAGCACCTCGTACGTCTCTTCCAGCACGAACGGCTTCAGCGTGTCGATCGTCTGTTCGCGATCCCACGGACAGCCGTCCGGGCCCCGCAGCGTGGCCATGATGGCGATCAGGCGCGTGAGCTCGTCGGCGGCGCGGCCCGCTGTAGACGTTGAAGACATTTGGTAATCTTACTGGAATGTCCGAGCCGTTCGAGCCCGCCCTGAGCTTCACCGCCTTCGTGCTGTCGCTGGCGAGCACCGCCGCGATTCACTTCGGCGACCTGCCCGATCCCGTGACGGGCGAGCCGGTCGAGAAGAATCTCGCCGGTGCGGCGCAGATGATCGAGATCCTCGCGCTTCTCGACGCGAAGACGCGCGGCAACCTGACCGCGGAGGAGCGGCAGGTGCTCGAGCAGGTGCTCTACGAGCTGCGCCTACGCTTCGTGGAAGTCTCCGGCCTCAACAAGCGGATTATCGAGCCGTAGCTTTCAGCGATCAGCTCTCAGCCCTTATGAAGGTGACGGTTCTCGGCAGCGGAACGTCTTCCGGCGTGCCGGCGATTGGCTGCGACTGCGCCGTCTGCCGATCGACCGATCCGCGCGATCGGCGCACGCGGCCGTCGATCCTGATCGAGATCGCGCCGGGTCCAAAGGACCCGGCCTCCGGATCTCCTTCGCCGTTCGCCGGCTCCGTTCGTTCGATCCTCGTCGACACGTCGACCGATCTGCGCGAACAGGCGCTGGCGCGAAACGTCCGCCGCGTCGACGCGATCCTCTTCACGCACAGCCACGCCGATCACGTCATGGGACTGGACGATGTCCGGCGGTACAACCAGATGCAGCGCGCGGCGATTCCGTGCTTCGCCGACGCCGAGACGCTGGCGAGCCTGCGCCGCATGTTCGCGTACGTCTTCACTCCGCCCGAGCAGATCGGCGGCGGCATCCCGCAGCTCTCGCTGTTCCGCATCGGCGGACCGTTCTCGCTCGGCGGCGCCGAGATCGTTCCGGTCCCGGTGTTCCACGGGCGCCTCCCGATTCTCGGCTTCCGCGTCGGCGCGTTCGCGTATCTCACCGACTGCAATCGCATTCCGGACGAGTCGTGGCCGCTGCTCGGCGGCGTGAAGACCGTCGTGCTCGACGCGCTTCGTCGCCGTCCGCATCCGACGCACTTCAGTCTCTCGGAAGCCGTGGACGTCGTCGCGCGGCTCGGCGCCGAGCGCGCGTACTTCACGCACATCGCGCACGATCTCGGGCACGCGGAGACCTGCGCGCAACTGCCGAGCGGCGTGGAGTTGGCCTATGATGGGTTGGTGTTGGAGATTTAGTGGACATCATCCACTTCCCTGACGATCCGCGGCCCTCGCGCTGGGTGAGCCCGGTCCTCGCGCTCGGCAATTTCGACGGCGTGCACCGTGGCCACCGCAAGATCCTCGACCGCCTGCAGCGCGTGGCGAACGAACGCGGCGCGACGCCGGTCGTCATGACCTTCGATCCGCATCCGCCCCGCGTCGTGCGCCCGGACAAGGCGCCGCCGCTCCTGATGACCAAGGCGCAGAAGCTCGAAGCGTTCGCCGACGCCGGCGTGTACGGCGCGGCGATTGTCCGCTTCACGCCTGAGCTCTCGCGCTGGGATCCGGAGATGTTCGTCCGCACGGTCCTCGTCGACTGGCTGCACGTCGCCGAGGTCTGGGTGGGCGCGAACTTTCTCTTCGGCCACGACCGCAGCGGCAACTTCTCGCTCCTGCGCATGCTCGGCGCGCAGTACGGGTTCAAGGCCGAGAAGATCGATCCCGTCCGCTACAAGGACTTCGTCGTCAGCAGCACGCGCATCCGCCGGCTCGTGAGCGAAGGGCGCGTCGACGAAGCCGGCGCGCTGCTCGGCCACCAGTACGCGATCGACGGCACCGTCGTCCGCGGCGACCAGCGGGGGAGGACGCTCGGCTTTCCGACCGCGAATCTGTGCACCGAGAACGAACTGCTGCCGCCGAACGGCGTGTACGCGACGACGACGCGCGTGGCGCACGTCGTGCGGGCGTCGATTACGAACGTGGGCACCCGCCCGACGGTCGATACGTCGGGCCGGACGAGCGTCGAGACCCACATCTTCGACCTGGACCGCGACCTGTACGGGGCGTCGCTGCGCGTCAGCTTCATCCAGCGCCTGCGCGACGAGCGGGCGTTCGAGTCGCTCGACGCGCTGCGCGCCCAAATCGACGCGGATTGCCAGCGCGCCCGCCTATTGTTCAGCCGCCTTTCACTGTAGAATTTGCCCGTGCCCGACCACGAGTTTCTGTTCGCGCTTGAACTGTCCGACGAAACGCCGTTCGACGATCTGCTGAAGGACCTCATCCAGGCCGTGCTCGCGCACGTCAGTTTCGCGCCGTCGGCCGTCGACGAGTTGTCGGGCGCGCTCCGGACCGTGCTCGCCAAGGGCGCGGCCGACGGGAAGCGCCGCTGCGATGTCCGGTTCCAGGCCCGCGACGGCCAGCTCGAGATCGCGATCGGCTTCGCGGGCGCCGCTGCGTGGCGCACCTCGCGCCCGCTGCCCTGAGATCAACATCTCGTAGTAACGTAAGGGGTCCTTTCGACCGGCCACACTAACTCGATGCGTCTCTACAACACCCTGACTCGGAGCGAGGAACCGTTCTCGCCGGGCCCCGACAACACCGTCCGCATGTACACGTGCGGGCTGACGGTCTACGCGCGCGGCCACATCGGCAATTTCCGCACGTTCGTGTGCGTCGACGTGCTCCGGCGGACGCTGAAGTATCTGCTCGGGTATCGCGTGAAGCAGGTCGTCAACTTCACGGACGTGGACGACCGCACGATTGCCGGCGCGGCGAAGGCCGGCATGGATCTGCGCGCCTACACCGATCAGTACATCACCGCGTTCCGCGAGGACGCGCGCGCGCTCGGCCTCGAGCCGGCGGAGGAAACGCCGCGCGCCACCGACGAGGCGAACCTGCAGGCGATGGCCTCGATGATCGCGGCGCTGGACAAGAACGGTCACACGTATCGCAGCGACGGATCGATCTACTTCAAGATCTCGACGCTGCCGAAGTACGGCCAGCTCGCGCGGCTCGATACCGAGGGCATGAAGCCCGGCGCCCGCGTCGATTCCGACAACTACGCGAAGGAAGACGCGCGCGATTTCGTGCTCTGGAAAGGGCATCGCGACGGCGAGCCCTCGTGGGAATTCCCACAGCAGGGCGTGACGCCGGGCCGGCCCGGCTGGCACATCGAGTGCTCGGCGATGGCGCTGCGGCTGCTCGGCCAGCCGCCGATCGACATCCACGCCGGCGGCATCGATCTGATCTTCCCGCACCACGAAAACGAAATCGCGCAGAGCGAAGGCGCGACAGGGAAGCCGTTCTCCCGCTACTGGATGCACGTCGAGTACTTGATCGTCGACGAGCAGAAGATGTCCAAGTCGCTCGGCAACACGTACACGATCCCGGACGTCGCCGCGAAGGGCTTCCGGCCGTCCGCGGTGCGCCTGCTGCTGCTCTCGGCGCACTACCGCAAGCAGCTGAACTTCACCTGGGACAGCCTCGCGGCGATGGAAGAGTCGCTGCGCCGGCTGACGGATTTCCTCGCGCGGCTCGGCGCCGTGACCCGCGAGGGCATGCACGCCGACGTGACCGCGCGCGTCGACCAGGCCCGCAAGGAGTTCTCCGACGCGATGCAGGACGACCTGAACACCGCGGCGGCGCTCGGCGCGATCTTCGAGCTCGTGCGGTTCCTCAACTCGGCCATCGACGCGAATCAGCTCGGCACGGGAGATGTGCCCGGCATTCGCGACGCGTTCGCGAAGTTCGACGCCGTGCTCGGCGTGCTGAGCCTGCGCCAGGCCGAGGACGACCGGCCGCCGGTGGCGGTGGAGGAGATCGATCGGCTGATCGAGGAACGTCACGCCGCCAGACGCCGGCGCGACTTCGCCGCCGCCGACGGTATCCGCAACGACCTGGCCGCACGCGGCGTGCTGCTGGAAGATAGTGCTGGCGCTACGCGCTGGAAGAGAAAATAGGAAGGAAGAATGAAAAAGGCAGAAGGTTCCACCTTCTTCCTTCTGACTTTATGGTCCCCTCAATTCGAACGTCTCTTCCTGGCCCGAAAGCCAAAGCCATCATCGAGCGCGATGCGGCGGTGGTCTCCCCGTCCTACACCCGCGGCTATCCGCTCGTCATCGAGCGCGGGTCGGGCGCGACCGTCGAGGACGTCGACGGCAACGTCTTCCTCGACTGCGCGGCCGGCATCGCCGTCAACTCCACCGGCCATTCGCACCCCGACGTCGTCCGCGCGATCACGGACCAGGCGCAGCGGTTCCTCCACATGTCGGGAACCGACTTCTATTACGACCTCCAGGTCCGCCTCGCCGAAGAACTGGCGACGATCGCGCCGATGCGCGGCCCCGTGAAGTCCTTCTTCGGCAACTCGGGCACCGAAGCGATCGAAGCGTGCCTGAAGCTCGCGCGCTACGCGACCGGCCGGCAGAACTTCATCGCGTTCCTCGGCGGATTCCACGGCCGGACGATGGGGTCGCTGTCGCTGACGGCGAGCAAGGCGGTGCAGCGCCGCGGATTCGGGCCGCTGCTGCCCGGCGTGTTTCACGCGCCGTACGCGGACTGCTACCGCTGTTCGCTCGGACTGAAGCCGGAGACGTGCGCGGCCGAGTGTCTGGACGTGATCGAGAACCAGATGCTCTTGCAGCTCGTGTCGCCGGATTCTGTGGCGGCCGTCGTCGTCGAACCGATTCAGGGTGAGGGCGGCTACATCGTGCCGCCGGATCAGTTCCTGCAGCGGCTGCGCGCGCTGACGAAGACGCACGGCATGCTGCTCGTCGTCGACGAAGTGCAGTCGGGCATGGGGCGGTCGGGAAAGATGTTCGCCATCGAGCACGTGAACGTCGAGCCGGACATCGTCGCGATCGCGAAGGGGATCGCGTCGGGCCTCCCGCTCGGCGTCGCCGTCGCGCGGAGCGAGCTGATGACGTGGCCGCCGGGCGCGCACGCGAGCACGTTTGGCGGCAATCCGGTCGCCTGCGCCGCGGCGCTGGCGACGATCACGCTGCTGAAGGAACAGCTCGTCGCGAACGCGGCGACGGTCGGCACCAGGTTGATGGATGGATTGAAGGCGCTGGCCGCGAAGCACCCGCTGATTGGCGACGTGCGCGGACGCGGGCTGATGATCGGCGTCGAGCTCGTGCGCGATCGGCAGACGAAGGAGCGCGCGACGACCGAGCGCGACGCGGTCGTCAAGGCGGCGTTCAGTAAAGGACTGCTCGTGTTAGGCGCGGGCAAGAACGCGATCCGCTTCTCGCCGCCGCTCGTGCTGACGAAAGAGCAGGCGGACACGGCGGTGAGGCTGTTCGACGAGGCACTGACCGACGTAGACTCACGACGGTAAACGCAGAACTCGCGGAACCCGCAGAAGATGGGTTTCGCTCTGCGTGTTCTGCGGTTTCTGCGTTGATCGTCGCGGCAGTGGCGTGCGGATTGCACTCGTTTCGCCGCATGACGCACGCCAGAATCGAACTGGGCAAAACAGGCGAAGATCTCGCGTGTCGCGAGCTCGAGCGCCGCGGGTACGCAATTATTGCCAGGCGCTACCGCACGCCGCGTGGAGAAATTGATATCGTCGCGCGTGATGGCCCGACGCTGGTGTTCGTGGAAGTGAAGGCGCGGGAGGGGCGCGAGTTCGGCGACGGCGCGGAAGCCGTGACGCCGCTCAAGCGCCGCCGGATCACGCGCCTCGCGCAGGACTACCTCGCGCGCCAGCACGTGCCGGAGTGCCCGTGCCGCTTCGACGTCGTGTCGATTCATTTCGACTCGGGCGCGCCCGTGATCGAAGTGTTCAAGAACGCGTTTGACGCGTGTGACTCTTAACTTTCAGGTTTTCACTTTTACGTTTTAACTTTGGCAGATCTTCGAAAAGATCCCGTCACCTCCCGCTGGGTCATCGTCTCCGCCGAACGCCAGAAGCGGCCGAGCGACTTCAACATCGTTGCGCCGGCGATCCTGGGCCGCGAGCACTGTCCCTTCTGTCCGGGCCATGAATCCATGACGCCGCCCGAGATCCGCGGGTACCGTCACGGCAGCGCGCCCGACACACCGGGCTGGGACCTGCGCGTCGTGCCGAACCGGTTTCCCGCGCTGCGCGTCGAGGGCACGCTCGATCCGCAGGGCGAGGGCATGTTCGACCGCATGAACGGCATCGGCGCGCACGAGGTGATCATCGAGACGCCGGATCACGAGAAGTCGCTGGCGACGATGAGCGAAGCGGAGATCGAGCGGGTGCTCGGCGCCTTCCGCGAGCGCATCGTCGATCTCAAGCGCGATGTCCGATTGAAGTACATGCTCGGCTTCAAGAATCACGGCGCGGGCGCCGGCGCGACGCTCTCGCATCCGCACTCGCAGCTCATCGCGCTGCCGATCGTGCCGGACTTCGTGCGCGCGCAGATCGACGGGGCGCGCCGGCATTTCGACGTCAAGCAGCGGTGCGTGTACTGCGACATCCTGCATCAGGAATTGACCGACGGCCGGCGCCTGGTCCAGGACGATGGGGATGTCGTCGCGATCGCGCCGTACGCGGCGCGGTTCGCGTTCGAGACGTGGCTGCTGCCGAAGCAGCACGGGCCGCGGTTCGAGGACGCGCAGGCCGCGTATCCGAGTCTGGCGCGGGCGCTGAAGTCGGCGTTGTCGCGGATCGATCGCGCGCTGGAGCGGCCGCCATACAATTTGATCATCTACACGGCGCCGAGCGACGAGGACCTGCGCGACGCGTGGCACTGGCACGTCGAGATCGTGCCGAAGATCCAGCGCGTGGCGGGATTCGAGTGGGGGACCGGGTTCTACATCAATCCCGTATCGCCCGAGGAGGCGGCGGAGGCGCTGCGCGCGGTGAAGTTGTAGACGCGTCGGACGTGTAGCGCGAGCCTTTTAGGCGAGCGGCGCTTGAACGTTATGCGGCGCCTGTGGTACTTTGGGCGTTCGGGCGGGAATAACTCAGTGGTAGAGTGCGACCTTGCCAAGGTCGAAGTCGCGGGTTCGAATCCCGTTTCCCGCTCCAATTTTTCTCGCGGGGCCCCCGCGCCCCGCGGCACGCTCGGATCGATGAACGCGGCCCCCAGCGGGCCGCGAGTCGTTTAGGCACTCCAAGGGGCGCCGTCGCCAAGAGGTAAGGCAGAGGTCTGCAAAACCTCCACCCCCGGTTCAAATCCGGGCGGCGCCTCCACTTCTAACCAGCACGTTTCCTGACACTTAGCGATTCGGGCGGAGTGTCCGCTTTCTGCGACTTGGGAACAGTTGGGAACAACTGCTGTTCGAGCTGTTCGATCGCCGCGCGGTGCGAGGCGTCGACGACGTGCGTGTAGATGTTGAGCGTCGTCTGGATGCTCGCGTGCCCGAGTTGCTCTTGCGCGATCTTCACCGGCACGCGCAGATCGTTGAGCAGCGACGAATGAATGTGGCGGAACTGATGCCACGTCACGCGCCCGAGCCCCGCACGCTCCGCCGCCGGTTGTAGCACGCGCTCCAGCAGCTTCGATTCGCGGAGAGGTTCGCCGGACTTGTTCGGGAACACCAGATCGTCGTCGCTCTTGCGCGTCGATCGATCGCGATGTTCTTTCAGCGATGTGATCGCATGCGGTCCCAGCGGAATCGTCCGCCGCGACTTGTGCGTCTTCGGCCGCTGGAACTTGCCCTCATACACCGACTCCCGAACCGCCAGCGTTCCGACTTCCAGATCGAGCGCACGCCACCGAACCGCCAGCAGCTCGCCGATCCTCAGCCCGGTTGCTGCGATCAGCTCGACCATCGTCCGATATGGCTCGTCGACTTCGTTCAGAAGCTTCGCGAAGTCGTCGTCGGCGATGATCGCCGGCGCTTCACGAGCAGCCTGCTGCGGGAACTTCACTCCGCGCGCAGGATTCATCGTGAGGTAGCCGTACTCGACCGCCGTCTCGAGGATGCCGGACAGCAGCGTCCACGCGTTGCGGACCGTATCTGCCGTCCGCCAGGGCGTCAGGCTAGGAACGCGACTGCCAACGG
>JAIQFX010000024.1 GCA_020073005.1 Terriglobia bacterium | reverse complement strand
TCGCGGAACTTCCCGGGCGCGCCGGCCGTCGATACCTTGTGACACAAGGTATGTCCCACGAAGTCTGGCTCGAACAACTGCGGCGCGGCACCCTCGACCTCGCGATTCTGCTGACGGTCTCGGAAGGCCCGCGCTACGGTCTCGCCATCATTCAGCATCTCGAGGCGTTCACCGATCTGGTCGTCACCGAGGGCACGATCTATCCGATCCTCGGCCGCCTCACGCGCGAGGGCCTGCTCGAGGCCGAATGGGTGGACGGCGAAGCGTCGCACCTCGTGGCGCTCAGTGAAATCGGACAGGCGCGCGTGCACGGCTACCTCTTCGTGCTGCGCCAGTCGCTCAAGACCTTCCTGCCGCCCGACGTCGTCTCGGACGCCGTCCGCGAGATCGAGTCGCACCTGCGCGAGCGTATCGACGCGGCCGCGCCCGTTCCCGACGAACGCGCGGCGCTCGAGAAGATTCTGAGCGAGCTCGGACCGCCGTCGCGCGTCGCGCAAGCGTACTCGGCCGAGCGCACGATCGACGAAGCCGTCGCCACCGGACGCGTCGTTCCCATGCTGCGCGCCGTGTGGCACCTCGCGGTCAGCACCGTGGCGGGTTTCTTCGCAGCGCTCGGACTGTTCGTCGGTTACCTGACTGGCGCGGCGTTTCTGATCCTGGCCGTGATGAAGCCGATCTTCCCCGACAACGTGGGCTTCTGGGTCAGAACCGACGAGTCCGGCGCGATCCCCCTGAAGCTCGGCGCGAATTTCACGCCGCCCGCCAACGAGACGGTCGTCGGCGGCTACTGGGTCATCCTGCTGTGTCTGGTCCTCGGCCTCGCGATCCTGGTCGGCACCCACCGCGGCGCGCGCGGGTTTCTTCGGTGGTGGCGGGAACGGCACCGTTCGTAGGATGATGTGAGCTCTGTTTTTCCGAAGGAGCTCACTTATGCGTCTGCATGCCCTGTTCACCGGCGCGTTCGTCGTCACGGCGCTCCTCGGCGCCACTTCCGCAAGTGCCCAGGTCACGAAGGTGACGCTGCCCGGGACTCAGAATTTCTCGAGGCTCGAGACCACGGTCGCGTGCTCGGGCGCGACGACGCCCGAGGCGGTGCCGGAATTGAAGAAGATGGGCTTTGCCTCGATCATCAACCTCCGCGTGCCGACCGAGCCGGACGCCAACGTCGAAGCGGAAGCCGCCGCGGCCAAAGCCGCCGACATCAAGTACTTCAACATCCCGTTCAACGGCCAGTCGCCTGACCCGGCGGTCGCCGACAAGTTCCTCGCCACCATCACCACCAAGGGCAACGAGCCCGCCTATATCCACTGTCACACCGGCAATCGCGCCAGCGCGATGTGGATGATCAAGCGTCTCGTGGTCGATCACTGGGACGTCGACAAGGCATCCGAAGAGGCGGCGGCGCTCGGCCTGAGCAGTCCGGCGCTCAAGAAGTTCGCGATCGACTACGCGCAGTCGCACAAGAAGTAGCCCCGGGCCCGCGAGGGCCCTCAAGCGGCATGGACGCGAAGGACTTCCGCACGCACGGGCACGCGCTCGTCGACTGGATCGCCGAGTACCTCGAGCATTCCGAGAAGTACCCCGTTCTCTCGCGGGTGAAACCGGGAGCGATCGCCGCCGCGCTCCCGGATCACGCGCCGGAACAGGGCGAGCCCTTCGAAGCCATCATGAAGGACTTCGAACGCGTGCTCGTCCCCGGCCTCACGCACTGGAATCATCCCGGCTTCTTCGCCTACTTCGCGATCACCGGCAGCGCGCCGGGCGTACTCGCGGACTTTCTATCGGCCGCGCTCAATCAGCAGGCCATGCTGTGGCGCACGTCGCCCGCGGCGACGGAGCTCGAGGCGGTCACGCTCGGCTGGCTGCGACGGCTGATCGGCCTGCCCGACGCGTTCGAAGGCGTGATCTACGACACGGCGTCGATCGCGACGATGCACGCGATCGTGGCCGCGCGAGAGGCGGCGATCGCCGGCGTCCGCGCGAAGGGACTGGCCGGCCGCAGCGACGTGCCGCGCGGCCGCGTTTACGGCTCCGATCAGACGCACTCGTCGATCGACAAGGCCGTCATCGCCATCGGCCTCGGCCACGAATCGCTGCGCAAGATTCCGACCGACGATCGCTTCAGCATGCGGATCGACGCGCTCGCCGACGCCGTCCGCCAGGACCGCGCCGACGGCGTGCTGCCGATTGCCGTCGTGCCGACGGTCGGCACGACGTCGACGACGAGCATCGATCCGGTTCCGGCTATCGCCGATCTCTGCGCGCGCGAGCATCTGTGGATGCACGTCGACGCGGCGTACGGCGGCGTCGCGGCGATGCTGCCGTCGCACGCGCACGTCCTCGCCGGCGTCGATCGCGCGGACTCCCTCGTCGTCAATCCGCACAAGTGGCTGTTCACGCCGTTCGATCTGTCGGCGTTCTACTGCCGGCGCATGGACGTCGTCCGCGCCGCGTTCGCGCTGACGCCGGAGTACCTGAAGACGTCGGAGCCGGCTGAAGTGAAGAATCTGATGGACACGGGCATTCAGCTCGGACGACGGTTCCGCTCGCTGAAGCTGTGGTTCATCCTGCGGTCGTACGGCGCGGAAGCGATCCGCGCGCACGTGGCGCGGCACATTCAGCTGGCGCAGACGCTCGCGTCGTGGGTGGACGCGCATCCGGACTTCGAACGGCTCGCGCCCGTGCCGTTCAGCGTCGTGTGCTTTCGCTGGAAGCCGTCAGGCCGTTCGCTGACGGAGCCCGAGCTCGACGCCGCGAACGAGAAACTGATCGATCTCGTGAACGCGTCCGGCGACACGTTCATGGCGCACACGCGACTGCGAGGCAAGCTGTCGCTGCGCATCGCCATCGGTCACATCAGGACGGAAGAGCGGCATGTCCGGCGGGCGTGGGATTTGATCGTCGAGAACGCCGCGCGCGCAGTCACCAGCCACTAGCCACCAGCTTCAAGTCTCCACAGCTCCCTCCAGGTCTCACCGCCGTCGGCGGTCGCGAGCGCCACGACGCCGTGCTGCGGAAACTGGACGAGCGCGTCCTGGCGCACCAGCAGCGCGAGCAGGTTCGGGAGATGCGGATAGTGCCCCGCGATCAGCACGTCGCGCGTCTCGCCCAGCAGGCGATCGCGGATCCACTGCGGCGGGTCGTCCGGCTGCAGATCCTTCGTCGCGGAGAGTTCCGCGAGCGCGTTGCACGCGCGCCAGAACGCTTCGGCCGTCTGTTTGGCGCGGAGCTTCCCGCTGTGCCAGACGACGGCGGGCCGCGTGCCGCGCGCGGCGGCCTCCGCGGCCAGACGCTCGACGCTCGCGCGGCCGGCCGCCGACAGCGGCCGGCGCGGATCCACCTCGGGACCGACGGCGTCGCCGTGATGAACAAGAAACACGTGCATGAGTCTGAAGTCTGACGTCTGAAGCCTGAGCCTTCACACGTCAGACCTCACACTTCATACTCTACAGCGATGCGCGGCGACTCTTCCGGCATTGGTGGCTGGCTCCTGTTCCTGTGCCGCCTGCTGATCGTGTGGCAGCCGCTCAACCTCGCCGTGACGGCGCCGACCGTCCTCGATTCGCTGGCGCTGCGGGGCCGTCCGCTCGCGGTGCTCCTCGTCGCCCGCGTGCTCGTGGCCGCGCTCGGGATCGCGGCCGGCCTCGCGCTGCAGAATCGCCGCGACGGCGCGGTGCGCCTGGCGCAAGGCGCGCTGATCGCGTCGGCCGCCATCGATCTCGTCATCTACACGACACCCTATTACCCGAACAACCGGCCGCCCGGCGACACGCCTTTCTACGTCGCGGCGTCGCTCGCGTTCCACGGCGTGTGGCTGGTGTATCTTGTGCGTTCACGTCGCGTCCGGAATACGTTCGCCTGAGCACGCATGGCCATAGTCGCCTTCGATCGCGTCGCAAAAAGCTACGGCGCCACGCCGGCGCTGCACGATCTGTCGTTCGACGTGGGCGCCGGCGAGATCTTCGGCTTGCTCGGACCAAACGGCGCCGGCAAGAGCACGCTCATCCGGATCCTGATGGACATCATCCGCCCGAACGCGGGTGACGTGCGGCTGTTCGGCGAACACCGGCGGCGCGACCATCTCGATCGCCTCGGCTACCTTCCCGAAGAGCGCGGTCTCTACACGAAGCTGACCGTCGTCGACGTGATGACGTACTTCGGCGCGTTGAAAGGCCTGACGCGCGCCGACGCGCGCGGCCGCGCGCTCGTGTGGCTGGAGAAAGTCGAACTGCCGCAGGTCGCCACGTGGAAGATCGAGCGTCTCAGCAAGGGCATGGGGCAGAAGGTGCAGATTGCCGCGACGCTCCTGAGCGATCCCGAGGTCTGCGTGCTCGACGAGCCGACGACGGGGCTCGATCCGGTCAACGTGCGTCTGGTGCAGGACCTGCTGCTCGAGCGGCGCGCCGCGGGCCGGACGACGATCCTCTCGACGCATCAGATGAATCAGGTCGAGACGCTCTGCGATCGCGTCGCGCTCCTGGACAAGGGCCGATTGATGGTCTACGGGACCGTCGACGAGGTGCGGCGCCGCTACTCGCAGCCCGAAGTGCTCGTGCACGCGCGTGGAGTGCTGCCCGACGTCGCACAGGCGGCCGCGCCTGCAAAGATTGTCGCGGAGAACGGCTCCTGGCGGGTGACGCTGCGCGACGGCAGTGAGCCGTCGGCGCTGCTGCGCGCGCTCGTCGCGGCAGGCGCCGAGATCGATCGCTTCGAGCCGATGCTCGCGCCGATGGAAGAGATCTTCCTGCGCGTCGTGAAAGAAGGACGGTCATGAGACGCTGGCGCCGGATGTGGACGGTCGCGACGTTCGAGTTTCTGTCGACCGTGACACGGAAGGGATATCTGATCACGACGTTCGGCATGCCCGTTTTCCTGACGATCTACGGCGCCATCGTCGCGGTGCCGGCGATCCTCGCGCAGCGCGCGACGCAGGAGACGACGATCTACGGCGTGGTCGACGCGGCCGATCTCCTGCATCTGCGACAGGACGTTCCGGCGCCGAAGACGCGCGCCGTGTTCCGGCCCATCGCCACTGAGTCCGGCGCGCGCCTGGCGCTCGCGCGCGGCGCCGTCGGCGGCTATTTCGTCGTGCCGGCCGCCTTTCTCCAGAACGGCGTCATCGACATCTACACGCCGGCGGCGTTCAGCTCGGCGGGCGCGACGGCGCGGGACTCGCGCGACGCGTTCGCCGATCTGCTGCGCGAGCGGCTGCTGAACGGCCGCGTGGACGGCGTTCTCTCGGCGCGCATCCGGGATCCGTTCGCGGACGCGCGCCGCTTCGCGGTCACGAAGAGCGGCGACGTGAGCGACGCCGGCGCGCTCGCCAGCGCGCTGCGGATCGTGATGCCGCTGCTGTTCATGGTCCTCTTCATGATCTCGGTGATGATGACGTCCGGCTATCTGATCCAGGGGACGGCGCTCGAGAAAGAGAACAAAGTCGTCGACGTCCTGCTCGCGTCGGCGCAGCCCGACGAGATCATGGGCGGCAAGCTCATCGGGCTTGGCGGAGCGGGACTGCTGCAGATCGGCGTCTGGCTGTCGCTGCTGTTGATCGCGGGCGTGGGCGCGCTGCCCGTGCTGTTCTCCGGTCACGTCGACGTGCCCTGGGCCGCGGCGGCGCTTGCGATCCCGCTGTTTCCGATTGCGTTTCTGTTCTACGGCAGCCTGATGCTGGGCACGGGCTCGCTGGGATCGAACGCGCGTGAAGCGCAGCAGCTCGCGATCATGTGGTCGCTGATTGCGGTGCTGCCGATGATGATGCTCGCGCTGCTGCTCCGGGAACCGCACGGCACGATGGCGCGCGTCCTGACGTGGATCCCCACGTCCGCGGCCACGCTCCTCGTCCTGCGCGCGAGCCTCGACCCGGGCGCGCTCGCGTGGTGGGACATCGCCGGCGCGTCCATCGTCCTCGCGGCGTCCACCTGGGTGGCGATCCGAGTCGGCGCGCGCATCTTCAGAGTCGGACTGCTGAGCTCCGGCGCGCGGCCGAGCTTCCGTGAGGTCCTGCGGCAGGCGCGCCTCGCGGACTGACGAAGAGAAAACCACGGAGGACGCGGAGGACACAGAGGAAGAGGAAGTAACGCCACAGAGTCACCGAGGCAGAGGAAAGACTGAAACATTTGACGAAGGTCAGTGCGACTGGCCCGCGAAGCGGGCCACGCTGACGGAAAAGGCCGGCGCAATCACAAACGCGGATCGACAGCCGACATCGTTTGTGTTTGCGACGGCCTTTTTCGTCAGCGCGACGGCCGGCTCCGCCGGCCGCCGGTCGCACAAGTACTTCTGATCCTCCGTGTTCCTTCCGTGTCCTCCGTGGTCTAATCTCGTTCGTCCGTCTGGATCGAAGGGTGCGTGAGAGGTCTTATGCGTACTGCAATCGTCGCGACTCTGGCGCTCGTGCTGCTCTCCTCCGCCGCCGAAGCGCGCGTCGTGCGGCTGCGCATCGAGCGGCGCGAGGTCGTCCTCAACGGCCGCGCGTTCGGCGCGGCCGGCGCGTACGAGAAGCTGGTCGGCAAGGTCGACTTCGGTCTCGACCCGTCCAATCCGCGCAACGACATCATCGTCGACCTCACGCTCGCGCCGCGCGACGCGCGCGGCGAGGTCGAATCGAGCGCCGACTTCTACATGCTGAAGCCCGTCGATCCGCGCCGCGGCAACGGCCGCCTCTTCTACGAAGTCGGCAACCGCGGCGGCAAATCGATGCTCGCGAACTTTCAGAAAGCCGCGGGCTCTCCGGATCCAACCACCGAAGCGCAGTTCGGCGACGGTGCGCTGATGCGTCAGGGCTTCACGCTGCTGTGGATGGGCTGGCAATGGGACGTGCCCGAACGCGCCGGCGTGATGCGGATGGACATGCCCGTCGCGACCGACAACGGCACACCGATCACCGGCCTCGTCCGCGGCAACTTCATCCTCAACGAGAAGTCCGCGACCGCGCCGGTCGCGGATCGCAATCACAAGGCGTACGCGCCAATCGATCCGAACAGTCCCGAGAACACGATGACGGTGCGCGACGAGCCGATCGCGCGCGGCCAGCTGATCCCGAGGTCGACGTGGCGCTTCTCCGATCCCGCCGCAGGCATCGTCACGCTCGACGGCGGCTTCGAGCCCGGCCGCATCTACGATGTCGTCTATCGCGCGGCCGATCCGAAAGTCGTCGGCGTCGGCCTCTCCGGCGCACGCGATCTCATCAGCTTCCTCAAGTACGACTCGTCCGCCGAGAACCCGATGCCCGGCCTCCGCTACGCGATCGGCTGGGGCGTCTCGCAGAGCGGACGGTATCTGCGCCACTTCCTTTATCAAGGCTTCAACGAAGACGAGCAGGGACGACAAGTCTTCGACGGCGTGTTCGATCAGGTCGGCGGATCGGGACGCGGGTCATTCAACCATCGCTTCGGCCAGGCGTCGCGCGACGCGCTGCAGTACTTCAACATCCTCTTTCCGGTCGATCTCTTTCCGTTCACCGACGGGCCGGAGACCGATCCCGAGACCGGCATCGAAGACGGCCTCCTCGCGCGCGCGGAACGCACGAACACGGCGCCGAAGGTGTTCCATCTGCTGACGAACTCCGAGTACTTCAATCGCGCGGGCGCGCTCGTCCACATGGATCCGACCGGCACGAGCGACGCCGAGCTGCCGGCGAACACGCGCGTCTACATGATCGCGTCGGCGCCGCACGGTCCCGGTCCGTTTCCTCCGGCATCGAATCGCCAGGGCGATCTCGTCGGCCGCGCGGCGCTCAATCCACTCAACTACTCGCCCGCGATCCGCGCGCTGTTCCGCGCGCTCGACCGCTGGGTCGTCGACGACGTCGCTCCGCCGCCGAGCGCGATTCCCCGGATCGCCGAAGGCACGCTGACGACGCCAGACAAAGCCGGCTGGCCGAAGATCCCCGGCTACCAGCTCCCGCAGCAGCCGCTGCGCGCGTTCCATCTCAACTTCGGTCCCGATTGGAACAAGGGCATCGTCAGCGTCGAGCCGCCGGAAGTCGGCGCGCCGTTCGTGGCGAAGGTGCCCGCGGTCGATGCCGACGGCAACGTGCGATCGGGAATCCGTCTGCCGGACATCGCCGTGCCGCTGGCGACGCAGGCCGGCTGGAACTATCGCGACGCGTCGATTGGCGCGCCGGACAAGCTCGCGGGCGAAATCGGGTCGTACATCCCGTTCGCGAGGACGCGCGCCGAGCGCGAGAAGGCGAACGATCCACGGCCGTCGATCGAGGAGCGCTATCGCAATCGCGACGAGTACGTCGGCAAGTACGCCGCCGCGGTGCTCGACCTCGTCGCGCGGGGCTATCTGCTGCCGGAAGACGTCGCCGATCTCCTGAAGCACGCCGCGGAACATTACGAATGGGCGACCAAAGCCAGGGCCGATCACTTCGCGTTCGACGCCGGCGGCCGCGCGGCTCGCGTCGATCAGCAATGGGACCTTCACCGCGACGATGACCGCCCGGTCGACATCATCACGAGCGTCGCGCGCTGCGGGTCGCTGATCTTCCTCGCCGACTCGCAGAGCCGCTTGTTCCGCATGGACGCGACGGCTGCGCGTCCGCTGATGCACGTCATCGCCACTGAAGATCAGGGCATCGGCCGGCCAAGCGCGCTCACCGCCGACTGCGATCGGAGCCGCTTGTACGTGGTGAATTCCGGGCTGCGCAATGTCCTCACGGTGGACACGCAGTCCGGCGCCGTTCTGAAAAAGCAGTCGTTCAAGCGGGAGCTGTACGAGGCGCGCTCGGTATCGCTGGCGGGCGACGTTCTCTACATCGGCGGACTCTGGAATGCCGACGAGCCGCGCGGCCTGCCGGCGCGCAACACCGAAGACTTCTTCGAATCCACGTATCTCGGAGAACGTCTCTCTCTCGTGTCGGGAGATGTCACGCCGGGTTTTCAGCCCTACGAGACGCGATGCATCGCGGCCGGCGCCTGCACGTTCGCCGACCTCAACCGGATTCGCACGGCGTCGTCACCGGCGGCGTGGGTCGCCGTGCAGGGCATCAGCACGCGCTTCGCGATGTACGACGCCGCCGGCAACCGGACGGCCACCTACGATGCGACGTCGCCGAAGTTCCTGCGCGACGGGACGGAGATCCCGGTCCACATCTCGCAGGAGCAGATCGAGCGATGGAAGTCGCGAAACAGCGTGATTCGGCAGGTGCTCGCGGTGTCGACCTGCATCGTGACGGTGCACGCGCTGACGACGATCGGGCCCGACTGGCAATTCGGCGAGCAGCCGCAGTATTCGGTGCACATGAACATCTATGGCCTTGACGGCGCGGGCCTGGTGAGCGACGTCCGGCTGCCGGACTTCCCGATCGGTCGCGACGACACGCATCTCTACGCAATCGACTACGGCGCGAAGGGCCGCCGCAACAGCGCGGATGCCGTCACGCTCGTGCGGATTCCCATCACGCCGGGACCGGCGGTCGTCCAGTGAGCGCGCGAACGCCGCGACCTGCTGGTATTCTGCACGCTATGAAAAACGCCTCTTCGACAGCTGCCATCGTCAGGAAGCTCAACACTCCGCAGGGCAGTTTTTCCACGCGACTGGCCTTCAACAAGAAGTGATCGGCTCTTACTTTTCGGTTCTCAGTTTTCTCTTTTCAGTTTCTGACCACGGGCAGCACCACATGTGACGCCCGTGTTCGTGATGCGTAGATGCGTTGCGTGGCGATGACGAAGTCCTCCGCCTTCGCCGCATAGATACTCGGCACGAACTTCTGCGGATTGCGATCGATCAGCGGAAACCACGTTGACTGCACCTGGACCATGATCCGGTGGCCCTTCAGGAACACGTGATCGTGGTGCCGCAGCGGGATCGCGAACTCCGCCGGCTCGTTCGGCACGAGCGCCTGCGGATGCTCGTAGCTCGTGTTGTAGCGGCCGCGCCGGACCTCCATCGCGATCGGCAGCTCGTAGCCGTTGAGTGACGTCGCGTACTCGCCTGGCGGCGGCCCGGCGGCCTCGCTCCACGCGTTTTGCCGCGCATTCTCCGGATAGACGTCAATCAGCTTGACGACGAAGTCGCTGTCGGATCCTGATGTCGATGCGAACAGATCGGCGGACAACTCGCCGGTGACGGTGAGATCGCGATCGAGCGGCCTGCTCATCCACGTCGCCACGTCGGGGCGATGCTCGACGAAGCGCTGGTCGGCGGCTTCCCATCGACGCCAGTCGCCTTCGGGATACGTCGGCGAGATCGGTCGCGTGCGATAGGGGACCGGATTCGCGGGATCGGAGATGTACTGGACGAATGCGTCGCTCGACGCCGGCGCGTCGAACGACAGCACGCCGTCCTCGCGCAGGTAAAGCTTCGTCGGCGTCGACGCGGGCGGCCACGCGGCGTAGGTATGCCACGTGTTCGATCCGGTCTGGAACGTGGACGCCTTCCACGGAAACTTCCCGCCTTCGCCGTGCAGCCAGTAGCGGAACCACGGCGCCTCGATCTTCTCCCTGAACTCGACGGCGGTGTCATGCCCGCCGAATGGAATCAATCCGATCGACTCGGCCTTCGCGTTGTGCCACTGCCCGTGGAACCACGGGCCGGCGACGATGAAGTTGTTGCGATTCGGATCGCTCTGCTCGGACCGACGGTAGATCTCCCACGGGCCCCACGGATCTTCCTGATCCCAGAAGCCGGCGACGTTCAGGTTCGGCACGAACGCGCCCTTGATCTGCGTCACCCACGCTTCGTCCTTCCAGAACGCGTCGTAGTCTGGATGTTGAACGATGGAGTTCCAGTACGGAATCGAGCCATGCAGGTACTTGCTGTTGATGTTCGAGAGCGGCCCGAGGTTCAGGTACCAGGAATACGTGTCGTAGGTTTCGAAGTTGAAGTGCGTGTTGGCGTTCTTGTCCGCCTGCTCGTACACCGCGTACTCGAACGCGTAGCTTTCCCGCAGCGCGCCGTACCGGTGATCGTCGTCGTTCATCCACTGATCGGCCGGCGACGCCTGTTCCGAGATCGCCTTCAGCGCGGGATGTGGACGCAGCAGCGTCATTGCCGCGGTGAGTCCGTCGTACGACACGCCGTAGATGCCGACCTTGCCGTTGTTGTTCGGCACGTTCTTCACGAGCCAGTCGATCGTGTCGTAGGCGTCGGTCGTCTCGCTCGTCGCCTTCGGATTTTCGAGATCGGCCTTCGACGACAGCTCGAACGTCCCTTCCGATCCGAATCGCCCGCGCAGATTCTGGACGACGAAGATGTAGCCGTCCTTGACGAGGTCCTTCAGCGCCGCGCCGCCCATGCCGTTCGCGCTCGACGGCACACCGTACGGCGTGCGCCTGATCAGAATCGGCAGCGGGCCCTTCGCGTTCGCCGGCGCCATGATCGCCGTCTCGAGCTTGATGCCGTCCCGCACCGGGATCATCACGCGCTGATAGCTGAACGCCGGACGGTCGCCACTCTGTTGCGCCTCGCCGCGCAGGAAGCCCGAGGCGCCGGCGAGCGCGGCCACGACGACGGCAAAGAGCACGCGACGCGATGTCACCATGTGGTTACCTCGCATATTCCGAACGGCTCACTGCGCCTTCTGCTCGCCCTGCGAACACTGCTCGAAGGAGCCGGCGCCAAGGGGATCCGGGAACACGCCCGGGACGAACGTGATCGGCGCGCGGCCGGACGCGTGCACGGGGCGGCTGAAGTCGGGCGGCGTCGCGTCTGGCGTCGTCTTGTTGAACGTCGTCACGCCAGGCGAGCAGATGAGGTGAAACGGCTCGGCCGGCAGCAGCCACAGGAGCGGCACTCGATCGCTCACGCCGGTGGCGGCGGCGAACCAGCTCCAGAATCCCGAGGTGAGCGCGACCCACGTCGATTCCGGCGCCGTCGCCGACGGCCGCCACATCAGGAACACGCGAAAGAGGTCGACGAAGCGGAGCGTCGCCCGGATGTCCGGCAGGTTCGCGGACGGCATCGAGCCGCCCGGCGTGTCGGTGTCGTTGATGACGGTCGTGCCGGGACCGCTGATCGGCGTCGCGCGTCCCTTGAACGCCTTGTTGCCATCGAACTCATCGACGACGGTTTCGAACGCGAACGCGGTGCCGCGGCGTTGCAGGCGGATGGACGCGGCGATCATCTGCGTGAAGAACAGCTCTCCGCCGCCGTGCCCGGCGGCAGCGCGACCGGTGATCTGCACGCCGTGCGGCGGCGGCAGCGGGGAGCCGAAGTGAAGGTCCGGAACGGCGGCCATCACCGCGTTGCCGGCTTGAATGGAGCCCTGCTGATCGACGCGCAGGTCGATCAGACGGGGCGGCGTCGGCGTGCCGCCGCGCGGCTGACGCCGGATCGCTGGCGCCTCCGTCGATCCCTGCACTGCGTGCGCGAGCTCGTGGGCGATCAGACGGCGTCCCTCGCGGGTGTCCGGCTGGTACTCGCCCGCGGCGAAATAGATGTCCTGGTCCACCGTGTACGCGCGCGCGTCGAGGCGGTCGGCGGACGCCTCGGCGTCCGCTCCCGTGTGGAGTCGAACGCGGCTCAGATCGCTGCCGATGCGCGGTTCGAAGTGCGCGCGCAACGACGGCGGCAGCCGCGCATCGGCGCCGGGCCGGCCATCGGCCGGCGTCTGAAGCGCCATGCGGGACGAGAGCGCGCCCGGAGACGGCGCGTCGCCGCGCCTGCGGTGTGGCGCCGGTGGATGTTCGGGAGCACGAACGGCTGCTTGCCTGGCGAACATGCGACTCCTATGGAAATACAGGAAGGTTACGGACAGGCCGGCCCGGACGGCCGGTACGGCGTGCCCTTGCCGGCCGCGATCAGCGCTTCCGGCGCGCGGTCCGCCTGCTCGACGAAGTACGCGTGGAACCGCGCGGCCCGCTCGAGCCCTTCCGCCGGCACCTGCTCGTACACGTCGCCGGACGAGTGATAGAACGTGCCGGACTGAATCATCTGCGTCATCGGGACGCCGAGCGATCGATAGCCGCCGAGGTCGCCCGAGACGCTCGTGCCGGCCGACTGATAGGTCGCGACGCCGAAGCAGCGCGACGCCCGCGCCCACAGATCGAAGAGGAACGGCGACTCGTTGGTCACACCCACGGCCTTCGCCGACTCGGTCACGCTCGTCTCCCACGACATCCCGATGTTGCCGTTCGCGCGCACTTTTCCGCGTACGACGTCGGTGTACGCGACGTGCTCGAGATTCAGGATGAAAAGCGTGCCGTCCTTCAACTCCGGATGCGCGGCAACGAGCGACGTCGGACCGTTGCCGGGCCCATGATGTCCGCCGCTCGCGACGAACATCAGCGTGTGCGCCGGCTGCGGCTGCTTCGCGAAGTACCGCGCCAGCCCGACGAGGACGGCGAGGCCGCTGGCGTTGTCGTCGCCACCCTGGAAGTAGCCGTCCGCGTGCGCGTTGATGATGATCCGCTTCGCCGACGCACCCGGAATCGTCGCGATCGCGTTGGCCGACGTCAGATCGCCCTGCTCGGCCGACGTCAGGCTCATCGCGACCTTGAGCCGATCGAGCACGCCGGCGTTCGCTGCCTTGCCAATCACCGTCTGCAGGAACCATGCGTCCTGTCCGCCGACGATGAAGCACGGCGCCTTGCCGCAGGCGAATCGCGGATCGATGTACTGCGCGTTGCCCGGACCTTCGATCGCGTTGATCACGCCGACGGCGCCGCCCCGCTCGACGAGTCTCGCGGCGACGCCCTGCTCAGCCGATCCGAACAGCGACGGCTCGGGTCTGATGTGCACGACGGCAATCTTGCCGCGGACGTCGCGGCCGGCGAGATCGGCGTCGGTGCCGTGGCCGACGTACACGACCGGCGCGGGGAGCGCGCCGTTCTGGATCGCCGCGCCGCCGGGCTGCGGAAACGCGGACTGCAGCGTGACGTCGGCGGTGCCGGCGCCGAACGCGGGATCGCCCAGGATCTGCACGCGCCACGACTGCGGCACCCACATCGTGCCGTTCACTGCGTACGGTTCGACACGCGCGTCTTTCAGGCCGGCCGCCTTGAACTCGCCGACGACCCACTCGAGCGTGTGCTGAAACGCCGGCGTCGCCGCGCGGCGTCCCCACACCTTGTCGCCGGCGCTCAGGCTCTCGAGCGAGAAGCCGATGATCTTCTTCTGATCCTGTTTCAGCGCCGCGGCGTCGAGCAGCGCGTCGGATTTCCCCGGCCTGTGCTTGAACGCCGCCGGCAGCGGCGCGAACGCATCGTCGTACTTCATGACAGGCTTCCGCGGATCGCTGACCGGCGGCGGCAACGGCGTCGCGAACCACGGGCCGCTCTTTTCGTCAGCCGGCGCTCCGCCGCGCCCGCCGCGCTGCGCGGACGCGCCAATCGTCGCGACGATCGTCAACAAGAACAGAATGGATAGTCTGCGCATGAGCAGCTCCTCGACCAACGACTCACGACCAACGACTCACGACCAACGACCAACGACTACCAGGCCATCACGTAACTATCGCCCGTCGGGCTCACTCCGCCCATCAACACGCCGGTACGTGGATCAACGAGGATGGCCTTCACCGATCCGACGCCCTTCACGTTGCGGATGTCGAGCTGATGGCCCTTCGCCGCGAGACCGTCTTTCACCGCTTGCGGCAGCATCGCCGGCGTCAGCAGCTTGCCCTTGACGTCGTGCGGCTGATACGAATCGCGGAAGCTGTTGCTGATCACCGTCGGTTGCTCGAGCGCTTCCTGCACGTTCATCCCGAACTCGGCGACGTTGAGAAAGAACTGCAGCTGCGTCTGCGGCTGGGTGTCGGATCCCGGCGTGCCGAATGCGATCCACGGCTTGCCGTTCTTGAGCGCCATCGCCGGATTGATCGTCTGCCGCACGCGCTTGCCCGGCTGCAGCGAATTCACGTCCTTCGGGTCGAGATAGAAGTAGCGCATGCGATCGTTCATGAGGAACCCGCCCTTCTCGACGACGACGCCGCTGCCGAAACCGCTGAGCAGGCTCGACGTGATCGAGACCATGTTGTGATCCTTGTCGACGACGGCGAGATACGTCGTCAGATTCAGGATCTCATCGGGGTCGAACGCCTGGACGGTCGTCGGCGTCGGCAGCGGGGACGCGTATCGATCGCTCGCCTGAAAGGCTCGCGCGACACTCTGGGCTCGCGCTACAGCAGCGGTCGGCTTCATCGCGCGCGGATCGCCGGGCGTGGGCTCGCCGACGATCGCGCGGTTCGGATCGATCTGCGTGCGTCGCGCGGCGGCGTATTCCTTCGAGAGAAGCTGCGCCATCGGAATGTCCGGTACGAACTTCGGATCGCCGACGTACGCGTTGCGGTCGGCGAACGACAGCTTGAGCGCTTCGGTGACGGCGTGCAGGTAGGAGACGCTGTTGCGTCCCATGCTCTTCAGGTCGTAACCCTCGAGGATGTTCAGCGCCTCGAGCATCACGAAGCCCTGCGAATTCGGCGGGCACTCGTAGACGTCGGTGCCGCGATAGTTGACGTGGATCGGCGCGTCCTCGAACGGCTGGTACGCCGCGAGATCGGCTTCGGTGATGATGCCGCCGTTCGCCTTCATGAACGCCGCCGTGTTCTTCGCGATGTCGCCGCGGTAGAACGGATCCGCGCCGCGCGACGCGATCGTGCGCAGCGTCCGCGCGAGATCGGGATTCTTGACGATGTCGCCCATCTCGAGCGGCTTCCCGTCCTTGAACCAGATCTTCGTCGTCGACGGGTACTTCGCGAGCTTCGCGCGCGCGCCGCGCAATCCGCCGGCGAGCGCCTCGCTGATCGGGAATCCGCCCTCGGCGATCTCGATCGCCGGCGCGAGGACGTCGGTCAGCGGCTTCGTCCCGTACTTCTGCACGGCGTACGCTGCGCCGCCGACCGCGCCGGGCACGGAGCTGGACAGCGGGCCTTCGTCCGGAATACCGCCCTTGGATTTGTAGAACTCGATCGTCGCCGCCTGGGGCGCGTACGCGGTGCCGTTGATGAACTTCACCTCGCCGGTCTTCGCGTTGTAATAAAGGATGAACATGTCGGCGCCGAGACCCGTCATGCCCGGCTCGACTTCGCCCTGCACGGCCCATGTCGCGATCGCCGCGTCGATCGCGTTGCCGCCGGCCTTGAGGATCCGCATGCCGGCTTCCGCCGCGAGCGGATGTCCCGCCGCGACCATGCCGTGCTGCGCGACGATGGTCGGCCGCCAGCTGCCGGTTGTCGCTTGAGGATTGTCCTGGGCCTGGGGCCGCGCGAGGGCCGCGACGACGACAACAACGGTGAATAAACGCCTGCGGATCATCGAAGCCTCCAGAAATTCAGACTTCAGAATTCAGATTTCAGATTGGCGTCCAGCCACCCGCCACCAGCCACCAAACTCTAAACTATCCCCGTCAAGTAATACACGGCGATCACGACGAAGACCGCACTGGTCTTGATGCATGTGATGGCGAAAATATCGCGGTACGACTGGCGATGCGACAAGCCCGTGATCGCCAGCAGCGTGATGATCGCGCCGTTGTGCGGCAGCGTGTCCATGCCGCCGGCGGCCATCGCCGCCACGCGGTGAAGCACCTCCAGCGGGATGTGCGCGGCGAGCGCGGACGCCTTGAACTGATCGGCCATCGCGGCAAGCGCGATGCTCAGGCCGCCGGACGCCGACCCCGTCATGCCGGCGAGCGTCGTGACCGTGACGGCTTCGTTCACGAGCGGATTCGAAATCGTCTGCAGCGTCGACTGAATCGCGGCGAATCCCGGCAGCGCCGCCATCACGGCGCCAAAGCCGAATTCGGACGCGGTGTTGACCGACGCCAGCAGGCAACCGCTGATTGCCACGTGCGTGCCCTTGACGAATGTCGCCGCCACGCGCGTCCACGCGAAGACCGCAACCGTCGCGATACCCAGCACGAGCGCCGCTTCGACAGCCCAGATCCCGACTTGCCGCGAGACGTCCAGCAGGAGTGGCTTCGCGGCGGGCGTCAGCGCGAGCGTGGCCGTCGCGCCGTACCAGCGCGGGAGGAACAGCGTGAACAGAATGTTGGCGACGGCGACGACCGCGAGCGGCAGGCACGCAAGGATCGGCGACGCGAGCGCGTGCGCGTCGACGGGCTCGGGCTCGTTGATGTGCACGAGTCCGTAGCCTTCGTGTTCCGCGGCCGCGGATCGGCGCCGCCACTCGAGATACGCCATGCCGGCGGCGAAGATCGCCACGCCGCCGATCGGGCCGAGGATCGGCGCGGCCATCGTCGTCGTGCCGAAGAACGTCGTCGGAATGATGTTCTGGATCTGGGGACTGCCCGGCAGCGCGTCCATCGCGAACGTGAACGAGCCGAGCGACATCGTCGCGGGAATCAGGCGCTTGGGGATCCGCGCCGCGCGGAAGAGCTCCGACGCGAACGGATAGACGGCGAAGCCGACGACGAACACCGACACGCCGCCGTAGACCATCAGCGCGCAGATCACGACGACGCCCAGCATCGCCTGTCCGCTGCCGGCGACGCGGCTGATGCCGGCGGCCAGCGCCTTCGCGAACCCGGACAGCTCGATCACCTTGCCGAAGATCGCGCCGAGCATGAAGACGGGAAAGTAATTTCTGACGAACGTCGCCATGTTCTCCATGAACAGGGCGCTGTAGGCCGGAAGCACCGCGCCGGGCATCGTCAGCAGCACCGCGCCGAGCGCGGCCACCGGCGCGAAGAGGATGACGCTGTAGCCGCGGTACGCGACCAGCATCAGGAAACCGAGGGCGAGCAGCGACACGATGACGGTCACGTCCGGAGAGAGTATAGCGATCGGTTACAATCCCGTCCGACTATGCGAATTCTTTCGGCGCTGTTTCTTGCGGCGATCGTGGCGGTTCCGCGCCAGGCGGCGGCCCAGACGGATGAGATCCAGGTCTACGACGGCGGTCTCGCGGCGCCGGGCGTCTTCAATCTCACCTGGCACAACAACTTCACGCCGAAGGGCGTGGACACGGTGCCGTTCCCTGGCGGAGTCGTCGCCGATCAATCGTTCAACGGCGTGACCGAGTGGGCGTACGGCGTGACCGACTGGTTCGAGGCCGGCTTGTATCTCCCGCTGTACACGCACGACAAGAACGAAGGCTGGGGCATCGACGGAAGCAAGCTGCGCCTGCTCTTTGCGTCGCCGCACGCGGACGATCGCAGGTTCTTCTACGGCGCGAATTTCGAGTTCAGCTACAACGCGAAGCGCTGGGACGAGACGCGCTTCACCTCGGAAGTGCGGCCGATCATCGGGTGGCATCTGAAGCCGTGGGACATCATCATCAATCCGATCTTCGACACGTCGTACGACGGCTTGAAGAATCTGGACTTCGTCCCGGCGACGCGCATCGCGTACAACTTCGAATCGGGCTGGGCGCTGGCGGCTGAGGAGTACGCGGACTACGGAACGTTCGCGAATCCGAGCTCAGGGAGTGAACAGGCGCATCAGCTGTACGGCGTCGTCGACCGTACGTTCGGATCGCTCGACGTCGAAGCGGGCATCGGCGTCGGCCTCACCGACGCGACCGATCGGCTGACGTTCAAGCTGCTGCTCTCGCGCGATCTCAACAAGAAGCCCTGGCGGCCCGGCCGCTGATCACAAAAGCGCTGCCACGGAGGACACGGCCTCCGTGGTAGCGCCGTTCGTGCGTTCGTGCGTCAGCGCCCGGTGACGTCGGTGGGTGCCTGAGTCAGCAGCGCGGCCGTCAGCCGCGCGACCAGCTGGTCGTCCGGCGCCGTGGGATTCGCGTGCAGCACGACCTGCGTCGTGCCGATGCCGTTGGTGAACGTTTCGATCGACGGCAGATCGACCGCCGTCCGCGCGGCCGCCGCGTTCATGTGGTAGACGAGAATCCAGCCGACGAGCTGATGCCGGCCCTTGGTGTCGAAGTACTCGTCGGCGTCGGGCTGAATCGCCGCGTCGAAATCCCAAATCACGCCCTTGCCGGCTTCGACGCGCTGCCGCTTGTGCAGATCGCCGTAGAGCACGTCACCGGTAATCGCGTTGGAAAACGCCCACGCGATCTCGACGGGCTGGCGCCCGAAGTTCGTGTAGTTGAAGCGGGCGGTCTCCATCCGCGTGACCGCGAACGGGCCGATCCACGAGATTCTGGGGGCCGGCGTCGCTGCGGGCGTGTCCGCCATGAACAGCGTGCCGAAGGCGATGACGGCGAGGACGAAAATCGGGATACGCGCCTTGCGAGCGAACATACACACCCTCCCTGGCCGTGCCTGGGGGGCGGCGGGAGGGAGAACGTATCACGCCGGGCGCGCCCATCGTGCAAAAACCCGGCGGCGTTGCACGCTTTCTACGCGACTGCTCGATCTGTAATCTCGAGTCCCCGGTCGATGATGGCGAAGGCTTCACGTAGCTCCGCCTCGGTGATACACAACGGCGGGTTGGTGAAGAACGTATTCCAGCGCACGAACGTGTAGAGTCCTTCCTGCCGGAAGAACTTCGCGAGCGCGGTCATCGGTTCCGACGTGCCGTTGAACGGCGCGAGCGGCGTCTTCTTCGCGCGATTGCTGACGAGCTCGACGAGACCGAACAGGCCGATCGATCGCGCCGCGCCGACCGACGGATGCTTGCGCGCGAGATTGAGGTGCAGGTCCGTCATCACGGCGCCCATCTTCCTCGCGTTGTCGATCAGCTTGTCGTCTTCGTACACCTTGATCGTCGCCAGCGCCGCCGCGCACGCGAGCGGATGGCTGTTGTACGTCAGGCCGCCGTAGAAGACCTTGTCGGTGAACTTGTCGGCGATCGCGCGCCGCATGCCGACGGCGCCGAGCTGGACGTACGCGGCCGTCAGACCCTTGGCCATCGTGATGATGTCGGGCACGACCTTCCAGTGATCGATGGCGAACCACTCGCCGGTGCGGCCGAAGCCGGCCATCACCTCGTCGCAGATCATGAGGATCCCGTGCTTGTCGCACAGCGCGCGCACGCCCTGCATGTAGCCGTCGGGCGGGACGAGGACGCCGTTGGTCCCGGTCACGGTTTCGAGAATGAACGCGGCGATCGTCTGCGGTCCTTCGAGCTGGATGACTTCTTCGATCATCGCGAGCGACTGCTCGGCGGAATCCCAGCCGCGCTCGATGCCGTGATACGGATCGAGAACATGGACGACGCCGGGGATACCGGGCTCCGCCGCCCAGCGCCGCGGATCGCCGGTCAGCGTGATGGCGCCGGCCGTCGCGCCGTGGTACGACCGGTACCGCGCGAGGATCTTGTGACGGCCGGTCGCCAGCCGCGCGAGCTTGATCGCGTTCTCGTTCGCTTCGGCGCCGCCGTTGGTGAAGAAGAAGACGTCGATGTCGCCGGGCGTGATCTGGGCGAGCTTCGCGCCGAGCCGCGCGCGCGCCTCGGTCGCCATGAACGGGTTCGCGTACGCGAGCACGGACGCCTGCTCGTGGATCGCGCGGATGACGCGCTCGTCGCCGTGGCCGATGTTGACGCACATCAGCTGGCTGTTGAAGTCGATGAAGCGCTTGCCTTCGGGCGTCCAGAAGTAGATCCCCTTCGCGCGCGCGACCGGGATCGGATCGACCTTCGACTGCGCGGACCACTCGAAGAGCGTGTGCTTCTTCGAGAGCGCGATCATTTCATCGCCGGTCATCGGCTTGTTCGTTGTCTCGACGGCCATACACTGCCTGCTTTCAGTTGCGGTGTTGCTGGTTGGTCGCGCCTTTGGCCACGAAGACACGAAAGCACGAAAAAGAGGTGATTAGTACTCTCTCGCTCTTCTTCGTGTTTCCGTGTTTTCGTGGTTGCATTTACTTCTTGAGCATCGCCTCGCGTTTGGCCTTGAACTCGTTGCCGGGCTTCCACTCGGGATACTTGTCCGCCTGCGCGACGCGGTAGCCGACGGCGAAAAGCACTTTCAAATCCTCCCGTGTGCCGGTGAGGTCCCAGTCGGGCATCACGACGTCTTTCGGCGTGTGATACCGGTTCGCGGTCCACTCGTCGCGCGTTTTCTGCGCGTAGTCCGCGGGCTTCCCGATGTAGTCGGTTCCGCCGTCGGGATCGAGCGCGGGCACGCCTTCCTTCGCGAAGTTGAAATGATCCGATCGGTAGTAGAAGCCCTTCTCGGGCTCGGCGTCTCCGTGCACGACGCGGCCCTGCTCGGCGGCGGCCGTCTGCGCGTAATCGTCGAGCTCGGACGCGCCGAAGCCGACGAGCGTCATGTCCTTCGTCCGCCCGTGGACGTTCCAGCTGTCCATGTTCAGATCCGCGAGCGTCTTCGCCATCGGATAGATCGGCGTGACGGCGTAGTACTGCGATCCGAGCAGGCCCTGCTCTTCCGACGTCACGGCGAGAAACAGAATCGATCGCTTCGGCGGCGCCGGCAGCTTCGTGTACGCCCGCGCCATCTCGATCAGCGCCGCGCACCCGATGCCATCGTCCTCCGCGCCATGGAAAATCCCTTCAGGTCCCTTGCCGAAATGATCCCAGTGCGCGGTGTAGACGATGTACTCGTCCTTCCCTTTCGGATCCGAGCCCTCGAGCTTCGCGATCACGTTCTGCGAATCGATCGTCCGCAGCGTGTTCTTGATCGTCATCGACGCCGTGGCGCCGAGCGCGACCGGCTTGAAGTCGCGCGTCGCCGCGAGCGCCTTCAGCTTGTCGAAGTCCTGGCCCGCCGACTGCAGCAGCTTCTTGCCCTGCTCGAGCGAGATCCATCCTTCAATCGCCGCGCGGCTCATGTTCTTGTCCGGCGTCACGAGATCGAACTGCTCGCCCGTCTTGCCCTGGACGACGTTGAAGCCGTAGCCGGCGGGAATCGTCTCGTGAATGATCAGCGCGCCGGCGGCGCCCTTCTGCGCGGCGATCTCGTACTTGTAGGTCCAGCGGCCGTAGTACGTCATCGCCTTGCCGCCGAACGTCTTCGGATCCAGCTCCTCCGGCTTCGCCGGATCGGGCACGGGCGGATCGTTGACGAGCATGACGATCGTCTTGCCCTTCACGTCCACGCCCTTGTAATCGTCCCAGCTGAACTCGGGCGCGACGACGCCGTAGCCGACGAACACGAGCTCGGAATTCTCGAGGCTGGCCGACGGCGCGACGTGCTTGGTCCACGCGACAAAGTCGTCCTTCCATTTCAACGTCATCGTCGTCTTATCCGGGGCCCCAACCCCGGAGGCGCTGCCTTTCTTGAACACCAGCGGCGCGGGCGCGGGCGTGATGCCGACGAGCGGCACCTTCTGCACGTAGGTGCCGTCGGTGTTGCCCGGCTTCAGCCCGACCTTCTTGAACTCGTCGATCAAGTAGTTGACCGACAGCTCTTCGCCCTTCGTCCCCGGCGCGCGTCCTTCGAATTCGTCCGACGACAGTGTCTTGACGTGCCCGAGCAGCGCGTCGATATCCAGCGACGGCAACTGGCCGAGCGTCGGCTGCGACGCCGTCATGGGCGCGGGGCCGGGCATGCCGCACGACACGGCGCCGATGCCGCCGGAACCCGAACAGGACGCAGCGCCGAGAGCGAGCAGAAGGATGATTTTCTTCATGATCAGTGGTGTCCGGCTTCAGCCGGACCGTCCGTCAGTCTATCCCCCGACGCCCATCAGGTCGAGCGTGGCCAGCGCGATCACTTTCGTCGCGTTCACGATATCGCCGATGCGACAGGATTCGTCCGGCTGGTGGGCCAGCTCGAGCTCGCCCGGGCCGTACGCCACGCAGTCCTGGATGCCCGCGATGCGCGTCACGTGCTTGTGATCGTAGGTCCCCGGGCTGGCGATGAGCGTGGCCCGCTTTCCGAGCACGCGCGCGATGGCGCCGTCCAGCGCGCCGACCAGCGGCGAGCCGTCCGGCGTCAGGACGGGCTCGACCACCATCAGATCGCGCACGCCGTGCTCGACGCCAGGCATCGCCGACAACGCGCGCGCGATCAGCGCGAGGATCTCGTCCTTCGCGCCGGCGAAACGCTCTTCGATGAGAAAGCGCCGATCGAACACGGCGCGGCACCGGTCCGCGACGCACGGCGTCTGGATCCCGTCGATCGGCTGGCCGCCGTCGATCGCGTTCACGTTGATCGTCGCGTGACGCGCGGCGTCGGGCACGACGGGCATGGCGGTCATGCGCTTCGCCAGCGCCGGCTTGAGGTCGCGCCGAATCGCTTCCAGCACGTGCGTCATGCCGTCGATCGCGCTCACGCCGAGAAACGGCATGCTCCCGTGCGCGATGCGCCCGCGCGTCGTCAACTCGAACCAGTACACGCCGCGGTGGCCGACGCAGATGCGATCGACGTCGAGCGGCTCGGGAATGATCACGTAGTCCGTGCGGCGCTTCGCGATCCGCCCGAGGTGCGCCAGGTGCGCCACGCCCGCGAAGCCGCCGCTCTCTTCGTCGACCGTCCCGCTGATCTCGATCGTGCCGGGCAGACGCACGCCCGCGCGCGCGATCGCGTCGGCCGCGAAGACGGCCGCCGCGATCCCGGCTTTCATGTCGCACACGCCGCGGCCGAAGATCCGGCCGTCGCGCACGACGCCGCCGAAGGGATCGACGGTCCAGCCGTCGCCCGGCGGCACAACATCTATATGTCCGTTCAGATGCACGACCGGCCCGCCGCCCGTACCGCGTCGCGATCCGACGACGTTGACGCGTGGATGCTGGCGGGTGTGCTCGGGCCGCCCGTCGGCGGCGATGTACTCGATGTCGAAGCCGCCTTGCGTCAGGCGGCCGCCGAGAAATTCCGCGCAGCGCGTGTACTCGTCGCCCGGCGGGTTGACGGTGGGAATCCGGACGAGATCCTGCGTGAACTGGACGATCTCATCCGTCGCGCGATCGATCTCGGAGACGATGCGGTCGATGTCGTGCATGCGTTGGGCCTACAATAGCCCATGATTTGCAGGGCGAGGCTGTAGCCGAGCCTTGACGCGCATCCTTATATATATGTCCGTCCGCACCCTCACCATCGTCACCGGCGTCGCGGTCCTCGCCGTCGTGGCGATCGCGCAGCGAGGAACCCCGCCGATCGCGCTCGCGCCCGGAATCAATGCGACGCTGACGGCCGTGCCCGGCATCAAGGTCGGCCATCACACGCTGACCGAGCGGCCGACCGGCTGCACCGTGATTCTCGCCGAGGCCGGCGCCACCGCCGGCGTCGACGTCCGCGGCGCCGCGCCCGCGACGCGCGAAACCGACCTGCTCGAGCCGGTGGACGTCGTCCAGCAGATTCACGCCGTCGTGCTGTCGGGCGGCAGCGCGTTCGGTCTCGACTCGGCCGGCGGCGTGATGAGGTACCTCGAAGAGAAAGGGATCGGCTTCGCGTTCGCCGGCGCGCACGTGCCGACCGTGCCTGGCGCGTCGCTGTTCGATCTGCCCGTCGGCGATCCGAAGATTCGGCCGACCGCCGACTGCGGATACCAGGCGTCGAAAGCGGCGAGCACCGCGCCTGTCGTCGAAGGCAGCGTCGGCGCCGGCGCGGGCGCGACGATTGGCAAGACCGCGGGATTCGGCCACGCGATGAAGGCGGGCATCGGCAGCGCCTCGATCACATTGCCGGACGGACTCATCGTCGCCGCGCTCGTCGCCGTGAACGCGGCGGGCGACGTGATCGATCCGTCAACAGGACAGGTCGTCGCGGGCGCGCGGGCGGACGATGGGAAGTCGTTTCTGGATGCGAGGAAGCTGCTGCGGACGCGCGGAGCGCAGACCAACGCGCGCGAGAACACGACGCTCGGCGTGATCGCGACCAACGCGACGCTGACCAAGACGCAGGCGAAGCGCGTCGCGCAGATGGCGCACGACGGCTTCGCGCGCGCGATCTATCCGGCGCACACGAGCGGCGACGGCGACGCGATCTTCGCGCTCGCGACGGGCACGCTGGCGCCGTCGACGGCGTCCGCGCCCGCGGACGCCAGCCGGATCGGCGCGCTGGCCGCGGATGTGATGGCCGAAGCGATCGTCCGCGCCGTGCGCCAGGCGACGAGCGTTCCGGGTTACCCCGCGCTACGGGATTTGCGTTAGAGTTTCCCTCTTTACTTTTCTGTTTTCACTTTTCTCTTCAAAGTTTCTCTATGCCAACTTTTCGCATCGCCGTCATCGCCGGTGACGGCATCGGCAAGGAAGTCATTCCCGCCGGCGTCGCCGCGCTCGAAGCCGCCACGCGCGGTACGGACACGTCGCTCGCGTTCACCGAGCTGCCGTGGGGCTGCGAGTTCTACTCGAAGCACGGGCGGATGATGGACGAGGACGGCTTCGAGCGGCTCGCGAAGTTCGACGCGATCTACCTCGGGGCGCTCGGCTTCCCCGGTGTGTCGGACGTCGTGTCCGCCGGACTCATCCTCGCCATCCGGCAGAAGTTCGATCAGTACGTGAACCTGCGGCCGATGCGGCTGCTGCCGGGATTGACGTCGCCGCTCGGCAATCGCACCGCCGCGGAGATCGACATGATCTGCGTGCGCGAGAATTCCGAGGGCGAGTACTCGGGCGTCGGCGGGCGCGTTCATCGCGGGACGCCGCATGAAGTCGCGCAGCAGGTCGGCGTCTTCACCCGTCACGGGATCGAGCGCATCGTCCGGTACGGCTTCGAGGTCGCGTCGAAGCGGCCGCGGAAGATGCTCGCGAGCGCGACCAAGTCCAACGCGCTGACGCATTCGATGGTGCTGTGGGACGAAGTCGCCGAGGGCGTGCGGACGAATTACCCGTCGATCGATTTCCGCAAGTATCACGTCGACGCGCTGGCGGCGCGAATGGTCACGCATCCGCAGACGCTGGACGTGATGGTGACGTCGAATCTGTTCGGCGACATCCTGACGGACATCGGATCGGCGATCTCCGGCAGCCTCGGCATCGCGCCGGGCGCGAACATCAACCCCGAGCGGACGCATCCGTCGATGTTCGAACCGATCCACGGGTCGGCGCCGGACATCGCGGGCAAAGGCATCGCCAACCCGATCGGCGCGACGTGGGCCGGCGCGCTGATGCTCGAGCATCTCGGACGCAAAGATCTCCACGACAAAGTCCTCGGCGCGATCGAACGCGTCGTCGCCGGCGGCAAGGTCCGCACGCCCGACCTCGGCGGCACGTCCACGACGCAGGACGTGGCGAAGGCGATCACGAGCGAGATTTGAACGACGCTCATTGCCACTTCTTCTCGACGCCGTTCTTCGCCGCGCTCGGTGGTGACGCGGCGCTGGCGACGCTCGGATGGGACGCGCCGGGGACGGCCGAGGCGCTCGCCGATCGCTGGGCCGCGGAACTGGATCGCGCTCGCGTGTCGCGCGCGGCGCTGATCGCGAGCATGCCCGGCGACGCGGCGTCGGTCGGCGCGGCCGTGCGTCGCCATCGCCATCGCTTCGTCGGATTCTTCATGGTCGATCCGACGCAACCCGCGGCGCCGGTCTCCGCGGCGTACGCGATCGACAGCGACGGCCTGCGCGCCATCTGTCTCTACCCCGCCATGCATCGCTACTCGCTGCACGACGAGCGCGCCCGCCGCGTGATCGACGTCGCCGCCGCGCGGCCCGGGACGGCCGTGTTCGTCCACTGCGGCGTGCTGTCGGTGGGCGTGCGCAGGACGCTCGGGCTGCCGAGCCCGTTCGACATGCAGTTCAGCAATCCTCTCGATCTGCACGCCATCGCGCTCGCGTATCCGCGCGTGCCGTTCATCGTTCCGCACTTCGGCGCCGGCCTGTTTCGCGAAGCGCTGATGGTCGCGGACCTCTGCCCGAACGTCCTGTTCGACACGTCCAGCTCGAACGGCTGGATCAAGTATCAGCCGGGCCTCACGCTGAGCGACGTGTTCCGGCAGGCGCTCGCGGTCGCCGGTCCCGATCGGCTCCTCTTCGGGACGGACTCGTCGTTCTTCCCGCGCGGCTGGGTGAAAGACGTCCACGATCGACAGGTTCGCGCGCTCGGCGACATCGGCGCGGGCGCGGACGTCGTCGAAGCGATCTTCGGACGGAATTTCGATCGCGTGTTTCCCGCAATCGCGTGAGCCGAATCGCGCGCGCGAATGAAGCGGTGCCTGTCGGTCCTGTTTCCGTTCTCACACGTTCACGCGCGGTGACGCGACGCGCGCGAAGCGGGTGTAACGTGACCTCTATCATCACAGGAGGCGCGCATGAGCATCCGCGTGTTGGCGGCATGGGCCTGTGTTCTGCTTCTCTGCGGAACGGCACACGCCCAGACGGCGAGCATCACGGGCACCGTCATTGACGAGTCAGGCGCCGCGGTTCCAGGCGCGAGCGTGCAGTTGGCCGGCGCGCAGGCGCACTTCACCACCACCGGACCCGCTGGCGATTACGCCTTTCGCAATCTCCCGAACGGCACGTACCAGATCACGGTGACGCTGTCCGGCTTCGCGCCGGCCACGGCGGACAACGTCGTCGTCGGCGCCGCGAACGCCGTCGTGCCGGCGATCACGCTCAAGATCGCGCGGGTCGACGAAACCGTGGTCGTCTCGGCGTCGAAGGTGGAGAGCCGTCTGATCGACTCGCCCGTGAGCATGAGCGTCGTGTCCGGCGACCTGCTGGCCAGCACGCCGGCGCTGAGTTACGGCGATCTGCTGCGCGCGGTGCCGGGCGTGAACGTCATCCAGCTCTCGGCGCGCGACGTGAACCTCACCAGCCGGCAGGCCACGGCCACGCTGTCGAACTCGCAGCTCGTGCTCCTCGACGGACGATCGATCTACCTGGATTTCTTCGGCATCGTGCTGTGGGATTTCGTGCCGACGAACCTGTCGGACATCAAGCAGATCGAGGTCATTCGCGGACCGGCGTCCGCCGTCTGGGGCGCCAACGCGATGACGGGCGTGGTGAACATCATCACGAAGTCGCCGCGCGAGGCCAGAGGATCGGAGGTCACGCTCAGCAGCGGTCTCTTCAATCGCAACGCCGGATCGACGGCCGGCCAGGGCGTCGGCACCATGTTCAACGCGAACGCGACCTACGCCGACGCGCCGAACGACGTCTGGTCGTACCGCGTGTCGGCCGGCTACTTCAACTCGGATCCGTACCCGCGGCCGACCGGACAAATCCCCGTGATTGTCGATCCGCGCGACGCGACGGCGAAGGTCGGCGGCGCGTTCTACCCTGCCGACAACAGCACGGGCGCGGCCGGCACCTCGTTCTCGAACGTCGGCACGAGCCAGCCGAAATTCGACATGCGCGTCGATCAGGAAGTGAGCGGCGGCGGGCGCGTGACGTATGAGGGAGGCATCGCCGGCACGCGCGGCATCATCTACACCGGCATCGGCCCCTTCGACATCCAGCCCGGCTCCTACATGGGCTACGCGAAGGCGAACTACAGCAAGGCGGCGCTGAAGGTGAACTTCTTCACCAACTTCACCAACTCCGAGTCGCCGAACCTGCTGCTGACCGATCCGGCGACCGGCAAGCCGCTGCAGCTCAACTTCTCGACGCAGACCTACGACATCGAGGCCGGAGATTCGATCGCCGAGGGCACGCGGCAGGTCTGGACGTTCGGCGGAAATGTCCGGCGCAACAACTTCAATCTCACGATTGCGCCGGCGGCGCAGGATCGAACGGAAGCCGGCGCGTACCTCCAGGACGAAATTCTGCTGGATCGCGTGCGCTTCACGCTCGGCGGCCGCGTCGACAAGTTCGGCAACCTCAGCGATCCCGTGTTCTCGCCCCGGCTGGCCGCCGTCGTCAAGGCGACCCGCGATCATTCATTCCGCGTCTCGTTCAACAAGGCGTTCCGCTCGCCGTCGGTCGTCAACAACTATCTCGACACGAGCATCGTCGTGCCGACGGACCTCAGCGCGCTCGCGCCGCTGTTGCCCGCGCCGCTTCAGCCCGCTGTCGCGAAACCCTTCCCGCTCGTCGTCAAAGCTGTGGGCAGCCAGCTGCCGATTGGATCGGCCACGCAGCAGAGCCTGACGGAAGAATCGCTGACGGCGTATGAAGTGGCGTACAACGGCACGCTCCAGGAGCGCACCTCGATCGGCGTGGCGTTCTACGTCAACGATCTCAACAACAACATCAACTTCACGCAGCTCTCGCCGACGCTCGATCCGTACACGGCGGCCACTCCTCCGCCGGGCTGGGCGCTGCCCCCGTCGATCCTCGCCGTCATGGCGCAGCGCGGGATTCTGCTGCCGCGGACCGCGTTCACGTACCTGAACCTCGGTCCGATTCGCCAGAAGGGCCTCGAGCTCTCGGTTGATTCCAGGATCGCGAGAGGCGTGTCGGCGTACGCGAACTATTCCTGGCAGGGCGATCCGATCGTGCTCGCCGACGCGCATCCGTTTCCGGCGCAGGAGCTGGCGCTGCCGCCGACGAATCGCTTCAACGCCGGCGTCAACTACGACGGTCCGCGTCTGCTCGGCAGCGCGTCAGTGAGCTACGCGGACCGCGCGTTCTGGAGCGACGTCCTGACGAGCGCGTACCACGGATTCTCCGACGCGTACACGCTGGTGGGCGGCGCGTTCGGCGTGAAGTGGGATCAGGGGCGCGTGATCACGCTGGTGAAGGTGAACAACATCCTGAACCAGGACGTGCAGCAGCACGTCTTCGGCGACATCCTGAAGACGTCCGCCGTGCTCGAGGTCCGCTTCAAGATGTAGCGCGGCGCTACTTGCCCACCCGGCTCGTCAGCAGGAACGCGGTGAGATCCGCCGCGTCGCCCGGCTCGAGGCGCGGCCAGGGGAAGCCGTGCTTGCGCAGCTCCTGCTCCATCGCCGACGAGTGATTCCACATCGCGGCCATGATCGCCACCGGATCGTTCAGCCCGGCCGCGGTCTGGAGATCCGGACCGACTTGCTTCCCGCCGCCGAGCGTGTGGCACGGCGAGCACTTGTCGACGAACAGCACGCCGCCATGGTCGGGCTTCGCGCGCACGTTCGCGTAGTTGACGAAGTAGAGATACGCGATGATGTCGGCCATCTCGCCGCCCGAGAACGTCACGCGCGGCAGACCGCGGCGCGCGAACTCGGCCGTCATCGCCTGCGAGTGATTCCACATCAGCGCCGCGATCGCGGACACCGATCCGACGAGCTCCTGCGGCCGCGCGCCGAGATCCGGACCGCCCTTGCCGCCGACGCCCGCAATTGAGTGGCACGTGCTGCAGCGTTTCGCCGCGAACACGTCGCGTCCGCGCCGCGGGCTCCCGGGCTCGAAGTACACGCGTTCCTGTTTGTCGTTGACGTTGCCCGCCTGCAGGTACGCGAGCAGATCGGCCATCTCGACCCCCGTCAGCCGCGGGAACGTCATCCCGCGTCCGCGCATCAGGCTCGCCATCTCGGGACTGTGGTTCCACATCACCTGCGCGAGCAGAATCGCCGAGTACTGGCCTTTATAGCGATCGAGGCGCGGCCCGGGCTTGTCGAACGTCGTCGCGCCGGCCATGGCGTGGCACTGCGGGCAGCTCTTGCTTTCGAACACCGCGCGGCCCGCGATCGGATTGCCCGAATGCCCCACCTCGGTCAGGTAGTAGCGATACGCGGTCAGGAACGCGACGAGGTCGGCCATCTCGCGCGGCTCCAGGTGCGGCTGGACGATCTTGAGGTCCTGCATCTTCTCGCGCATCACCGGCGCGTGATTCCAGAACACGCCGGCGAGATCGAGAACCGTGCCGGGAAAGTGAATGCGGCCGAGATCGGGACCGATGCGGCCCTCGTCGGCGCCGAGCCCGTGGCAGCGCACGCAGTTTTTTTCCACGAAGACGCGCGCGCCCGCGGTCGGGTTGTCGGGCAATTCAATCGACAGCGGCACGGTGACGTCGGACGCCGCCGACAGCGCGCTGACCAGCGCGACGGCCCCGACGATGACCAGCAGCGCCCGGGTCCGACCCGGGTCGGACCGGGGTCGGACCGGGGTCGGACCGGGGTCGGACCCTGTGGAAGAAATTGCCATCCTCATGAGGCCTCCGCCGGCTGAAGTGTGGGCGCCGCGGCCGGCGCGTGCGCTTCAGGCACCGGCTCCAGCTCCCAGAGCGACACGATCGGGAACAGCTTGGTGAATCCCATGTACAGCAGCGCGAAGGCGGCGAAGCACCCGGCCATCAGCGACCACTCGACCCAGCTCGGCCAGTAGCCGAACGTCATCACCGGCGCGCGCGGATTGGACAGCGACGGCACGACGATCGTGAACCGCTCGAGCCACATCCCGATGTTCACGAAGATCGACGCGATGAGCGTCCCCTTGATCGTCCGCGTGTGCGGATTCGCCAGAATCGTGAACGGCACGACGAAACAGCAGATGAACATCGTCCAGAAGAACGGCGCGAACGGGCCCGAGATCTTCGAATTGAACACGGCCAGCTCGCGCGGCTCGTGCCCGTACCACGTCGTCAGGTACTCCGCGAACGTGAAGTAGAACCAGAGGCACGCCATCACGAGGAGCAGCAGGCCCAGGTTGTTGAAATGCTCCTCGGTCAGGTAGCGCTCGAGGCCGTAGACCTTCCGCACGATGACCATCGCGGTGATGATCGCGGCGATGCCGGAGAAGATGGCGCCGACGACGAAGTACGGCCCGAAGATCGTCGAGTGCCACATCGGCTGAATCGTCATCGCGAACACCCACGACACGACCGTGTGCACGGACACGGCGATCGGGATCACGAGGATCGCCATGAAGCCGATGGCGCGCTCCAGTCGATGCCATTGCTGCGGCGTGCCCGTCCATCCGAGCGAGAGGCGCGAGTACAGCTTGTGCCGCCAGCCCGTCGTCAGATCGCGCATGCGCGCGATGTCGGGGATCAACGGGATGAACAAATAGATCGACGACGCGGTCAGGTAGACCGTGATGCTCGAGACGTCCCACAGCAGCGGCGAGCGCAGGTGCGGATGCAGCAGGACGTTCAGCGCGCGGTCCGGCCGCCCGAGATCGAGCAGCACGTTGCCGACGCCGAAGAACAGCACCAGCACGGTGATGACCTCGGCCATCCGCGTGATCGGCCGGCGCCATTCGGCCTGCACGATCCGCAGGATGGCCGAGATCAGAGTCCCGGCGTGCGACACGCCGATGAAGAACACGAAGTTCGTGATGTAGAGGCCCCAGTAGATCGGACGCCCGAGGTGCGTCGCGCCGAGGCCGTGGTACAGCTGCCAGGTCCAGGCGATGCCGGCCCACACGATGACGGCGGCGAGCGCCGCGGCCCACCGGCGGAACGAGGGTCCGACCGTGAGGATCGCGTTGATGACCGGCGCGTGCGTGGCGTTGCTGTCGTTGCTGCCAGGGCTGCCAGGGCTGTCGCTCATCTCATTCCCCTTCGCGGAGGTAGATCACTTTCGGTTGCGTGCCGAGCTCTTCCATCCACCTGAACGCGCGCGGGCCGCCGGCGAGCGCGGCCACGTCGCTGTGCGGATCGCTGAGATCGCCGAAGACCATCGCTTCCGCCGGACAGATCTGGACGCAGGCGGGCACGTAATCCTCGGGCGCCAGATCGCGGCCGGCGGCGCGCGCCTTCTCGCGCGCGGTGATCAGCCGGTGATGGCAGAACGTGCACTTCTCGACGACGCCCTTGGGCCGCTGCGAGACGTCCGGGTTGTGCATCTCGGCCATCGACTCGGGCCACTCCGGCGTCGTCCAGTTGAAAATCTTGACGGCGTACGGGCACGCGTTGGTGCAGTAGCGGCACCCGATGCACCGCGGATAGATCTGCGCGACGATGCCTTCGGGATTGAGATACGTCGCGCTCGTCGGACACACGTCCGTGCACGGCGGCCGATCGCACTGCTGGCACATGAGCGGCAGCGCCGACGGCCCGGGCCTGCCGGGCAGCTCGGCGTTCACGAGCCCGATCCACGTCATCATGCGGCCCACGTCGGCCGTCTCCGGCGTCGAGAACGGCAGGTTGTTCTCGTGCTTGCAGGCGACGACACACGCCTGACAGCCGGTGCATCTATCGAGATCGATGACGAGACCCCAGCGCGCCATTGCCTGCCTCCGTTATACCCGCGTGATCCGGACCGCGCACGCGCGCGCGGCCGAGTCGTTGCCCCAGAGCTGGCGCGGATCCTTCCCAATCAACTTCGACCAGCGGCCGTTGGTCCGCGCGCCGGGCACGATCGACAGCGCGGCCACGCCGGCCGGCATGCCGTTCACGCGCACGGCGATCACGTCGAGCGAGTCGTGCGCCGACGTCAGCCGCACGCGCGTGCGCTCGTGGATGTCCAGGCGCTCGGCGAGCTCCGATCCGATTTCCACCCAGAGCGACCACGGCAGGCTTTCCGGCTGTCCCAGCAGCTCGAACAGCGCGGGCTGATTCGCGTTGCCGGAGGTCGCCGCCACCGATGGCTGAAACGCGACGAGCGCGACCGGGAATCGCGGATCGGGCGGCTCGACTGCCGTGGCGCCGGGGCCCGCCCCGCGGCCGGCGGGCTGCGTGCCGGGCAGCGCCTCGGGCAACGGGAACGACAAGCCGCGTCCCACGCGCAGCGCTTCCGTCAACTGACTCGCGTCGAAGAACGGATCGACCCAGCCGCCGGCGGCGAGCACGCGTTCGGAAAACGCGGCGCCGGATTCGGCCGCCTGCGCCCACCAGCCGCCGGATTCCAGCTGTTGCATCCATTCGGTCTCGTAGGTCGAGACGTACGGCGTGCCGCGCCGGGCGCCGGCGAGGCGCTTCACTTCGATCCGAATCAAATCCTCCGACGACTTCCACGAGCACGCCTCCGCGGCGGCGCCGCCGAGCGCGGACGCCAGCGAGCAGAGGACCGCGCCCTTGTCCTGCGTGTCGAGCCGGCGCTTCACGGCCGGCGCGGCGACCGGCACGATCTCGGCGCCCATCGCCGCCGCCGGCGTCACCGCGTGCCAGCTCTCGAGCGGCACGTCGGTCGGCAGAATCAGATCGGCGATCGCGGCGACTTCGTCGACGTACGGCGAGAGGCTGATGACGAACGGCACGTGCTCGGCGAGCGCCTCTGGACGATTCGGTCCGCCGAGGACGCGCAGCGCCGAGCTGTCGGCGAAGACGAGCGCGCTCGGGTGGATGCGGCCGTCCGCGACGTCGCGCAGCACGGTGGGGGCATCGTCGCGCTCGGGCAGCGGATCGCCGCCCTTGCCGAACACGCCCCCGCGCCGATCGAGCGCGCCGATGAGCACGTCGAGCGCGAAGACCGCGTCGACGAGCGCCGCGCCGGCGCTCGCGTCCACGACGACGAGCGGCCGCGGCGTCGCGACGAGCTCGCGCGCCAGGCGCAGGATCGTGACGACGGGCACGCCGGTCTCGCTCGAGACGTTGTCTGGCGTGTAGTACGTCAGGAGCTGATGCTCGAACGTCGCGAGATTGCCGGCGAACGGCGCGAGCCGATCGCGATCGACGCGGTTCTCGCGAAACAGAATCGACGCGATGCCGTAGGCCAGCGCCGTCTGTCGATCGGGCGCCACGGCCAGCCACTCGTCGGCCTTGCGCGCGGTCATCGATCGACGGCCGTCGATGTGCACCAGGCGGCCGCGGTTCGAGCCCGCGCCGCGGCGGAACCGGCCGAAGCTGCGCTGCGCCCAGACGCCGGACAGCCAGTCGTCGGCGAGCGCCGCGCCGAACGAGAGCACGTAGCTCGCGTGTTCGACGTCGAAGATTGGATCCGCCTCGGCGCCCGTCAGATTTTTCAGGCGCGGGCGCAGATGATCGGCGGTGGGCCGCGGCGTCCACACGAGGCGCGCGCCGGCCGCGCGCCAGACGCGCGTCCACGCGTCAGCTTCGGGCCCGCGATCCGCGGTCGCCACGGCGATGATGCCGTCCTGCGTGCCCGCGGCGCGCTTGAGCCGATCGGCCGCGAGCGCGACGGCATCCTTCCACGGCAGCGGCTCCCAGCGCGCCGGACCGCCGCGCACGATGCGATGCGCCGGACCGACGAGCCGATCCGGATCGAAGTACGACTCGAGCGCCGCCTGGCCCTTCGCGCACAACCGGCCGCGCGCGATCGGGCAGAGCGGATTGCCGTCGATCTTCACGGGCACGTCGTCGACGAGGCGGACGCGGATGCCGCAGCCCGCGGCGCACTCGCGGCAGACGGAGTTCGCGTACGTGTCGACGGCGCGCGCGCGCCAGCCGGCCGCGCTCGAGTCGAGGCTCGCGCGCCAGCGGCGGCCGGTCTCGCCGAGCGTGACGCCCGCGACGGCCGCGCCGCTGTAGACGAGGAAGTCGCGTCGAGAAGGCCCGTCGCTCATCGGTGGCACCCTGCGCAGTCTTCGCTGGCGCCCTCGCGCTTGTGGCACGAGAGGCACGTGTCCATCACCAGGCGCACGGGTGCGCGCCCGGGCGGCGCCGTCCGCTGCGTCATGTCACCGTGGCACGAGGCGCACGCGAGCTGTCCGGCCCCCGTGTGCCGCCGGTGCGAGAACGCGACGTGGTCCGGCAGGCGCGTGACCCGCAGCCACGCGATCGGTTTGCCGGACGTGATGTCGGTCCACGCGGCCTCGCTGATCCCGCGGCCGGGCGCCGTGGCGTGGCAGCGCGTGCACGTGTCGGCCTGCGGAATGCCGGCGCGCGCGCCGGCGGCCGCGCCCTGATGGCACAGGACGCAGCCCACGGTCGCGTGCTTCGCGTGATTGAACGCGATCGGCTGCGCCAGCGGCGCCGGCGGGAGGGCGAACACCCAGACGACGGCCACGACCACAGCCACGATCACGGGGAAGGCGTAGCGTTGCATGCGAGGCTCCTGTGAACGCCCGCGGCGTCTACTTCGCTGCGCTTTCCTTCATCTTCTGGTCGTAGAGCGCCTTCTTGCGGATCTTCGAGTCGTACGTGAGGAACTCGAAGATCTGCTTGCCTTCGGCGGCGGAGATGATCGTGCCGCCCTTGTTCATCATCCGCTTCACGTAGCGCTCCCACTCGTCGTCGAGCGCGAACTCGCAGTTGATCGCGCGGGCGATGGTGTGGCACTTGCTGCACTTCTCCGCGAAGACCTTGTACTTCGTCTTCATCTCGGGCGTGTACTTCGAGACGTCGATCTTCGCCGGCCCCTTGTCGTAGGCGAGGATGCGCGGCTCGACCGGTTCGTCCTTCTGCTGGGCGCGCACGGCGCGGACCAGTCCCGCGACCGCCGCGGTCGCCAGCAACATTGCGACGATCGTGCGTGACCACTTCTTCATAACCAACCTCCTCGTGCGTGTCGAACGCGTCATGACGTCACTATGCGCCGCGAGCATGAGAACAAAATGAAAGTCCGGTGAAGAATCCTTCACCGGACTTTCATCGTCGTTTCATCCCCGCCGCCCATAGTGGCGTCATGTCCCGGCAACCACTGACTGGGCCCAGGCCTGGGAGAACAACGATGAAGCGCTTGTATCGACTGGCAGGCGTCTGCGCGATCCTGCTCGGCGGCGTCGCGGCCGCCTCCGCCGCGCCCGCGCCGCAGACGGGCACCGTGAAGTCCCTTCTGGAGAAGGACGCCGTGTGCACGACCTGCCACGACGCCTCGTCTCCCAAGAAGATCTTTTCCATCTACCTGACGCGGCACGGCAACCGGGCCGACTCGCGGGCGCCGGGCTGCCAGAATTGCCACGGCCAGAGCGACACACACATCAAGGATCCGGGCACGGCGCCCGACGTCGTCTTCACGGCGGCGTCGAAGCACAAGTCGCCCGCCGACGACCGCAACGCCTCGTGCCTCGGCTGCCACGAGTCGAAGGTGCTGCCGCGCGCGAACTGGACCGGCAGCCAGCATCAGGCGCGCGGCGTCGCGTGCACCGACTGCCACAACATCCACGTGCCCGATCAGAAGGTGCTGAACAAGGCGACGCAGGCCGATGTCTGCTTCACCTGCCACAAGGCGCAGCGCGCGCAGACGCGGCGCATCTCGTCGCACCCGCTCGCGGTCAGCGGCCTCGGCACGACCGCCAAGATGGCGTGCTCGGACTGCCACAACCCGCACGGATCGACCGGGCCGACGCTCCTCGTCAAGAACACCGTCAACGAGACCTGCGCGCAGTGCCACGCCGAGAAGCGCGGACCGTTCCTCTGGGAGCACGCGCCCGTCGTCGACAGCTGCGTCAACTGCCACACCCCGCACGGATCCGCGAACGCGCCGCTGCTCAAGACGCGCGTGCCGTGGCTCTGCCAGGACTGCCACAGCGGCGACCACGGCAATCAGGTCAACAGCGCCGCCAATCTCAACGGCGGCACCGTGACGACCGTCAACGGCCAGCAGATGCCGGGCGCCGCGGCGCCGCGCGCGCAGGCGGGCGCGCGCGCCTGTCTCAACTGCCACGTGTTGATCCATGGATCGAATCATCCGGCCGGCGCGAAATTCCAGCGCTGACGCCATTCATTCGGGGACGAAGTCATGAACACTCACACGAATGGATTCACCAAGGCGGTCTGGGAAACGGCTGGACGCGCCGCGCTCATCGCGCTCGCGCTGGCGGCGGGCGCGCGCACCGCGGCGGCGCAGACGGCGCAGGAGGCCACGGCGCCGATCAGGACCGTCGAAGTCGGCGGCACTGACGTGTCCGACGGGGCGTACAAGGCCGGCGAGTACAACGGGCTGCAGAACAAGGGCGGCCTGGCGATCGGCCACTTCGATCTGCGGGGCGGCGCGGCGTACGACACCGACAGCGCGCTCCGGTGGCGCATCAAGGGCGCCGATCTCGGGTTGGACACGCGCAGCCTCAGCGGCGAGGTCGGCGCGCAGGGCGTGTTCCGGCTCAACTTCGGCTTCGATCAGCTGCGGCGGAACCGATCCGACAGTTACCAGACGCCGCTTCAAGGCGCGGGCTCGAACATCCTCACGCTGCCGGGCGGATGGCAGGTGCCCACGGTTGCGGGCAGCACCGCGACCAACAATGTCGTCAACGTGCTGAGCGTCAGGGGCCTCGTCTCGGCGATTGGCACCTCGCGGTACCTCAACACGCAGACGACCTCGCCGACGTTCACGGGGCTGCTCACGCCGACGGCCAGCCAGATCTCCTCGGTCAACTCGGCGAGCCTCGTCGACGTCCCGACATTTCAGAACTACAACCTCTTCACGACGCGCACCAAGTTCGACGCCGCCTTCGACTACAGCTTCGATCCGCGCTGGGGCGTGAGCGGCGAGTTCCGCCCCGAGCACAAGGACGGCGTCAAGCCGATGGGCACGGTGTCCAGGAGCACGGGCGGCGATATCTCGACGATTCTTCCGGATGTCATCGACACCAACACCTATCAAACCGATCTGCGCCTCAACTTCCGCGGCGCGAAGGGGTTCGCGCAGGCCGCGTACTACGGCTCGATCTTCACGAACAACGTGCCGTTCATGCAGTGGCAGAACTGGGCGACCGGACCGACCGTCACCGGCGCCGCCAATCTCGGCACCGGGGTCGTCAACACGATGAGCAGCACGCCGGGCAACCAGTTCCATCAGGTCAGCGGATCGGGCGGCGTCACCTTCTCGCCCACGACCAAGCTCGTCGTCAACGGATCCGTGGCGCGCAACACGCAGAACGATTCGTTCCTGACGGACAGCACGACGCCCGTGGTGCCGGTGAGCTCGTTGAACGGCCTCGTGGTCAACGAGTCGTTCAACGCGAAGTTCAACGCCAAGCCGGCGAAGAGACTGACCGTGACTGCGGGATACAAGTACGACAACCGCGACAACCGCACGGCGATCCACATCTTCCAGTACGCGGACGCGGGCGAAGCGGCGACCGCGAACGCCAACTTCGTCGCCGGCCCGAACAATCCACTGGGCGCCGTCCTCGCGCAGAACGCGAACGCGAACCGGGCCTACAGCAAGAAGACGAACCAGGCCAACGGCGAAGCGGACTTCGCGCTGCCCAGCCGCCAGTGGCTGAAGGGCACCTACGAGTACGAGCGCAACAACCGCGACTGCTACAGCTCCTGGATCAGCTGCGCCGACGCGGCGATCACGAACGAGCACTCGCTGCGCGGCGAGTACCGCGCGACGCCGACCGACGAACTCACGTTCCGCGTCGGCTACACGTACGCGGCGCGCCGGACGCCCAGCTACAACGAGAACGCGTTCCTCGCGCTCGTGCCGTACGCGAACGTCAGCCCGGCGACGGCGACCGGCGGCATGACGGCGTACGCGTTCATGACCGCGAGCGGGTGGAATGGATGGGGCCCCGCGCTCCCCTACGCGGTCACGACCGGGAACGCGAACGTGTTCTTCCCGAACAACAACGCGCTGCCCAACGCGATGTACGCGAACAACAACCGGATCAGCGAGCTGCCGGGTATGCGGCGCTACTACGTGGCGGATCGCGATCGCAACAAGGTCCGCACGTCCGCGACGTGGCAGGCCACCAACGAGCTGTCGTTCCAGGGCAACGTCGACTACAACAAGGATCACTACGCCGACGCGATCTACGGCCTGCAGGACACCAATACCTGGGCCGCGAACGTCGAGGGGATGTACGCGGTGGCGACCGACCTCAGCCTCAGCGTGTTCTACACCTACGAGGATCTGACGGCCGGCAGCGCGGGCAACACCTACACCACGAACAGCAACGCCGCCACGCTCGCGGGCGCGCTGGCGACGACCGTGGGCTTGTCCGGGAACAGCTGCGATGGATTCACGACGCTGCTGCAGCGGAACAACAACAACAAGCTGGATCCCTGCCTCAACTGGTTCACCGACCGGATCGACAAGGTGAACTCCGTGGGCGTCACGTTGATGGGCAAGGAAGTGTGGGACACGAAGCTCGACCTGAACGGCAACTTCATCGTGACGCGCGCGCGTTCGGACAACAACGTGACGGGCGGGAACTGGGCCAACAACCTGCTCATCGGTCCAGGGTCCGCTCCGACCACGACCGCCGCCTTCTTCATCGGCGCCACCGCGCTGCCGACGGTCTCGACCGACACCTACGAGCTGCGCGTGAACGGCCGATATGCGGTCACCAGCACGCAGGCGCTCCATCTGGCGTACACCTACATGCGCATGACGTCGGCGGACTGGGCGTACGAAGGGATGCAGTTCGGATCGATGAGCGGCGTCCTGCCGAGCAACGAGCAGCCGTTCAACTACTCGGTGCACGTGTTCGGCGTGTCGTATGTGTTGAGCTTCTAGAGTGATGTTATGAATCGCTTACTGTATCTGCTCAGCCTGGCCGCGATCGGCGTCGGCGTCCACTACGAGACGCGCGCCGTCGCGCCAGCCGTCGTGCGTCAGCAGCTGCAGCCGGTGGCCGGCGACGCGGCCGCGCGGGGGCGGCTGCTCTACCAGTCGTACGGCTGCGGCGTCTGTCACGGCGCGGAGGCCAAGGGCGGCTTCGCCAACCCCAACTCGGAAACCGAAGGCAAGGTGCCCGGGCTGACCATGGTGAAGGAAGGCTATCTGGAGCGCGAGCTGGTCCAGAAGATCCTCGACGGCGCGCCGCGCATCGGCAAGGCGGACGCCAAGGGACAGACGCCGCCGTACCGGATGCCCGGCTGGAAAGATCGCATGACGCGCGCCGAGGCGACCGACCTCGCGCGCTATCTCATCAGTCTCTATCCGAAGAAAGCCGCCGAAGACAAGTGGCGGTAAGGTTCCCGATCATCTGAGCGTTTCATCGCGCGCGCGCGAGCGGCGCGCTCGCCCGGTGGTTGACGATCAGATACGCCGCCAGATCCGCGGTGTCGCCAGGGGCGAGCTTCGGCCACGCCAACCCGCGCTGGCGCACTTGTTCCTCCATGCGCGTCGAGTGATTCCACATCGCGGCGATGATGCCGATGGGCGTGTCGAGGCCGGGCGCGATCGTGAGGTCGGGCCCGACGCTCTTCTGACCCAGCGCATGACACGCGGCACAGTGCTGCGCGAAAACCCCGCGGCCGCGTTCGGGCGTGCCGCTGACGTGCGCGTAGTTGACGAAATACAGGTACGCCACCACGTCGGCCATCTCCTGGCCTTCGAAGGTCACGAACGGAATGTTCCGCCGCGTGAACTCGGCGTGCATCTGCTGGCGATGGTTCCACATCATCGCGGCCAGATCCGGAACCGAGCGCACCATTTCATGCCCGCGCGTGCCGAGCTCCGGTCCTCCATGGCCGCCCTTGCCCGCGATGGAATGGCACTCGTTGCACCGTTTCTCCGTGAAGAGCGTCTGTCCGCGCCTCGGACTGCCGGGTTCGAAATACACGGGATCGACGCCGCCGGCCGTGCCGCCGACTTGCAGGTACGCGACCAGGTCCGTCATCTGCTGACCGGACAGCAGCGGCCACGCCATGCCGCGCGCCTGCATGTGCTCGCTCATTTTGGTCGAGTGGTTCCACATCGCCTGCGCCAGGAAGATCGGCGCGTAGCGGCCGCGGTACTTCTCGAGATTCGGACCGGGTGTCGTCCAGGAGATGGGACCCTCGTGGCACTCCGCGCAGTTCTTCTCCACGAAGACCTGCCGGCCGATCACGGGATTGCCCGGAGCGCGCACGCGGTTGTCGTAGTACCGGAACGCGGTGAGGAACGCCACGAGATCGGCCATCTCCGCCGTCGTGACGGTCGGACGCCGGATGCCGAGCTCCTTCATCTTGGCGCCCATGACCGGCGCGTGATTCCAGAAGGCGCCGGTCAGCTCGAGCACGTTGCCCACCAGGACCGTTCCACCCAGGTCGGGTCCGAGGCGCGGTCCCCTGCCGCCAATCGCGTGGCAGCGCGCGCAGCCTTTTTCCGAGAAGAGCCGGGCGCCGGCGGAAGGGCCATCCGGAAGCTCGACGGTCAGCACCATGGTGCTTTGCGTGACGGCACGAACCGGAAGGGCCAGCACGAGAAGCGCCGGTACTGCAGCGGCGAGAACGAGTTGCAGCGCGTGACGGAGTCGCAACGCCGGGAGGTGATTACTCATGAGGCGCACTCCTCGCAGCACAGTGTGCTTCGAAAATGAAGAACGAATGAAAATCCGGTTAAGAACCGTTCATCGCGCCGGCCAGCGGCAGAGACACCGAAAACGTCGATCCGTGCGCGGGCGTGCTGCGGACGTCGATGTGCCCGCCGTGCGCGCGGACGATTTGGTCGGCGATGGCCAGGCCGAGACCGCTGCCGCCGGTGTTCCGGGCGCGGGCCGGATCGGCGCGATAAAACGGCTCGAAGATGTGCGGCAGATCGGCCGGATCGATGCCGCAGCCCGAATCGCTGACCGTCAACGTCGCCATGTGGTCGGACTGCCCCACCGACACGAAGACCGACGCGCCCGACGACGAGTAACGAATCGCATTCTGCAGCAGATTGATCAGCACGCGGCGCAGGTGGCGGCTGCTTCCGTTCACGACGAGGGGCTCGAGCGCCGCGGTCGCGACGTGAATCTGCTGCGCGTCGGCGATGACGGCCGCCGTCTCGCAGCAGTCCTGAACCAGCTCGGCCAACGGCACGGGCTCGCGCTCGTCGAGCAGATGTCCGGCTTCGGCGAGCGCAATCAGCCGGAGATCCCGGACGAGCTCCGACAAACGATCCAGGTCGTCGAGCAGATCCACCGCGGTTCCCCGCCAGTCCTCCGCCGAGGATCGGTCCCGCAGGCACATGTCGAGCGTACCCCGAATCGCGGCGATCGGCGTCTGCAGCTCGTGCGACGCGTCGGCCGCGAACCGGCGCGCGCTCGACATCGACGTCTCGATGCGATCGAGCATCGCGTTCAGCGTCGCCACGAGCCGGTCGAGCTCCTGACTGTCGGCGCGCACGTCGAGATGATCGCCGAGCCGGTGCGCCTGGATGTCGCGCACGCGCGCGACGATCGAATCGACCGGCGCCAGCGCGCGCCCGACGGTGTAGCTGCTGCCCCAGCCCGCCACCGTCAGCACGAACGCGATCGTGATGCCCAGCAGGAGCGTCAGCTCGCCGAGCGGCGTCGTGACGACGCTCTCCGCGACCGCGACCTGGAGGATGAGCCGGTCCGCCCCCGGACGCTGGATGTCGAGCGTCGTCAGACGAAACGACCGGCCGCTGCGATCCTGAATCGTGCGCTCGCCGCGCTGCGCGCGCGCGGCGGCGAACGCGTCGCCCTCGCCGGACCACGTGAGCTCGGGGAACGCCGGCGATCGGTAGATGGTGACGCCCGCGGACGTGCGGACGGAGATGGGCTCCGTGATGGCGAGCGGATCAGAGGCCAGGGACCCGGGGACGTCCAGGCTGAAGAGATCCTGCCGCAGATCTGCCGACAGGCGATGCGCGCGGACCTGCAGATCCGCGTCGAGCGTCTCGAACGCCGAGCGCGCGCGCAGCAGCAGCAGGCCGCCCGCGAACAGCGTCAGCGTCGCGCCCAGCGTGAGCAGGTACCAGAACGTGAGCCGCGCGCGAAGGCTGCTACGCGTCAGCCGTCTGCGGATCGCGGAGAACATAGCCTGCGCCCCGTACGGCCTGAATGAACGTGGGTTTCCCCGGCTCGTCGATCTTGTCGCGCAGATGCTTGATGTAGACGTCGACGACGTTGCTGCCGTGCTCGAAGGTGCAGTTCCACACGCGCTCGGCGATCATCGTCCGCGTGAGGATCGTGCCGGCGCGCCGCATCAGGTACTCGAGCAGCGCGAACTCCTTGGCCGTGAGGGCGATCGTCCGGGCGCCGCGCCGCGCGGTGCGCGTGGAGGCGTCGAGCTGCAGATCGCCGACGCGCTGCGTCGTGGGCGCGTGATCGTGGCGGCGCTCCAGCGCGCGCAGGCGGGCGAGCAGCTCTTCGACCGCGAACGGTTTCGTCAGGTAGTCGTCGGCGCCGGCGTCGAGGCCCTTCACGCGGTCGGCGACCATGTCGCGCGCGGACACGATCAGGACCGGCGTCCGCTTGCCGGCGGATCGCAGGGCGCGGCAGACCGCGAGGCCGTCCAGCTTCGGCAGCATGAGGTCGAGCACGATCGCGTCGTACTCGTACGTCCGCGCCAGGTCGAGGCCGGCCTCGCCGTCCGCGGCCCAGTCCACGGCGCCCGATTCCTCCGACACCGCGCGGCTGATGAACGCCGCCATCTTTCGTTCGTCTTCCACGACCAGGATTCGCATAACCCTCACCCAGTTGGGCGTGTTCCACGCAACCGTTGTACCGGATGGACGGCGAGGGTCTAACTAGCTGTCAACGTAGGTCTTAGTGCTGGGCCGTCGCGAACGCAAGGAGCTATCCGCGACAGACTGCCGGAAAACCGGCATTCTTCCCAAGAGCGAACCACAATGGCAGGCCCTTCTTCGGACCCTCGCGGACTTCGGCGGGATTCGATCCGAAGAACGTCGGCGACGGGGCGACGAGCGTGCCGTTGACGATGGTGAAGTCGAGCGAGATGTGATGGCCTTCGACGCGCCAGCCCCACGGATCGCGCGAGCCCGGCGTGCCGAGCACGGTTTCGGGATCCATGATGGACGTCGCCGTCATGTAGCCGCGCCGGCTCAGACCGGCGTTCAGCAGATCGTGCGCACGCACGCGCGGCTCGGGCGTGAGGCTCGCGCATGCGCATGACGTTCTCTCCTTGCCTGGGGCCGGATTCTAGCCGATCATCATTCCTTCCCCATGAGGTCTTGCACGCCGGCCGTCGGCATCCTGATCGCGGCGGCGGCCGCGGTGGCGGTGCTTCGGGCGCAGGCGCCCGACGTCGAGGCCGTGCTCGACAAGGCGCGCGATTACGTCGCGGCCTACGAGCACGATTTCGTCGGCGTCGTCGCCGAGGAATCGTACCGGCAGGACGTCAAGGGCGGGACGATGACCGACGCGCGCGGATTTCCGATCGAAACGCGCGGCCAGCGGCGCGACCTGAGGTCGGACGTGCTGCTCGTCCGCGCGCCGGCCGGCGATCGCTGGCAGCAGTTCCGCGACGTTTTCGAAGTGGACGGCACGCCCGTGCGCGATCGCGCCGAGCGCCTCGCGAAGTTGTTTCTGCAGCCGTCGGCGTCCGCGCAGCAGCAGGTGGACACCATCACGACGGAGAGCGCGCGGTACAACATCGGCGGCATCAACCGGACCGTGAATCTGCCGACGCTCGCGCTGGCGGCGCTCGAGCCGGAGAATCGCGCGTGGTTCACGTTCACCGGCAGCCGGAAGAAGGACTCGCCGGCGGGGCCGACGTGGGAGCTCGAGTACCGCGAGGAGCGGATGGGCACGCTCATTCGCACGGCGGGCGATCAGGCGATGCCCTCGCGCGGGCGATTTCTCGTCGAGGGCGCGACGGGCCGCGTGCTCTCGAGCGAGCTCGTCGCCGAGAGCCCGCTGCTGCGCGCGCGGATCGAAGTCGCCTACGCGCAGGAATCCGCGGTCGGCCTGCTCGTCCCGCGCGAGATGCGCGAGAAGTACGTGACGAAGAGCGGCCTGACGATCGAGGGGCGCGCGACGTACTCGAATTACCGGCGGTACAAGGTGACGGTGGAAGAGAAGGTGAAATAAGGGCGTGATCGAGGACAAGTAACGTAGGGGCGGAGCGTGCTCCGCCCTGAGGAGATCATCTATGGCCGCACGACCGACGTGGAAGGGCTACCTCAAGATCAGCCTCGTGAACATTCCGGTGAAAGTCTTTCCGGCGACCGACGCCGCCGCGACGCTGAGCTTCAACCAGCTGCACGGCGAATGTCAGACGCGCATCCAGCAGAAGCGCTGGTGCCCGAAATGCGAGAAGGAGGTCGCGAACACCGACCTCGTCAAGGGCTTCGAATTCGAAAAGGGCCGCTACGTCGTCGTCGACGAGGAGGACATCCAGAAGGTCCGCGTCGAGTCGACGCGCGTCATCAATCTCGAGAAGTTCACAGACGACACGTCGATCGATCCGATCTACCTCGAGCGGCCGTACTATCTCGCGCCGGACGGTCCGGTCGCGCGCGAAGCGTTCGCCGTCATCCGCGAGGGCATGAAGGGCAAGGCCGGCATCGGCAAGGTCGCGCTCTACGGGCGCGAGTACCTCGTCAAGGTCCAGCCGCGCGAAAAGGGCCTCGTGATGTACACGCTCCGCCACGCCGCGGAGATTCGCAGCATGGAGGCGATAGACGAGCTGGCCGACATGCCGGAGAAGGTCAGGCCGGACGAAGTGAAGCTGGCGCAGCAGGTGATGCAGACGTTCGAGGGCGAGGTCAGCCTCGATACATATAAGGATGACTACCAGGTCGGCCTGCGCGAGATCATCGACGCGAAGATCGAAGGCCGCGAGATCGTCACGCCGGAAGTCGAAGCGCCGCCGAAGGTGGTCAACCTGATGGAAGCGCTGCGCAAGAGTCTCGATACGATCAGCGCGAAGAAGAAACCCGCCGCGACCGTGTCCCGTATGCCGGCACAGAAGAAAAGGGCTGGGGCACGAAGTTAGAAGTGAGAAGGCAGAAGGCAAAAGTCATGACAACAATTCGCCGCACCCTCACTGTCGCCGTGTTGTCGCTCGCGTTGGTCGCGCCCGCGTTCGCGCAGACGCGTGGGGTGACCGCCGAGGATTATTTCGCGTTCGAGACGCTCGGCGATCCGCACTTTTCGCCCGACGGCGCGACGATCGCGTACGTCGTGACGACGGTCGATCAGAAACAGAATCGCCGGCGGAGCGAGATCTGGACCGTCGCGGCCGATGGCTCGAGACCGCCGACGGCGATGACGACGGCGCCGCAGTCGTCCAACGCACCGCGATGGAGTCCGGACGGCAAGGCGATCGCGTTTCTTTCGGCGCGACCCGCCGCCGGCGATGGGAACGGCGACATTCCGCGAAATCAAGTCTGGCTGCTCTCGCTCAGCGGCGGCGAGCCGCGGCGCGTCACGAATCTCGCCAACGGTGTCTCCGCATTCCAGTGGTCGCCCGACGGCACGACGCTCGTCGTCGTGTCGCGCAGCGGGCCGAGCGACACGGCGAAATCGCCGAGCGACGTCCGGCATTACCTCCACGCGAATTACAAGTTCAACGACAGCGGCTGGTTCGACGACAAGAAGACGCATCTCTGGGTGACCGGTGTCGCCACCGGACGATCGACGCAAGTCACATCCGGCGACGACTGGAACGACAGCGACCCGCAGTGGTCGCCCGACAGCCGGAGGATCGCGTTCGTCTCCGACCGCACGGGCAAGGCGTTCGACGAAGGCCACAACACTGACGTCTGGGTCATTGACGCCGGCGGCGGCGCGCTCACGAAGATTTCTGATCACACCACCGGCGACAACTCGCCGCGCTGGTCGCCTGACGGCCAGACGATCGCGTTCGTGAGCGCCGTGCCCGAGAAGACGCATCCGAAGATCTGGCTCGCGTCAAGTGCCGGCGGCTCGGCATCGCGACTCGCTGCCGACGGCATCGATCTGATTCCGAGCGGACTGCGGTGGGCCGAGGGCGGCAAGGCGCTGTATTTCGAGACGGGCTATCACGGCACGTCGCGGCTGTATCGCGTCGATCTCGCGGCGCGGCGCGCGTCGCCGATCGCGACCGGCGATCGAACGGTCCATCTCGTCGACATCAACGAGCCTTCGGCTACGCTCGGGCCGGGGCGGATCCTGTACGCCGTCAACGATCCGACGCATCCCGACGATTTGTACGTCGCCGATCTCAACGGGCGGAATCAGAAGCAACTCACGCATCTGAACGACGCGCTGCTGAAGCAGCTGAATGTGGTGCCGGTCGAGCGCGTGCCGTACAAGGGCGCTGACGGCTGGGACGTCGACGGGTTCTTCATGAAGCCGGCCGGATGGGAAGCCGGCAAGAAGTACCCGATGATTCTCACGATTCACGGCGGGCCGGCCGGGCAGTTCGGCTTCGACTGGTATCACGAGTTCCAGGTCTACGCGTCGCACGGCTGGGCGGTCTTCTTCACCAACCCGCGCGGCTCGACCGGGTACGGCGAGACGTTCGAGCGCGGCATCGAGCTCAACTGGGGCGGCAAGGACTACGTCGACATCATGAACGGCGTCGACGCGATCCTCGCGAAGTACGCGTGGATCGATCGCGATCGCCTCGGCGTCACGGGCGGCAGCTACGGCGGGTTCATGACGAACTGGATCATCAGCCACACGAACCGCGACATTCATTTCAGGGCGGCCGTGACGCTGCGCAGCATTTCGAATTTCGTGTCCGACGATGGGACGCGCGATGGGGCGTATGGGCACGCGGACGACTTCCAGGGCGACATCTTCGACAAGTTCGATCTCTACTGGGATCGGTCGCCGCTGAAGTACGTGAAGAACGTGAAGACGCCGACGCTCGTGCTGCACTCGGACAACGACTACCGCGTGCCGATCGAGCAGGGCGAGCAGTGGTTCCGCGCGCTGCGGCACTTCGGCGTGCCGAGCGAGATCGTCTTCTTCCCGCGCGAGAACCACAACCTGACGCGCACGGGCGAGCCGAAGCATCTGGTCGAGAGCATCAACTGGCAGGTGTACTGGTTCGAGCGGTACATCAACGGCAACGCGAACGCCGTGCCGCCGGATGCGCCGTCGCGAACCGCGACAACGAGCACGAATCAGGACCGGTGATTGCCGGCATCTTCCGCGTGCTCGTCGGCCTGGGCGGCACCGTCCTGATGGTCGCCGGTTGGGTCGGCCTGATCGTCGCGATCATGTTCGTCAGTCTGTACGTCGCCAGACTGATCCCGCTCACCGGCTGGCGGCGCCGATCGAATCGGCCTTGACTGACTTGTTGCCGACATTTTTCCTCAGCAATTCCCGCATTTCTTTTTCCGCTTGACAAATCCGCGGTCCGTACGTGACAGTCCTACTGTGCTAGTTCAGTAATACAGTTGGACTGGTACACCGACGACCATGCTGTTTCGACCGAATCCGTCGTCCGGCGTGCCCATCTACCTCCAGCTCATGGAGCAGGTGAAGCACAGCATCGAAACCGGCGCGCTCCGCCCGGGCGAGCAGCTGCCCGGCATCCGCCCGCTCGCGGAAGAGCTCGTCATCAACCCGAACACGGTCGCCAAGGCCTACCGCGAGCTCGAGCACGAGGGCGTCATCGAGCTGCGCCACGGCGCCGGCGCGTTCGTCTCGGGCAGCGCCCGCGCGAAGAAAGAAACCGACGCGATGAAAGCCGGACAGACGGCCGTCGCCGCCACGATCGAGCGGCTGCGCGCGCGCGGCCTCTCGGACGAGGAAATCCGCCGCCTGTTCGAAGCCGAGCTGGCCGGCCATTCGGCGTTGCCCAAGACCGGAGGACATCGTGACTGACAGGGCTGACGCGCTCGTGATCGAAGCGACGGACCTGCGCAAGCACTACGGCAGCATCGAAGCGCTCCGCGGTCTGAATCTGCAGGTGCCCGCCGGATCGATCCACGGATTCCTCGGACGCAACGGCGCCGGCAAGACGACGACGATCAAGGTCCTGCTCGGCATGACACGGCCGACGAGCGGCTCCGCGCGCGTCTTCGGCCTGCCGGCCGACGCGCAGGACGCGAGCGTCGAGATCCGCCGCCGCATCGGCTTCGTCAGCGACGACAAGGATCTCTACGACTACATGACGGTCGGAGAGATCATCCGCTTCACCGCGGCGTTCTTTCCGAAATGGCGCGCCGATCTCGAGCAGACCTACGTGCGCAAGTTCGAGCTGCCGCTCGACCGCAGGATCAAGGCGCTCTCGCGCGGCACGCGCACCAAGCTCTCGCTGCTGCTGGTGCTCTGCCGCCGCGCCGATCTGCTGATCCTCGACGAGCCGACATCGGGACTCGATCCCGCCGTCACCGAAGAAATCCTGCAGACGCTGGTGAGCCATGTGGCCAGCGAGGCGATGACGGTGTTCTTCTCCTCGCATCAGATCAGCGAAGTCGATCAGATCGCCGATCGCGTCACGATCATCGATCGCGGGCGCGCGGTCGTCTCCGGATCGCTCGACGATCTGCGCGAGCAGTACCGGCGCGTGCAGCTCGTCTTCGACGGCGAGGCGCCGGATGCCCTGGAGACGATGTCCCGCGTGCCGGGCGTCGTGCGCGTGCGGCGCAGCGGCCGCATTCTCACGGTGCTGTCGAGCGCGGGCGCCGATCGAGTCCTCGATGAGGCGCGCACGCTGAATCCGATGTCGACGGACATCGTTCCCGTCACGCTGAAAGAAATCTTTCTCGAATCCATTGCCGCGGAGGACTGACATGCTCTGGTACAAGTCGTGGCTCGAGACCCGCTGGCGATTCCTGATCGGTCTGGGACTGCTGTCGATCGTCGCGTGCGGCGCCGTGTTCCAGTATCCGGCCGTGTTGAAACTCACGCCGCTCGCAAGCCGCATCAACACGACCGTCATCACCAACTCCGCGGTGGAGCGGGCCATCAAGGAAGGCCTGGCGGTGCAGAGCACCTACCGCGGCTTCATCTGGTGGCAGTGGGTCCGGCAGAACTTAAGGCAGATGTGGACGATCTTCGCGGTGCTGCTCGGGTCTGGCGGCCTCATCGCTACGTCCGGCAGCGGCGGCGGCGGGACGCTGTTCATGCTTTCGCTGCCGGCCTCCCGCACTCGCGTGGCCGGAGTGCGAGCCGCGACAGCGCTCGGCGAACTGCTGGTGCTCGCTCTCGTTCCCTCGCTCGTGATTCCGCTGCTCTCGCCCGCCATCGGGCAGAGCTACAGCCTCGTCGACACGCTGGTCCACGGCGTCTGCACCTTCGTCGCCGGCGCCACGTTCTTCAGCCTGGCGTTTCTTCTGTCGACCGTGTTCAGCGATCTGTGGCGGCCGCTGCTGATCACGTGCGCCATGGCCGTCGTCCTCGCGTTCTTCGAAGGCGTGTTGGCGCTTGACGGGTGGCCGTACGGCGTCTTCTGGGTGATGAGCGGGGAGAGTTATTTCCGTGGCAATGGAGCGCCGTGGCTGGGACTGCTCGCCAGCGCGGCCGTGTCGGCGGCGATGTTGTACGCCGCGACGAAGAACATCGCGCGGCAGGATTTCTGACGCGCCATTAAGGAGGGTCCGATGCGTTCCTACATTCGAATCGTTCCGATTGCCGCGCTGCTCCTGCTGCCGGTGTCGTCCGCGCGCGCCCAGACGGCGGCCGATCCATCCGGTCACTGGCAGGGCAAGATCGAGACGCCCGGCATGGACCTGAACATCGAAGTCGACCTCGCGAAGAACGGCGCCGGCGCGTTGATTGGCACCGTCGCCATCCCGGCGGAACATGTGAAAGGCCTGCCCCTCGCGAAGCTCGTCGTCGAGGGCAGGACGGTCACGTTCGGCGCGCGCGAGGATCAAACCCTGACCGGCGATCTCTCCGACGACGGCAAGACGATGTCGGGCACGTTTTCAGTGGCGGGCGCGACGGTGCCTTTCCTGCTGACGCGCGAGGGAGACGCGAAGATCGACCCGCCGGCCAGAAGCGCGGCGATCGGCAAGGACCTCGAGGGCACGTGGACCACCACGGTCGAGAGCACCGGGAATCGCGTCGCGCTGAAGCTGACGAATCATCCCGACGGCACGGCGACCGGCAGCCTCATCAATCTCAGCGAGGGCGGGCTGGAGATTCCGATGCGCATCACGCAGACGGGATCGAGCGTGACGCTCGAGACAACGGTCGTCGCCGGAACATTCTCCGGGACCTTGAACGCCGCGGCCACGGAACTGGCCGGCACGTGGTCGGAAGGGCCGGTGTCGAAGCCGGTGACGTTCCATCGGGCCGGCGCAGCGGAAAGTAAGAAGTAAGAAGGCAGAAGGCAGAAGGTAGAAGGTAGAAGGTAGAAGGTAGAGGAGGAACAGCAATGTTTGGCAGCAGGACCGTCGTCGCGCATCTCGCGAAGGGCGCAACCGCCGCCGCGCTGCTCGCGTGGGCGTGGCTGCATCAGTCATCCGATCCGACGTTCGCCATCGGCGCGCTCGTGCTGGCGGTCATCGCGATGCGAGGCTGCCCGATGTGCTGGGTGCTGGGCCTGTTCGAAACGATTGTCGGAACGGACTAACCGTCGCTCGCCTGAAAGGCTCGCGCTACGAGACCGCCATATCACCCGCGCAGCGCGCGAAGCGGATCCGTCCGCGTCGCGCGCCACGCGGGAACGACGCAGGCGACGAAGGACGCGACGGCAATCACGACGAACGCCGACCCGAACGCCAGCGGGTCGCGCGGGCTCACCTTATACAAGAGGTAGCCGAGCAGCCGCGTGACCTGCAGGGCCGCGACCAGTCCCAGCACGATGCCGCCCGCGGTCAGCGCGAGACCTTTGGACAGCACGAGCCGTAACAGATCCGAGGCGCCCGCACCGAGCGCCATCCGCAGCGCCAGCTCGCGTGTGCTCTGGGAGACGGTCGCCGCCATCACACCGTAGAGACCGACCGCCGCCAGCACGAGCGCGAGGCCGCCGAACACGACGAGGATGGTGACCGAGATTCGCTGGGCGGCCGTCGTGCGATCGACCTGCTCGCGCATCGTGATCAGCTCCGACGGCGCCACGTTCGCGTCGAGCGCGTGGATCTCGCGGACCAGCGCCGGCGCCAGCGCCGCCGGGCCCTGGGCCGTCCGGATCTGCAACGCCGTCGTCGCCGAGAAATTCTGGCGCAGCGCAACGTAGAAGAACGGCTTCGGCGTCTCGAGCAGATTCCGGTACTTCGCGGTCCGCGCGACGCCGACGATCTGCATCCATCGCCCCCGCACCTGCACGCGCCGGCCGACCGGATCCGCGCCGGGCCAGAACTGCGCGGCCATCGTTTCATCGACAATCGCGGCCGGCGGCGCCGTTTCGTTGTCGGCGCGCGTGAACTCGCGGCCCGAGACCAGCGGGATGCCCATCGTCGCGAGGAAGCCCGGGCCGATTTCGTTGTAATCCGCGGTCGGCTGCTGATCGGGCGGCGCGACGTAGCCGTCGACGGCGATCGGCGCGGTCGAATAGCTGCGATAGCTGAACGGCGTCATGCGCGAGAGCGCGGCCGACTCCACGCCGCCGAGCGCCTGGATCCGATCGATGAGCTCGTCCTGAAAGTTCTTCGCGCGCTGGGCGTCGTAGCCTGCCGTGAACAGATCGACGCCGGTCGTCAGCACGCCCTGCGTCGAGAAACCCGGGCTCGACGTCCGCACAGCTGTCAGCGTCTCCATCAACAGGCCCGCGCCGACCAGCAGCACGAAGCTCAGCGACATCTGGACCAGCACGAGCGTCGATCGGACCCAGGCTCTGCTCCGTGCGCCGACCACGCCGCCCGCTTGCGACCGGAGCGCGCCGGCGAGATCGATGTTGCTCGTCAGCATCGCGGGCACCAGTCCGAACAACAGCGTCGAGACCAGACACACGCCCGCGCTCAACCCGAGCACGCGCCAATCGAGCTCGCCCGGCAGACGGAGCACGACGCCGCCGCGTGGCGGCGTCAGCAGCGCGAGCGCGTCACGCAGCCAGTTCGCGACGACGAGACCACCCGCGGCGCCGATCGCCGAGAGGATCAACCCTTCGGTCATCAGCTGCTTCACGAGCCTCGCGCGGCCGGCGCCGACCGAAAGACGAATCGTCATCTCCTGCTGCCGCGAGAACGCGCGAACGAGCAGCAGATTGCCGACGTTGGCGCAGGCGATGAGGAGGACGGAAAGCACGACGACGAGCGCGATGCCGAGCGTCGGCAGGAGCGCGCCGGCGTTGTTGAACGGCGTCTGCCACAGCGGCCACAGCCTGACGCCGCGGCCGCGGTTCGTCTCCGGATAGTCGGCCTCGAGCCGCGCGGCGATGGCGGAGAGCTCCGCCTGCGCCTGCTCGATGGTCACGCCCGGCTTCACCCGAACGAAGCCTTCAATCCATCTCGAACCGCGATCCTCGAGTTTGTAGACGCCCGCGTCGAACTGCGCCTGCATCGACGCCGGCACCCAGAACTGAAACGCGTAGCCGACGAACGTGCCGAAAAATCCTTTCGGCGTCACGCCGACGATGGTGTGCGGCAGGCCGCTCAATACCTGCGTCTTGCCGATGATGTTCGGATCGCCGTGAAACCGGTCCTGCCACACCTGATAGCTGATCACCGTCACGGGGTGCGCGTTGCGTCCCGCGTCCTCACCGGGCTCGAAGCCGCGTCCGAGGATCGGCCGCACGCCAATGGCGTCGAAGTAGTTCGCGGAAACCATGCTGCCCGTCGCCCGCTCGGCGCGGTCGCCGATACTGAGCGTGCTGCCGGTGATCTTCTCGCCGATAAACGCCTCGACCAGCGCGCTGTTCCGCTGGAGATCGAGCCAGTCGGGCCACGAGACGTCGTCGCGGTCGGCGCCGCGAACGGTGCCGGTGACGGCGAACAGCCGATCCTGATCGACGACGAGCGGGTACGGGCGCAGGAGAATGCC
>JAIQFX010000112.1 GCA_020073005.1 Terriglobia bacterium | reverse complement strand
CCGATGCTCCCACTGACCAAACGGCAGCGCGAGATCCTCGATTACCTGAACGAATTCATCACCCAGCACGGCTATGCCCCGAGTCTCGAGGAGATCGGCCGGCGCTTCGGCCTCTCTTCGCTCGCGACCGTCCACAAGCACCTGACGAACCTCCAGGAGAAGGGCTTCATCAAGCGCGCCTGGAATCGCAGCCGATCGGTGGAAATGGTGCCGACCCGGACCGGCGGACGGGCCGTCGAGCTGCCGCTGCTCGGCTACGTCGCGGCGGGCTCGCCGATCGAAGCCGTCGCCTCGAGCGAGACCATTGCCGTCCCCGAGGACCTCGTCGGCAAGCGCGACACCTACGTCCTCCGCGTCCGCGGCGATTCGATGATCGACGAGCAGATCCGGGACGGCGACTTCGTCGTCGTCGAGGATCGCAAGACGGCCGACAACGGCGAAATGGTCATCGCGCTGCTGCGCGGGTCCGACGTCACGCTCAAGAAGTTCTACCGCGACCCGGGCGGCAAGATCCGGCTCCAGCCGGCCAACGCCGCCATGCAGCCGATCTTCGCGGACCCGGATCACGTCCAGATTCAGGGCGTGGTCGTCGGCGTGATGCGCAAATACTGAGGCGCCGAAGGCATTACACTTGGGCATGGCCGATCAGCCCAAGCAAATCAACTTCACGATCGTTCCCGACGATGACGCGTCCGCGCAGCGGACGTACGCCAACTTCTGCTCCATCGCGCACACGCCGTTCGACTTCACGCTCACCTTCTGCGAGGTGATGCCGCTCACCGACAAGGAAATCAAGGCGGCCGAAGCCGATCACGTCGTGAAAGCGCCGGTGCGGGCGAAGATCGTCGTGCCCGTGCAGTTCGTCCCGAACCTCATCGCCGCGCTCCAGGAGCATTGGCGCGTGTACTCGGAGTCCTACTCCAACCCGGCCTGGAACAAAGGCACGGGGCCGGTGCACTGAAGAAATTCAGAATTGAGAATTCAGAATTAAGAATGAAGACTCCTGCGGACACACAGTCCATTCTCGATGCGCTGGAGTCGCAGCATCCCGGCGCGGACACCGAGCTCAACTTTCGGAACGCGTACGAGCTGCTCGTCGCCACGATTCTGTCCGCGCAGTCGACCGACAAGCGTGTGAACCTCGTCACGCCGGCGCTCTTCAAGCGCTATCCGGACGCGCAGGCGCTGGCGAAGGCGACGCCCAGTCAGCTCCAGCCGAAGATTCACTCGACCGGCTTTTTCCGCGCGAAATCCAAAGCGCTCGTCGCGATGGCGCGCGCGCTCGTGAAGAACCACGACGGCAAGGTGCCCGCGGACATGGACGCGCTCGTCGCGCTTCCCGGCGTCGGCCGCAAAACCGCGAACGTGGTGCTCGGGCACGCGCTCGGCGTGCCCGGCCTTCCGGTCGATCGACACGTGCTGCGCGTGGCAAATCGACTCGGGATCGCCGAAGGCGACGACCCGGTCGTCGTCGAGCAGCAACTGACTGCCGCGCTGCCCCGCGATCGCTGGACGCGCTCGTCCGATACGCTCATCCTGCACGGCCGCCGCGTGTGCCGTCCGAAGCCGCTGTGCGACCAGTGCGCCGCGCAGCACCTCTGCCTCTTCTACTCGCAACAGTCGCATGACGCCCCGCGCCGAGTTCGAAAGACGCGTCGCTGAGGCGCTCGCGTCCATCCCGCGGCGATTCCGCGACGCGATGCAGAACATCGCCATCGTCGTCGAGGACGAGCCGTCGGCCGAACTGCTCGAGCAGATGGAGATCGAGCCGCCCGACACGCTCCTCGGGCTCTATCAGGGCACGCCGCTGACCGAACGTCGCTGGGACTACGGCAACGCCCTGCCCGACCGCGTCCTGATCTTCCAGGGACCGCACGAGCGCGCGGCCGGCGATGAGGAGGATCTCGTCGTCGCGATCGGGGAAACGCTGATCCACGAGATCGGCCACTACTTCGGCATGAGCGAAGAGCAGATCGAAGAGATCGAGGAGAGGTACTGGCGGGGCGACGGTCGGTGACCGCGACGAGGCCGCGCGCGCGGAAGCGATTCGGCCAGAACTTCCTCGAGCCGGCGTGGGTCACGAAGGTCATCCGCGCGATCGCGCCGCGTGCCGGCGAGACCTTCATCGAGATTGGCCCCGGCCGCGGGGCCCTCACGCGCCCGCTGGCGTCCCAGGCCGCGCGCGTCATCGCGTATGAGATCGACCGCGACCTCGCCGCCGAGTTGCGCGCGAGTGGTCTTCCCAACGTGACGGTCATCGAAGGCGACTTTCTGGAGACGAGCGTCGATCTTCCAGCCACCAGTCACCAGCCACCAGACACCCTCCGAGTGGCCGGCAACCTGCCCTACAACGTCGCTTCGCCGATTCTCTTCACGCTCGCCGATCTCTACGCGCAGGGCTGTCCCATCATCGACGCCACGGTCATGCTTCAGCGCGAGGTCGGCGACCGCCTGATCGCCGCGCCCGGCAGCCGCGAGTACGGCGTGCTGAGCGTGCTCATGCAGCACTCGGCATCCGTCGAGCGCCTGCTGGCCCTACCTCCGGGCGCGTTCCGGCCGCAGCCGAAGGTGCATTCCGTCCTCGTCCGCCTGACGTTCCACCCGCCCGCGCCGGCGGTCTTGGACCACGCGATCTTCGTCCACCTCGTCCAGGCGGTCTTCACCCGGCGGCGAAAGACGCTCGCGAACGCCCTCCTCGCCTACCCGGGCTCCGGGGCCAAAGGGACGCCGGCGCTTCCAGCCGAGGCCCTGCGGCGCGCCGGCCTGGACGGGACGCGCCGGCCGGAGACCCTGTCGGTGGCCGAATTCGCCCGCCTGGCCGATATCTACGCTTCGATTTCGCCCTGAGCTGTGCTATATTTCCCCAGCTAAGTTGTACGTAGCTTGGGTCTTATTCGGCCAACCCGCCCGTAACTTTCAGGCGCGCCCAGCAGCCTGATCGAGCCGCCACGGCGGCTCCCAACGTCCGAACGAAACTCCGCCAGGAGTGGCCTCGGGGTTGGTGCGTACTGATTCCTCAATGCTCGAGATCGTGCCCCTTGGTGGACTCGGCGAGTTCGGCATGAACATGCTCGCGATCACCTGGGGCGAAACGACGATCGTCGTCGATGCGGGCGTGATGTTCCCCGACCCGGAACTGCTGGGCGTGGACCGCATCATTCCGGATCTCGGCTACCTGCATCAGAAGGGCCGCGTGGCCGCGCTCATCCTGACGCACGGGCACGAGGATCACATCGGCGCGGTCCCGCACATCGCGCCCTTGGTCGACGGTCCGATCTACGGCACGCCGCTGACGCTCGCCCTCGTCGAGCCGAAACTCCGCGAGCACGATCTCGAAACCACGCAGCTCACGAAGGTCCGTCCGCGCGATCGCGTGACCGTCGGGCCGTTCACGATCGAATTCATCCGCGTCACGCACAGCATGCCGGACTGCGTCGCGCTCGCGATTCGCACGCCGGTCGGCCTGATCATCCACACGGGCGACTTCAAGATCGATCAGACGCCGATCGACGGCGAGCACTTCGACGTCCACCGCTTCGCCGAGCTCGGCTCGGACGGCGTGCTCGCGCTCTTCGCCGACAGCACGAACATCGATCGCCGCGGCTACACGGGATCCGAGACGGAGGTCGTCGAGGCGTTCGAGGAGATCTTCACGAGCTCGACCGGCAAGCTGGTCGTGGCGGCGTTCTCGTCCAGCATCTACCGCATGCAGCTGCTCGTCGACCTGGCCGCGCAGTTCGACCGCAAGGTGGCGTTCGTCGGGCGCGGCATGATGCGCAACTCGGAGATCGCGCAGCGGCTCGGTCACCTGCGCGTTCCTCCCGGCCTCCAGATTCGCGATTCCGAGGTCCCCGGGTATCCCGCGCAGGACGTCCTGTGCCTGGCGACCGGATCGCAGGGCGAGCCGATGTCCGCGCTGTCCCGCATCGCGATCGACGATCACCGCTACGTCAAGCTCTGCGAAGACGACACCGTCGTCTTCTCGGCGCGGTCGATCCCGGGCAACGAGAAAGCGATCGGCCGCGTCATCAACCACATCGCGCGCCGCGGCGCGGACGTCATCCACGAAGGGATCAAGCACGTGCACGTCTCCGGGCACGGCAGCGAGGAAGAGCTCAAGCTCATGCTGTCGCTCGTGCGGCCGCGCTTCTTCATCCCGGTCCACGGCGAGTACCGCCAGCTGACGCGGCACGCGAAGGTGGCCGAGCGCGTGTTCGCCGGCCGCGATCCGAAGCCGGAAACGCTGCTGGTCGAGAACGGCGACATCCTGCACTTCGACGCGGACGGCGCGCGAATCGCGGGCAAGGCGACCGTGGGCCGCGTGCTGATCGACGACACGCGCACGGGCGAGGTCGGCGACGAGGTCTTGCGCGATCGCCGTCATCTCGCCGAGGACGGCCTCGTCGTGCCCGTGGTCGCGATCAACAAGCAGACCGGCGCGCTCGAAGGCGTGCAGGACATCATCACGCGGGGTTTCGTGATGGAGAACAGCGAGGCGCTGCTCGCCGACGGCGCGCGCCTGCTCCGCGACGTCGTCGAACAGGCCAGCATCGAAGAACGTACCGATCAAGGGCTCATCAAGGAGAAGCTGCGCGTCGAGCTGCGCCGCTTTTTCCGCAAACGTTCCGGGCGGCGGCCCTTCGTGCTGCCCGTCATCATGGAGATCTGACACGTGAGTGGATCGACCGTTTCACGCCGCGTCAGCGAGTTCGTCGGGGTCGCCCTCTTCGCGCTCTCGCTCATCTGGCTGATTTCGCTCGCCAGCTACGAGCCCAGCGATCCCGTCTGGTTCTTCAGCACGGGCGCGCACGCCACGCCGCTGAACTTCGCGGGCCGCGTCGGCGGCTTTCTGGCCGAGCTGTCGTTTCAACTCTTCGGCTACACGTCGTACTTGGTTCCCGCGATCCTGGTCGTCGTCGGGTGGAATTACTTCTGGTGCCGGTCCGTGGACGCGGCCGCGACGAAAGTGACGGGCGGGACGCTGCTCTTCGCGTGCATCAGCGCGTTCCTGAGTCTCGTCTTCACGACGCTCGAAGTCTCGGGCAAGCCGTTCCGCGCGGGCGGATACGCCGGCGACTTTCTCGCCAAGTTCATGTCGGAGTACCTGAACCGCACCGGGGCGCTGATCGTCATCCTGACGCTGATCTTCCTGGCGATCATCCTGTCGACCCAGTTCTCCTTCGGCCGCTTCTTCGGCGCGATCATCGAGGCCCTGCGCGCCGGAGCGACCCGCACGGTCGACTCGTTCCACGCGTGGCGCGAGGAGCGGCGGCGCGAGGCGCAGCGCCGTGAGGTGATCGCGAAACACACGAAGAAGGGCGCGCCGCTGCCGGAGATCAAGACCGCCGTGGTCGCATCCGCCGACGCGGCTGCGGCCAAGCCGGTCAGGAAGCGCGATGCGGACGAGGCGCCCGTCGTGGCGGACCCGTTGACCAGCGGACCCAAGTCCTTCGCGCCGCCGAAGCCGCCGAAGGTCAACGTGCCCGCTCCCCTGCCGCTCACCGATCCCGAGCCGTCGGCGAAGCCCGCCGCCGATCGCAAGAAGGGCGAGTACACGCTTCCGCCGGTTGCGCTGCTCGACGCCTCGAAGGTCGAACGCAAGATCGACGAGCGTGAGCTGATGGACCGCGCGCGGCTGCTCGAGGAAAAGTGCCGCGAGTTCTCGGTCGAAGGCAACGTCGTCCAGATTCACCCGGGCCCGGTCGTCACGACGTTCGAGTTCAAGCCGGACGCCGGTGTGAAGTACTCGAAGGTCACCGGGTTGGCCGACGACCTGTGTCTCGCCATGCAGGCGGAATCGGTCCTCATCGATCGCATCCCCGGCAAGTCGACCGTGGGCATCCAGATCCCGAACGCCACGCGCGAGCAGATTTCGCTGCGCGAGCTGCTGGAGTCGGACGCGTACCGGCGCTCGACGTCCAAGCTGTCGATCGCGCTCGGCAAGACGATTCACGGCGAGCCGTTCATCGCGGATCTCGCGGCGATGCCGCACCTGCTGATCGCCGGCTCGACCGGCGCCGGCAAGTCGGTCGGCATCAACGGCATGCTCACGAGCATCCTGTATCGCGCGACGCCGGACGACGTGCGGATGATCATGATCGACCCCAAGCGCCTCGAGCTGGGCATGTACGAAGACATCCCCCACTTGATGACGCCCGTCGTCGTCGATCCCAAGCAGGCCGCCAACGCGCTGCGCTGGGCCGTGCGCGAGATGGAGGAGCGCTACAAGACGCTCGCGGCGGAAGGCGTGCGGAACATCGACCAGTACAACCGCAACGTGCAGCAGGCGATCACCGAGAAGCGCACGCCGAAGGACGGACAGGAGCCGAAGCCGCTGCCCTTCATCGTCGTCGTGATCGACGAGCTCGCCGACCTGATGATGGTCGCCAGCAACGAAGTCGAGCAGTCGATCGCGCGTCTGGCGCAGATGGCGCGCGCCGTCGGCATCCATCTGATTCTCGCCACGCAGCGGCCGTCGGTCGACGTCATCACGGGCTTGATCAAGGCGAATCTTCCGGCGCGCATCGCGTTCCGCGTCGCGTCGAAGATCGACTCGCGCACGATTCTCGACGGCAACGGCGCGGAGCAGCTGCTCGGCAAGGGCGACATGCTCCTGCTGCCGCCGGCGTCGTCGCGGTTCATCCGGCTGCACGGCCCGTACATTTCCGAACAGGAGAGCGCGCGGCTCGCGAGTTTCCTGCGCAAGCAGGGCAAGCCGACCTACGACGAGACGATCACCGCCGAGGAGAAGACCACGGCGGAAGGCATCGACATGGAGAAGGACGACCTGTACGACGAGGCCGCCCGCATCATCGTCACGAGCGGTCAGCCGTCGATTTCTTATCTCCAGCGGCGCCTGCGCATCGGGTTCAGCCGCGCCGCGCGGCTCGTCGACATGATGGAGATGGAAGGTCTCGTCTCGCCGGCCGTCGGCGGCAAGCCGCGTGAGGTGCTCGTGGACCGAAGCTACTTCGACGAGGTGGACGCCCAACTGCGATGAGTGTTCTCTCGAGTGCGCTCGTCGTCGCGCTGCTGCTGCCCGGACAGGCGAAGCCTGCCTCGTCCGCGCAGGCGATGTACGCCGACGCGCTCGCCCGCGAGCAGACCGTGCGCGCCGCGCTCGCCTCGCCTACGGCGGCGCCCGCCGCGCTGCAGGACGTCCACGCCGTCGTCGCGGCGTACGAAGCGATCGTCAAGGCGTACCCGACCAGCGGCTACAGCGACGATGCGCTCTGGCAGGCGGGATGTCTCGCGCTCGATGCCTTCGCGCGTTTCGGACAGGCGCCGGATCGCGACGCGGGCGTGCGTCTGCTGCGCAGGCTGACGGCGGCGTATCCCGCGAGCAAGCTCGTCAAGCAGGTGCCCGAGCAGCTCGCGCGCGTCGGCATGGAAACCGCCGGCGCCGAGCACATCCGCACGATCAAGGAAATCCGGCGCGTCGTCCTGCCGGAAGTCGTGCGCATTACGGTCGAGCTGGACGGCGAGGTCGCGTTTCACGACGAGCGCATCGGCGATCCCGCCCGCGTGTTCGTCGATCTTCCCGGAACGCGTGCCGCGCCCTCGCTGGTCGATCAGACCCGCCGCTTCGACAGCGACAACGATCTCGTGCGTCAGGTGCGCGTTGGACGGCATCCGAACAACACGACGCGCATCGTGCTCGACGCCGATGGCGTGGGCAGTTACAGCGTCTACCCGCTCTACGATCCCTACCGCCTCGTGATTGACTGCGTGCGGGCCGGCACGACTGCCGCGGCGCCGAAGCCGACGGCCGCGCGCGCAGCTGCGCCGCCGCCGCCGCCGGTCGTTCGCCGCGCCGCCGCCCCAGCGCCGCTCGCCGCCAGGCCGCTGTCGACGACGTGGCTGCGCAAGGCGCCCAGTGCGGCGCCGCGCGCGACGGCCCTGCTTGCGGACGCGTATGCGGCAAACGCCGAACCGCCGGCGACCGACGCGGCGCCGAAGAACGCCGAAGCATCGCCGCCTGCGCCGACTCCGGCGCCGCCAACACCGCCGACCCTTCAGTCGAAGAGCGTGACAGGCGGTCCGTCTATCGCCCGCCAGCTTGGCCTCGGCGTCTCACGCATCGTGATCGATCCGGGTCACGGTGGCCACGATCCCGGCGCGCAGGGCAAGGGCGTCACGGAAGCGGAGCTCGTGCTCGACGTCGCCCTGCGGCTCGAAAAGCTGCTCGCGAAGGTGCCGGGCACGGAAGTGATCCTGACGCGCCGGACGGACGACTTCATTCCGCTGCCCGAGCGCACGGCGATCGCCAATCGCGAGAGCGCCGACCTCTTCCTGTCGATTCACGCGAACGCGAGCCCGGCGCCGCAGGCCCGTGGGATCGAAACCTATTTCCTGAATTTCGCCAACAACCTCAGCGCAGCCGCCGTCGCCGCGCGGGAGAACGCCGCCTCGGGCCAGACGATGGGCGCGCTGCCGGATTTTCTGAAGGCGATCGCGCTCAACAACAAGCTCGACGAGTCGAAGGACTTCGCGACGCACGTCCAGCACGCGATGATCGACCGGCTCAAGGCGTCGAACAAGACGGTGAAGGATCTCGGCGTGAAGCAGGCGCCGTTCGTCGTGCTCATCGGCGCGGCGATGCCGAGCGTGCTGGCGGAGATCTCGTTCGTGACGAATCCGCAGGAAGCGCGGCTGCTGAAGGGAAACGTCTACCGGCAGCGGATCGCTGAAGCGCTGTTCAACGCGATCCGCAAGTACCAGGCCTCGCTGAAGAACGTCTCGATCGTCGCGCTGCAATAGGTCCGTGGCGTCCGCCGTCAGGCGGACGTTACCGATCAAGCGGCCCGTAGTGTTCGCTGCCCGCCGAGCGCGATCGAAACCACACCATCACCACCGCGAGCACGACGCCGAGCAGGATGGCGCCCAGCGCGATCACGCCGCTGAGCCCCAGCGAGCCCAGAAGGATATCCGCGAGTCCTTTCTGCGCCGGCTCGACGATCTTCACGATGACCGGGGACTCGGGCTGCTGCAGGATCAAAATCGTTCGAAGGCGAGCTGCGCGAGCGTCCGCACGGCCACGCCGCTCGGTCCCTTCGGCAGGTACGGCTTCGCTTCTTCGGCCCACGCGGTGCCCGCGATGTCCATGTGGACCCACGGAAGACCGCCGCTGAATTCTTTCAGGAACATCGCGGCCGTGATCGATCCCGCCGGACGGCCGCCGGTATTCATCATGTCGGCGATCTCGCTCTTGAGCTGATCGCGGTACTCGTCGAACAGCGGCATCGGCCAGACGCGATCCCCGGCACGATCGGCGACCGCGCGGACGCGCTGGACCCACGCGTCGGGCGTGCCGAAAAGCCCGCTCGCGATCTTGCCGAGCGCCACCACGCACGCGCCCGTCAGCGTCGCGACGTCGACGAGATGCGTCGCGCCGAGCTGCCGCGCGTACCACAGGCCGTCGCCGAGAATCAGCCGGCCCTCGGCGTCGGTGTTGATCACCTCGACCGTCTTGCCTTCGGCGCTTTTCAGAACGTCGCCCGGCTTGATCGCGCGGCCGCCGGGCATGTTCTCCGTGGTCGGCACGACCCCAATCACGCGGATCGGCGCGCCGAGCAGCGCGATGGCGCGCATCGCGCACGCCACGGCCGCGCCGCCGGCCATGTCGTCCTTCATCCGCTCCATTCCGTCGGCCGGCTTGATCGAAATCCCGCCCGTGTCGAACGTAATGCCCTTGCCGACCAGCCCCAGCACCGGTTTCTCCGGCGCGCCGGGCGGCTCGTAACGGAACACGATCAGGCGAGGCGGCTCGCCGCTTCCGCGCGCCACGCCGAGCAGCAGGCCCATGCCGAGCGCCTCGATCTGCGTCTCGTCGAGGATCTCCACCTGGACGCCGACGTCGCTGGCGAGCGAGGCGGCGCGCTTCGCGAACTCGCGCGGCGTGAGCGTGTTGCCCGGTTCATTCGCCAGCTCGCGCGCCAGGTTGCTGCATTCGCCGAGCGTGCGCCCGCGCGCGACGGCCTCCGTCGCCGCGTCTCGCGCGCCGTCCAGAATCGCGATCGTCCAGGTTGGCGCGACGGCCGGCGCCGGTTCACCGGTTTTGTAGGTGCCGGCGTTGAACTCCGACAGCGTCAGCCCTTCGGCCGCCGCCTGCGCCAGATCCCCCGCCGCGCCTTCTCCGCGCACTACGAATGCGACCCGGCCCACGTGCCGCTGTCGGGCGGTCACACCGCCCGAGATGGCGAGCTTGCGCACCAGGTCGCTTCCACAGTCGGCCCGGCGCCCTGCTCCGATCAGCGCGACGCGGCGCGCGCGCCACTGCCGGTCGCTGACCGGCGTCATGAACCACTCGTACGGCTTCGCCTGAAATTCCTTCGCCGTCAGGGCGCGACCAATCTCCCTCCCGCTCGCCTCATCCAATCCAGGCACACTTGCGGGCGCATCGTCTTCGAACCACGGCACGACCACCAGGTCCGTCTCGATACCGGACAGTGGGCCGCCGACGCAGGCCATCGTCTGACTTTTCACGGCTGGGGGCATCCGGTCATTATCGCTGAAGGCGCTTGCTGGCGCCCAGCCAGGGCGGTACAATTTCATGCAGCTCCTGCACGTGAGGGTCGAAAGGTCATGAAGTCGTGTGTCGCGGCCCTGGCCGCTGCTCTGCTCGCCGTCACGACTGCGCTCGCCGATGGATCTCAGAAGGCCGACAAGGATCCGAAGGACAACCCGGACGCCCGGCGTCCGAAGCTGACGCTGAAGGCGCAGCCGATCATCAGCATCGCGCCGTCACGCGTTGTGCTGACGGCGGAGCTCCTGGGCGGCGCGAACGACTTCGAGGAGTTCTACTGCCCCACGGTCTCGTGGGAATGGGGCGACGGCACGGAGTCGGAGTCGACGGCGGATTGCGCGCCGTACGAACCGGGCAAGTCGGAAATCAAACGCCGGTTCACGGTCGAGCACGTCTTCCGGACCGGCAACTTCCGCGTCAACTTCCACCTCAAGCGGCGCGACAAGTCGGTTGGCGTGGCCAGCGTCCAGATTCAAGTGCGTCCGGGTCTGCGCGACGGCCGGTAGCCGTCGACGGTCTCCGCTTCCGAACGAGGCCGTCCCAGAACCGGACAGCTCGGCGAGTCCTCAACAAGCCACGAAGGTTTTTGTTCGCAAATCCGGTCGCGCCACGCCGCCGAAGTCTGGCACGAAGTTCGCCTTGAACCTGGCGTGTCTCTCCGACGACGGCTGACGCGGATCGCGATGGTGGCGCTGGTGCTTTTCACCGCGGCGCTCTCCGTCGGCCTGACGTCTCCGGCCGGCGGCCCGTTCACGGTCGAGATCCGGCCGGTGTTCCTGGAAATGGATCGGTCGAGATCCGGCCGGTGTTCCTGGAAATGGATCCCGCCGCGGTCGCCGAATCGCGGGCCCGGGCGCTCGGGCTCGACGTCGACGTCAAGCTCGGATCGCTCCACCTGCATCTCGGCTGGTCGGCCGTCTCCCCGCGACATCGTCAACCTTAGGCCCATTGGCCTGATCTAACGTTCATCTCGTGGTGATGTGGGAAACGAACGTCCGGCGGCCCGGGCGACCCAACGTCATCGGTCCCGCGAATTTCATGCGCTGGCGTGAGCGCGCGACGGCGTTCGAACGCGTCGCCGGATTCTACGACTACCGGGTCAGCCTCACGGACGATGGCGCGCCGGAAGAACTCGTCGCCACGATCGTCACGCCGGAATTCTTCCCGGCGCTCGGCGTCGCGCCGCTCATCGGACGGACGTTCGAGGCCGATGAGGGCCATGAAGGACGCGATTCGCTGGGCGTCCTCACGTACGACTTATGGCGGCGCCGCTTTGGCGCCGATCCCGCGGTGGTCGGACATCCAAGTCAACGGCCACGCCGTCACCGTAATCGGAGTGATGCCGCCGAACCGGCGGAGCGCTCGGCTTGCTCGTCGCCCAGTGGAGTCTGGCCGCGCTGTCCGCTCTCAGTCCCGTCGATCTCGGGAGCATCGGCCACCTGCGGCTGAGCTATCCCGTGCTGGCGTTCACGGCCGCTGTGTCGCTGGCGACGGCAGTCATCTGCGACCTCGCACCCGCCTACGAAAGCGCGCGCACCGAAACCCAGGAGGCCCTCAAGGACGGTGCCCGCGGAGCGGGCGCGGGACTCCACCATCGCCGCATGCGCCACGCTTTCGTCGTCGCGGAGATCGCGCTCGCCGTGGTCCTGCTCGTCGGCGCCGGCCTGTTGCTCCGCAGCTTTGCCGCGCTCAGCGGCGTGGATCCGGGTTTGGACACACACAACGTGCTCACCGCACGGATGACCGTGCCCCCGGCGCGGTACCCAACCGAGGCCAACCGTCTCGAGTTCTTCCGAGAAGCGGTGGCTCGCGTCTCCGCCTTGCTGCTGCGCGGCCGGCTCTTCTCGGAGCGCGAGATGCGCGAGAAGCTCGACGTGTCGTCATCAACGACACGCTGGCGCGTAAGTACTTCCCGGCCGAGGATCCAATCGGCAGGAGCCTGACGATCGCGATGACCGATCCGAACGTGCCGACCGAGATCATCGGTGTCGTCGGCGACATGAAGTACGTAGACTTCGCCACCGAGACGCGTCCGATGACGTATTGGCCGCATCCTCAGCTCGTGTACGGTGCCATGACGCTGACCATCCGCACGGCGTCCGAGCCGGCGCCGTTCGCCCCGCTCGTCGAGCGCGAGATCCACGCGATCGACAAGGATCAACCGCTCGCCGACGTGCGGACCATGGACCAGTGGGTGTCGAAGACGCTGGCGCAGTCCCGCTTCAGTTCGATGCTGCTGTCGGCGTTCGCGGCGCTCGCGCTGCTGCTGGCGGGGCTTGGCATCTACGGCGTGATGTCCTACGCGGTCAGCCAGCGCACCGCGGAGATCGGCGTGCGGCTTGCGCTCGGCGCGAGCACCGGCGACATCCTCGCGATGGTCGTGGGCAGCGGA
>JAIQFX010000023.1 GCA_020073005.1 Terriglobia bacterium | reverse complement strand
GGCGCAAAGCACTGCACATCGACGCCGTTGGGAATCGCGCGGAGGCGATCCGCGCGCACCCCGGCCTGGCGGCAGCGCTCCTCCACCGCCGGGCTGACGGCGACAATCCGATCGGCGTGCGCGATGCCGGCGGCCAGCCAGCCTCCGAACGGACGCGAGCGGATAGCGATCGGGTCGTCCCAGCCGACCGACGTCACTTTCTGGACGATGCGACGGCCGGACAAGCGGGCGATCGCGAACAGCACGAGCATCTTTTCCGTGAACCCGTGAAAGTGAAAGACGTCGGCGCCGGTCGCCAGCGTCGGCGCGAGAGCCAGCAGCCGCAGGAGCGCGACGGCTTTTGTTGCCGGCGCTCTCGGATCGACGAACACGCGGTGCACGGGCACGCCATCGACGTCCGACCGCGACGGCAGACGCCGATCGGCGGTCGTCGTCAGGACGGAAACGCGCACGCGATCGCGCAGCGCGAGGACGAGCGAGCGGCACTGCAGGCTGCCGCCCGCGATCTCGGGATAGTAGGCGCCGGTCACCATCAGCACTCGGGGCCTCACCCTCGTCACCGGGCGACGCGCTTCGTGAGATACGTCATCGGATGGCCGAGCACCAGCAGTTGCTGCTCCGGCTCGAAGCCGAGCGCGAGATAGAAGGCCCGCGCCACCGCGAGGTGGCTGCGCACGGCCACGCGGTAGCGGGCGGCCTGCGCCCGCGCGAACGCCGCCTCGAGCTCGGTCAGCAGCGTGTGGCCGATGCGGCGACGTCGCACGCGCGAGTCGACGACGAGCAGCAGAAGTTCGGCGGGCATGTAGGGCTGCGGCTCTGGCTCGCCGATGCCGCGCACGATGCTCCACGCCAGACGCCATCCGCGGGGCGAGAGCACCGCCAGCGCGAGCGCCCGCAACACGCGTGGCTTCACGTGCGCATTGAACGCGCCGACGTCCAGCGTGGCCAGCGCGAATCCGACGACGGGGCCCCCCCCGGCGCCGGCGCCGGCATCTTCGGCGGCGACGAACGCGAGCGTGTGAGGATGCGCGAGGGCCGCGCGGTAAAACGCGACGAGGAAACCGGGGCCGAGCGCCGTGATGATCGACCCCTCGAGGAACGCGAGCTGCAGTTCGACGATCGCGTCGATGTCGGCGACCGTCATCGGACGCACCGTCGTTCCGGCCGCGCTGAGCGCTTCCGCCATGTCAGCGCCCCGTGACCGATTCAAGACCGTAGTACTGGGCCGCGCAGTTGTTGACCCAGTCGGCTGGATCGCGGCCGAGGGCGCCGACGCCGCCGATCGGATCGAGCGCGGGCGCGGTCGCGCGAACGCGTCCCTGCCTGGCGGCCTCGCGCAATTCCCTGTCGCCGGCGTCCCACGCGTTCGCCCACCGGCGCAGGGACGGCGTGAGGGCCAGCGTGCCTGCCGTCGATCGCGCCGCCTGCGCGGCCAGCAGCAGAATGGCGAGGCCGGCGGCGGCGGACCGCACGCGTCGGATCGGCAGGCCGCGCGCGTCGAACGAGGCGCGCGCGAGCGTGCCGGCGAGCGCGCCCCAGGCGAGCGCCAGGAATTCGAGCGCGAACTGCGGCATGATCAATGCGCGGGGCGGCGGCGGCGCGGATGTCCCGAACGGACCGACGACGATCGCGCTGGCGACCACGATGAACGCGACGACGGGAATGAGCGCCAGCATCCATTTGACACGAGCGATCGCGTCGCGCGCAACCAGCGGCGCGGGCGCCGCGAGCGCGAGCACGCTTCCCAGGACGATCATCGCGAGCGGCACGATTGGCGACGACGTCATCGCCAGCGCGCGATCCAGCCAGCGCGACGCGTCAGGCCACAGCGACGGCACCGCCGCAATCACGGCCGGGCGGAGCAGCGTCAGCGCGGGCCGAGCGAGCATGAACCCCGTGGCCAGCACGGTCGACTTGACGATATCGAGTACTCCGGGACGCGGAGGAAAGAACTGCGCGCGGTTGGCGTTGCCCGGTGCCACGGCAATGAACGCGAGCGACGCGACCGAGCCGACCATGGCGGCGGCGAGCAGCCTGGTCCACACGCGCCGCGCCGGCGCGTCGCGGATCGTCCACGCCGCCGCCAGCGCGACGGCGACAGCGGTCGTCTGCATCGCGACGTAGACCGGTCCGAAACTGCCGGCGACAAACGCCAGACTCCCCATCGCGATCATCCGGGTGCCGGATACCTCCCCGCCGCGAGCCATCCGCATACAGAACCCCGCCAGGCCGCTGAGCGCGATGATCGGACACAGGTACGCGAGCAGCGGGATCCGGAGATACAGCGACTGAATCACGCTTGGCGCGTCCTCGAGCGTCGCGAACATCACGGCCTCGGCCAGCACGAAGGCGAGCAGCCGCGGCGCGCGGACTGACACGCGCGGCGTGATCTGCGTGAACGTCCATGTGAGCGTGACGATCCAGAGCGCCAGAGCGGATGCCGGCAGCCATCCCGCCAGCGACGGCCCGCCCGGATCGACGAGGGCCATCAACGCGATGGTCGCCGGCACGGCGCCCCAGTTGTCGTAGAAGTATTTCTGGCCGCCGAGCAATCCCTCGCGGCGGAAGATCGCCGCGTCGCAATAGTCGTCGCCCATGAAGCGGCTGAACGATCCCGCATATGCGTGAGCGAGGAGCGGCACGGCGAGGACGACGGCGCACAGCAGCATCACGCGCACGGCCGCGCGGCTCATGCGGCGGTCTTCCGCGCGTCGAACACGATCAGGCCGCCCTGCCCGCGCAGGCCGGGGATGGCGCGGCCGATGCAATCGGAAAGGCGCAGCAGCGATCGCGCGGACGCGTGGCCGGCGACGTTCATCACGTGCGGCGGGAGGAACACGCTCGTCGTGCACTCGAGGCGCACCGGCAGATCGCGGAGCCATTCACGGAGCATGCCTTCGGAAATCAGCGGCTCGGCGCCCGCCTCCTCGATCCACAGCGGCCGCCACCGCATCAGCAGATCGAACAGCCGGCGGAACACCGTCCGGTTGTTCTCGGATCCGAAATGCACGCCGCCCGGCTCGAGGACGCGCTGAATCTCGCGGCACGCGCGCGCCGGATCCGGGAGGTGATGCAGGACGCCGTACGTGAGCACGTACCGGAAACTGCAGTCGGCGAACGGCAGGCGATCGCAGTCCGCGACGAAGAAGCAGGTCCGGTCCGCCACGCCGTCGGCCTCGGCGCGCGCAATCGCCTGGCGCACGAGCTTCGGCGAGATGTCGCAGCCGACCACGACGCCGCCGCGCGAGAGCAGCGGCCAGGCGCTGCGGCCGTTGGCGCAGCCGACGTCGAGGACCCAGGCGCCCGCGTCGATCCGCGCCCGCCACGCGTCGAACGTCAGCCCGTCCTCGGCCACCCAGAACGGCGACGCCTGGTACGCGGTGTAGCTCTGCGTGTCGTTGTCGGCAAACCAGTCGAAGTGCCGGCGCTGCGCGAGCTGCGGGCCGGCCAGCGCAGGCGGCGTCAGATCGAGGAGTCCGTTCTCGATCGCGAACACGGCGCCGCAGCCGCCACACCGCAGCGCGCCGTCCAGGATGCGGGCATCCGTCTGCCGAATCGCGTCCGCCGCGAGCGAGCCGGCGCAGGCCGGACACCGGAGCCGGTGAAGAACCGTCTTCAGCACGATCAGGCCGGCACCGCCGCGCGCGAGCCACCGCCGGCCTCGATGGCGGCGACGACGCGCTCGGCCGAACGGCCGTCCAGGCGGAAGAACACGCGCTCGATGAACTCCGCCGTGCGCGGCGGCGGCGCGGCGCCGGCCAGCACGGCGTCGATCGCGCGGCGCAACTCGTCGGGACCGGCGACCTCGACGGTCGCGCCGGGCTCGTCAGAGGTCGGACTCAGATCGAAGTTGGTCAGCAGCACGCGCACGACCGGGCAGCCGATCGCAATCGCCTCCGCGTCCGATGTCCCGAACGCGCCCACCATCACATCGGCCGCGGCCTGCAGCACGTTGAGATCCTCGGTCGTCACCGCGAAGCGGGCGCGCGATCCCGCGGCCTCGCGCAGATCGTTCTCGGTGACTGCGTGGAGCGGATGCGGCTTGATCAGCACCAGCGTGTCAGGCCGATCCGCCAGCGCCTGCATGCACGTCTGCAGGAGCGCGCGCGTGATCTCCGGCCAGATGACGCCCGCGACAACCACGAGGCGCGTCCCGGCGCCGACGTTCCACTGGCGCCGCAGCGCCGACGCGTGTTCGCTCCGGCGGCGGCGGAATTCCGTGAGGTCGTCGAACCGCGGCGCGCCGGTCACGATCAACCGTTCATCCGCGATGCCGGACTGCCGCAGCATCCGCCGCGCGTCGCCGCCGTGCAGGAGCCAGACGTCCGGCAGCGGCATGCGCGCGGCCTCCCCCGGCGTGAATGCGTACATCAGCTGATTCGCGTTCACCGGGCTGTGCTGATACCCGACGACGCGCGCGCCGGCGTGCGCGGCGTGAACACCCCACGCCACCGCGCGGCCGTAGGCGTAGGTTTCGAGCGGCGTCACGACGTCGGCAGGACGCAGGCCCGCCACCATGCGGCGCAGGCGGAGCGCCAGCAGCTCGTAATACGGCAGATCGCGGACGAGCGAGGCCGCCAGATCGTGGCGCGCGAGCGGAAAGACGTCGATGCCGTCCCAATCGAACGAGCGGCGGAACCGGCGATCGACAGCCTGCAGCCACCAGTACTTCAGCGCCGGCCGCACGTCTGCGTACAGGCGGCACACATCGCGCACGGACGACCAGCGCTCGAGAAAGACGAACGCGTTCGGCTCCTCGCGCGCGCGCGTCGCGGCCGCGCGGACGCCGGACCGGAGCGCGGCGGCCTCGGGCGCCGGAATGACGCACGCGTAGAACGGCTGCGCGGCGGCGGATCGGCGCAGGAGATCGGGGACATCGACGAAGTATCGATCGCGGGAGGCGCCGCGCCACGACCGCCACTGCGACGGAAACCACGTGTGAAAGGCGATGAGGCGGCGCGACGGATCGACATCCACCGTGGCGGGCAACGCGTGGCGACGCGCCAGCCGCGTCGCGCACGCGTCGAGCCACCAGCGCTTCACGCGGCCCAGCAGCAGTCGCGGGACGCTCTCGCCGTCCACGGTTGCCGGGCGCCACGCCGTCGCGGCCGGCACTCGAGCCTGCGCGCAGGCTTGCGCGAGCACGTTCGCGTGATCGCGATCGTCGACGACGAGGATCGCGCGTTCGTACGTCGCGCGCGCGAGGACGATCCGCAGCGCCTCGAGCTCGCACAACCGGGCGAACGTCGGCCGCGTGCCGGCGTTCTTCTGCGACAGATCGGTGAACCACCAGGCCGGACACCCGTCGCGCAGGAACGCCTGGAGGAAGTCGCCGCCGAAGACCGCCGGACGCGCCGGCCACTCGGCGGCGAAGCGGACGAACTTCGCGCGCGCGACGGGCACGGCGTCCCGCATCAGGTCGACGGCGGACAGCGCGTGGAGGCGCGGCCCGATCGCGCGCTGAAGATCCGCCGCCAGCGGGATCGCGCGTCCCACCGCCAGAAGATGGACGTCGCCGGACGGCGGAATCGCCCGCACCGCCGCGTCGAGCGGCACAGGGTCGGCAATGACGACCAGCGTGTTCAACGTGTCAACGGTGCGGGTCAGGCGCCGGCAGCGGCCAGCGCGCGGCGAGCTCGGCCAGATCCTGAACGACGGCCAGCGGGCCCGGACCGAAGCGGTCGGCGTCGCCGGGCGCCACGCGCGCGACAAACGGCACGCCCAGCGCCTGCGCGGCTTCCCAGTCCTGCCGGCCGTCGCCGACAAACAGCATGTCGGCGGGCGCGACGTCCGCTTCCGCGGCGATCGCGCGCAGTAACTCCGTCTTGTTTCTCGGCGATCCGTAGACGCCCGAGAAGAACGCGTGTAATCCGCGCGCGCGCACGATTGCGCGCAATTCCCGCTCGGGCGCGCCCGACGCGACGAACAGCGGCGCGCTCGCGGCGCGGGCCGCGATGAACGCCCGGGCGCCCGGCACGAACGGGCACGCGCGCATGGCGTCCGCGATCAGCGCCTCGAACCGGCGATCGAGAACCCCCATCTCATCCTCGGTGAGCGGCCGGCGCAGCAGCTCGCGGTAGATCCAGTGGAACTTCTCGTAGCGCGACAGCCCGCCGTTGTCCACGTGGTACTGCGCGATCCGATCGACGTGTTGCGGGTGCTCCGCGAACAGCGCGCGGAACGCGGCGCCCTTGACGGCCGCCGACTCCAGCACGACGCCGTCGAAATCGAGCACGAGGACGCGGGGAAACGGCAGAAGGGCTACCCGGCGCCGGAAGGGCCGCCGACCGACTGGGCCATCTGATCGATCAGATCGAGGAGGCCCTGACCGAGATCGAGATAGCTCGTCTTCGTGAGGCGGCGGGCGATTTGCGGCCGATACGAATACGGCGTCATCTGATAGTGCCAGGCGCGATCGTGACTCGCCTCGTCCGGCGGGCGGTACTCGATGGCGATCTTGTTGTCGAGCATCTCGCGGATCATCGTCAGCAAATCGCGGACGCGCATCGGCTGCTGGCCGGTGATGATGATGCTCGCGTTCTCGTATTCGGGCGCGAGGATGTCGACGCTGCTCTGCGCCGCGTCCCAGACGTGGATGTACTCGCGGATCTCTTCGCCGTCGCCCGCGCGGACGATGCGGCCTTCGGTGAGCGCCTGCTTCAGGATCGAATGGATCCAGTTCGATTCCGTGGCGCGCGGTCCGTACAGCGATCCGTACCGCAGGATTGTGAACGGCAGTTCGTACGCGCTCTGGAAGTCGTGGATGACGAGCTCGCACGCCTGCTTGCCGCTGCGGTAGAAGCCGCCCTTTTCGCTGTAGACGTAGAGCGTGCTCGCGAAGACGAACCGCTTCACGCCGGCCCGGCGGGCGGCGTCGAGCAGCATCGTCGTCCCCAGCACGTTGACGCGGATGGTCTCGACGGGATCGGTGTTCGCCGCGGCGATGTCGCCGACGGCCGCGTAGTGGTAGACGATGTCGGCGCCGGCGATCGCGTCGGCCACGATCTTCGCGTCGAGAATGTCGCCGACGACGCCGCGCTGGCCCTCGCGCAGGTACGGCGACGGCCGGCGGTCGAACACGACGACGTCGTGACCGGCGGCGCTGAGCGCGTCGGCGACGAAGCTGCCGAGAAAGCCGGCGCCGCCGAAGACCACCGCGCGCGATTTCGTGGCCGTCAATTCGTGATGTCCTCGGTCGCCTGCTTGGCGACCGGCGCACCGGCGTACGCGCGCGTCGAGAAGCACGCCTTCTTCGTCCACTTGAAGTCGTGGTCGAAGAAGCGCTCGTAGTAGCGCTTCGACAGCGCCTCGAACGCCGCGTTGCCTTCGGGCGTGAAGCGCTCGGCGACGGCGATCTCCGGCCATTCCTCGCGCGGGAACTTCACGTAGAGGCTGAAGGTCCGCACCAGCCCCATCAGCTCGTCCTTCGAGATCGTCGGCATGTTCAAAATGGATCCCGTGATCAGCGAATCGGTTTCCGCGCGCGCGTCGAGGAAGCCCTGGCGGACCGCGTCGTCGTACATCGCCGTCCCGCGATACGGCGTGAACAGAAACGCGTTCACGCTGTCGGTGCCGAGCTCGCGATTCAGCTCGATGGTGTCGAAGATCAGCGCCCGCGTTTCGCCGGGAAAGCCCAGGATGTTGTTCACCGTCACGGGAATCGACGACCGATCGAGCAGGCGGAAGGCCTCGATCATCTGCTGGTTGCTGAAGCCCTTGCCGACCATCTCCTTGCGGAACCGCTCGTTGCCGTGCTCGAGTCCGATGGAGATCCGGTTGCAGTTCACGCGCTCGAGGTCGGCGACACGGCGCGCCGACAGCGTCTCGATGCGCGTCTGCATCCAGAACGGCAGCCGGATGCCCTCGTACATCCGGATGAACTCGTCGAATTCCTTCTCGCTCATCGCGAGGAACGTCTCGGCGTTGAAGTAGATGTACTCGACGCCGTACTTGTCGCGGTAGAGCTCGATCTCCTCGCGCACCTTCGCCCACGACTTGCGCCGGAAGTAATAGTGGCCGGTCTGCGCCTTGTAGAGCCCGACGAGCGACGGCGCCTCGCAGAAGCGGCATTTGTACGGGCAGCCGCGATCGGTTTCGATGGGCGCCATGCGGACGACCTTGCCCTGCATCGGCCGGAAGAAGCGCTCCCGCTCGAACAGATCGAAGTCGCCGAACGGCACATCGTCGAGCGCGATCGGCGGCCGGATCGCGTTCTTCGCGATCGTGCCGTCCGGGCGCTTCACCCACAGGTTCGCGATGGCGGATGGATCGCGCTTCTGCAGCAGCGCCGACGCGACGTCGACGATCGCGTGCTCGCCTTCCCCGACGCAAATCATGTCCACGTCGGGGTGCGCGATCGGCACGTCCGGCGCGAGCGTCGGCAACACGCCGCCGACGATCACCGTCGCCGGCACGTCGCGCACCGATTCGATCAGCGTGCGCCCCTGCGGCCAGGTGTCTTCGACGACCGACACGGCGATGAGATCGGGGCGGAAGGCGCCGACTTTGGCGCGGAAGTCGTCGACGAAGTGCGTCGGCTTGAAGCGGACGCCCGCGTCCTCGAGGCTGAACTTGCGGACCTGCAGGTTCTCGACGCGAATCTCGTCGAGCGTCTTCGCGGCGGTCCGGTAGAAGGTGGTGTCGAAGAGATCCACGGCGAACCCGTTCTGGCGCAGGCAGGCGGCCAGGATGCCGATGTTGGTCGGCAGCAGGTTGACCATCGAGTAGTTCGGGTACACGAGGAGGACGCGAAACGGCTTCGGCGAGGCGTCGCGCGGCAGCGGCGCGAGCCCGGTCGCGTTGACGACTTCGAAGAACGTCGTGTCTCTGGTCTTATCGAACATCCGGTCCGGTGGTGTTCATTATAGGGTGTGCGCCGACGGGATCACGACGCGGCCTGCCGCAGTTCCGCGAGCGCGTACTCGTCCTCCGGCACGAGCCGGATCAGCGGCTCGCCGCGCGCGCAGCGGATGACTTCGTCGGTCGCTTCGTACTCCATCGCCGCCCGGCAGTCCTCCGACATCGATCCCATGTGGCACGTGAGCAGCACGTTGTCGAGGGACGCGAGCTCGCCCGCGTACGGCTCGTCCTCGAACACGTCGAGCGCGGCGCCCTGCAGGCGCCCGGCGCGCAACGCCGCCGCCAGCGCGTGTTCGTCGACGATCGTGCCGCGGGCCGTGTTGATCAGGAACGCCGTCGGCTTCATCAGCGCGATGTCGCGCGCGCCGACGAGGCCGCGGGTCTGCGGCGTCAGCGGCACGTGGAGGCTGACGATGTCCGCGCCGGCGAACAGGGTGTCGCGATCGACCCAGCGCACTCCTGTCGCGCGGCCGAACGCGGTATCGGGCGCGAGATCGTGCGCGAGAATCGTCGTCGAGGGAAACGCGGCGCGGATCATGGTGGCGACGCGGCGTCCCACGCGGCCGGCGCCGACGAGACCGACGGTCAGCCCGTCGAGGCGGCGGCCCATGTAGCGTTGCCAGCGGCCCTGCCGCAGCTGGCGATCCGCAGGCGCGATGTGCCGCAGGAGCGCCAGCATCAGCCCGAGCGTCAATTCCGCCACGGCGGGCGCCGGCGCGTCCGGCGTGTACGAGACCGGAATGCCGCGCGCGCGCGCGGCGAGGAGATCGACGCTGTCGAGCCCGATGCCGACGCGCGAGATCAGGCGCAGCCGCGACGCGGCGGCGATCACGCGCGCCGTGATCGGCTCGGTGCCGGCGATCATGAGATCGACGTCGCCGATCAGATCCACCAGCTCCTGCTCGCGCAGGCGGCGGCCGATCGGATTGATCACGTAGTCGAGGCCTTCGGCCTCGAGCCGATCCAGCGCGTCGCGGCGCGGCTGGCCGAACGGCACCGTCGTGATGAGCACGCGCGGACGGCGATCCGCCATCAGTCGCCCCCCGACACGGTGAACGTCTGGCCGGTGATGAACGCGGCCCCCGGCGACAGCAGGAACGCGATGGTCGCGGCGACCTCCTGCGGCTGACCCGCGCGCTTGAGCGGAATCGCGGCGATCCGCGCGGCCCGCGCGTCCGGCGCCATGTCGTCATGCAGCGGCGTGTCGATGAACCCGGCGCGCACGGTGTTCACGAGCACGCCGTGCGGGGCGCCCGCCTTCGCCAGGCCGAGCGTGACGGTTTCCAGCGCGCCCTTCGCCGCCGAATAGTGGAGCGTCGTGGCGGATCCCCCGTACTTCACGCCAATCGAGCTGACGTTGACGATGCGCCCGCCGCCGTGCGCGCGCATGTGCGCGAAGGCATCGCGCGCGAGAAAGAACGGCGCGTCCACGTTGAGCACGAACGCGGCGCGCCAGACGTGCTCGGTCAGATCGGCGACGCTCGCCCACGCCACCGGGCCGCCGGCGTTGTTGATCAGCGCGTCGAGGCCGCCCAGCCTCGCGACCGCCTCCGGCACCAGCGTCGCGCGCGAGGCGTCATCGAGCAGATCGGCGGTCAGCAGCACCGCCTGTCCGCCGGCCGCGGCAATCTCGCGCCCGATTTTCTCCGCCGCGCTGCGGCTCCGGTTGAAGTGCAGTCCGACGGTCGCGCCGCGCGCCGCCAGGAGCCGCGCGGTCGCGGCGCCGATGCCCGAGCTGGCGCCGGTGACGAGCACGCGCCGGCCGGTCAGATCCGTCTCAGCGTCCATACGGTGTCACGGTGTCGGTGAAGCCGTGCGCGCGCAGCCAGTGCTCGGCCAGCGGCACCTGCCATTCGTAGTCGACGTCGAGGCCGCCCCACTGCCTGATCGGCAGAATGCGCCGGCCCATCCACTTCTGCGGCAGCAGCCCGTCTTTCAGGCGTTCGAGACAATGCGGACGGACGATCGACGCGCCCATGTCGGCGAAGTAGACGTCGCCCTGCGAATCGCGATCGCAGTTCAGCGTCGCCGGATCGCCGAAGGTCTCGAACGGGACGAACGGCTGCAGGTAGCCTCGCTCGTCGAGCCGGCGCGCGCGCAGCGGGCTCCACATGTTGTAGACCGACACGGTGACGGCGGAATCGGCGTCCGGATCCGTGCGGAGCGCGTCGATGCCTTGCTGCAGCGCGTCAGCCGTGATGGTCGGTGCGTTGCAGAACAACAGCACGACGAGCTCGACCGTCTGTCCCTCGCGCGCCAGCTCGTCGCGGATCACGGTGTAGCCGTGCGCGAACGCGTCTTCGCCGAGCGCGTCCTTCGACGCGAGCGACGGCGGACGGTCGATGAGCCGCGCGCCGTGCGACGCCGCGATCTCGCGGATCCGCGGCGAGTCGGTCGAGACGTAGACGCGATCGATCGACGGCGTCGCGCGGGCGGCGAGCAGCGGGTACGCCATCATCGGCCGCCCGAGCAGCGGATGCCAGTTCTTGCCGGGAAATCCGACGCTCGCCTCTCGGCCGAGCAGCAGGGCACAAATCATGGTCGGGAAGGGCTTAGACGACGGTGCAACGGTTGCACGGCGAGAGGCCGCTCCTGCGGCCGTCGAGATGCGCCCGCCGGTAGGACGCGTAGGGCTCGCCGGTCCACACCTCGCCGAGGGACCGCGCCGGCACCGTGCCGGCCGCCAGCGTCGATCGGTAATCGACGTCGCACGGGTTCGCGGTGCCGTCGAACCAGACGAACATCCGGCGCCACAGATCCGAGCACGGCGCGGTCACGTCGTTGATCGGCCGCTCGTACGTGTTTTCCCAGGGATTGTACTCGACGAACGCGACCTGATCGACGAGCCCGCCCCAGAACGTCTCCATGGCGTCGAGCGACTGGCCGCCGCCGTAGCGCACGCCCGCGACGCGCGTGATCACGCGCGCATGCGGGTACTGCCGCGCGCGAATGTCGTGGAAGCGTTCGATGTTCGCGAGCACGCGGTCCAGGCGGCCGTGGACGCGGAGCTGGCTGTAGAGGGGCTCCGAGGCGGCGTCGGCGGAGAACACGATCGTGCTCGGATCGGCCTGCAGCAGCGCGTGCGCTTTCGTCTCGTCGAGGAACCACGCGTTCGTGTTGATCTTGAACGCCAGGAACTTCCCGGCCGCGTACGCGAGCATCGCGTCGATGTCGCGGCACATCAGCGGCTCGCCGCGCGACGCCAGCGTCACCGCCTCGCACCGCCCCTGCGCCTCGTCGATGATGGTCTTGAAGAGGTCGAGGGACATCATGCCCATCTGGCCGTTCTTCGGCGACGTCAGCTGCGGATCCGTCTGGTAGCAGAACACGCAGCGGTAATTGCAGATCGACGTCGGCTCGACCTGCAGGCAGGGCGGAAACGCGTCCACCACGTGCGTGTGCGGGAAGACGTCGTACCGGTAGCGGTAGACGAGATACCGCGCGAGCTCCGCGTCGGTGATGCGCTGCAGCTCGGCCAGGACGTGCGGACGCAGCGCGAAGCGGGTCGGGTCCGGAGTCGGGCGCGGCCCGTCGAGCAGATCCGCGAGTGCCTGCGCCAGGATCGCCCGGCCCGACGCATCGGCCGCCGACGCCAGGATCGCGTCGCGCCGGCCCGAGAGCCGCGCCAGCGCGCTGCGCAGATCGGGATCGTCGCTCCGAAGCTCGATGAGACTGTCGGCCTTCTTGTACAGCGGTGTCGTCACTGAGGCGCCTGCCCTCGCAGGAATCGCACGAGGTCCCGGCGCAGCGCGGAAAGGTCACGCCTCACGGGTCCCCACGCGTCGCAGTAGAGCCTGCCCTGGTAGATGGGATACAAGTCACCGCCAAACGACTTCTTGAAGTTGCCGATGGCGCCTTTCTTATCGTTTGTCTGGAGCGGCGACACTTCGCCCATTTCAAGGCACGTGACTCCGCTCGATTTCAGTTGCCTGATGATGTGCCACAGCAGGAAGGTCTGCGATTGACAGGCCAAGCCCCGCCGCGTTTCACCGCCGTTCCAATAGTTCGCCCGGTTCTTGTACACTCCGACGGTCGCCACCGACACAGCGCCACCGCCTTTTTCGCAGGCTAAGTAGCCCCGTAACATGCCGGGACCGAGGAACGAATCCCATAGGGCTTTGTAATGGGAATCGGCAAAGTTGGAGCCCGTTCTCGTGACCGTTTCTCGCATCAAGTCGCGAAACACTGGAAAATCGGCAGCGACGGCTCCGGCGATCTCGAGATTCTTCTTCGAGGCGTACGTCACTGCATTTCTGGTACGCTTTTCCATCCGTTCCCACAGCACCGTTTCGGGTTGCGTGAGATCGATGATCGAAGTCTGCGAAGACGTGTCCGCCACGCCGTAATAGAAGAGAGGGTTGATTCGCGCGTCCATCGACGCGAGAGACGCCATCGTGAGGTCCACCACCGACGCGGAGACTTTCCTGGCCGCGGCGAACATGGCCGAACGGACGAATGCGATGACGCTCTTTCGTTGCTTTCGCGACAGGCCACCGGAAAGGGCCGGGCCACCGCGAGACTCGAGCAGGGGCGAGCGCGAGTGGGTCTTCAGGTAAGCGGGCACGATCGCCACCAAGGATCCCCCGTTGTTGGGATCGACCATGCCAAAACCCGCGTCGGCGAACCCGGGCACCAGCGCCATACAATCCTGATATTCGTAGGTGTGCCACAGCCACGCCTCGCCGGAGGCCGCGGCGAGGCCGTTCCAGTCCGCAGTTGGAATGGCCGCGCGCGGCACGACCTGGAAATCGCGCCCGGCGTCAGTCTGCATGCTGCGGCGCGGGCACTATCGGACGAACACCCGATTCACGCATTTCTCGTACGGGCTGCCCTTGAGCTGATCGCGCGAGTGCGACGGGAAGTCATCGACCTCGCGGAAGCCCGTCTGCGTCAGCCGCGCGGCGATGCGCGCTCCCGGCTCGGAGTCGTCGGTGAATTCGATGAGCAGCGACCGCAGGCGCGCGTCCTCGAGCGTGCGCGCCGCGCCGTCGATGATCCGATCCTCGAGGCCGTCCACGTCGATCTTGATGTGATTCGGAAACTCGAGGCCCCACGATCCCCACAGATCGTCGAGCGGCAGGCCGAACATGCCCTGCTGATGGAACGGGGCGAATGGCTGGCGCGCGAAGTCCTCCGCCGCGCCGAAGCTGTGCATCGCCGAACCGGCGATCAGCCGATCGCGCGGCCCGACGCCGGGTACGCTCGCCGGATTCAGGTTGAAGCGATCGAATCTCGGCCGCTCGCAGATCGCGAGGCAGCACGGGATGACGACGCCGGACAGGCCGTTCACGTAGATGTTCTGGCTCAGCCTCGCGTGATTGAGCGCCTCCGGCTCGAAGGCGTACACGCGACCGGCGCCGCCGAGCTGCTTCGCCGCGAACAGACTGTAGAGTCCGATGTTCGCGCCGACGTCGTAGAGCACGTCGCCGGGGCGCAGGGTGCGCTGGAGCCAGTCCAGCGTTTCCGGTTCCTTGGTCTGGTACGTGTTCGCGCGGAATTGCTCGAGCGGCGACTCGATCAGCAGACGGATCTCGTGGCCACGGACCAGACACGTCTGCACGCCGCCGGGATCGACGCCTCCGGCCGCCGCGCCGACACGCCGCATCGCTCGCGCGATCCACCGGTTCATCCGCAGGCCACACGGCAGAGCTCGCGCATCCGCGCGACGTAGGTGTGCTGCGCGAGGACGCGCGCGCGTCCGCGCTGCACGATCGCCGCCCGCGCGCCCGGATCGCCGACGTAGCGCATCGCCAGATCGCGCGCCTCGTCGGCCGACGTGTAGCACGCCACCTCGCGCTCCGGATCCAGCAATTCCTCCATGCCGGCGAGCCGATCGACGAGCGGCAGCGTCCCGGCCGCCAGCAACTCGAACGTCCGCGTGTTCACGCCGCCCAGACGGCTCTGTGGATGGTGGAGGTTCAGCCCGAGCGCGGCGGCGCTGTAGATTTTCGCGGCCATGTGATCGGCCACGAGACCGCCCCGCCAGACGGGCGTCCCGCGGGGCGTCATCTGATTGGAGAACGCGGCCCACCCGTTGCCCCACACGCCGACGTCGAGCGTGGGAGCCAGCGCGCGGACGAGCGCCGCGCGCTGCGGATAGCACGACGCGACGAACGCCACGTCGGTCCGCAGGCGCGCCCGCTCCGCCGCCGACAGCTGCTGCGGCTGATACACCGTCTCGTCGCAGGCGCAGGGAAGAAACGCGGTCTTCACGCCGCCGGACTCCAGCGGGGGCATGTACGAGCGATCGAACAGGAACACGCGATCGAACATCGGAAACTGCCGGATCGACGCGGGGTACACCTGCGGATCATCGACCCACCACGTCACCAGCGGACCGGCCGTGAATTGTTTGAGCCCGGCAATCGCTTCATCGGGAAACACTTCGCCTTTGAGGACGACCGTCAATTCCGGACGCGCCCGCCGCGCCGCAGCCACGACGCGCCGGTCGCGAGCCGCCGCCCGTGCCGCCGCGACACGCGCGAGCAAGGGCGCCGCGGCCACCCTCGACGCGATCGACGTCAGGGCCGGCGACGCGGACCACGACTCGCGGTACGCCGTGGTCGTCACGGTGTGGCCGAGCCGGCGCAGCGCGGACGCGGTGTAGCGCAGCCATGGCAGGTGATTGGGCGCTCCCAGGCGCGGCACCGGTCCGACGAGCAGCACGCGCACGTCCTACCGGGCCAGCGCGCGGGCCAGCCGCATCGCCACGAGTCCTTCGTGGACGCCGAGGGGGCGGACACCGAGATCGCGCTCCATTTTCGTGAGGACGAACGACGTGTCGGCCGGCCGCGGCGCCAGCGACGTGAATCGCGCGCTCGGCACCGGCACGACGAGATCCTCTGAGCATCCGAACACACGCGCCGTCTCGCGCGCGAACTCGACGAGCGTGACGCGATCGGCGCCCGCGACGTGATAGATGCCGCGGCGGTCGAGCCGGACGACGGCCCAGATGGCGTCGGCGCAGTTGCTCGCGAGCAGCGGCATGCTGCGGATGTCCTGGGCGACTTCCGCGGGCCGGCCGGCTTCGAAGTCGGCGAGCCAGCGCGTCACGACGTTGCTGCGCCCGCCGGCGGGCGGCCACCCGTACATCAGAATGGGGCGGACGATGGCGTGCGGCAGCCCGCTGGCTTCGAGCCACTCCTCCGCTTCGATCTTCAGGCGGCCGTACTGATTGACCGCGTGGCGCGGCGCCTGTTCGTCGTACGGCGGATGCGTCCCGTCGAAGACGGCGTTGGACGAGATGAACACGAGCCGCGCGCCCGCGCGCGCGCACGCGCGCCCGACGGCGGCGAGCCCGTCCACGTTGGTGCGGCGGACGGCGTCGGGCTCACGCTCGGCCTGATCGACGCTGCCGACCGACGCCGCGTGAATCACGACCCCGGGCCGATAGTCGGCAATCAGCGCGTCCACGGCCCGCGCGTCCCGGACGTCGAGCGGCCGGAACCGCGCGCGCCACTCGACGGCCGGCGCCGAGCGAAACGCCGTCGCCAGCGTCTCGCAGGACTGCGGCGCGCCCTGCAGCAACGCGTGGCCTAGCAGACCGGTGCCGCCGGTGATCAACACGCGAAGACCGCTCATTCGAGAGAGTCCACTAGGAGAGCTTGACGACGCAGCGTCCGGCCTGTCCTTTGCGGACGGTATCGATGGCGTCGTTGATCGTGTCCAGCGTGAAGCGGTGCGTGATCTGGCCGGCGAGATCGAGCTTGCCGAGCTCGTGCAGCCGCAGGTAGCGCGGAATATCGACGTCGGGCCGGGTGTCGCCGCCGTGCGATCCGATGATCCGCCGGCCCGCGTGCAGCGGGTACGAGTCGATCGTCATCCGCTCCGACTGGTACGGCACGCCCGCGAGAATCGTGATGCCGGTGTTCGCCGTGACGTCGTAGGCGGTCTGACGCACGGCGCCGAGGCCGGTCGTATCGACCGACGCGTCGAACCCCTGCGCGGCCAGGCTCTTCAGATGCCGCTCGAGATCCGGGCGCCGGGCGTCGACGACGTACGTCGCGCCGGCCGCCTTCGCCCAGTCGAGCTTCTGCTCCGACACGTCGACGGCGACGATGGGATGCGCGTTGACCAGCGCGGCGCCGCGGATGACGTTCAACCCGACGCCGCCGCCCGCGCCGAAGACGACGAGCGACTGCCCGGGTTTCAGATTCGCGTTGTTGAACACGATGCCGAGCCCGGTCGTGACGGCGCAGCCGAGCAGGCACGCGAGGTCGCCGCCGACGCCGGACGGAATCGGCGTGACGCGATTCTCGGACGCGATGGTCATCTCGCTGAAGGTCGTCACCCACCCGGCGTTGATCTCGCGGCCGTTCCACCGGAATTTCGGTGTCGCGGAGTTCATGCCCGGGCCCTTCATCCAGTGCAGCACGACGCGATCGTCCTTCTTCGTCTTCGTCACGCCGTCGCCCACCTCGACAATCGTGCCGGCGCCTTCGTGGCCGAGCAGGTGCGGCAGGAACGGATCGTCGCGGCGTCCGCTGATCTCGTCGATCTGCTTGCCGCACACACCGCTGTACTCCATCTTCACCAGCACCTGGCCGGCGGCCAGGCGCGGCACTTCCACGTCCGCGATCGTCAGCGGCGCGTTCACGCGTTCAAGAATCGCAGCCTTCATCGGCGCTCCCCGCTATTCGAAATAAATGCAGCCATAGTCTCCGGTGTACCCCGTCTGCGCGAACACCCATTCCCATTCCTGCGGTGTGTAGAACGACTCGCACGTCAGCTGCCAGTAGAGAAGATTGGCCTTCTCCTCCTCGTTGCGGTACGACTCGACCATCACGTACTTGTTCGCCTTGCCGACGCGCTGGATTTCCTTCAACGCCGGCCAGAGCTCGTAGATGTACAGGTTGTGCAGCGCGCCGAGCGACACGATGAAGTCGAAGCTGTGGTCGGCGTACGGCAGGCTGACGGCGCTGCCGAGCTTCAGGAACGGCTTCACTTCCTCCTTGGCGTTCGCGATGCCGTATTCGGAAATGTCGATGCCGGCGATCTCGATGCCGGGCACGACCTGCGTGAACTCGTACAACAGAAAGCCCTTGCCGCAGCCGACGTCGAGAATGCGGTCGCCCGCCTTCAGGCCGTAGTGCTTCGCCATGTCCTGGGCGACCACGCGCCACCGGCCGTCGTACTTGTAGCCGCCGTAGCCGAACTTGCGATCGCCGTCCCAGTAGTCCGCGCCGTACTGTTTCGCGATTTTCGCGGACTCGGCCTTCGGATGTTCGACGACACGCTGAACGTAGTTGCGCTTCGTTCGCGTGTGCAGTTGCATGATGAAATCGATGTACGCCATGTGTCTCCGGATCCTCGTGTGCGTTAGTGGGCCAGCTGCGTGACGGCCGCCACCACCGCGGCCGCCGTAATCGAGTAGCGCTCCATCAGGCTGGCCTGCGAGCCGTACTCGTCGGGAAAGACGTCCGGAATGCCGAGACGCCGGAAGCGCTTCGACGGCGCGAACGCCGCCTCCGCCAGCAGTTCGGCGACGGCGGTGCCGAGCCCGCCGCAGATCGTGTGTTCTTCGACCGTGACGACGGCGCGCACCGGAGCGATCGCGTCCAGGATCGCGTCGCGATCGAGCGGCTTCAGCGTCGGCACGTGCAGCACACCCGCGCGGATGCCGCTCGACTCGAGCGACGCCGCGGCGTCCAGCCCGTTCTTCAGCGTGATCCCCGTCGTCACGATGAGCGCGTCCGAGCCGGCGCGCATCGGCAGCGCGCGGCCGATCGCGAACGGGACGTCGGTGCGGCTGACGATGGGATCGTTGCCCTTCGCGATCCGCACGTAGATCGGCCCCTGATGCTCGAGGGTCAGCGGCATCAGGCGCCGCATCTCGTCGGCGTCGGCCGGCGCGACGATCGTCATGTTCGGAATCGCGCGCAGGATCGCCATGTCCTCGACGGCCAGATGCGTCGGCCCGAGCGGCGCGTACGCGAGCCCGCCGCCGATGCCGAGCAGGCGCACGTTCACGTTGTGGAGGCAGGCGTCGAGCACGATCTGCTCGAAACAGCGCCGCGTCAGAAACGTCGCAATCGTGTTCACGTACGGGATCTTGCCGTCGAGCGCGAGGCCGGCCGCGAGACCGATGAGATTCGCCTCCGAGACGCCCTCCATGAAGAAGCGCTCGGGCATCTCGCGCTTGAAGGCGTCGAGCGTGCCGGTGCCGAGGTCCGAGCCGATGAAGAACACGCGCGGATCCTTCTTCGCGAGCTCGTACACCATCTGCAGGCACGCGGCGCGCATCAGGGCGTGTCCAGTCCCGCGAGCAGCGCGCGCACTTCATCCTCGGAGATCTTGTTCTTGTGGTGCCACATCAGGTCGCGCTCCACGAAATCGACGCCCCGCCCCTTCACCGTGTGACAGATCACCATCGTCGGCCGGCCGGCGGGATCCGGCGCGGCCGGAATCGCCGCGCGGAGCGCGGCCACGTCGTGGCCGTCCACTTCCGTCACCGCGAACCCGAAGCTCCTCCACTTGTCGGCGAGCGGTTCGAGGTCGAGCACCTCGGACGTCGATCCGTACGACTGCTGCTTGTTGTAGTCGGTGAGCGCGATCAGGTTGCCGAGGCAGTGCTTGCTCGCGCACATCGCCGCTTCCCAGACCGAGCCCTCGTCCGATTCACCGTCGCCGATGACGACGAAGACGCGCGCGCCGGTCCTGTCGTGTCTGGCGCTGAGCGCGAACCCGATCCCGATCGACAGACCGTGCCCGAGACTGCCGGTCGACGCCTCGACGCCCGGCACCTTGCCGTACTCCGGATGCCCGCCGAGGATGCCGTCGCGCTTCGAGAACTTCCACAGCTCGGCGGGATCGAAGAAGCCTTTTTCCGCCAGGATGGGATAGAGGCCGAGACAGCCGTGCCCCTTGCTCAGCAGGCAGCGATCGCGCAACGGCCACCGTGGATTCTTCGGATCGTACCGCAGGACATCGTCGTAGAGCACGCGCAGGATCTCGACGACGGAGAACGCCGACGCGAGATGACCCCGGCCCGCGGCCTGGACCATGCGGACGATGACGCGACGCAGCTCGCGCGAGCGCTCGTCGAGCGGCGCCGTCGATCGCGCGTGGCTATTCACCGTACGGGAACCGGGCATAGTGCTGGGTGACGGTCGCGAGCAGCCGTTCGGCCTTTCGCAGCTGACGACGCCTCGCGACGTCCGCGCGCGCCGGCCGCGCGGCCGCGAACCGCCGGCGTGAGAGATCGCGGGGCACGAACTCGTTCAGAAGAATGAGACACCACTTGAGGCCGTACAACCCCCAGACCACTTCCACGCGGCGCCGCAGCGCGGGATCACCCCGGAACGATCGGACGACGCCGTCCACGAACCGGCGGCGGAGCGGCTCCGGCAGCGTCATTGCCGGATGCAGGAGGAAGTCGGCCACCATCTTTGCCGGATCGTCCCAGCCGAAGTACTCGAAGTCGAGGAACACGAGCGAGCCGTCGGGACGCCGGCGCGCGTTGTGAAAGCCGAAGTCCGACGGGCTGAGCGTTCTGAGCCCGCGCGCCAGCGGGCGCCGCAGGTCGAGCGCCGAGCCGTCCAGCCGCGCGCGCGCCCACGCGCCGATGTCGGCGCGCGCCGCCGCGAAATCCCGATCCAGGAACCGCCGCAGCCCTGAATGCGAGCGGCGCGCCGCGCGCAGGCGCCGGACGCGCCGGTCGAGGCTGTCGAGGATGTCCTGCATCGAAAAACACGCCTCGGAGGCCGCGGGCAGCCGGCGGCTGCCAGGCGCGGCCGCGAGGCGGCGCAACTGCGACAGAAACCGGACCGCGCGATCGACATCCGCGGCGCCGACGCGCGCGACCGGCGCGCCTTCGACGAACGCATAGGCCGCGCAGCCGGCCGTCGCGTCCGCGGCCAGCGGACGAGGAATCGCGCGCACGCCGGCGCGCCACAGAAAACTCAGGCCTTCGAATTCGGCGGCCATCGGGCGACGGCCGTCGGCGCGCGCGACGTACTGCTTCACGGCGATCCGGCGCGCGCCGGCCCGCACGTCGTAGGTCCGGCTGTTGCCGCCGCCGCCCAGGCGGACGATCGACGTCACCGGATGCCGCAACAGGCGCGACGAAAACGCGTCCAACGTCCGCCGGCCGGCGTCATCGGCCGCCATTGAACGCGTACTCACCGATGGCCGCCCAGTTCGTGAACACGCGCGCCGCGGCCCGCGTGTCGCATTCGATATGCGGGTCGTACAGGATCTTCTCGACGCCGGCGGGAAACGCGGGCTCGAGAAACGTCTCTTCGAGATCGTCGATGAAGTGCGTGCACCCCATCCGCGCGATGCGCCGCAGCTTGTCGTCGCGCGTCGATTCGAAGAAGACCTGACCGGGCGCGAGCCCGCCGCCGTGGGCGTCGAACAGTCCGCTCCGCTCGAGCCAGCCGCGTGCGGCGTCGCGGAGATTCGTCCCCGTGCGATCGGCGGTGGCGAACTCGGTCTTGTGGCTGATGACGTACACCGTCACGCCGCGCTCGCGGCACTGGCGCAGAAATCGATCGACGCCCGGCGCCAGCCGCGCCCCTTCGATCCGGGGGCCGTACACGGCCGCCTGCACCGCGCGCCAGCGATCCTCGCCGTCCTGGCGCTGCCTGATCCAGTCGCGAATCCGGCGCTTGCTCTTTGGCACGCGGGAGCCAATGAATTGGGACTCGAGGGCGACGGCATGGATCACGTCGTCGAAGTCGGCGATCGTGTTGTCGAAATCCACGCCGACTACTGGCCGCGACGTCACTTGAGGGCGATCGCCTGCATCGTCTTGATGTTGTAGTAGCGCGGGTCGGTCAGCGGATTGGGCACGGCGTTCCGCCGGAACGCCGCCACCAGGTCGCGCACCGCGTCCTCGACGCCACGCGACGGCGCGAACCCGAGCTCGCGGCGAATCTTGTCCGATGAGATGTGGTACGACCGGTTGTCGTCGGTCGGCGTTGTTTCGACCGCGACCGCACCCACGATGCCGCGCACGGTCTCCGCGATCTCGGCCACGCGATAGTTCTGCGAGCCGACGTTGAAGATACGGCCGTCGATCTTCGCGTCCGGCCACTCGAGGCTGCGGACGTAGAGATCCACCATGTCGTCGATGTGGAGATTCGGCCGCAATTGCTGGCCGCCGAAGACGGTGATCACGCCGCGATTGACGGCGAGGTTCGTCAGGATATTGACCGTCAGGTCCAGCCGGAGGCGCGGCGCGTAGCCGCACACGGTGGCCGGACGGACCACCAGGGTCGTGAAGCCGGGCGCCCGGCTGGCCAGCAGGACGTCCTCGCACATCGCCTTGTATCTCGAGTAGTCGGTCAGCGGCCGCAGCGCGAGCTCTTCGGTGACGTCCGGCTCGTCGCGCACGCCGTACACGCTGGACGACGAGGCGTACACGAAGCGGCGCACGCCCGCGTCCTTCGAGAGCTCCACCAGCCCGATGAACGCGTCGTAGTTGATCGACTTCCCCAGCGCCGGGTCGAGCTCGAAGCTCGGATCGTTGGAAATGCATGCCAGATGAATGACGGCGTCGCACCCGGCGAGCGCGCGCGCGAGCACCGCGCGATCGCGGATGTCGCCCTTCACCTGCCGCAGCTTCGGATGGCCGGCGACCGGCGCGAGCACCTGGTCACCGAACAGGTACAGATCGACGACGGTGACGCCGTAGCCCTCGGCGAGCAGCCGCGGCACGAGGGCGGACCCGACGTAGCCGGCGCCGCCGGTCACGAGGACGTGGTTGATGCGCGAGGGGGTCACGGTCAGCTGAGGGCCTGCTACTTCAAAAGCGACTCGATGCTCTTCAGCACCTGGATGCGATCGATCGAACGGCTGTTGCCGAGGATGGTCACGGCCTGCGCGCCGACGACGTTGGCGATGAAGCCGATCGCATCGGCCGGGACGCCGGCCGCGGCGCACAGCGAGGTCACGGCGAGCACGGAATCGCCCGCGCCCACGCGGTCAACGACCGACATCGCGAACGCGGGGCATTCGAACACGCCTTCACCGTCGCGATAGAAGAAGGTCCCGGTCCGGCCGCGCGTGACCATGACCGTGGGACAGGACAGGCGTTTGGCCAGCGCGATGACGAGCGGCTCGAGGTCGCCCTTGCGGCTCCGGCTGTCGAGGCGGATTTCGTTTTCCTGCATGCAGATGTAGTCGGCGCGCGGGTACTTCGAGATTGCGTGGAAGCCGACGTTGGCCGCGTTGGTCTGCGTGTTCACGGCGAGGAATCGCGCCTGGCCGCAGAGCTGCTCGACGATGGGCGGCGTCAGCATGCCGTGACCGAAGTCGGCCGCGATCACGACGTCCGCCGACGGCAGGACGCCTCCGATGGCCGCGACGCAGGCGGCCGTCTCGGCGTCGGTCAGCAGCTCGTCGTTCATCTCGTAGACTTCGAACACTTTCGACAGCAGATAGCTCTCGACGAAGCGCCGCTTGACGATCGTCGGCGAGTCCGACTTGTAGATGAAATGCGGACGGACGTTCGGCCGCAGGTGCGCGCGGACGAACTCTTCCTGCGCGTCCGCGCAGCCCAGGTACGTCACCAGATCGACGGTGTCGCAGAAGTCCGCCAGGTGATTCGCGATGGCGAGCGTGCCGCCGGCGTAGCGTTCGACGCGCTCGTACCGCATCGCGAGGATCGGCTCCTTGGCCGACTTGCCCATCGCGCTGCAGTAGACGTACTCGTCCACGATCGCTTCGCCGACGACGAGCGGGCGCAGCGGCCGCAGGCGCTCGATGTACTGCCTGATGTCTCCGGCCTGATACCGCGCGCGAAACGCAGTCAGGAACTCGCTGACCTCTCCGGAGAACGCGGGCATGTGGCGGTTGAGCAGGCTCGACGAACTGAAGGTGATGTCGTCGGTGAACCGGATCTGCCCGCCCACCGACGCGACCGCGTCCGCTTCGGCCGCGATGCCGCCGGTCACGTCGGCGCCCGCGTCCTTGTAGTCGGGGCCCTTCACGTAGAAGTCAGGCTTCAGCAGCCTGATCGTCTCGACGGCGTCGGGCCACCGATTGATCGCGACGTAGTCCACGGCGTCGAGCGCGGCGATCGACTCGGCGCGCAGCTCCTGCGGGAACGCCGGACGGTGCGGCCCTTTGTTGACGTGCTCGTCGCGCGTCAGCGTCACGACCAGAACGTCGCCGAACGCGCGCGCCTCCTGAAAATGACGAATGTGGCCGACGTGCAGCAGATCGAAGACGCCGTGACACTGCACGACGTGCTTGCCGGCCGCTTTCAGCCGGCCGACTTCGACGGCGAGGTCGTTCAGATCGAGAATTTTCCGATGGCGTGGCACTCGGCGGTCCTGATCAGGCGCGTTCGAGGTAGGCGAACCAGTCGCGCGTGGCGTCGGCAATCGAGTCGGGATCCCAGACCGGCGCCTCGCGCCAGTCGCCGATGTGCTCCAGCATCCGCGCGACGCCGGCTTCGAGCGTCACCGTCGGCGCCCACTGCAGCCGCGCCCGAATGCGCGTGGTATCGGCGAACGTGCAGTCCGGCTCGCCGGGCCGGCGCGGAATGTGGACGCGGTCGCCGCCCAGGAGCTCGACGAGGCGATTGACGCTGTAGGTCTGCCCCGATCCGACGTTGAAGATTTCTCCGGTCACGTCCGACGCCGCCGCCGCGAGAAACGCCGAGACGACGTCGGTCACGAACGTGAAGTCCCGCGTCTGCGTGCCGTCGCCGACGACCGTGTACGGCTTGCCGGCCAGCTTCTGCGCGAGAAACACGCCGAACACCGCGCCGTAGCTGCCCGACGTCCGCGCGCGCGGACCGTAGACGTTGAAAAGGCGAAGCGAGACGACCGGCACGCCGTAGACCTGCGCCCAGTGGAGCGCGATGCACTCGCCGAGGTACTTCGTCAGCGCGTACGGATACTGCGGGCTGATGGGCGCCGATTCCGGCGTCGGATAGACGTCCGGAACGCCGTAACACGACGACGAGGCCGTGTAGACGACGCGCGCGACCGCGTTCAGCCGCGCCGCTTCCATCACGCTGACCGTGCCGTCCACGTTGGCGCGGTGGTACTCGAGCGGCTGCTGGATCGACGGCACGATGTCCGCGCGCGCGGCGAGGTGGAACACCCAGTCGACGCCGTCGAACGCGGGCCGGATCCGATCGTGATCGGCGACGTCGGCTCGCAGCACCTGCAGCCGTTCGTGGCGAGCGACGTGCGCGAGGTTCTCCGGCCGGCCCGTGGAGAAGTTGTCGATGACCGTGACGTGATGGCCCGCCGCGAGCAGGGCATCGACGAGATGGCTGCCGATGAAGCCCGCGCCGCCCGTGACCAGGGCCCGGCGCGCGAGGGCGCCGGCCTCAGACAACGGCGTGGGCACAGTCCGCGATCCGCTGGCGCAACGCCTCGGCGATCACGTGATTGAGAATCAGGTGGACGTCTTCCTGCTGTCCGACGCGGTCGGACTGGACGATGATCTTCGGATCGGCGAGCTCGGCGAGCCGGCTGCCGGGATTGCCGCACAAACCGATCACGGTGGCGCCGGCCGACTTCGCGAACTCGGCCGCGGCGACGATGTTCGGCGAATTGCCGGACGTGGACACGGCCACCACGACGTCGCCGGCGCGCAGGAGGTTCCTGAGCGGCTCGACGAACACGTGCTGGTAGCCGAGGTCGTTGGCGATCGCCGTCATCAGCGGCACGTTGTCGGTGAGCGCGAGCGCGCGGACGCGCGACTGGCCCGCGACCTGCGTGTACTTGTTCAGGTCGTTCATCAGGTGGGACGCCGTCGCCGCGCTCCCGCCATTGCCGATCAGGAAGATCGTGCGCTCCTCTTTCCAGGCCGCCAGGAGGCGATCCACGACCGCCGCGATCTCGTGACGCGAGAGACGGCGGAGCACCTGCTCCAGCTCGGCGAGATAGCGATCAACGAATGCGGCGGTCATCGTGGTGATTCCTGTCTCGAAATGGTAGCACGCCGGCTCACGAACCGGCCCCGTAGAACGCGCGCACGCGATCGATCATGTAGTCGATTTCCTCGTCCGTCAGATGCTGATGCGCGGGCAGCGTGATCACGCACCGGCTGTCGGCCTCGGCCTGCGGACAATCGCCGTCCGTGTAACCGAGCGCGCGCGACGCGGGCTGCAGATGCACGGGCACCGGGTAATGAATCTTCGCTTCGATGCCTTCAGCGCGCAGCCACGCGACGAGTTCGTCGCGGCGCTCCACGCGCAGCACGTACAAGTGATAGACGTGTTTCACCTGCGGATCGCGGCGAGGGATGCGGACCTGCGGCGCGAGATCGGCGAGCCCGCGATCGAGACGCGCCGCGTTCTCGATCCGGCGGCTGGTAATGAAGGACGTCTGATCGATCAGCCGCGATCCGATTACCGCCTGAAGCGCGTCGAGCCGCGAATTGTGGCCGAAGACGACGGCTTCGTCGCGTCCAGTCAGCCCGTGATTGCGGAACAGACGCAGCCGCCGATCGAGATCGGCGGACCCGGTGACGATCAGCCCGCCGTCGCCCCAGACGTTGAGATTCTTGAGCGGGTGCAGGCTGAAGCACGCCGCCTCGCCCCAGAAGCCGACCGGATGTCCGTCGCGCATCCCGCCAATGCACTGGCACGCGTCCTCGACGACGAGCAGCTGCCGCCGGCGCGCGATGTCCATCAGCGCAGGCATGTCGGCGACGTTGCCGGTGTAATGCACCGGCACGAGAGCCTTCGTCCGCGCCGTGATCGCCGCCTCCACCAGGCGCGGGTCGATCGTGAAGCCGTCCGTGCTGTCCACGAGCACGGGGCGCGCGCCGGTCATCGCGATCGCGCCGACGGTGGCGATGAACGTGTTGGCGGCGGTGATCACCTCGTCGCCTGGCCCGACGCCGAGGACCTTCAGCGTGAGCATCAGCGCGTCGGTGCCGGAGGCGACGCCGACGGCGTGCGGCAGGCCGCACATCGCGGCAAACCGCCGCTCGAATTCCTCGACCGGCGCGCCGAGCGTGAACCGTCCGGTCTGCACGAGCGCGCGCACGTCCGCGAGATACGGCTCGATGTCCGCGAACTGCCGGTCGAGATACGAGAATCGCACGCGCACGTCCGTCAGCTCCGCCGGTCCGCGTAGAAGGCGCGAATCGCGTCGCACACGCGGTCGATCTGCGACGTGGTCAATTCGGGGTACACGGGCAGGCTGACGATCCGCGCGGCCTGGCGCTCCGCGACTGGAAAGCTGCCGGCCGGATATCCCAGACTCCGGCCCGCCGTCGTCAGGTGCACCGGGACCGGATAGTGGATCGCCGTGCCGATGCCGCGTGCAGAAAGACATGTTCGCAGCGCATCGCGGTCGTCGGCTTCGACCACGAGCGTGTGATACACGGCCTTCCGCGTCGGGCCGTCCTCCGGAATACGAATCCACGGAAGACCGGCGAGGCGTTCGCGGTACTCGGCCGCATGCCGCCGCCTGCGCTCGGTCCAGCCGTCGACGTACTTGAGCTTCACGGCGAGCATCGCCGCCTGCACGGCGTCCAGCCTCGAGTTGCCCGACCATTCCACGCAGTCGTCGCGCGTGCGGAGGCCGAGGTTGCGCATCACCTTGAGGCGCTCGCACAGCCCGGCGTCGTGGCACGTGATCGCGCCCGCGTCGCCAAGCGCGCTCAGCGTCTTCAATGGATGAAAGCTGAAACACCCAATCGCGCCGATCGAGCCGACGCGTCGGCCGGCGTATTCCGCCGTCACCGCCTGTGCGCAGTCCTCGACGACGGCGAGGCCATGCTGGCGGGCGATCGCCATGAGCGGATCCATGTCGCACGGCCGGCCGGTCAGGTGCACTGGCAGGATCGCTTTCGTGCGCGGCGAGAGCGCGGCCGGAATCTTTTCGGGATCGATCGTGTAATCGTCGCGAACGTCGACGAGCACGGGCCGCGCGCCGGCGAGCTCGATGCACGACACCGACGCAACGAAGGAGTTGGGCACGGTGATCACTTCGTCGCCGGGACCCACGCCGAGCGCGCGCAGCGCCAGTACCAGGGCGTCGGTGCCCGAGCTCACGCCGGCCGCGTACGGCACGCCGCAGAGATCGGCGAAGCGGTGCTCGAACTCGGCGACTTCCGGCCCGAGCACGAACTGGCCGTGGTCGATGACGCCGGCGACGGCCTGCAGCAGCTCGGCCTTCAGCGGCGCGTGCTGCGCGACGAGATCGATGTAAGGAATATCCACGACGGTCGCGCGCTCAGCGCGAGTTGGCGGCATTGGCGGTCACGGCGTCGCGCAGCGCGGCGATCACGCGGTCCTGGTGCGCCGGTTGCAGCGCGGTGGACGAAGGCAGACTGAGGGCCTCACGGTAGAGCCGCTCCATGACCTCGCCGCCCAGCACCTGGCAGTCGCGGTACATGGCCAGGCCGGGCACCGGATGCCACAGCGGCCTCGCTTGAACGCCGGCCGCCGCCAGCCGGGCGAGAACGGCCCGGCTGTCGGTCCCGGTCGCATCCTTATTAATAAGGACGGTGCAGAGCCACCACGTGGCCTCGGCCCAGGGCGCCTCCGGCTGGACGCGGACGCCGGGGAGCGCGGCAGCCGCGTATTTCGCGGCGATGGCTCGCTTCCGGGCGACGAACTCCGGCAGGCGCTCGAGCTGCGCCAGCCCGATGGCTGCCTGCACGTTCGTCAGCCGGTAGTTGTAGCCAATGTCGTCGTGCACGTACTCGATTGGATCGCTCTTGGCCTGCGTCGTGAGGTGCTTCGCGCGGCCGGCCCACGACGCGTGGTTCGTCGTGATCATCCCGCCGCCGCCGCTCGTCACGATCTTGCTGCCGTTGAAACTGAAGCACGCGATGTCGCCGAGCTGTCCTACGGGCCGGCCGCGATAGGTCGCGCCGAGGCTCTCGCTCGCGTCCTCGATCACGGCCAGCTCGTGGCGGCGCGCCAGCGCGGTGATGCGATCCATGTCGCAGGGATGCCCCAGCACGTGGACGGCGACGATCGCGCGCACGCGGCGGCCGGTCGTCACGTTTCGGAGCTGACCGCCGGTGACGCGGCAGCCGGTGGTCACGAACCGCTCCAGGAGATCGACGTCCATCTGCCAGTACTCGGGCTCGGCGTCGATGAAGACCGGATGCGCGCCGACGTACTTGATCGCGTTCGCCGGCGCGACGAACGTCAGGCCGGAGACGATCACTTCGTCATCGGGCTGAACGCCCGCGACGAGCAGCGCGACGTGGAGCGCCGCGGTTCCGCTCGTGGTCGCCACGGCGTGACGGCAGCCCGCCTGCGCGGCCATGGCGGCTTCGAAGCGATCGACGTACGGGCCGACCGACGACACCCAGCCGGTGTCGAGACACTCCTTCACGTAGCGCCACTCGTTGCCCGCGATCTCGGGCTCGAACAGCGGAATCGCGGGGGCCGCCTGCGCGGGGTTAGACGGCATAGCCATCCACCTTGTACTCGTGGCGATGCGCGCGAATCCACTCGACCGTGCGGCGGAGTCCCTCTTCGAGCGGTGTGGCGGCCTCCCACTGCAGCAGCGATCGCGCGCGCGAGGTGGACGCGCAGAGCCGCTCGACTTCGCTTCCCGGCACGCGGACGCGCGGCTCCTCGACCCGCAGGTCCAGCGGACGCCCGACGACGCGGCCGATCGCGGCGGCGAGATCGCGGATGGAAATCTCGCGGCCCGTGCCGAGGTTGATCACGGAGCCAACTGCGGCATCGGCGCCCGCCGCGCGGATGAAGCCGTCGACAGTGTCGTCGACATAGATCATGTCGCGGGTGGGCGTCACATTGCCGAGCTTCACGGGTCCGCCATCGAGCGCCTGCAGGACGATCGTCGGCACGACCGCGCGCGCCGACTGGCGCGGGCCGTAGGTGTTGAACGGCCGCACGGTGACGACGGGCAGGCCGAACGCGCGGTTGAAGCTCTCGGCGAACTTGTCCGCGGCGATCTTGCTGGCCGCGTACGGCGACTGCGCGCACAGCGGGTGATCCTCGCCGATCGGAATAGACTGCGCCGTGCCGTAGACCTCCGACGTCGACGTATGGACGAACCGGCTGACGCCGGCGTCGCGGGCCGCTTCGAGCAGGTTCATCGTGCCCTCGACGTTCGTGCGGACGTAGGACGACGGCGCTTCGTACGAATACGGAATGCCGATGAGCGCGGCCAGGTGGAGCACGACGTCGGCGCCGCGCAACGCGTTGGCGATCACCCGGCGGTCACCCAGGTCCGCGCGGAACACTTCCACTCCGGCGGCGGCGGGCGTCCCGGTGAGCCAGCCGCAGTCGCCACGCGAGGTGTAGCGCACGAGGATGCGCGTTCTGGCGCCGAGCGCGACGAGGCGTTCGGTCAAGTGGCTGCCGATGAAGCCGGCGGCGCCGGTAACGAGCACAGTCTTGTTGGCGAGGTTGTTCATGCGACCGGCGTCAATGTTTGGAGTTTGACCATCTGGGCGAAGTCCGTGCCTTTGCCGACCAATGCGTTGTAGGTCCCCTCTTCCACGATTCTTCCATCCCGCAGCACGTAAATGTAGTCGGCGTTCATGATGGTCGACAGCCGATGCGCGACGACCACGACCGTGGTTTCTTTCGCGATGGACTCGATCGCCTGCTGGATCAGGCTCTCGGACAGCGAATCGAGATTGCTCGTCGCCTCGTCGAGAATCAACAGGTGCGGCTTGCGGAGAATGGCGCGGGCGAGCGCGACGCGCTGGACCTCGCCGCCCGAGAGCCGGACGCCGCGGTCGCCGACGCGCGTCTCGTACGTCTCTGGCAGTTGCTGAATGAACTCGTCGGCGTTCGCGAGCCGGCACGCGCGCACGATGTCGTCCTGCGACGCCGTCTCGCAGGACCACAGGAGGTTCTCGCGGATCGACCGGTTGAAGAGCACGCTGTCCTGCGGCACGTAGCCGATGCGCCGGCGGTAGGCGTTGATGTCGAACTCCTGCAGCGGCGTGCCGTCCACGGTGACGCGTCCGGCGGTCGGCTCGTGGAAGCCCATGATCACGTCGATCAGCGTCGACTTGCCGACGCCGGACTCGCCGACGAACGCGACCATAGTCCCCTTCCGGATGCGGACGCTCACGTCGTTGAGCGTGCCGTCCGCGCCGGGATACGCAAACGAGACATGATCGAGGGCGAGCTCGCGGTCGAGACCGGCGAAGGGCCGCGAGCCGGACCGCTGTTTGAGCTGCGCCGCGCGTTCGCGCAGCGTGACGACCTGTTCGTAACTCGGGAAGAACGTCTCGATCGAGGTTTTCTGCGCCGCGAGGACGCCGAGATACGGCACGATCTGCAGCAGCGCGTACAGGAGCGCGGCGGTCTCGGCCAGCGGCACGGCGAGCCGTTGCGCGACGCCGAGCGCGATTACCACCGACAACAGGCCCAGCGGGACGAAGATGCTCGAGACCGCGATGCCGAGCGTCTGCGACGCCACGGTCGCGCGCACGTGCGCGTCGAAGGCCCGGCGGAGGTCGTCGACGCTCTTCTGCTGGTTACCGAAGCCGAGGATCACCTTCGCCGAGCTCAGGCTCTCGTGCAGAATCGATCCGAGCGTGTTCGCCGTCGTGGTGTTGAGGACGCCCAGCCGGTAGTTCACTTTGCCCAGCGCCAGCAGCGGCAGCAGGAACAGCACGGCCGACAGCAGGCTCACGAGCGTGACCTGCCAGGAAATGTAGAGGGGGATCGCGACGTAGACCGCGATCTGCAGGCACGTCGCCGCGAAGAGCGCCATCGCGCCGAACGCGCTGGTCGCGATGTTGAGCTCGCGAATGAACGTGTTGAGGAACGTGCCCTGGCTGCCGCTGCTGAAGAAATACCAACCCGCGTTGAAGAAGTCCTCGAACGTGCCAACCGTCAGCTTCCGATCGACGGCGTACGTCGTCTTCAGAATCGAATACCTGACGGCGATGTACAGCGCGGCCTTGAGCACGTTGAACGCGAGGAAGATCGCCAGCAGGCTGTTGAGTGTCGCCGGCATGCCGGCGGCGCGCACGATGTCGAGCAGGCGCGCCGTCAGGCGGCTGACGTCCTGCAGGCCAGGGTGCAGCAGCAGATCGATCATCGGCGCGACGGCGACGATGGCCGCCGCGTCCACGATGGACGTCAGCAGCAGGAGCGCGACGTTCATCGCGAGCAGGCCGGGAAAGGCCGACACCATGTCACGGATGAACGCGCGGCCCTTCACGAGGCGCTCAGGCTCGCTTTCTTCCGGTAGATCCGGCCGAAGCCGGCGACGTCTTCACGCGTCCAGCCGTTCTGCACCGCGCGCCGCAGAAAGGGCTCCACGTGCAGCTCGTCGCGAAGATAGGTCTGCGTGCCGGCTGACGGCGCGGGCGTGGCGAACGAGTCGCTGACCCAGATCACGTCGAGCCCTTCGAGAAAGCGCTCCGTCTTTCCCGACGCGTCCTTGAAGGGCGGCAAGTACAAGGGATGGTACACGGTCTCCGTGTCGACGTTGGCGAAGCTCCGGATCCACGATTCCTCGAGCGCGAGCACGCGCCGGCCTCTCCCGAGGCTCGCCATCAACGGGCCGCTGGCGCGCGAGAGCGGGCCGCGCAGCGCGTACGGGTTGCGCGTGAGGAATCCGGCGCGGCCGGTCCACGAATACGGTGTCGTCGCCGTCACCACCAGCAGCGCGATGCCGGCGACGGCGGCGAGCGTCAGCCTGGAGGCCCGCGCGGGATACGGGATCGCGTCGAGCGTGCTGGAGAGCCGCACGAACACACCGGGCCGCGCGAGCACGGCGACTCCACCGGCGGCTGATACGAGATCGAACACGATCAGAAACATCCGCTCGTTGGACGGCAGTCCGAGCACGTCGCCGAGCAGCCACGGATTCACGGCGAGCGGCAGCGCCAGCAACAGAATGCCGGCGGCGATCAGACCCGCGCCTCCCGTGCGATCGTTCGCGCCGGCGGGAACGGCCCCGGTGCGCGGGAACGCGCTTCGGAGCATGAGGCCGAGCGCGCGAAGGCTGTGGCCGGCGTGCGCCGCCGCCAGCAGTCCGATCGGAAGGAACGGCATCATGTACCGCTGACTGACGTACACCAGCGAGATCGCGACCGCCCCGGCCGCCACTCCTGCGCCGAGTGAAAACACGCGCTCGACCTGGCCGGCCTGCCGATAGCCGCGCGCGATCCAGTAGCCGCACATCGCGAGCACGACCAGGATCGCCGGGAGCAGCACGCGATGCCAGGGAGACGGCAGCGGACGAAACCCGGTCAGAAACTGCGAGGGCGCGCGCAGGAACGCGAGCGCTTCGAAGAAGACGTTCGTCAGGTACACGCGCGGGTTGTTGCGAATCGTGCCCAGCAGCGTCGTCGCGCCGCCGAACGCCTCACGCTGCGTCAGGTACCAGTCCTGGTGAATCCATTCCGCTTTCGGATAGTGGCCGATCGCGTAGTGCCAGTTGGCGGCCTGCACGCTGCTCAGCGCGAGAACATTGTCGAGCGGCACGGGCGCCCACGGTTCCTCCATCCCTCGCGAGTTGTGATCGGGACGATGGGAAGGAAACGCGAGGGTGACGATCACGATGGCCGCGAGCGCGACGCGCGCCAGCGCGGGTGCGGGCGTCCAGGCTGATGGTCGCGACAGTTCCGGCCACAACCGCTCGCCGCGCTGCCACCGCACGGCGAGCGCGCCGACGACATGGCCGAGGATAAACGGGACGAAGAACAGATCGAAGAGCGCCGCCGCCAGGAGCGTCACCGGCACGAGCCCGCCGCTCCACGTCGAGTCCGCGCCGGCTTCGAGATACAGGGCCAGGCAGCCCATGCCGATCACGCGGTTCCCCCCCTCCATCGTCCAGAGCGCAGGAATCCACGCACAGACGAGCATCAATGCCGGCACGCGTGGCAGAAAACGCGCCAGCAACAGGAAGAGCGCGGTGTACGTGAACAGGTGCGTCACCAGATGCTCGAGTTGGATCGACAGCGGGTAGTCGAACGACAGGAACGCCTGCAGGTAGATGTTGTAGAGCGGTCCGTGATCGAAGACCGGAAAGCCGCCGGTCTGGCGGCAGATGCGCGCGCTCACCCAGTTCTTGAGGCTCTCGGCGCCCGGTTCCCACGCGGCCGGCGCCAGCACGTACACCGCCGCCGCGATGACGACCATGTACGGCAGCCAGGCTCCGCGCGCGCGCATCAATCGAGCAGGTCCCGGTTCTGCCGCAGGAATTCCGCGCCGATGTGCGCGTCGTACACCTGATTGACGCTGCCTTCACGGTACAGCTGCCAGAACCGGCGCTGCAGTTCCTCGTCTTCCTCGGTGGTCCGCCACGCGCCCTTCAGCCGATCGTCCATCTCCAGCACGACCGCGGTGATTTCTTCCGGCGTGTTGTCCACGACCTCGAGACCCGCGTCGCGATAGTGATTCGAGTGGATGAACTTGCGCACCGGCGAGCGCAGGATCTCGGGGAACGTCATGAACCGTCGCTGCTCACGCATCCAGATCTTTTTCGGAATGAACAGATCGTACGACGCCCACGTGTGCAGGTACTCCAGCCCGGTGTAGTTGACGAACGCCACGGGACGCCGGAAGACGTTCGGGATGCCATGGATGCCGGCGTCGCTGCCGAAGAAGAACGCGCATTTCGCTCCGAGGTACACGTCGAGGAAATCGGTGCGGTACTTCGACGCGTAGTCGATGATTCGCGGATTGCCGGTCCGCAGCGGTTCTTTCACGATCGCGCCGAGCCGGAGTGCCGTGTACCCACGCTGCGTGAGCGCCTCGGCCGCGGGCACCAGCGTGTGAACCGAACAGTTCCGGCACGCGTGGACGTCCCAGTCGTTGCCCGGCAGCACGGTCTCGAGGTACGCCTGATCCCGCGCGTGAAAGCAGACGAACGGCGCGTCCGCGGGGACGCCGATGGACGGCAGCGCCTCGCGTCCCCGGGCGTCCTCGTCCGGCGTGAACACGAGATGCGGCGCGGTCCGCTCCAGCAGTCCGTGCACGTCCCGCCACGGATCCGGCCTGAACTGGAAATGGTGCTTTGCGCCGCCGAAAATCCCCTGGTTGACGTGATCCAGCCAGCGCACGATCGGATGCACCGGCAGGACACGGCTCCACATTTTCTGGAGCTGATGATTGCTGACCTGATACCCGTCGTAGAAGAGATCGCGGATGCGCGGATCGAGCATCCCGGCGTCCCGCTCGCACAGATACACCTCGACGTTCGGCCCGTAGTGACCGATGCGCGCGCTCGGCAGATAGCCGAAGCGGAACCACACGAGCGGCCGGAGTATCCGCGCCAGCAGCACCAGCGGAACGCACGCCAGCACGAGCAGCGCGATGCCCAGCTTTCTCCAGACCGCCGCCCAGCCTCCCAGGCGGATTTGCCGGAGCTGACGTCGCAGGAACGTCCGCACGCGCGTCGTCTCCCCGCTTCGACTCACGGGCGCTTCGCATCGAATCGTCGCACTTCATCCAGGACCCGCTGAACGTTCCCGGCCGTCTGACCGGGGCCGGACGGCAGGACGAGCCCCTGCGTCGCAAACACGGCCGAATGCGGAAACACGCCGGGGTTGTCGAGGTACCGCGCCAGATTCAAGTCCGGGTGGAACGGCCGCGTCTCGATCCCGCGATCGGCGAGGAAGGCGATCAGCGCGGCGCGCGCCGGGCACAGCACCTCGATGTAGATCGGAATCTCGCCGGCCGCCACGTTGACGGAAATCAGCTTCACCGACTCGACGCCGCGCAATCCGGCTTCGTACTGCGCGTGGATCGTCTTGACCTGTTCGATGCGTCCGGCCAGCCGGCCCAGCTGCACGAGGCCGATCGAGGCCAGGATGTCCGTGAATCTGAAGTTGAAGCCGAACTCGGTCCACTCCGCGTTCACGACGTCGGCGACGCCGTGCGTGCGCATCAGGCTCAACCGGCGGTACGTCGCCGCGTCGCGCGTGGCGATGAATCCGCCCTGCCCCGTGGAAATGATCTTCGCGACGGAGAACGAGAAGCAGCCGGCGAACGACTGGCCGCCGAGCGGACCGAGCGCGTTGCGCGAGCAGAGCGCCTGCGCCGCGTCCTCGATCACGATGAGCCCTCGTTCGGCAGCGAGACGGTTGACCGCGTCCATGTCCACCGATCGCCCGTTGAGGTGGACGGGTACGATCACCCTGGTCTTCGGCGTCACGCGGCCCGCCGCATCATCGACGTCGAGGAGCGGTGTGCCGGCTTGAACATCCGCGAGCACCACCTTCGCCCCGAGCAGACGGACGGCGTGGGCCGCCGCAATCCAGCCGCGGTTCGGCACGATGACTTCATCACCCGGTCCGACACCGGCCGCGATGAGCGACATCAACAGCGCCGTGCTGCCGCTCGTCGTCGCGACGACGTGGGGGACGCCGAGCAGCGCGGCGAGCCGCCGCTCGAACTCGGCGGTCTCGGGTCCCTGGCTGATGTGTTCCTGCGCGATCGACGCCGCGATGCGATCGGCTTCCTCGACGCCGAAATTCGTGCGCCACCAGGAGATCTTGCTCGGCATTAGATGACCTGAACGTCTGGCAGCGGAACGATGAACCGTCCGCCCAGATCGAGATAGCGCTGGTGCTGCCTGACGATCGGCTCCCAATAGCGCCACGCGAGAATCACGACGTAGTCGGGCTTCTCCGTGTACAGCGCCTCGGGCGGCAGCACGGGAATGTGATGGCCGGGGCTGAACAGGTGCTGCTTCGCGGTGTAGTCGTCGGCGATGAACCGGAGCATGTCGCCCAGCTGATAGTGATACACGAGCGTCGTCGTGGTCGCCGACGCGCCATACCCAGCGATCGTCAGGCCGCCCGCCTGCAGCGGCCGGAGCACGTTCAGCAGGTCCTGCTTCTTCTTCTCGATCGTGGCCGCGAACGTCTTGAAGGCGGCCGCCTGGTGCACGCCGAGTTTCTGCTCGAGCGCGATCAGCTCGCCGACGGACGGATCGACGGCCCGCGCCGCACCCGCGAGCTTCGCCGTGTAGCGGACCGATCCGCCTTTGGTCGGAACGCGCTGCGCGTTGATCAGCTGCATGCCGTGGCGCCGGAAGAACGCCTGCATCGGCTTGACCGAGAAGTACGACAGGTGTTCGTGGTACGTGAAATCGAACACCATGTGCTGCATCCAGTCGACGAGGTAGAAGCTCTCGAAGACGAACACGCCGTCGGGCGCGAGTAACCCGCGGATCGCGCCGGCAAAGGCGTCCATGTCGTCCACGTTCGCGAAGACGTTGTTGGCGGTGACGATCGCGGCCGGCCCGTACTCCTGCCGGATGCGCGCGCTCTCCGCCGCGTCGAAGAACACCGGCAGCGTCTCGATGCCGCGCGCGGTCGCGTCGGCGGCGATCGCCTGCGCAGGATCGACGCCGAGGACGCGCATCCCGTGCTGCTTGAAGAACCCGAGCAGCGAGCCGTCGTTGCTGCCGAGATCCACGACGAGGCCGCCTGGCGCCGGCGCGATGCGCGCGACGACGTCCGCGGCGTACCGCTTGAAGTGATCGACGAGGCCCAGTGAGCTCTTCGTCTCGTAGATGTAGTCGACGTAGATCACCTGCGGGATGACGACGTCGAGCAGCTGCGCGCCGCCGCAGTCGCGGCAGAGATACAGATCGAGCGGGAAGACGTCCTGCGTCTCGTGCACCCTCGACGCCGGGACGTACGCGTCGGCAAGCGCGGTCGGCGTGAGCGGCAGCACGAGCTCCAGATTCGGACCGCCGCAGAAGCGGCAGACGCTGCGCCTGAACGAAGGTGACGTCATCGTGGGTTTCCGCCGGCGCGCCCGGCGACCGCGGCGTTCAGCGTCGTCATGAAGGCGCTCGCGCCCGAGGCATCACCGGCGTCCGGCGCCCACTGCGCCCAGATCGTGTCCTCCGGCCGGAACGGTCCGTTGGTCGTTTCGTGAAACACGAACACGGGCGACGTGATGATCAGCGTGTGATAGACCGGATCGGCCAGACGGTAATAAAAGGTCCGGCCCGACGCGTAGTCGCCGACCGGGACGACGTCGGCGACCGCGCCGGTCTCGGTGAACAACACGACATCCGCCGTTCCCTCGATCACATGCAGCGATTCACTCTTGCCGACGTGCTTGTGCGGCCGGACGTAGACGTCGCTCGTGTGCACGATCAGCATTTCGTGCAGCCGATCGTCGATCGCGGAATGCGCGCAGATCCGGATCCGGCCGCCGCCGCTTTCCTTCATCGCGCGCGTCAGGTCGGCGATGTCTTCCCGCCCGGCCGTCACGAACCGGTCGGCCGCGTACCGCACCTGCGGATTTTCGATCTTCGATTTCATCAATGGCGCTCGCCTAGCCGGCCGCGCGCAGCGACTCGCCGGCGATTCGCGCCGTGCGGTACAGGCGGTTCATGTTCGCGCGCAGCAGGATGCGTCCGAGGCCGATCAGGCTCGTCGAATACTGTTTGACGTAGGTGCCGATCAGCTGCTTCTGCTGCTCCGAGTGATACATCTCGACCTCGACGCCCTCGGTGCGGCGGGCGTCGCGCGGGTCGCCGCGGAAGCTCCGGGCAACCAGCGCCGGGAAGTCGTAGTGGAACGACCGGCGAATCACGGCGCCGGTTTCGAGGCAATCGGTCTTGCGCGCCAGGCTGAACGCCCGGAGATCCTCGAGGTACTCGGACACGTCCTCGGAGCTCCGTCCGGCCTCGTCGATCAGGCGCGCGGCAATCGTGTACGCGACGCGGTGCACGTCCTCGATGTGCGGAAAGACCGCGAGCGCGCGGTACTTGTACAGCTCGTTCGTGCCGTACTCGCCGTCGATGTACCGCTGGATGACGCCCGGCTGCTGCACGAACGCCTCGACCTCCGCGAGATCGGTCCAGAGATTCTTCTTCTCTTCGGCCCGGTAGTCGGCATACAGGCCGGCGAGCGCCGTCCCGGCCCTGCCGCTGACGATCTCGTCCTGCAGCCGCGAGATGAAGACCGATCGCTGAATGCCGAAGGACCGCAGGTACTGCATCAGGTCCGAGAAGATCCAGTCGTTGTTGAAGATCTCGACGGTCAGGTGGAGATCGCGGCACGCCTGATAGTCCTCGTACGGCATCGTGCTCGTGCCGACGACGATCTCCTCAATCTCGGCGCAGGAGAACCGGTCGCCGCGGAACCGGTACCAGCCGAAGCAGCGCGGCAGCACGCGATAGCGCGTCATGAACGCGTACGTTTCGCGCGTCTTCCGGCTCGCGGATTGCGTGCCCGGCAGCATCATGAACTGGTACATCCGGATGAAGCTCATGTTCGCGTCGAGCATGTCGACGATGGTGCGGAAGTGCGACGCCTTCCCTTCACCCTCGAGGCAGAGGATCACTTCCGCTTCCGTCTGGCCGCCGAGCTCCATCGTGCGGTCGGCCATCTTCGCGAGGACCTCATTGGCGACGTTCTTCCGCTTGATGAGCTTGAGGACCGCCGTGTCGGTGCTCTGCACGGCGGCCGTCGGCGGCATCGTGTCCCCGAGTATGTCCACGATCTCCATCGTCCGCTCTTTGTGGTTCTTCGCGGTCGCGGTCAGGATCGTGCGCGGCCAGCTGTGCGCGTGCGACTTCTGGATGCGCGAAAGCTCGTGCGCCAGCTCGAGGTCGTCGCCGAACATGCCGAAGTTCGCGTCGACGATGCACAGGTCCGCGACGTTGCCGATCCGGTCGGCGATGTAGCGGACCTCGTCCTTCACGCGGCCGAGGTCGTAGCGCTTCACTTTCTGGAAGTACGGGCCGCCTTCCCAGCAGAACGTGCACTGGTACGGGCAGCCGCGCGCCGACTGGATCATCGGGATCAGCACGCCGTCGTAGAACTTGTCGGACAGGCCCGTCAGGTGCGGCGACGGCAGCTGGTTGAGATCCTCGATCTTCGGCGCCAGCGGCGCGGCGACGAACTCGCCGTCGACGAGGTAACGGATGTTGGGGACGAGCGCGCGCTCACGCTTGAAGCCGGCGGCGTCGAACGTGCGCGCGACCATCGCGCGGAAGAATTCGACGAACGCGAACTCCCCTTCGAATTCGAAGTAGAAGTCGATCGATGGGTACTTGCGGAGGAACGCCGCCTGCTCTTCCGGCGCGTCCGGAAAATTCGGGCCGCCGAAGCACGTGATCGTGCCGGGCGAGACGTCCTTGATGCGCCGCGCGTACTCGTGGCCGAGCCGGATGTTCCACGAGAACGACGAGAAGCACGCGATCTGCGGCGTGACGCGGTCGAGGTAGGACGCGAAATCGTCGGGGTACTTGAAGATCTCGGCGTCGATGTCCGCGCCGAGCGCGTGCTTCGCGTACGCGGCCACCATCGAGATCCCGTACGGAAAGGTGTTGGCCGCGACGACCTGACCGGTGTGCGTGAGATCGGCGAACGAAACCTGTACGCCCATTAATGACCCTCTTTGACGTCGACCTGCGCTTGGCGGTAGTCCTCGTGCCGGCCGATGTCGAGCCAGTACTCGCTGATGGGGAAACTGACGACCTTGTGCCCGCCGGCCACGAGCGCGCTAATCAGATCGGGCATGTCGATCCGCCGCGCCGGCGTGAGGTACTCACGAACGCACGGCTCCATGACGTACAGGCCGGCGTTCGAAAAGAACTGCAGCGTCGGCTTCTCGTTGATCGCGCGAATCTCGACGCCGTCGGTCTCGACGATGCCGTACGCGACGGGAATCTTGTACTGCCGGACGCCGACGGTCATCGCCGCGCGATTCTCGCGGTGGAACGACAGCATCGACTGGTAGTTCACGCGCGTCAGGATGTCGCCGTTCACGACCAGCAGCGTCGAGCTCCACGGCGCGAGCAGACCGAGCCCTCCCGCGGTGCCGAGCGGCTGATCCTCGTTGACGTATTCAATCTCGAGCCCGAACCGGCGTCCGTCGCCGAAGTGACTCCTGATCTGGTCGCCGCGGTAATGCGTCGTGACGCTCAGGCGCTCGATGCCCGCGTCCTTCAACTGCCCGACCAGATGCTCCATGAGCGGACGATCGCCGACCGGCAGCAGCGGCTTCGGCGTCTCGGCTGTGAGCGGCGACAGCCGCGAACCGCGGCCGCCGGCCATCACCACGGCGTGCACGGCGGCGTCCGCGTCGCGCCGCGGACCCGTCAGGACGACGAGCCCGATCACGCGGCCGTCATCGTCCACGACGGGCATGTGCCGCAGGCCTTCGGGCTCCAGCATCTCGCGAATCCGCTCGTACGACGTGCCCACCGGGACGCTGCGGGGACGGCTGTTGCCGAATTCAGGCCGCGTCGCCGCCCACGCGGCCAGCGTCATGTCGAGGCTCAGGCCGTGGAGAATCGCACGGCGCAGGTCGCCGTCGGTGACCGTGTACAGAAGATGCTGCCGCGCGTCGACCACCAGCGCGATGCCCTTCGCGTTGCGATCGATCAGCCGCATCGCGTCGATGAGCGTGGCGTCCGGGCCGATGCAGAACGGCGTCAGGTCCGTGATCATCGCGGCACCGGGAGGGCGCGGCAGACCGCGAGCCACTCTCGAACCTCATAGGCGCGGTTCTTCTCGGTCCTGACGAGCGTGTCCAGGGTTTCGATGTCGAACAGCGGCTCGTACAGCGCGCGCACGTCCGCCTCCGACGAAAAGCGCACGAGACCGTAACCCTTCCGGAGCGCGCCCTCGTCGAGCGCGACGTACGTGTTCGGCTCGCCTTCGAGCCGCGTGCCCTTGCCGTCGCCGTAGGTCCCGGTCATGAACGTCTTGCTGAAGAAGAGTCCGCCGGGCTTCAGCACGCGATGCACCTCGCGCACGATGCCGCGCGAGTCCTTCAGGCTGTTCGCGTACAGACACTCGACGTCGAGCACGGCGTCGAACGCCGCATTCGCGTACGGCAGCGTCGCGACGTCGCCCACGCGGAGATCGGCGGTCAGATGCTCCTCGGCCATCCGCTGCCGCGCGCGATCGATGGCCACCTGGCTGCCGTCGATGCCGGACGCGCGGAACCCTTCCCGCGCGACGAACCAGAGGTTCGCGCCAGTCCCGCACCCGATTTCGAGAATCGCGACGTCCGATCGCCTCGGCGCGCCGAAGAAATTGCGCGCGACGACGCGCACGACTTCTTCCGGGGGATAGCGGCCCCACTCGTTCTTTCTGAAGATGTCATCCCAGCCGGAATCCCACATCTGCGGCGCTCTCAGAACCGGTACTTCTGAAACATCGTGCCCGCGGCGCCGACGCCGTCCGGATGCGCGCGCTCCCACCGCTCGCAGAACGCGCGGTAGACCGCGGGCTCCGGCGTGACCTTGCCGATATAGAACCGCGCCGTTTCCTTCGCGAAGCCCTTCTTGAACTGCAGCAGCGTATCCGCGGGATCGTTCGTGAGGCCGCCGCCGAAGTGAAACGTCCTGCCCGCGCCGAGGTGCGCGACGATCGCGGCGTGCCGCAGCAGGTTCGCCGTCCCGAGCCCCCGCGTATTGCGGTCGGTCGCCGAAAGGTGCAGGTGGACGAACCGCTCGGACTGCAGCGTCAGCACGCCGCCGATCTCCCGCCCGTCCAGCGTCGCGAGGAAGACGGAGTACTGACCGGCGAGGGTGTCGGCGATCCGATCGAAGTACGCATCCGGGAAAAAGTATTCCGCTCCGGCCTCGACGTCCATCATCGTCTGGCGGTACAAACGCGCGAAGCGCCGCAGCGCGTCCCGCCCGTCGAGCCGGGTGACCTCGATGGCGCTGCTCTGCGCCCTCCGGACTTTGCTGCGCGTGTCCGCGCGATACTGCGCCAGCGCGGCCTCTTCGTCGGTGTCCAGCGCCATCCAGACCGTCGCGCGCTGATCGCACGCCGTCACCCACGGCTCCAGCGCCCACCGCTGGTTCTCGAGCAGCGGATGGAAGCGCAGGAAGCAGCAGAAAATCCGCTCCCGCCGCGCGGCCGCGAGAAACGCGGTCCACGCCGCCTCCAGAAAGCCGCGCTGCGCCGACGTGCTCAGCGGTCCGCCGTAGCCGTACGCGCTCTCGGCGTCGAACCAGCCCTCCGACTGGGGCGGCGCCGGCCTGCGCACGATCGGCAGAAAGAACAGGTCGCCGCCGTCTTCGTACGCGAACGCGGTCGCGCGATCGGCCGCGCAGAGGTTCAACTGGTGGTAGGCGCGGCTGAAGTAGATGTCGCCGAGCCCGAGCGGGCGCAACCGGTCCAGGCAGGATTGCCACACGCCGGGATCGTCCTGGAACCCGTTCACCCGACGTCCTTCCACCGGATCGGTTCGTCTTCGGCCAGGTCGCGGTTCACCGTGCGGCCGACGAGCAGCTCCGCGTCGGCCGGATCGAGGCCGACGTAGGGCCGCTTCGCCGTCATCATGTCGGCGGTGAGGCGCGTCCCGCCGCGAATCGCGCGCGCGGCGACGACCCCGCGCCGGATGCCGGCGAGATTCCTGCGCTCGCTCGCCGTGGGCTGCTTGATGCCGTCGCCGAGCATGCGTTCGGTGACGCGGATGCTCGTGACCAGCCGTCCGAGCTCGTCCGGATCGAGCGACGCCTTGTGATCCGGCCCCGGCATGGTCGTGTCGAGCGTGAAGTGCTTCTCGATGACCGATGCGCCGAGCGCGACCGCCGCCACCGACGCGTCGATGCCGCTCGTGTGATCGGACAGCCCGACCGGCGTCCCGAAGACGTCGGCGAGCGTGCGCATCGCGCGCAGGTTGACCTCGTCGGGCGGCGCCGGATACTCGCTCGTGCACTGCAGCAGCGTCAGCGGCGCGGACGTCTGCCGCCGCACCGCGTCGACGCAGCGCTCGATCTCGCCCAGACGGCTGAGCCCGGTCGAGAGCAGGATCGGCCGCTGCTTCGACGCGGCCTTCTCGATGAACTTCAGGTGCGTCACTTCCGTCGAGCCGATCTTGATGATCGGCATCCGCAGCTCGTCGGCGAGAAAGTCCAGGCTCTCGAAGCCGTCCGGCGTTGAGAGAAACAGCACGCCGCGCTCCGCGCAGTACGGCTGCAGCTCGCGGAAGGCGTCGTACGGCAGACAGAGCCGGCGCGAGAGATCGTACCGGCTGTCCGCCTCGCCGCTCTCCGCGAGATAGTCCACCTTGATCGCGAACCGGCCCGTGCACTCGCCCGGTTTCCACGTCTGGAACTTGACCGCGTCCACGCCCGCGCGCGCGGCCGCGTCCACGAGCTTCTTCGCGAGCGCGAGATCGCCGTTGTGATTGACGCCGGCCTCCGCGACGATGAACACGCTCATGCGGCCTTCCGATCGAAGGCGAGCAGCGCGTCGGTGACGCGCGCGAGGTCGCCGGCCGACAGACGCTGATCGACCGGCAGGCTGAAGGTGTCCTCGTGCAGCGTCAGGCTCGCCGCCTCCGTGGCGCCCTGACGCGCGTCGCGCGGCCAGTGCACCGGGCAATAGATCGCGCGCGCGCGCAGGTGCTCGAGGCACGCCGTCCGGCCGCCGCGTGCCACGCGGACGGGAAGGAACAGCGGGACGTGCCCGGCGCCCGGAACCGGCACGATCGGGCAGAGCGTCCGGCACTCGCGCAGCGCGGACGCCAGCGCGCGATAGTTCGCGACGCGCGCTGCGGCGATGGCCTCGAGATCCAGCCGGCGCAGAATCTCGAGCGAACACTCCGACATCCCGGCCGGCGGTCCGTCGAACGTCCGCTTCGCCTGCTCGAACGCGCTCAGGTACGCGCGCTCGCGCGCGCCGCCGTCGGCGCCGCCGGCGAAGCCGTGCTTCAACAACGCGCCGGCGAGCCACGCATCGCTGCTCGACCGCCGGGACGGCGCGAGCGGGACCGCACGCTGATCGACCGGCGTGCGGGACCAGAGGAAGCCGCCATCGGGCACGGGGAACGTCTTCCGGAAGCTTGCCATCATGAAGTCCACGCCGGGGCGCACGGGGCGGACGCGCGCCTGGTACGTATCCTGGACGGCGTCGAGGATGGTCACCAGCGCGGGATAGCGCTGCTTGAGGCGATCCAGCAGCGGCGCGGTCGACACGAGGCCGAAGTAGTCGATCGTCAGCACCGCGTCCGCGTCTCCGGCGAGCGCCTCGAGCGCGCCGGCCCGCGGAAGCAGATCGTCCTGCACCGGAAACAGCCGCCAGCGCACGCGCATCGACTCGAGCACATCGAAAAAGATGCCGCCGCAGAGATAGTCGGGCAGCAGGATCGTTTTTCCCAGGAGACCGGCGGCGGCGATCGCCAGCCGCAGGGCCGAACGTCCCGAGTCCACGATCACCGTGCGATCCGGGTCGAGCGCGAAGAACGCGTCCGGCTGCTGGACGATCGGTCCGTCGAGGATCGCGGGATCGAGCGCAAAGTCGCCGCCGAGCGGCGCGCGTCCGGCGTCAGCGCGTGACAAATTTTTTCCTCAGGACTTCGTCGCGCGTCTTCGTTTCGAGGACGCGGCGGAGAAATTCGTGGATCCTGGCGGACGCGTGCCCGTCGCCGAAGGGGTTGACCGGCGGCGGTCCGGCATACGCGCGGGCGCGCGCGATGCCGTCGGCGATCGACGATCGGCTGTACCCGGTCTGGAAGACGTTGGCGGCCTGCGGACGGCCCGCCTGGCGCGTCCCGATGTTGACCACCGGCACGTTGAATGAGGGCGCCTCGACGAGACCGCTCGACGAATTGCCGATGACGAGGCCGACGATCTTCAGCAGACTCAGATACCGCCGGTGGCCCAGACTCGGCACGAACGTCGCGCGGTCCGGATGCGCGGCGGTGAAGGCCTGCAGGGCGGCGAGGATGCGCAGCCCGCCCGCGTCGGCGTTCGGCGCGGTCATGATGAAGCGCAGGTCCGTGGCACCGAGCGCGGAGACGAATTCCTCAATCTGCGAATCCAGATCGTCGAGCTCGCGCGTCGTCGGATGAAACGTCACCAGCGCGGTGTTCCGGCCGAGCGGCGTCCGCAAATCCGCTTCGAGCGCCTCGCGCGTCAGAAAGTCCACGCGGTAAATCGCGTCGAGGCCGGGCTCGCCCGACACGAGCACGCGCCAGGGCTCCTCGCCCATCTGGAGAATCCTGGCCGCGAAGCAGTCGTTCGCCACGCAATGGAGATGGCTGACCTTCGTCATCGCGTGGCGGATGTTGTCGTCCACCGCGCCTTCGGTGATCTCGCCGCCCGACACGTGCGCGAGCGCGAGATTCATCGTCGTCGCGACGCCGGCCAGCGACAGCAGCTCGAACCGATCGCCCATGCAGAGCGTGATGTCGGGAGCGAGCCGGTTCAGCGCGTCCGCCAGGTTGTGCGTGCCTCGCGCGACCGATTGCGCCTTCGCGAGCGGCGTGTCGGACGGCACGAGCATCTCGACGCGCTCCCGCACCTCGAATCCCGACGCCTCGATCTCGCGGACGGTGTCGCCGAACACGGGGCTGAGATGCATGCCGCCGGCGACCACCTGCAGCTCGAACGCCGGATCGTCGCGTAGCGCCTGCATCACGTACTGCAGCAGACCGAACTCGGCGCGTGACCCTGTGAACACGGCGACGCGATACGGCGGAGCGAAGCGCTTCATGCGCCGCCTCGCCGGGGCGCGAACGCCGCCAGATCGATCTTCTGATCCAGGTAGCGGCGCTTGCCCCGCGCCGTCGGCTCGATCGCCTCGAGCCGCACGGTCTCGATCTCGAATCCACCGTTGAGAATGCGCTCGAAGCCGGAGGCGATCCGGCGGCCGAGCGCGTCGAACGTCTGCGCCGCGGCGGCCTCGGGCACGACGCGGAACGTCAGCCTGCCCGGCGTCTCCTGATACACCTGAAAGCGATCGACGCCGGACCAGTCGAAGTTGTAGTCGAACAGCGCCGGCGCCAGCGGCACGAGGCCGCCCGCGCGATCGACGACGAAGTCCTGCAGGCGCCCTTCGATCCGGTCGAGGAGGAGCGCCTGCCGGCCGCACGGGCATCCCTCGCGGCTCACGATCCCCTGGTCGAAGGTGCGATAGCGGACGATCGGGAACGCGTAGTTCAGGAACCCGGTGACGACGATCCAGCCCGCCTGCGCCGGCGCGGCGATCGGACGATCCCGATCGTCGAGGATTTCGGCGTAGCCGACCTGCGGCACGAGATGAAGTTTCTCGGACGCCGGACAGGACACGCCGAGCACCGCGCCTTCCGTGTGACCGTAGACGTCGTAGACTTTCGCGGCGAACACGCGTTCGATCAGACGCCGCTGCCACGGATACAGCACCTCGCTGTCGCAGAAGACCGCGCGCGGCCGCGCCGTCACCGTCAGCGGCAGTTTCTCCGCGTACTCGGCCAGGAGCGCGAGGCTCGACGGGAACGCGTGAATGTAGTCGGGCCGATGCTGGTTGATCTGCTCCACGTAGCGCGGCGCCGTCACGGCGGTGATGTGATACGACGACATGACGAGCTTCGCCGGCGTTTCGAGCGTCCAGAACGTCGACGCGCCGACCAGCGCGGCGTCGAGCGTGTTGCCGTGCAGCCGCACCGACCGGAACTCCTCCGGATTCAGGCCCGCGAGCCCCATGTAGTAGTACGTCGTCGCCAGGCGGCGGGCCTTGTACTCGACGTCCATCATGACCTTCAGCGGCGCGCCCGTGCTCCCGCCCGTCGTGAGGTGATCGAGAGTGCGCGTGTCCACGGTGTCGGCGATGAAGTCGGCGTGATGCGCTTTGATCGTGTCCTTGTCGAGCAGCGGGACGCGCCGGAAATCGTCCGGCGTCCGGATCGACTGCGGATCGATCCCGTGCCGATCGAACAGCCGGCGGTAGTACGGCACGTGCGCGCCGCAATGCGTCAGCAGCCGCCGCACTTCCGACATCTGGAACGCGAGCCGCGCCTCGGCCGACGCGAATTCCTGATCGCGCAGCGCGTCAAGCTGGCGACTGAAGGTCGCGCTGTCGCGGATCGCCGTGAGATCGGCCAGCGCCCGCATCAGCGCGCCGCCGCCATGGACTCGGCCCGCTGCAGATCGACCGGCACGTCGATATCCAGCGAGCGTTCGGGCGGCATCACGAACAGCACGGAGCGCGCGGGAAACAGCGTCTGCTCCCGCAGGAACGCCTCGGTGCGAACCGCGTAGATGGCGCCGTTGATCGCGTACTGCGTTTCGCCGGATGACGGCGAACCGGCGGCATCGATCCTCGCCGCCCAGCCGTTTCCATTGACGCGCCAGCGCGACGCGTGATTCTGCGCCGCGGCCGTCGCGCCGAGAACGGCGTCGGCGCCGCGTTCGGCCAGCAGCGCCAGCGCGGTATCGATGTCTTCGGGCAGCCGGAAGGGCGACGTGGGCTGCAGCAGAAACAGAATGTCGGGCACGTAACCCTGCGCGCGGAGCGCGTCCAGCGCGTGACGCACGACGTCCGCGCTCGACGCGGCGTCGGTCGCCAGCTGCGGCGGGCGCACGAACGGCACGTCCGCGCCGCACTCCGCCGCGACGGCGGCGATCGCCTCGTCGTCTGTCGAGACCACGATCCGATCGAACGCGCGGCTGCGCTTCGCGGCGTCGATCGTCCACGCGATCAGGGGCCGGCCGCCGAGCGGCTGCAGATTCTTGCCCGGCAGCCGCCGGGATCCGCCGCGCGCGGGAATGAGACCGAGAATCCTGACGCCCGCGCCTTCCGCGTCGAACACCACGCTCGCCGCGCCGAAGCGCCGCTGGTATTCAGCACCGGCGTGCCGATGCGCCCTCGCGGTATCGCCGTGGCGGGAAAGATCGTCGAGGTAGGTCTTCAGATACCAGCCGGCGCGCCGGTGACCCGCGTGATCGCCAAAGAGATTGATCGTCGCCGGCATCGCGCGATGATCGCCGATGGCCGAGGCGTCGCCTTCGAGGCGATGCCGCTCGATCGCGTTCATCACGCCGTCCAGGGAATCGAACACGACCGTGTTCCGGCCCCACGCGTAGAACGCGTTCGCCGCGTCTCCATCCAGATCCGCGTAGATCGCGCGGCGGCCGTCGAACGCCGCCTCGAGCGCCGCCGTGTTGATCCCGTGGCCCACCACGAGATCGGCCGCGGCGGCGGCATCCTGCGACGACGTCTCGGGCGACAATTCCAGAACGCGGCCGGTCGCGCGGGCCGCGGCGTCGGCGTCCCGCAACTCCGGGATGTCGAGCGGGACGCCTTTCTTGGATTTGATGATCAGCCCGAAGCCGGGCGTGCGGGCGACGTGGGTCAGCAACCGTGCGTACAGGTCGAGCACGCTCCGCCGCGATTGCGCCCACACCGACGTGTCGAAATAACAGACGACGTACGTGGCGCCCGCGCGCCGGAGTTGATCCGCGGGCGCGAGCGCCGGGTGCTTCGCGGGCCGGCCCGGCATGTGGCCGGCGTACACGAGCTGGGTCACGCGCATGGGTTCCCGGACGAAGAGCGCTCGGTAAAACGGCCCCCACGAGAAATACGTCGAGCCGCACCGCGTGTGCATGGCGCTGGCGAACTGATAGTGCGACCAGTGCCAGCCGACGCTGATGCCGCCCGCGCGCCTGACGGCGGCGGCCTGCGCGATCGTCAGCGGCTCGGTCTCGCCGACCTGGAGCAACGCCGCGATCCGATGCCGCCGGAACAGCGACTCCCAGAACGCGACGCGCCACAGCAGCCGCTGCCGCTCGACGCTCTCCCAGGCGACAAATGGATCGCTGCCGCGCATCGCGAGGCGGACGATCCGCAGCGACTCGCCGAGCGTCGCGCGCGCGTCGGCGACATACGGCCGTCCCCACGCGGCGCCGGCGCCGGCCCGGAAATCGATCCACGCGTGCCTGTTGCGCGCGATCGCGGCGCGGGCGTCCGCGGTGATCGGAAAGTCGGGCCGGTCCGCGTAGACGCAGACCTGCGAACCATCGATCCCCGAATCCTCGTACCACGGGTACCAGAGCGGCTCGCCTTTGACGTGGGGCAACAGCTGCAGCGCAATGCGCGGAGCGCCGTCCGCGGGAGCGGAGGACGCAATGCCGCGGAGGTGCAGCCCCAACAGTTCTTTCACCGCGCGCAGCCCGCCACCGAGCGCCGCGCGGCACCGCGCCGCCGCCGACCGGCGGACGTTGTATGTCTGGACGACGCATCCGCGACACTCCGGCCAGTCGCCCACCAGCGCACCGGCCGCAGCATCGATCAGGATGATCGGCGACGAGCCGTCGTCGCTTCGGGCCGCAGCCAGCAGCGCAAGCGCCGCCGACGGATACACCAGATTCACGACCGCGGAACGCAGCAACGCGGCGAACACTTCGTCAGGCGTCAGACGAGGCGTGCTGTCGCCGAGTCCAGTGGCGGCCATCCGCCGCCGCAACGTCTCGGGCACACGCGAGACGACCACTTCATTCAATTCGTATCTGATCCCGCGTCCGCTCGCGTACCGCAGCGTCGAGAGATCGCCGTCTATCGGCTGCAGCGTCAGTCCGGCATCGAGCGATCCTGGCGGCACGGGTTCGTGCACGGTCGTCGGCCACTCGAGGTACTCGATGCGGGCGATGCCCTTCTGCCGGCAGATCTCCACGGCGGCGCGCACCGACTCGCGCGAAAGCCGATCGACCCAGACACGATCCGGCGGACGAGGCGTCACTCGGCCGCCTTCCATCGCCGGACGACGGCGCGATTGCTCTCGGCCAGCTGCGGTTCACGCTGCAGCAGCGCGAGCGCATCCTCGGGAAGAAACGCGGGGTTCGACGGGTACAGCCGCTCGATGACGGTTTTCATCACCGCGAAGTCGGCCGCCTCGTCCACTTCGAGGTACGTGTCCGGCGCGTGAAGCTCAGGCGGCGCCTCGATGTTGCGGATGCGGAACTCGCCGGGACGCTCCATCACGTACAGGATCGGGCTCTCACGATATTTCGGCGCGGCCGCCTCCCGCGCGAGACGCGCGCAGAGCGACGACGCATAGATCCACAGTTCCAGTCCGGGCGGGTACGTGATGCGCACCGCGTTGGTGACGAGATCGACGCCGCCGGCGCAGTACTCTTCGACGGCGTGGTCGACCAGGCGCCAATCCGCGAGCGGGCCGTCACCGTGGACCTCCACGTGGACGTCGACGCGGAACGCGTCCAGCGCCGCGGCAACGCGACCCAGCACATCGTCCACGCTGCCGCGGAAGCAGCCCGCGCCGAGGCGGCGGCACACGGCCTCGATCTGGTCGTCCTCCGGCATCGTCGTCGTCGCGACGATCACGTGGTTCAGCGAGCGCGCGCGCCGCAGCCGTTCGATCAGATGCTCGAGCAGCGGTTTCCCGGCCGCCGGCATCAGGGCCTTTCCCGGCAGGCGCGTCGAACCCATGCGCGCCTGAATCACCGCGGCGACCTTCGGCGTCAGGAGGCCCGCCCCAACGTGTCGAGGTACGCCGCGGCCCGCTCGGCGGATTGTCCGTCGGCGAGATACGTGCCGTACCGGCGGACGTAGTCGTCGTCCGCGCGAATCTCGGACATTTGAAACGCGCCGGCGGCCAGCTGGTCCAGCGCGCGGACGAGCGCGCCGGCGTCCTCGAACACGAACGCGCGCGTCTCGAGCGAGCGGCGCTGACCGTCGGTGAAGCGCGTCATGGCGGGGTTCGCCAGCACGTACACGTGCGCCGCCGTTTCACAGCAGGTGAGCAGCGTGGTCGAGGGATGGTCCACGATGAACAAATCGGTGCCGTCGAGATGATCCTCGAGCACGCCGTCGAGCATCTCCACGCGCGGATGCGTCCGCCGATCGAAGTACCAGCCCGGCAGCGGATCGCTGGGGTGCGGCTTGACGCGCACCGTCACGCGCGACGACAGCCGCGCGAGCGCCTCGAACAGGAGGAGTTGCGATGCGGCATAGGCCGTATCCGTTCCGCCGTTGCAGGGATGATGCTGCCGGTTGGCCGCGACGCCGGTGCCGACGTACATGATCGACGTCACCGTGCGCGGCGTGGCCCTCGGGCGCAGACGCGCGCGCACGTCATCCTGCTCCGCCGATCCGACGACGACAAAGGGTTTCGCGGGACGGCCGGCCGCGGCCTGCGCGTCGCGATATTCAAGGTTGCCCGGGCCGTAGCAGAGGAACGCGTCGCCATCGACAATTTCCGCGTAGTCGTTCATCGGGTGGACGACCGATCCGAAGCCGGCGCCTTCCTGATACGTCACGAGCGGCAAGCCCGCATCCTGACACGCCTTCATCTGGCTGCGTTCTTCGGCGGAAACCGTGACCACGGCTGTCAGGGCGAACTTCAGCGCCCGCGAGTGCTCGATGCGCGCGGCGGCGTCGTCGTACGCGTCGATCGCGGCGGGCGTCTCCTCCACGATCAGGCGCTCGAGGCGCGCGCGCACCAGCGGGAAGTAGCTCACGCCGTCCACCGAGAAGAAGCGGGCGAACGCCTCGTCGCCGACCCATTCGCGCCAGGTGTCCGCATACGGCGCGCGGTCGATGGCGGCTGGACGGCCGCTGCGCCGGAGGGCGACGGGCGCGAGGCCGCGCCGCTTCAGCGCGGGCAGGACATATCTAATGTCGTGGCCGCCGGGCGCGAACAGCACGAAGGCCGCCGCGGCGGAGGCCGACGTGGCGCGCTCGATCGCGGCCACCAGCGATCGGCCAGCCCGGCGCGCCCGCGCCTCGAGCGACCCGCGCGGCGCGGGCCCGAGCCGCTCCTCGCACGGGACGGCGATCGGCTCGAGGCTGATCGCCGGGCAGCCCGCGCCGTTCGACTCGAGCAGCGCGCCGAAGAGATTGCAGCGCTCGTCGATGGGCCATCCTGCGCCGGCATCAACCGTGGAACCAGGCGCGCGGTAGATCGCGCGCGTGCCCGGCCGGACGGCGAACAGGCGGCGCAGCTGAAGCAGTTTCACTGAAAGGACGTCGGCGAGAATCTTCAGTTCGTAGAACGAAAACCGGAACGGCCGGATGCCCCGCCGCCGCAGATCGTCATGACGCCGCCACAGCGCGGCGTCGCGCTCCTCGCAGAACGCCGACAGCCGATCGTAGGCGGCGAGCGTGAACGCCACGAGATCGGCCGCGGGATAGAACGAGTCGATCACAGTGTACGGGACGCGCGCGGCGTGACACGCGTGGACGCCGTACTTCGTCGCGGCGACGACGGTCACATCCCGATGCCGGAGCCAACCCGCGTCTCGCGCGGCCTCGAGCGTGGCGGAGGAATCGACGAGCAGGATCGCGGGCGAGCTCATCTCGCGCGCGCCACGATCATGCCGTGCGGCAGCTCGCCCAGCGGGTTGGTCGCCGGATCCCAGGCCGCCGCGATTTTCCCGGCGTCGAGAACGTCGAACCCCGCGTCGCGGACGTGCTGCTCGATGTCGTAGTCGTACCGGAAATCGCGGGCGCCGTCGAAGCGCGCCTTCATCCCGGCGTCGAAGAACTTGGTGATGTATTCGACCGCGACGAGGTGTCCGCGGCACACGCGGCGCAGCTCGCCAAAGACGCGGCGGCGATCCTGCGGCCGCACGTAGATGAGCACGCCCAGCCCGACCACGACGTCGAAAGCGCCGGTCTCGAACTTCAGGTGCGTCAGGTTGCCCACCGAGAGGTTCGCGCCGGGCATCGCCGCGCGCGCGACGGCGAGCTGCGACGCGGAAAAATCCACGCCGAAGCACTCGACATCCGGCATCCGCGCCTGGATCTTCCGGAGAAACGATCCGTTGCCGGCGCCGTACTCGAGCAGCCGCGACGGCTTCAGGGCGGCGATACGATCGAGGACGGCCTCGTGCATCAGCCGCTCGCACGCGCTTTCCTCGCGCTGCTGGTAATACGTCCGCCCGCGGCGCAGCCAGTAGAGCGACGGGTATCGCGACGCGAGCGCGCGCCAGACGGTGCTGCGAAGGCTCATCGGAACTGAAGGCGCCGCGGTCACCGGTCCCACGCCGCGCCGCTCGCCGTGCTGCTGAACGCGCACGCCTTGCAGACCGGGTTCTTGTAGAACTCGCCGCGGCTGTGCATCGCGCGCAGGTCCCGCATCCGCGGCGACGACCAGATCTGGTCGATCGGCGTCTCGAAGACGTTGCCCATCGGCAGGTGCGCGCCGTGGAACGTGCAGCACGGCAGCAGCGTGCCGTCGTAGCGGACGATCATCCGCTGCCACGGCTTGGTGCACTTGAA
>JAIQFX010000111.1 GCA_020073005.1 Terriglobia bacterium | reverse complement strand
CGCGCGCTGCTCGGGCTCGCGCTCTACGACCAGGCGATCGACGAGCTGCACTACGCGCAGAAGGCGTGGGGCGATTCGCCGGCGATCCAGGCGACGATCGGCTGGATCGAGCACGAGCGCGGCGATCTGCGCGCGGGCATCAACGCGATGAAGCGCGCCTATCCGCAGTACCTGGCCGCGGGCGGCGAGCAGCTGCCGGCCGAGCTCTTGAAGGTGCTGTTCCCGGTCAACTACTGGCCGCTCATCCAGCGCTACTCGGCGGAGCGCCACCTCGATCCGTATCTGATCGCCGCGCTGATCGCGCAGGAGTCGACGTTCACGGCTGACGCGAAATCCAAGGCGAACGCCTACGGACTGATGCAGCTGCTGCCGTCGACGGGCCGGCAGTACGCGCGCTCGCTGAAGATGCCGCAGAAGTTCAGCATCAGCATGCTGACGAAGGCGGAGACGAATCTGAAGATGGGCACGGCGTACTTCGCCGATCTCGTGAAGCAGTTCGGCGGCGAGCACTACGCGCTGGCGACCTACAACGCGGGGCCGAATCGCGTGGCGCGCTGGATTTCCGAGCGGCCGGGGATTGCGCGCGATGAGTTCATCGACGACATCCCGTTCCCCGAGACGCAGAATTACGTGAAGAAGATTCTCGGGACCGCCGAAGATTACAGACGGCTTTACGGACCTGACGCGGGAAGAGTCGCGCACGATCAGTAGGCGGGTGGGGCGGGCAGGGCAGGAGGGGCGGGAAGGGTGATGTCCAAGCTCACGGGTTCCAAGAAGGCCACGCAATTCACCGAGTCGGTCATCCGCGAGATGACGCGCCTCAATCAGATGTACGGCGGCGTCAACCTCTCGCAGGGCTTCCCGGACTTCCCGGCGCCGGCGGCCGTGAAAGAGGCGGCGTGCGCGGCGATCAACGCCGACGTCAACCAGTACGCCGTGACGTGGGGCGCGCGCCCGCTGCGCGAGGCCGTCGCGCGCGAGTTCACGCGCCGCTACAGGCTGCCGATCGTCGCCGACGAGCAGGTCACCGTCTGCTGCGGATCGACCGAAGCGATGATGTCGACCATGATGGCCATCATCGATCCGGGCGACGAGGTCGTCATCTTCGAGCCGTTCTACGAGAACTACGGGCCCGACGCGATTCTCTCCGGCGCGACGCCGCGCTACGTGACGCTGCACGAGCCGGACTGGACGTTCGATCCCGCCGAGCTCGCGGCCGCCTTCAACGCCAAGACGAAGGCGATCATCCTCAACACGCCGAACAATCCGACGGGGAAGGTCTTCACGCGCGACGAGCTCGAGGCGATCGCCGCGCTCTGCCGCAAGTGGGACGCGATCGCGATCTCGGACGAGATCTACGAGCACATCATCTACGACGGCCACGTCCACGTGCCCATCGCGACGATCGAGGGCATGGCCGACCGCACGGTCACGATCAACGGGCTGTCGAAGACGTTCAGCGTGACGGGATGGCGCGTGGGCTGGACGATCTCGCCGCCGTCGCTGACCGGGGCGATTCGCAAGGTCCACGATTTTCTGACCGTCGGCGCGCCCGCGCCGCTGCAGGAAGCCGGCGCCGTGGCGTTGAGCCTGCCCGACGACTACTACGTGAAGCTCGCCGCGAACTACCGTCAGCGGCGCGACGTGCTGCTCGAGATACTCGAGCGCCATCACTTCACCTGCTACACGCCGTACGGCGCGTACTACATCATGACCGACATCAGCGCGTTCGGATTCTCAGACGATGTCGAGTTCGCGCGGTATCTGGTGAAGGATGTCGGCGTGGCGGCGGTGCCGGGCAGCAGCTTCTACAAGACGAACGCGGGCCGGACGAAGCTGCGGTTCTGTTTCTGCAAGAAAGACGAGACCCTACGGGAAGCGGATCAGAGACTGGAAAAACTTGCCGTAAGGGTGAAGGCAGAAGTCTGAAGGGCCGGACTTCTCTTCTGCCTTCAGCCTTCGCCCTTTTCACTTCTAGTATCGAAGGACTCCCCCGATGTACGCGCCCTTCAGCGTCATCGATCCCGAGTCGTCGCTCGCGCCGAACGAAACGTCCATCGCGCGATAGCCCGCCTGCGCGCCGATCCGCCTCGTCAGATTGAGCGTCGCGTACACGTCCACGTCGGCGTAGTGCCCCGAGAACGAGTGGATGCTCGGCACCTTGATGCCGGTCAGCTCTCCGGTGAGCGAGAGATTGGGCGCGAGGTACGCGCGCGCGATCGCGCCGACGGCGGGGATCGGCGCCTTGACGCTGTTCGCTCCCGCGACGACGGCGCTCGTCAGGTTGGCCGACACGTCCGTGTATTTCGCTTCGAGGATCGCGCCGACGAACATGTAGTTGCTCGAGACGAAGTCGTACTCATAGCCGAATTCGTACGCCTTCCAATCCAGCGTCGAGTTGATCGGAACGCTGCGGGCGAACGTCTGGCCGGCAAACGTCAGGACGCGCGTCGGCGCCGCCGTCTGGCTGTAGCTGATGGGGATGTATTGGAACCGGATCTTGTGCTTGGCTTTCGGCTTCAGCACGATCTTGAACATCGGGAAGCGGTCGTCGGTCAGGCCGAGGTCGTTCTTGAGATTGACGTCGGTCCCAACCACGTTCAGCGACGTGGACGCGACGGAAATGTCGGCGGTCGGATACCAGTACGCGCCGGAGAGCTCGATCACGAATTGCTCGCCCGTCGCCGGCGATCCGATGGCGGGCGGCGAGTACTGGGCGCGTGCAGGGGAGGCGGTGAAAAGCACCGCGAACGTCAGGCCGGCTCCGAGGTACAAGCGGAGACAACTTTTTTTCGTCAACGTTGACCGTCCTCTGAAAGGGTCGCCGTGCAATTTCGCTGGGCGGGCGCCAAAAGGCGTCCAAAGAGTAACACAGCCGCCGCGGTTTTTGCCTCACAGGTTCGTTGACTCTCGCCGGAGGAAGACGTAAAATTCGCCCGATTAACCTGTCAACGTGTCGTTATACACACCACACGCAGGACCACATAGCAGGTTGTTCACGAGTCGTTCTCTCGCGTCAGTGAACCGTAGCTGAAGGAGGAATCCCATGTCGGTGTCGCGCCGCGGTTTCCTTCAGGGTTTGGGATTGGGTCAGACCACGCACGCGTCCGAATTCCTGGCTGCTCGCGGCCACGAAGAAGAAGTCGCGTTCGCCATGCAGGGCCGCCAGGGCGGCGGCCGCGGCATGAGACCCCAGCTCCCGCCTGGAGTGGAAGCAATTCGCATCAGCAGCAACGAAAACCCGCTCGGTCCCGGCAAGGCCGTGATCGACGCGATCCTCGGGAAGTTCCCCGAGGCCAACCGGTACCCGTTCAACAGCACGCCGCTGGACGCGGACCTGGAAATCCTGATTGCGAAGCTGAACGCCGGCAAGCGCGAAAACGTCGTGCTCGGCGTCGGCTCGCAGGAGCTGCTGAAGAACGCGGCGCGCGTCTTCCTGTCGCCGACGAGGCACCTCGTCATCCCGTCGCCGACCTACGGCGACCCGGCCGGCTTCGCGCAGAATCAGCTCAAGGTGACGGTCAAGACGGCGCCCGTCGATCCGAAGACGCTGAAGACGGATCTCGGCGCGCTGCTGGCGCTGGTCAAGGGCGCGGGCCTCGTCTATCTGTGCAACCCGAACAACCCGACGGCCATGATCAACAGCGCGAAGGACATGAGCGATTTCATCGCCGAGGTCCGCAAGACGTCGCCGACGACCGGGATCCTCATCGACGAAGCGTACTGTGACTACGTCACCGACAAGTCGTTCTCGACGGCGTTCCCCGTCGCGCTCGCGACGCCGAACGTCATCGTCGCGCGGACGATGTCGAAGGCGTACGGCATGGCGGGCGTCCGCATCGGCTACGCCATCGGGCAGGCCGAGACGATCCGCAAGATGGCGCGCTACCGGATGCCGTACAACGTGAACACGTTCGGTGTCGCGGCGGCCGTCGCCTCGCTCAAGGATCCGCAGCACATCCGGGACGAAGCGGCCCGCAACACCGCGGTACGCGAGTTCACGATCAAGGCGCTGGCCGACCTCGGCTACACCTCGTCGGATTCGCAGACCAACTTCATCTTCACCAACATCGGCAAGACGATGACCGCCGCCGCGTTCCGCGAAGGCTGCGCTGCCAAGGGCGTGATGGTCGGCCGCGACTTCCCGCCGCTCGAAAAAACCTGGGCGCGCATCTCGATCGGCACGATGGAAGAGATGCAGAAGGCCACCGAAGTATTCCGCAGCGTCCTCAAGCCCGCGACGACGACCTCGTCCGGGAAAGGGCAGTAGGAGGAGCCAATGGCGCTTTCGCGACGTACGTTCGTGACTACCGTCGGGATCGGAGCGGGCGCGGCTCTCACCAGCAGCATCTGGGGCCGCGGCCGTGAGAATAGCGTGTGGTCGGCGATCGAGCCGGATCTGCAGGCCGTCGAACGCGGCGTGATCTGCATCGCCAGCAACGAAAACCCGGTCGGGCCCGGCAAGGCCGTGCTCGATCATCTGCGGTCGCTGCTCGAGGACGGCAAGAAGCCGGGGCGCTACTCGAACGGGACCGGCGCGCTGACCGAAGCCATCTGCGCGCACTTCAAGGTCAAGCCGGAGAACGTGCTCCTCAGCGAAGGCTCGACGGAGATCCTCCGCGCGGCGACCCAGGTCTTCACGACGAAGACCAAACCGCTCGTGGGCACGATTCCGACTTACGAAGAGTGCGCGGGCTACGCGGAATTGATCGGGAACAAGGTGAAGGGCGTCTCGCTCAACTCCGAGTTCAAGATCGACCTCGACCAGATGGCGGCGGCGGCCAAGGGCTCGGGGATGGTGTTCTACTGCAACCCGAACAACCCGACGGCCACCTACGTCGGCGCCAAGGCGACGCGCGACTTCCTCGCCAAGGTCAACAGCACGTCGCCCGACACGACGATCCTCGTCGACGAGGCGTACTTCGATTACGTCACCGACCCGGACCACGACACGCACATTCCCGTCGCGCTGGAGAATCCGCGCGTGATCGTCGCGCGCACCTTCTCGAAGGCGTACGGGATGGCGGGTCTCCGGCAGGGGTACGCCATCGCGCATCCGGACACGATCAAGCAGATGCGCCAGTGGACCGCCTCGTCCGGCACGGGCTCGCTCAACGTGTTCGGCATGGCGGCCGCGACCGTGGCCATCGCGCAGGACGCGAGCTTCACCACCAACGAGCGCAACCGCAACAAGGCCGTGCGCGACATGGTGACGAAGTGGTTCAAGGACCGCGGCATGAAGCCGACCGACTGCCAGGCGAACTTCATGTTCGTGGACATCGGCACGCCCGCCAAGGCGTTCCGCGAAGCCTGCCGCGCCAAGGGCGTCATGGTCGCGCGCGACTTCCCGCCGTTCGAAAAGACGCACGCCCGCATCTCGCTCGGCACGATGGAAGAAATGACCAAGGCCGTGCAGGTGTTCGGCGAGGTGCTCGGCAAGAAGACCACTTCCGCCGCCGCCTAACCACGGCGGAAGAAGTGGGACGTTAGAAGGAAGAAGGCAGGAGTCACAAGCGCCGGTTCACATCTCGTGGACCGGCGCTTTGTTTATGTGAGGAGAGGATGATGTCGAGAACAGTGAAACTGCTCGCACCGGCCGCGGCCGCGCTCGGGCTCGGCGCCACGCTGGTGACGCTGCTCGCCGTGCGCGCGTCGAGCCAGGCCGCCGGCATGCCGAGCACGAGGAACGGCGACTGGACGCACTACACGGCGGACATGCGCGGATCGAAGTACTCGCCGCTCGATCAGGTGAACGGGACCAACTTCAACAAGCTCGAGGTCGCGTGGCGCTTCAAGACCGACAACCTCGGCACGCGCCCCGAGTACAAGCTCGAAGGCACGCCGCTCGCCATCCGCGGCACGCTCTACGTGACCGCCGGCACGCGCCGCTCGGTCGTCGCGCTGGACGGGAAGACCGGCGAGCTCATCTGGTCGCACAGCTACCGTGAAGGCAACCGCGCCGCCATCGCGCCGCGCCAGCTCTCGGGCCGCGGCGTCTCGTACTGGACCGACGGCAAGGGCGACGAGCGCATTCTCTACGTGACGACCGGCTATCGCCTGATCGCGCTCAACGCGAAGAACGGCTCGATGATCCAGTCCTTCGGCGAGGGCGGCGTCGTCGACCTCAAGAAGGGCGCGGTCTTCGGCAAGGGCCAGCAGATCGATCTCGAGACCGGCGAGATCGGCCTCCACTCGACGCCGACCATCGTCAAGGACGTCGTGATCGTCGGGTCGTCGTTCAAGGAAGGCATGACCGTCAAGACGCACAACAACACGAAGGGCCTCGTGCGCGCCTTCGACGTGAAGAGCGGGAAGCTGCTCTGGACGTTCAACACGATTCCGCGGCCCGGTGAATTCGGCAACGACACGTGGGAGAACGAGTCGTGGGCGGTCAACGGCAACACCGGCGTGTGGACGCAGATCACCGTCGACGAAGAGGCGGGTCTCGTGTACCTGCCGGTCGAATCGCCGACGTCGGATTTCTACGGCGGCCACCGCCCGGGCAACAACCTGTTCGGCGAGACGCTCGTGTGCGTCGATCTGAAGACCGGCCAGCGCAAGTGGCACTTCCAGATCGCGCATCACCCGATCTGGGATTACGACCTGTCGTCCGCGCCGCTGCTCGCCGACATCAACGTGAACGGGAAGGCGATCAAGGCCGCACCGGTCAGCCGGTGTGGCCGATTGAAGAGCGACCCGTCCCGCAGTCGGATGTGCCCGGCGAGAAGACGTCGCCGACGCAGCCGTTCCCGACGAAGCCGCCGGCGTACGCGCGCCAGGCCGTGACGCTCGAGGAGCTGGTCAACTTCACGCCCGAGTTGAACGAACAGGCGAAGCAGCAGGTGTCGCGCTACAAGCTCGGATCCATGTTCCTGCCGGGCGTGGTGAGCAAAGTCGATGGACCGGTGGCCGCGCTGACGATCGGCACGACGGGCGGCGGCACGAACTGGCCGGGTCGTACGATCCCGAGCTGCACACGGTCTTCGCGCAGGCGGCGAACGCCGGCATCGCGCCGATCGGCCTGATCGAGCCGCCGGCCGGCTTCTCGGATATCCGCTACGTCGCGGGGACCGCGGGACAGCCGTTCGTCGAGCGTGAAGGCCCGGGCTTCGGCAGCGCCGCGGATTCGCCGCAGCGCGGCGGCGCGCTCGCCCAGCAGGCGCAGTCCGCGCGCGGCGCCGCGCCAGCGGCCGCGGCACCCGCTGCTGGACGGGGCGGCGCGACGCCTCCGGCGGGTGGCGGCGGCGGTCTCACCGTCCAGGGGTTGCCGCTCCTGAAGCCGCCGTACGGCGTGCTGAACGCGATCAATCTCGATCGCGGCGAGCTCACGTGGCAGGTGCCGCACGGCGATACGCCGGACGCGGTCCGCAACAGCCCGGCGCTGCGCGGCATGAACATCCCGAAGACGGGACAGCAGGGAAGCGTCGGCCTCGTGGTCACCAAGACGCTCGTCGTCCTCGGCGATCCGCAGGTCACGACGACGCCGGAGCATCCGCGCGGCGCGATGCTGCGCGCGTACGACAAGCAGACGGGCCGGGAAGTCGGCGCGGTCTGGATGCCGGCGCCGCAGAGCGGTTCGCCGATGACCTACAAGGGCGCCGACGGCAAGCAGTACTTCATCGTCGCCGTCAGCGGCGGCAACTACTCGGGCGAGTATCTGGCCTTCAGCCTGCCGGACTCCGAAATCCGGCCGACGAGCCAGGGGCAGAGGTAGAAAGTAAGAATTAAGAAGGAAGAATTAAGAAGTACGGCGAGAGGGGGCCTGCGGTGAAAAGCTGCGGGCCCCTCTTGTGTACGGCATAATTAGACGAAGCAGAACCAAGAACCTTAACCCGGTACCCGGTACCCTGAATCCGTTCGAGGCCACATGAAGCTCAAGTTCGCGTCGATCGCACTCATTCCATTGGCCGCCGTGTTCGTGCTTCGTACCGTCGTCCACGCGCAGGGCGACATGAAGTCGGTGTGGGACGGCGTCTACACTCAGGCGCAGGCCGACCGCGGCAAGGACCTGTACTCCACGCAGTGCGCGTCGTGCCACGGACCCGAGCTGACGGGCGGCGAAATGGCGCCGCCGCTGGCCGGCGGCGAGTTCATCTCGGGCTGGGACGGCCTGACCGTCGGCGATCTGTTCGAGCGCATCCGCATCTCGATGCCGCAGAACTCGCCCGGCAGCCTCAGCGGGCAGCAGAACTCCGACATCCTGGCGTTCATGTTCGCGGCGAACAAGTTCCCCACGGGGACGGCGGAGCTCCCCAAGGAAGCCGGGATTTTGAAGATGATCAAGTTCGAGGCGAAGAAAGCCCCCCAGCAGTAATGTATTCGTTTTGATACAGAAAAATGGAGCATCCGCCCGGATGCTCCATTCCGTCGACTTTTTTGTCGGAATTTCCCTCCTTTCCGACAATTGAGATGTTGCAACTCCGTTAAGTCTCACTCTAGAATCCCCCATCCTCGATACTCGACGGGATCGGTTCGCACACCATTTTCGGAGGGAGCACTATGAGATTCCGGGCTGCGCTCGTGCTTGGGGCGTTATTCGCGTTGGCGACTTCCAGCACCGCATTCGGACAGGGATTCCAGGGAGGTCTGCGCGGGTCCGTCAAAGACGCGGGAGGCGTGATCCCGGGCGTCGAGGTGACGCTCAACAACGACCAGACGAACATCAAGCGCACGACGGTGACGAACGAGCGCGGCGAGTACGCGTTCGCGTCGGTCGACCCTGGCACGTACAGCGTCAAGGCGGTGCTGCAGGGGTACAAGACAATCGACCGCAGCGGGATCCGCATCGGCACTCAGCAGTTCCTGACGCTCGACCTCACGATGGAGGTCGGCTCGATTTCTGAAAACGTGACGGTGACCGGCCAGGCGCCCCTGATCGAAACGTCGAACGCGTCGTCGGGCACGGTGCTCGACACGGCGGCGTTGCAGACGCTGCCGGCCCCCGGCCGCAACGCCTTCATGATCGGGACGACGGTGCCGACCGTCATTCCGTCGGGCGACACCCAGTTCAACCGCCAGCAGGACCAGACGAACGCGTCGCTCCTGTCGCTCGGCGGCGGCACGCGCCGCGGCAACAACTACACGCTCGACGGCGTGCCTATCACCGACATGCGGAACCGCGCGAGCGCGAACCCGACAATCGAAGGGCTCGACGACGTGAAGGTGCAGGTCCACACCTACGACGCGGAAATGGGGCGCACCGGCGGCGGCGTGTTCAACACGACAATGCGATCGGGCACCAACGCGTTCCACGGCAGCGGCTTCTATCAGACCCGCCCTCTTTCGTTGCTGAAGAACAACTACTTCAGCCAGATTGCCAGCGACGTGGCATCCGCCGCCGGCGACAGCGCGACGGCCGCCAAGCTCGGCAAGCCGGACGCGCCCTACTACCTGGGCGGCGGCGGGTTCGGCGGCCCCATCGTGAAGGACAAGACGTTCTTCTGGGCCGCCACCGAGTGGTACACCGACACGCAGACGCGCAACGCCGCTGAGGTGATGCCGACCGCAGCCGAGCGCGCAGGCGACTTTTCCGCAACGACCTCGGGCAGCGCGAAGGTCATCATCTACGACCCGCTCACGCATCTGCCGTTCCCGAACAATCAGATTCCGGCGAACCGGATCAACCCCGTCGCCGCAGCGATGTTGAAGTATCTGCCGCTGCCGGACATCAACGTCGACAACGGCAGCGCCAACTACAATCGCACGTCGCTCATCAAGTCCAAGTACACCGGGGAACTGACAGGCAAGGTGGAGCACAAGTTCACCGACAAGGTGTCGTTGACGGGCTTCTACCTGTACAACCGGTCCAACGAGCCGTGCGCGAACTACTTCGGGTCCGCGGATCAAAACGAGCCGACCCGGTTCGCCGATCCGCTCGACTACTACCTGGTGCGGCGGCCGAAGATCCTGGCGCTCAACAATACGTGGGTGTTGAGCGACAACTCCGTGATGGCGCTGCGGTTCGGGATGACGCGTTTCCCCGACAACCAGACGTTGAGCCTGAGTTTCGACCCGTCCACGCTGGGGTTCTCGCAGACGCTCCTCAACCAGATCACGGTGCAGAAATTCCCGCAGGTGAATGTGGTCGGCTACAACAACGAGGGGCGCACCCTCGGCGCCATCGAGCCGACCGAAGTCAACTGGAAGTCGACGAGCGTGAATGGCACGTTCTCGAAGTACGTGGGCAGCCACACGTTCAAGGCGGGCGCGGACTTCCGGAAGATTGGCGTCGACACGACGATTCCCGGAAACGGCGCTGGTTTTTTCCAGTTCGGCAGGGACACCACTTCGTCGGACGGTCTCACCACCGGCAGTGCGGTCAACGGTAACGCGATCGCGTCGATGCTGCTGGGCTTCCCGTCGGGCAACTCGTCGCTGCAAAGCCAGCTCACGCTGTCCACGCCGCTCAACATCTACACGTACTACTACGGCGGGTACGCGCAGGACGACTGGCGTGTGAATTCGAAGTTCACGCTGAACTACGGCGTCCGCATCGAGCATGAAACCGGGATGGCCGAGCAGAACAACAACTTCACGGTCGGCTTCGATCCGGCCGCGACGAGCAAGCTGTCGACGGTCGCGATTCCGGCCGATGCCGTCGCCGGCACGTCGGTGCGGACGGTGGCGGGCGGCCTGATGTACGCCGGCGTCAACGGGGCGCCGACGACGCAAGGCAACCCGCCGAAGGTGAAGTTCTCGCCGCGCGTGGGCGCGGTCTACACGCTCGACACCAAGACCGTCGTGCGCGCCGGTTATGGCCTTTACTGGGCGCCGTACAACTACCCGCAGCCGAGCCCGGCCGGCAACAACTTCGGGCAGTATGGCTTCACAACGAACACGATCACTCCGCAGACGGCACCGGTTCCGACCGTAAGCCTGACCAACCCGTTCCCGAACGGGCTCATCCAGCCGCTGGGGAGCAGCCTGGGCACGCTGGCGGGCGCCGGCACGAACATCGCCTACGTCGACCAGAACAGCACGGCGCCGCGCGTGCAGCAGTATTCCGTGGACCTGCAGCGAGAGCTGCCGGGCAATCAGGCCATTTCGTTCCAGTACTCCGGGTCGCGAGGCGACCACCTCGCCCTCGGCGGCTCGAACGACATCGCCGTGAACATCAACCAGCTCGATCCGAAGTACATGGCGCTCGGGACGGCGTTGAACACCCAATTGCCGAATCCGTTCTTCGGGAACGCGAGTGCGGGGCCGTTCGCCAATTCGGCGACGCTCAGCCGTGCGCAGTTGCTGCGGCCGTACCCGCAGTTCGGCAACATCCTCGCCGAGCACGTCCTCGAGGGGAAGAGCCGGTACAACGCGGCGGTCATCGAGTGGACGAAGCGCGCCGTCGGTGGCCTCGGCGGCCGCGTGAGCTACACGTACAGCCACCTGATGGACAATCAGATTGGCGAAGGCAACTACTACACCGGCGGCGGATACGCGCCGCTGAACAACTTCAACTACATCTCCAGCATGCCGGCGTGCGGGGCGACCAACGCAGCCGCGTGCTACAACCCGGATGCCGATTACGCCGTCAGCCTCCTCGACGTGCCGCACCGCGTGATCATCGCGCCGATCTACGAAGTGCCTGTCGGCCGCGGCAAGAAATACGGAAGCAACAGCAGCGCGGCGGAGTGGCTGGGGGGCGGATGGACGCTGTCGGCGGCCGTCAATCTCCAGAGCGGGTTCCCGCTGAGCTTCAATCAGTCGGACAACACGGGGACGTTCTCGGGCGTGCAGCGGCCGAATGTGGTGTCGAGCGTCGACCTGGCCACCACCGGCGATTACGCGTCGCGGCTGGCGTCGGCGGACCATCCGACGGCGACCTGGATCAATCCGGCCGCGTTCTCGCTGGCGCCGGCGTTCACCTACGGCAACGCGCCGCGCACGATCACTGACGTGCGCACGCCACCGCAGTACAACGTGGACGGCGTGTTCATCAAGAACCTGCGCTTCGGCACCAAGACGGCGCAGATCAAGATCGAGATGCTGAATCTGCTCGATCGCGTGCAGACGCGCGCGTTGACCAGCCGTAATACGGTCGGCAACTCGAACCTGGGCCAGATCGGCGTTCAGGCCGGGTTCATGCGCATCACGCAGGTCATGTTCCGCTACTCGTTCTAAGCGTCGAACGCACAGGCTTTCTTCCACCTCCGGCAGCCCGTCGACAGACGGGTTGCCGGCCCATACCTTCGGAGGGAGCGTTATGAGGTTCCGGGCTGCGCTGGTGCTTGGGTCTTTATTCGCGGTTGGGACGCTGGCGACCTCGAGCACTGCATTCGGACAGGGGTTCCAGGGAGGCCTGCGCGGGTCCATCAAGGACTCCGGCGGCGTCATCCCCGGCGTCGAGGTCACGCTGAACAACGAGCAGACCAATATCAAACGCACGACCGTGACGAACGAACGCGGCGAGTACGTGTTCGCCGCCGTCGATCCGGGCACGTACAGCCTCAAGGCGGTGCTGCAGGGCTACAAGACGATCGATCGCGGGGAAATCCGAATCGCGACGCAGTCGTTCCTGACGCTCGACCTGACGATGGAAGTCGGGCAGATCTCGGAGAACGTGACGGTCACCGGCCAGGCGCCGCTGATCGAAACGTCGAACGCGTCGACCGGCACGGTGCTCGACGCCCAGGCGCTGCAGACGCTGCCGGCCCCGGGCCGCGCGGCGTTCCTCGTCGGCGTGTCGATTCCGACGGTCATCCCCTCGGGTGACGGCCAGTTCAACCGCCAGCAGGATCAGACCAACGCCTCGCTGCTGTCGCTCGGCGGCGGCACGCGCCGCGGCAACAACTACACGCTGGACGGCGTGCCCATCACCGACATCAACAACCGCGCGGTCGCGAACCCGACGATCGAAGCGCTCGACGACGTCAAGGTGCAGGTCCACACGTACGACGCGGAAATGGGCCGCACGGGCGGCGGCGTGTTCAACACGACGCTGAAGTCGGGCACGAACAACTTCCACGGCACGGCGTTCTTCCAGACGCGGCCGGTGTGGGGCGCGGCGAACAATTACTTCTCGCAGAAAGCGTTCGAGACCAGCGGCGATCCGAAGAACGCGAAGCCGGACACGGTCTATTACCTGCCGGGCGGCGGCTTCGGCGGACCGATCAAGAAGGACCGGACGTTCTTCTGGTTCGCGAGCGAGGACTACCACGACCTGTCGACGCGGAACATCTCGACGATCTTCCCGACGCAGGCCGAGCGCAACGGCGACTTCTCCGCGCTGACCAACACGTCGGGCGCGAAGGTCACGATTTACGATCCGCTGACGCACCTGCCGTTCCCGGGCAACATCATTCCGGCGAACCGCATCAACCCGGTCGCGGCGAACATCCTGAAGTACCTGCCGCTGCCGCAGGTGAACGTCGACAACGGCGCCAACAACTACACGGCGACGGCGCAGATCATCGACTACTTCCAGCAGGAGTACACGGGCAAGGTCGAGCACAAGTTCACGGACAAGGTCTCGTTGACCGGCTTCTATCTGTACAACCGCACCAACGAGCCGTGCTCGGATTACTTCGAGCCCGGGCTGAACGGCGCGAACCGGTTCGCCGACCCGAACGACTACCTGCTCGTCCGCCGGCCGCAGATCCTCGCGATCAACAACACGTGGATCCCGAACGACAACTCGGTCATCGCGCTGCGGTTCGGCTACACGCGGTTCGTCGACAACAGCACGATGACGGTCCCGTTCGATCCGTCGACGCTGGGCTTCTCGCAGAACTTCATCAGCCAGGTGAACCAGACCGGCGGGCCGAAGTTCCCGACCGGCACGCTCAACGGCGGCTACAGCAGCTTCGGCGCGATTCTGCCGTCGTACCGCACCTACAGGTCGTCGGGCGTCAACGGCAGCTACTCGAAGTTCATCGGCACGCACACGTTCAAGATGGGCGCCGACTACCGGAAGATCGGTGTCGACCTGCTGAACCCGGGGTCGAGCTCGGGCACGTTCCAGTTCGACAAGGAGTTCACGTCGTCGACCGGCCTGAACAACAACAGCACGACGGAAGGCAACGCGGTGGCGAGCTTCCTGCTCGGCTATCCGACCGCCGACTCCGCGCGCCAGAGCACGATGACGCTGACCAACCCGCTGAACATCTACACGAACTACTACGGCGGGTACTGGCAGGACGACTGGCGCGTCAGCTCGAGGTTCACGCTGAACTATGGCCTGCGCGTCGAGCACGAAGACGGCATGCGTGAACAGAACGACAACTTCACGGTCGGCTTCGACACCAACGCGACGACCGCGTTGTCGACGGTGACCATCCCGGCCGACCCGGTCGCCGGCACGCCGGCGCGGACGGTCAAGGGCGGCCTGATGTACGCCGGCGTCAACGGGAACCCGACCCAGCAGGGCAATCCGCCGAAGGCCAAGTGGTCGCCCCGCGTCGGCGTGGTGTACTCCATCGATTCCAAGACCGTCCTGCGAGGCGGGTACGGCCTGTACTGGGCGCCATGGAACTATCCCGTGCCCAACAACGGCATCAGCAACTACGGCCAGATCGGGTACACGAACAACACCGTCAGTCCGCAGACCCCGGGCACGCCGACCGTCAGCCTGACGAACCCGTTCCCGAACGGCCTCGTCCCGGCGGCGGGCAACGCCAACGGCCTGCTGAGCGGCGTCGGCACGACGATCAGCTACGTCGACCAGAACCGGACGGCGCCGCGCGTGCAGCAGTACTCGGCCGACCTCCAGCACGAGCTGCCCGGAGCCATGGCCATCACGCTCAGCTACGTCGGCGCGCGCGGCGATCACCTGCCGCTCGGCGGCACGATCGACGCGGTCGTGAACATCAACCAGGTCGATCCGGCCTTCACGAAGCTGACGACGGCGCAGTTGAACCAGCAGATTCCGAACCCGTTCTTCGGCAACGCGAACGCCGGTCCGCTGGCCACGCAGGCCACGTGGAGCCGCGCGCAGTCGCTGCGGCCGTTCCCGCAGTTCCTGAACATCCAGGATCGCCAGATCTCCGAAGGCGTGAACCGCTACAACGCGTTCGTCGCCGAGTGGAGCAAGCGTCCGACCAAGGGCGGGTTCGGCGGCCGCGTGAGCTACACCTACAGCGTGCTGAAGGACAACCAAGTCGGCGAGACGAACTTCTACACGAACAACGGCATCGGCGCGCCGTTCAACAACTTCAACTACATCGCCTCGTACCCGGCGTGCCAGGCGGGCGCGCAGTTCACCAGCGCCTGCTTCGATCCGATGTCCGAGTACCAGACCGGCGTGCTCGACGTGCCGCACCGCTTCATCATCGCGCCGATCTGGCAGCTGCCTTCGCCGTCGAACAAGACGACGATGAACGACCTGCTGCTGGCCGGCTGGACCGCGGCGGCCGTTATCAACGTCCAGAGCGGGTTCCCGATCGGTCTCGCCCAGAGCGACAACCTGGGCCTGCTGAGCGGCAACTCCGTGCGGCCGAACCTGGCCTCGGGCGTCGACATCGGCACCACGGGCGATCTGGCGACGCGCCTCGCGTCGGCGGATCATCCGAGCGCGACATGGTTGAACAAGGATGCGGTTACCGTGACGCCGGCGCAGACGATCGGCAACGCGCCGCGTCTCGAGACCGACGCGCGGACGCCGCGGATCATCAACACCGACCTTTCGGTGTCGAAGAACTTCGGCCTGAGCGGCGGCAAGTCGGCGCAGCTGAAGCTCGAGGTGATCAACCTGTTCAACCGCGTGCAGACCAACAGCATCAACATCACGGCGGGAACCTCGACCTTCGGAACGATTAATACCCAGTCGGGCTTCATGCGCCTGACGCAGGTGATGTTCCGGTTCTCGTTCTAACCGGGCGCTCGGAGAGGACGGAGAACACAGAGTAAGGTTGAGCCACGGAGACACGGAGACACAGAGTAGAATTTTCTCTGTGCCTCTGAGTCTCCGTGGCTTTCTTCTTTTTCTGAGCTCTCTCCTCGCTCTGAGCCCTCTGCAGGCGCAGGCACCAGGCCCGGCCCCGGTCCTCGGTCACATTTCGTTTCCCACTTCAGGCTCACCGAAGGCTCAGCCTTCATTCATCCGCGGCGTCCTTCTCCTGCACAGCTTCGAGTACGACGACGCCATCGCGGCGTTCCGCGAGGCCGAGCGCCTCGATCCCGGCTTCGCCATGGCGTACTGGGGCGAAGCGATGTGCTTCAATCAGCCGCTCTGGCGCAACGAGGACGTCGCGAAGGCCCGCGCCGCGTTGACGCGGCTCGCGCCGACGCCTGTCGAGCGGCAGGGCAAGGCGCCGACCGCGCGCGAGAAGGGGTACCTGGACGCGGTCGAGCGGCTCTACGGGCTCCGGGGTGGGGGCCCCGGAGTCAACAACGTCGGCAATCAAACGGCGCGCGATGCCGTCTACGCCGACAGGATGGCCGAACTGAGCCGCCAGTACCCGCAGGACGACGAGGCGGCCGCGTTCTACGCGCTGGCGCTGCTGGCGACGATTCCCGAGAACGAACGAAACACCGCCGTGTCGCTCAAGGCCGGCGCGATCGCGTCCGCCATCCTGAAACGAAATCCCGAGCATCCCGGCGCGGCGCACTACGCGCTGCACGCCTACGACGACGGCGAGCACGCCGCGATGGGACTGCAGGCGGCGCGGACGTACGCGCGCATCGCGCCGGCGTCGAGCCACGCGCTCCACATGCCGTCGCACGTCTTCCTCCCGCTCGGCCTGTGGGACGAGGCGGTCGCGTCGGACGAGCATTCGTTCGCGGTGTCGGTCGATCGCGTCAAGCGGTTGAAGCTCTCGATGGCCCAGGCCGACTTCCACAGCCTGTCCTGGCTGCAGTACGAGTACCTGCAGCAGGGCCGATTCTCCAAGGCGCGCAGCGCCATGGCGACGGTCGAAGATGCGCTGCGCGCCTCAGTCAGTCAGAAGGCAGAAGGCAGAAGTCAGAATTCAGCGGAAACGCATCAGCATGCCGAGAGCGAGATCGGACGAGGCTTCGGCACGCTGTCGCTCAAGAACGAGCTCGCCTCGATGAAGGCGCGGCTCGTCGTCGAGAGCGGCGTCTGGGCGGACATGAAGGGGCAGTCGTCGTTCGACAACGTCGAGGAGCTGTTCGCCCTCGGGATGGCGAGCATTGGCCTGGGCGATGCCGCGCGCGCCGACGCCGCGATCGAGCACATGAAGACGGCCGTCACCGCGATTCCCGATCCCGACGCGCGGGAGGTCGCGCAGATCATGAGCGTCGAGCTCGACGGGCTGCGGCGGCTCTCGCGCGGCGATCAGGCGGGCGCGCTGGCCGCGCTCGCGCAGGCCGCGGCGATGGAGAGCCGGCGCCCGAAGCCGATCGCGCGGCCGTATCCGATCAAGCCGGCGCACGAATTCTACGGCGAGATTCTGCTGGGGACGGGCGACGCGGCCAAGGCGGTCACCGAGTTCGAGACGGCGCTGGCGCGCAGCCCGCGCCGGGCCGTGCCGCTGCTCGGGCTCGCGAGGGCCTACGAAGTCCTGGGCCGCCACGCGGACGCGCAGCGCACGGCGAAGGAGTTTCTCCAGGTCTGGCATCTCGCCGACGCCGACCGGCCGGAGCTCGCCGAGATGCGCGCGCTCGCGCGCTGAAACTGTGGGGCCCTCACACTTCGCTGATATCGATTTCCCGCACGTAGAAGAACAAATCGAGCCGCCGCGTGCGGATTGACGAGTCGTCGACGCGCAGGACGATCTGATACCGCCCAATCTCGCTGGGCCGCCACGTGTGCGTCCACACGCTCCACGTCAGCGGCGACGCGGGCATCGGGCAGTCGTCGACTTTCGCCCACGGCCCGTTCGTCCGGAAGCGGATGGACAGCGCGTTGGTCGACTTCGTCCCGCCCCAGACGATCCCGACGATGCGGTATTCCACGCGGCCGCCGGCGATCCACTTCTCGACGCGCACGGGCATCGCCGCGGTATCGATGACGGCCGGCGAGAAATCGCGCGCGCGCGCGGTCCCCGCGCTGAGCGCGTTGAGCCCTTCAGGCGAGTCGAACGGTTGATGCGTCCGCGCCGCGAACTCGCGCATCTGGGTCGTCGCGGTCGCGTCGTCTTTTGCCAGTTCGATGCGGTCCACCCATTTGATGCACGCGCAGCCGTACCAGCCGGGCACGACGAGCCGGACAGGCAGGCCGTGATCCGGCGGCAGGGGAGCGCCGTTCATCCGGACGGCGAGGATCGCGCGCTGCAGATCGTCGCGCGAGAAGATCCAGCTTGCGCCTGGAATCGATGTCACCGACGTCGCCGCCGGCCCGCCGTCGTCGACGCCGCTCACGAGCACGCGGGCATTCCGCGACGCGGGCTTCACGCGATCGAGGACGGCGGTCAGCGGCACGCCTTCCCACGTCGCCGCGCTCATCAGACCGAAGTTCGCCGGGTCCGAGTTGCCCGCGCACTCCATCACGCACGGGCCGAGCGTCGTGACGTTGCGCTCGAGACGAGACCAGCCACCGGAATCCGCCACGCGCGCGGGTCCGGCAGCGCCGCCGGTCGCGCGGTCCGCACGTAGAAGCGATCGTTCGGTATGACACGCGTCTGCGGAGCGCGCGCGTCGAGCGTCGAGAGATCGGTGAAGAGTCGCGCGTCGAGCGAGGAGCCCAGCAGCCGCTCGAGCGGCGTCGCGGGAAGGTTCGCCGGATTACCGAGAGGAACGGTCGAGACGAAGCGGGCGGCGGAAGTCTGGAGGAACGCGGCGGACGGCCCGAGAAGGACCGCCGCCGCGCCCAGGAACTGACGTCGGGTTAGCGCGTGCTCGTCTTGGGCCACACGGTGCCCTGATCTTCGCCCTTCGGCACGCTCTGCATGCCCTTGTACATGAAGCGCTGCAGACGACGGCCGTCGTAGGTTTCCGTCGTGTAGATGTTGCCCTTCGAATCGGTCGCGATGCTGTGGACGGCGTAGAACTGGCCGGGCTGCT
>JAIQFX010000110.1 GCA_020073005.1 Terriglobia bacterium | reverse complement strand
GGAGGGGAACCCGCGGGTCGCCGTCCACGACGTCTTGTTCGTGCCGAACGTCGCGGCGCGGTTGTCCTGCGCGACGTAGAGGAAGCGCAGGCCGTCCTCGATCGCCATGTTGATGCCGATCGACCGGAGGTTCTCCGCGTTGAGCGCGCCGGAGTCGAACACGTGCACGAGGGCTGTTCCCGTGTCACCGCCAATCGTCAGCGACACCGTGTAGTTCCCCGGCGCGGTGTAGGTGTGGTTGGTCGCGATGTACGACTGATCGCCGACAACGCCGGCAAGCACTGGCGAGCTGTCGCCGAAATCAAGCGAGAACGGGTCGGTGTTAAGGTGCGTCGTGTTGCCCCACACAACGATCGACGAGCCCATCAGGGCGTCACGGTCGGGCATCAGCACGACATCGCCGGCGGCGGCGAATGCGGGTCGCGCCGCAGCGCCGAGCAGCAGGAAGAGCGCCAGCCCTGCCAGTACGCTCATGTGCGACCGGCGGACAGTCCTTCGCGTTGTCATCATAGGTAACGTCCTTTCGTCCAATGAGAGTCGAAGACTCTGTGTAGAGCGCCGCCAAGAATATGCCCCAAGGCCGGGAGCGTCAAGGAAAATTGTTTGTAAAGTAACCAGCCCTGATTAGACGGTACTCAGACGGCGCTCGAGCCGGCCGGCCGGCGATTTCCCGGTTGCAGCGATTGGGCTCGCCGGTATAATGCCCAGTCCGCCAACGCCATGATTTCCAGTGACTTACGATTCAGCCGCTCGACGACGTTCATCCGCCGTTTCCCGCTGACTCGAGCCTTCGGGCTCTGCTCGGCCCTCGCGATCCTGAGTGCGGTTCCGGCACGCGTCGACGCACAGCCCGCGCAAACCTACGTCGTCGAAAAGCTCGGCGATCACCTGTTTCGCATCGGATCGATCCGCGTCGACACGTCGACGCTCGAGCTGACGGTCGCGGGCAAGGTCAACGGCAACGTGTCGACGCTGGAGTTCGTGGCGAACACGAAGGGCGGTTTCAAGGCGTATGAAAGCGCGATCGAGCTCGACACGAACGCGGTCATGTTCAACGCCGCCTGCCTGCTGATCGGCCTCGACCCGGCGCATGCCAGTCACCCGACGCGGCACTTCGATCCGAAGCCGCCGGAGGGCGACGAGGTGCAGGTCACCGTCAAGTGGCAGGACAAGGGGGCGGCGCGCGAGATCGACGCCGGGCAGCTCCTCTACGATCGGGAAAAGAAGCGCGCCGTGTCGAACAACCGGTGGGTGTACACGGGGTCGATGATGCTGGACAGCGGATGGTACCTGGCGGACGCCGACGGGGTCCTGATCGGCTTCGTCCACAGTCCGGCCCCGATCATCGAGAACGTCGCCTCCGATGCGGTCGGGCGCTACGGAATGATCATCATGAATCCCGAACTCGGTCTGGCGGCCGACACGCCAATCACCGTCACCGTCAAGGCCGTCCGGAGTGGCAGACAGTGATCGGCTGGAACATCTAACCTCCTCGAGGATGGATATGAAGCGAACTCTCCTGATTTGTCTGTGCGCCGGTCTCACGTGGTCGTCCGCTCACGCGCAGAGCACAGCGCCAAGGATGTCGCCCGAAACCCGGCAGAAGCTGATGGACAGTCTCAACAAGGGGGCGGCGTATCTGAAGTCGCAGCAAAAGCCCGACGGCACGTGGGAAAACCATCCGGGCGTCACCGCGATGGTGGCGGCGGCGCTGCTCCATCAACCAGGCGCGCGCACCCAGGCCGCGCAGACGACCGCGAAGACCCTCGAGTACCTGCGCAGCCTCGCCAAGCCCGATGGCGGCATCTACGTGAAGGACATTCCGCACTACATCACGGCGACGGCCGTCATGGCGCTCGTCGCCGCCGGCGATCCGAAGGACACGCCAATCATCGAGAAGGGCCGGCGCTATCTCGCCGAGCACATCCTCGACGAGGGCGAGGGCGTCTCGCCGAGCAACAAGTTCTATGGCGGTCTCGGCTGGGGCGGCACGAGCGACGGCGGCCGGGCCGACATCATCAGTCTCGAGTACGGCCTGCGCGCGATGAAGGAAGCCGGCGTGGCCGCCAACGACGCGGCGTGGCAGAAGACGGTCCAGTTCCTGCAGCGCACGCAGAATATCGGCGAGCTCAACGACCAGGGATTTCCGGGCGACGATGGCGGCTTCATGTACTACCCGGGATACAGCCAGGCCGGGGAAACGCGGTCGTACGGCGCGGCGACCTACGCCGGCATCATGAGCTACGCGTGGGCGAACGTGAAGAAGGACGACCGCCGGGTGCAGGTGGTGCTCAAGTGGGTGCGCAACAACTACACCGTCGACGAGAATCCCGGCCTCGGACAGAAGACCGTCTACTACTACTACATGGTCTTCGCGAAAGCGCTGCAGGCGATTGGCGAACCGGTGATCGTCGACGCGAAAGGCGTGAGCCACAACTGGCGCGAGGATCTCGGGCGCAAGCTGCTCTCGCTGCAGCATCCCGAAGGCTACTGGGTGAACACCGTGCCGGACGAGATGCAGGACAACAAGGTGCTGGTCACGACGTTCACGATGATGGCGATTGAGGCCGCGCTGCAGAACTAGCGGCGCGTGCGCTTACTTGCTGAGCTCCGGCGAGCTCAGCAGCCCGTCGATGGCCGTCTTGAACGCGGCGTACGGCTGCGCGCCGACCAGTTTCCGCAGCGGGTGCATCCTGCCCTCTTTGGTCATCGTGCCCATGAAGAACGTCGGCGTGCCGGTGATGCCGGCGCGCGCGCCCTCAGCCAGGTCCTGCCGGATCCTGGTCGGCGATGTCAGCTGACTGGCGAAGCACTGCTGGAACGTTGACATGTTCAGGCCCACGGCCTGCGCCGTGTTGACGAGATCCGTCTCGGCGAGCGCCTGCTGGTTGGCAAACAGCCGCGTGTGCACTTCCCAGAACTTCCCCTGCACGCGCGCGCACTCGGCCGCCTCGGCCGATCTCAACGCCAGAGGGTGAAGCCGTTCGAGCGGGAAGTTGCGGAACACGTAGCGCACCTTGCCGGTGTCGACGTAGTCGCGCTCGAGCTGCTGGAGCGTCTCGCGCGTGTACCGGCCGCAGAACGGACACTGGAAATCCGAGAACTCCAACAGGACCAGTTTCGCATCCGCGCGACCTCGCGCCGGCGCTCCGGCGACCTCCAGGTCGAAGTTCGGTGGCGCAGTGGGATTCTGTTGCGGCGCGACGGTCGCTGGAGATCCCGGAGCGGCCGTCGTGGGCGCCGGCCCCGGCAAAGGCGGCCGGGTTTGCAGCAGCGCCTTGATCTCCTGAAGCTCTTTGAGAATGGTTTTCTGCCCCGCCTCGAGGGCGGCAATCCGCTTCTTCAGATCTTCGTTGTCGTCGGCCGCGGCGCCGGTCCTCGCCGACGTCCACGCGAGGGCCACCGCCAGCACGGCGACGCCGCAGAACGCGGCAATCGCTGAGGTCTTCATCGTGTGAGTCCGCTACCTGCCCCTGCCGTAGTGCTGGCCGGGTCTGTGGCCGTCTCCCTCCCAGTGCCCGTGATTGTCCTTGAGGCAGCCGTCCCCTTCGTGATGGCCGGCGCCCTGCCCATGGCAATCGTCGCCGTCGAAGTGCCCATGGTGGCCGGCGAGACATCCGTCGCCGTCGTGGTGCCCGTGCCCGGCCGTTCCATGGCAGTTGTCGTCCCGGTGATCACCGTCGTCCCTGTGCTCACCATCCCGACGATCGTAGTCGTCGTCCTCGTCGTTGTCCACGCGCGGACCAGCCTTGGTCGAATCGTATCTCGGCCCTTCACCCACGACTGGATGCGCCTGGTCGTGCGGCACGCTGACCGTGACAGTGCCCATGCAGCTTGCGCCTGACGGGTCCGTCGCGGAGAAGTTGATGTAGTAGACGCGGCCGTCACCCTTGCCGCTTCGTTCGGCACGGACCGAGGCCTGGCTCGTCCCGACTCCGAACCCATCGATTGACGTATTGCCGTCGCCGCTGCCGTTGGTCGGCTCGTCCTGGAAGATGCTCAGGATCTTGAGAGTGATTGGATCGCCGTTCGGATCGGTGACGCCGTTGATGATGATCGGAACGAGCCTGTGATTTGGCGGCCACAGGCTCGGCGGCACTGCAACAGCCGCCGTGCAGACCGGCGGAGCGTTGCCGGAGCTGGTCACCGTCACCGTGAACGCGCCGCTGGCGGTAGCGCCCTTCGAGTCAGTCACCGTGCAGTTGACCGTCGTCGTCCCGATCGCGAACGTCGATCCCGACGCGGGCACGCAGGCCGCTGTGATCGCGCCGTCCTCGACATCGTGACCGGTCGCGGTAAACGTGACGACCGCGCCCGCGCTGCTCGTCGCCGGCGTCGTGATGTTCGCCGGTGGCGTGAACGTCGGCGCGTTGTTCGTCACCGTTACCGTGAACGAGCCGCTGGCCGTCGCGCCCTTCGAGTCGGTCACCGTGCAATCGACCGTCGTCGTCCCAATCGCGAAGGTCGATCCCGACGCCGGCACGCAGGCTGCGGCAATCGAACCATCCTCCACGTCGCTGCCCGTCGCCGTGAACGCCACTACCGCGCCCGCGCTGCTTGTCGCCGGCGTCGTGACGTTCGCCGGCGGTGTAAACGTCGGCGTGTTGTTCGTCACCGTCACCGTGAACGCACCCGAGGCGCTCAAGTTGCCTGAATCCGTCACCGTGCAGCTCACTGGCGTCGTGCCGATGGGGAACGTCGACCCCGACGGCGGTCCGCAGACCGCCGCGATCGCGCCGTCCTCGGTATCGTGACCCGTCGCCGTGAAGATCACGACGGCGCCCGCGCTGCTCGTTGCAGGCGTCATGATGTTCGCCGGCGGCGTGAACGTCGGCGCGTTGTTCGTCACCGTCACCGTGAACGCGCCGAGCGCCGTCGCCCCGGCCAAGTCGGTGACCGTGCAATTCACGGTCGTCGTGCCGATCGCGAACGTCGATCCCGACGGCGGCACGCAGAGGGCCGCGATGGCGCCCTGTTCGATGTCGCTGCCGTTCGCGGTGAACGTCACGACCGCGCCCGCGCTGCTCGTCGCCGGCGTCGTGATGTTCGCCGGCGGCGTAAACGTCGGTGCGTTGTTGGTCACGGTCACCGTGAACGAACCCGACGCGCTCAAGTTGCCCGAATCCGTCACAGTGCAGTTCACCGTGGTCGTGCCGACGGGGAACGTCGACCCTGACGGCGGCGCGCAGACCGCGATGATCGCGCCGTCCTCGAGGTCGCTGCCCGTCGCCATGAACGCCACGACCGCGCCCGCCCCGCTCGTCGCCGGCGTCGTGATGTTCGCCGGCGGCGTGAACGCCGGCGCGTTGTTGACCACCGTCACGGTGAACGAACCCGAGGCGCTCAGGCCGCCTGCGTCCGTTACCGTGCACGCAACCGTCGTGAGACCGATTGGGAACAGCGAGCCGGACGGCGGCACGCACGCCGGCGTGAGCGGGCCGTCCTGCGCGTCGGTCGCGGTCACCGTGAAGTCGACGAACGCGCCCCCGGCTCCGGTGGCCATGGCCGTCAGGTTCGGCGAGACCGTCAGCGTCGGCGCCGTATTACAGAACGTCGGATCCGACGCCGGGTGAATCGTGATGATCGGGAAGACCGCGTTCGTCTGCGCGTGGTCGTCGGTCACCTGCAGACCGATCTGATAGGGACCGGGCGTCAGCGACGCGAGGAAAGACGTGGCGTCGAAGACGCCCGTCGTCCCCTCCGCGCCGGAGAAATTGAGCGGACTGCTCAAGTCCCACGCGTAGGTGAGCGCTCCCCCTTCCGGGTCGCTCGAGTGCGTCGCGTCGAGAATCATCGGGCTGCCGACGCAGAAGTTGTACGGGCCGCCCGCGTTCGCCTGGGGCGGCAGGTTGCCTTCAATGACGTTGACCGGGCAGCTCGTCGACGCCGTCAAGCCGTTCTGGTCCGCGACGGTCAGCTGCACGTTGTAGGTGCCCAGCGTCGAGAAGGCATGGGTCGCGCCGGTCGTGGGCGCCGGATTCGTCACGATGGGCGAGCCGTCCTGGAAGTTCCAGGCGTAGCTGGCGATCGTGCCGTCCGGATCGTTGTGGAACGATCCGCTGCCGTCGAAGGTGACGGAGCCACCCGCGGCGATCGTCGTCGGCAGAGCGCTGCAGACGGCCGTCGGTCCGAGCTCGAAGATGGTCGGCGACAGGATGATGACCGAGAACGACGTGCCCAGACTCTCCAGCCAATACGCGCTGGACCAGCGACCGTTCGGCTCTTGCGCCGCGATGAGGGTTCTGGCCACGCCGGTCGGCCCGCTCGCACCGGTCGTCGGATCGTTCCGGTACCAGTCGAAGGCCCTGCTTGGATCGGACGGGTCGTCATTGATCGTCACGACCGGGTTCTTCACCACGTTGCCGTCCGCGTCGAGTCCGGTCGCCAGCCTGAAGGCCTTCGCCGTCGCATATAACGCGTAGGGGTTGAGGCCCCAGCTCGGATCGTGCTGGAACGAATTATTGGTTCTCACCTCGCGAGCCATGAACCTGACGGCCGCCTGGAACCGCATCTCGTTTTCCGTCGTGGCGTTCGGATCGTTCCGGACGCCGTCGAAATCCATCTGCACGAGGCCGGAGGGTGTCTCCGCCATGCAGTTCGACCACGCGCAGCTGTAGTTCGAATAGCCGAACGAGCCGTCCCAGTAGCCGCCGCCGTTGCCGTAGCTGCCGTAGCTCTGCGAGTACTTGAGCCAGTAGTTCACGTTCTCGCTCTTGACGAAGTCCGGTACCGGGATGTGCCAGGCGTTCTCGCCCGCCAGGCCCGTGATGGCGCCCCACTGGGCGGTCGAGTTGTCGGCGTCGGAGTTCCAGCTGTAATGCCAGCCGCCGCGCGGACCTTCAAATGGATAGCCCGACCAATTGGGATCCGCCTGACCCCACCAGTACATATCCATCATGTCCTGCACGAGATCCCGATACGTGTGTCCCTTGACCCACGTGGGATCGCCGGCGACTGCCACGGCGTTCTGCGTGCCGCTCGCGACGAACGCGTCGGCCACCTGACCCGTGACGTAAATCGGCGAGTTGTCGGTGTTGGCCTGGAGGCCGATCCCGTTGTGGTTCGTGTCCGGGTCGCCCGCCGGCTGCATGCCGATTCCCGCCGCGTTCAACTGCGTTTCAAGCCACACGAGCCCGCGCGCAACGTCGTCAACATATGGATCTTCCAACCGGTCGTGGTTCTCGCGATGGTTGTTGATCTCGAAGGCTTGCGTCGACGAGGCCGTGCCCGCGACATTGCTGTATGGGGTGGACCAGTACCCGGCCGGAATACTGGCACCGACCGAGGTTCGAGTGAACGTCTTGTGCAGGTACCAGAGGCCCCTGTCGATCGCCATGTTCGCTTCGACATCGAGCGTCTTGGCCTGAACGATGACCTTGAAGTCGTCGCTCCGCGTGAAGCCGCCCAGGAACGCGATCGTCAGCTTGGCTGTGTACGGGGTCCCCGGCACGCCGTGGTACTGGTGCTCGAGTTCCAGGGCCAGCGGATTCGAAATGCTGACCGCCACCGCGGGGGTACCGTCGCCCGGATCCCACGTCGCGCCCGTGATGACCGCGGCCTCGTAGTCGGGATAGACCGCGACGCCCTGCAGAATCAGCGAGCCTCCGTCGAACACCTGGTGCGGCTGCGTCGTCACGCCGAGCCACGGAACCGTGATCGGCGCCGGGACGCACGCGTCGCCGACACCGTAGGGGTTCGTGAGTTTCTGGTCCGTATTCACGACTAACGGACAGTTGTCCACCGCGTTGAGGACGCCGTCATTGTCGATGTCCGGATCGCAGGCGTCGCCAATGCCGTCGCCGTCGGTGTCGCGCTGGTCGGGGTTGAAGACGCGCGGGCAGTTGTCGTTCGCGTTCGCAACGCCGTCGTTGTCCAGATCCGGATCGCACGCGTCACCGATGCCATCGTGGTCCAGGTCGGCCTGATCTGGATTGACCACCGTTGGACAGTTGTCGTTCGCGTTGAGCACGCCGTCGCCGTCCATGTCGTCATCGCAGGCATCGCCGATCCCGTCGTGATCGATGTCGGACTGATTGGCGTTCGCGATCAGCGGGCAATTGTCATGGATGTCGAGCACGCCGTCGTGGTCCGTGTCCTGACATGCGTCGCCGATGCCGTTGTGATCGACGTCCGCCTGATCGGGGTTCGAGACGTACGGACAATTGTCGAGGGCGTTCGGAATGCCGTCGCCGTCGATGTCGGGGTCCTTGCAATCGAAGATCCCGTCACCATCGGTATCGGGCAACGCGTTCTGGTACGAGGGACCGGTCTGCCAACCCGCGCGGCATACGTAGTTGTCGAAGGTCCCGCTCGTCGTGTCGGCGAACGTCACCCGGTCCACGCTCCCCGAGTAGTGGGTGATCTCGGCTTGCGCCCAACCGATCAGACTCAGAGCGCTCGCCTTCACGTCGAACAGATTGCAGCTCGGCGTTGACCCCAGAAGGCCCAGGAACTCTGGATCGCTGACGATCACTTCCTGCACGCCAGTCTGATTGCAGTCGCACGGGCTGTTCGTGTTGTCCAGCGAGCCGACCGTGAACCCATTGATCTTGAACGTGTAGACGTTGTTCTGTCCCCAGTACGCGTTGCAGCTCGTCTCCTTGAGCACGAACCTCAACTGCGCGACGTCGCACGCATCGCCATGGCCGTTCCCGTCGGTATCCAGCTGATCGGGATTCGGCACGTACGGACAGTTGTCGCTGGCGTTGGGGATGCCGTCGCCGTCGATGTCGTCATCGCATGCGTTGCCGACGCCATCGTGATCGAAATCCAGCTGATTGACGTTCGCGACGGTCGGACAGTTGTCAACGGCGTCGAGGACGCCATCGCCATCCGAGTCCTGGCACTTGTCACCGATGCCATCGTGGTTGAAGTCTGCCTGATCCGGATTCGCCACCGTCGGGCAGTTATCGGAGGCGTTCGGAATGCCGTCACCGTCGATGTCGTCGTCGGTGCAGTCCGGAATGCCGTCGTGATCCATGTCGGGCAGAGCCGAATCGAACGTACGTGGTCCGCCGGAGCCGTAGGGAGCGCTGAGACAGACCTGGTTCTGGAGACCGCCGGAACCGTCGAAGATCGTGGTTTGCTCGACGCTCCCGACACGGTTGATTTCCACGCTCGCCCAACCGAGATACGACGTCGTGTCGGACTGAATCCCGAACACTTGACAGACCGGGCTGCTGACGAGTGCCAGAAGCGCGGGATCGGTGACGGTCACGGCCTTCACGCCGGGGTTGCACGTGCAATCGTAGGCGGGGTGAAGCGTTGCGATCGGCGTTCCGCCGATGGTGAAGCTATAGGTCACGCCCGAGCCGCAATTGGTCTCCTCGACGACGAACTTCAGCGACGTCGCGTCGGTTGCGGCATGGACAACGTCAATCGGCTGCATCGTCGTGGCGACGGCGCCGCTGCCGCCGATCACGGTGAGCGTGACGGTGTACGTGCCGACGCTCGCGTACGTGTGTGACGGGTTCTGCGCCGTACTCATGCCGCCGTCGCCGAACTGCCAGCTCCAGGACGCGAGCGGTCCATCTGCATCGGTGGACGTGTCGGTGAACTGCACCGGGTTGTTGCGCGTCGGGTGAGCCGGCGCGTAAGTGAACTGCGCCGTCGGTGCGTGCGTCACCGTCACCTGCTTCGTCGCGACACCGGTGAGGTTCTGCGGATCGGTCACCGTCAGCGTGACGGTGAACGTCCCGGCCGAGGCGTACACGTGCGAGGGGCTCGGCTGGCTGCTGGTGCCGCCGTCGCCGAACGTCCACGCCCACGCGACGATCGGGGAATCGATGTCGGTCGATGCGTCGGTGAACTGCACCGCCTGGCCGACCAGGCCGAGCGCCGGCGCGCTGGAGAACGCCGCGACCGGCGGCGTCCCGCTGTCGAGTGTCGCCGGGTTGCAGTCGTCATCGATCCCGTTTCCGATGATCTCGGGGTGACCCGGATTCACGTTCGGATTCGCGTCGTTGCAGTCCACGTTCGCGTTCCACCCGTCACCGTCGGCGTCGAGCGTCAGAACCGACACGGACCAGTCGTGCGTCACGACGCCGCCGTTCCCGTCAGAGACTTCGCCCCTCACGACATGCGCGCCGATGGCGCCCATGCCCGGGGTGTAGGTGAAGCTGGATCCGGTGCCCACCGGTGAGAAGTCGACGAACCACTGGATGCTCAAGGCATCGCCGTCAGGATCGCTGGCGGCGATCGTGAACGGCAGGTTCGCCGCGACGAGCACCTGTTGCTCCGGGTTCACCGGAGCAAGGCTGTCAATCGATGGCGGGTGATTGACGGCGGCGATCGTCACGTGCGCGTAGGCGATGTTCGTGTGGCCGTCCGCGTCAGTCACCTGCAGGCCGACGAATCCCTCGACAGCGGCGGGGAACGTCACCGTCGGCGTCGCGCCCGTCGCGTCGTCGAACACGCCGTCGCCGTTGAGATCCCAGGCGTAGGCCGTGACGGCGCCGCCAGGATCGATCGAGCCGGAGCCGTCGAGCACCACTGACGCTCCGACGTTGGCGCTGTACGGTCCTCCCGCGTTGGCGATGGGCCACGTATCGGTCACGCTCGGATCTGCCACGAGCGTGTTGATGACGCCGTCCATCTCGGTTTCGAGAGTCGCGAGGGCCGACGCGAGATCCACGCTCGTCGCCTGCTCTGTAGCAATGTCGGCCAGCAGGCCTGCCTTGGTGAAGCCGGTGACGTCCGGTCCACCAGCGACCCTGGCCCGGAGAGCGGCGATCGTGGCCGTCGAGAACCCGAGGTTCATCAGGGCCTGCGTCTGCGCCGCGTTGAAGCCGGCCGTCACAATGGCCGACCGGATCGGGCCGACGCTCGCGGCCGCCGTGTCGAAGTCGCGGGTGTCGCCGGCGAGCGCAGTGCTCAAGGCAGAGAGCGCTGCGTCCGTCGAGGGCAGCTGTGCGGAGAGCGCGGCCGAGTACGCCTGAATCGCCCGCGCGTGCACCAGCGCCCACTGGTTGTTGTTCGCCGCAGCGGCGCCCTGATAGCGTTCGATCGAGTGCAGCAACGCCGTCAGGATTGCCGCCTCGCTGCCTTCGACGTTGCCGAGACCGTTCAGCCGCTGGATGATCGGATCGTCGCTCGGATCCTGGAGATGCGCGACGGGCCCGAGCGGCGTCACTTGCTGGTAGTTCGGATCCGGCGGATCGGCGGCGATGCCGCCGTAATGAGAGATGATATTGAGCTCTGCCGCTTTGCGTAGGTCACTCGGATCGCGGAGGCCGAGAGCCGCGAGGGCCTGCGCTTTGACATAGTCCATGCCTTCATCGATCGCGGTGGACACCGCGCATTCGATTGGGCCCGAAGCGAAGCACTCAAGGGCTGACTTGACCTGCTCCATGAATTCCTGAATGTCCTCGCCAGTCTTGATGAGGGTCCAGACGTTGGCCATGTTGTGCGCCTGGAGTTTGACCGCGGCGATCGCCGCGTTTGGGAGAATCGGAGTGGGACCCGAAGGAATCACGACCTGAAAAGCGGGATAGAAGAACTGGTCGACCCCGGCGTCGAACTTGCCGTCCTGACAATTGTCGAACACCACCCCGTACGTGCCAGTTCCGAGAAAGCCGGACGGCGCGGTGTAGGCGATCGTCTCGTCACCAAGGCCGCCGCCGCCGAACGTGAACGCCGTATTGGGTGTTCCCGCGGCGT